>CAZAWR010000065.1:11277-54323 GCA_964488865.1 uncultured Polyangiaceae bacterium | reverse complement strand
AAGCTGCGATCACCCACGGCCGTGGCGTACATGTGCTCGATGTCCACGTCGGCGCGAGCGAGGTCCTCGGCCACCCGCCGGATCATCCCTGGCTTGTGCGGCAGTTCCACCGCGATCACGTCTTCCTCGACCGGGTAGAACCCCTTGTCTCGCAGCGCGTCGCTCACCCGCAAGTTGTCCTCGGTGACCATGCGGATCACGGCAGCCATGCCTTCCCGGCTTCCGAACAGCGCCTCGAGGTTGTAGCCCTTGTCCGCGATCAGCTTCGCTATCTGCGCCAAGACCCCGATGTGATTCGGTACCCGGACCACGATCTCTTTCGCAAGTCGTACGGTCATCATGATGTCCCCCTCTCGCAACGACCCACCGAACCCCCTCGGCAGGACGACCCGCTTCGAAGAATACCGGCCGCACCCTGCCTTGACCAGGACCGTTCCTCAGAAAAACATGCACGAAACGTCCCGGTCGGAAGCTCGATCTCCGCGGGTCCCTCACCCCTGGCGCAACGGACCCAGCTCCTGAAGCAGCGTCTCGAGCGCGTCGATCCCGTCCTTCCACCCGTCCTTGTCCGTGGCCTTGCGCGTCAGTCGCATGTCAGGGCTCACCTGAAAAACCCGCGGACGCTGCTGCACCATCCGCACGAGCCCGTTCGTATCCAACCGGTGATCGTCGGCCAAGTGCAACACCACCAAACGCGCGGTCGCCTCGCAGCCCAGCACCCGCATGCGACGCAGCTCCGTCTTCTGCCGCATCAGGTGCACGAGGCGTCGCGCCGCTTCCGGCGGGGGACCGAACCGGTCCTGCATCTCCACCGCAAGCTCCGCCACGTCCTGCTCGTCCCCTGCACTCGCCAGACGCTTGTAGAACGACAACCTCACCCCGATGTCGGCGATGTACTCCTCGGGAAGCAGCGCCTCGACGTCGAAGCTCAGCTCGGGCTCGAGGTCGTGCACCACGGGCTCGCCGCGCAGCTCGTGCACGGCGTCCTCGAGCATCTGGCGGAACAGGTCGAAGCCCACGGAGGCCACGTTGCCGCTCTGCTCGGCGCCCAGCAGGTCCCCGGAGCCGCGCAGCTCGAGGTCGAGGGATGCGATGTGGAATCCCGACCCGAGCTCCGTGTGCTGCTCGATGGCCTCCACCCGCGCGCGCGCCTCGTCCGTGATGGCGTTCAAGGGCGGTACGACCAGGTAGCAATAGGCCCGCTCCCGGGACCGTCCCACCCGTCCCCGCAGCTGATAGAGCTGTGCGAGCCCGAACATGTCCGCACGATCGATGATGATGGTGTTGGCCCGCGGGATGTCGAGGCCACTCTCGATGATGGACGTGGACGCGAGCACGTCGTAGCGCCCTTCCACGAAGTCGAGCATGGTCCGCTCGAGGGACGCCTCCGCCATCTGCCCGTGGGCGACGGCGATCCTCGCTTCCGGAAGCAGCTCCTGGAGTCTCGCCGCGCGCTCGTACAGGCCCTCCACGCGGTTGTACACGAAGAACACCTGTCCCCCGCGGGATAGCTCTCGCTGGATCGCCTCCCGCAGAACACGCTCGTCCGGACGGGTCACGATCGTCCGGATCGCGCGACGGTCCATGGGCGCGGTTCCGATGAGGGAGATGTCCCGAAGCCCGCTCACGGCCATCTGCAGCGTGCGAGGGATCGGCGTGGCCGACAACGACAGCACGTCCACCGATTGCTTGAGCTGCTTGACCCGCTCCTTGTGCGCGACCCCGAAGCGTTGCTCCTCGTCCACCACGAGCAACCCGAGCGCCTTGAAGTGTACATCTTTGGATAGCAGCCTGTGCGTGCCGATCACCACGTCCACGAACCCCGTGCGAAGCCCCCGCAGCACCTCCCCTTGCTCCTTCTTGGACTGGAACCTCGACAGCCCACGCACGTCGATGCCATAGCCCTCCAGCCGCAATCGGAAGGACAACAAGTGCTGCTGCGCCAGCACCGTCGTCGGACACAACACCGCCACCTGTCGCGACTGGCTTGCCGCACGGAACGCCGCACGGATCGCCACCTCCGTCTTGCCGAACCCCACGTCCCCGCACACGAGCCGATCCATCGGGCGTTCCGACGACAGGTCCCGCATCACGTCGTCGATGGCCACGGCCTGGTCCCGCGTCTCCTCGAACGGGAACGTCGCCTCGAAAGCTCGGTATTCGTCGTCGGGTTCCGAAAGGGGCAGGACCGAGAGGGCTTGTCGCTGGGCGTAGAGCTGCAGCAGCTCGTCGGCCATCTTCCGGACGTTGGCGCGGACGCGGGACTTCGTGCGGGCGAAGGTTTGGCCGCCGAGCCGGTCGAGCTTCTGCTTGCCCTCCGCCGCGGTGTGCTTCTGGATCTGGTTGAGCCGGTAGACGGGCAGGTAGAGCTTGTCGCCGCCAGCGTACTCGACGGCGATGAGGTCGACGGTGGTGGTGCCGATTTGGCGGTGCAACAGGCCTAGGTACTTGCCGATGCCGTGGTCGACGTGGACGACGAGGTCCCCGGGGGACAGCGCCCGCAGGTCTTCGAGGAAGGGTTGCTGGAGGGAGGAGGACTCGGCGCGACGGGCGCGTCGCTTCGCGCGGTGTCCGAAGACTTCCTCTTCGGTGACGAAGACCCAGCCTTCGGTGGGGGCCACGACGCCGCGGGACAGGGAGCCCTTGACCACGAGGACGGGGTCGCCCGGGGTGTCGAGCAGGGTGGGGTCGAAGGGTCCGAGCTTGGCGCGGCACTCGACCTCGCGATGGCGAAGCAAGGTCACGAGGCGTTCGGCCTGGGAGTCCGCGCGGGCGGCGAGCAGCACGCGCAGGCCCATGTCACGCCAGCGCTGGATGCGGCGCACCAGCGGTGTGAGAGCGCTGGCCTTGCCGCCGCGAGAGCGCGCCGCCTGGATGGCTTTCCCCAGCTCGGACAGGTCCTGGGTGCCGAGCGTGGGTGTGTCCGGGGGCGCAGACGCAAGGGCGCCGAGCGGACCCTCGTCTTCCGCCGCGCCGGTGACCGCCGTGCGATGAAGGGACACGACGGGGCGGCTGGTCAGCAGGGCGTGCACGTCTTGCTCACCATCGTAAAACGCCTCCCGAGGGAAGTGAGGCACCCCCCGCCTGCCCTGCTCGTCCACCTCGGCACGCGCGATCTCGTCGCGCACGACCTGTGTGATGGCGGGCGGGTCCTGCAAGATCACGGTGAAGTCGTCGGTCAGGTAGGAGCCGAGGGAGGCCAGCTCGTGAAAGGCGGGGAGCATGCCCTCGGAGCCGAGGAAGGCGCGGCCCGAAACCACGTCTTCCACCAGCGCCTGGGTGCGGGACGAAGGAAGGTCCACGGCGTCGCACAGGTCGCGCACCACGCGTCGCGCCCGCTGCACCGCGGCGTCCGTGCGAATCGCCTCCCGTGCGGGGGGAAGCCACAGGTCCTTGAGGTCTCCCGTGGTGCGCTGGGTGTCGGGGTCGAAGCGCTTGAGGGACAGGACGAGGTCTCCCAACAGCTCGATGCGGGTCGGGGAGACGGACCCGGGGGGCCACACGTCGAGGATGGCGCCCCGCACGGCGAAGGAACCTGGGTCCTCGACGAGGGGAACCCGAAGGTATCCCGATTCGGATAGCTTGGCAGCGAGGGCGTCGCGGTCGATCTCTTGCTCCTCGACCACGAGCTCGGCGTGCTGCTCGACCACTTCGCGAGGGACGACCTTGCGAAGGAGGGCCGCCGCGCTGGTGACGACGAAGCGGAAAGGAAGGCCGTGGGCGAGGTGGAAGAGGGTGGCGAGCCGGCTGTGGGCGGCGCGACGGTCGGGGTTGACCTCCGCGTAGGGGCTGGCCTCACTGGCGCCGAGGTACAGGACCTGTCCCTGTGCGGTGTCCTCGGATTCGCGGGCGTCCTCGCCCCAGAGGAAGCGCAGGTCCGCGGTGAGCTGCTGCGCTTGCTCGACGGTGGCCGTGACGCAGAGCAGGGGATGGGCATGGGCGCGGGCCAACGCGCGGGCGACGAGGGCCGTGGCGCTGCCGTTGCATCCGGCGGCATGCACAGGGAGACCTTCGGCGATGCGACGGGCGAGGGTGGCGGCATCGACGAGGTCGTGGTCGGGCGGGGGTTCGTAGCTCGGGAGCGGGTCGAGCAGGGCCTCGGACTCGACGGAAGGTTCCGTCAGGGCGAGGTGGAGCTTGTCGCCGAGGTGGGCGAAAGGGACATCGCGACTCATGCTCGGTCTCGTCTTCACGCTCGCGGATCCCTGGCCGTGTTCAGTCCCGGTACTCGTCCACGACGATGCCGTAGCGCTGCATCCAGCGGTGAATCTGCATTCGCTCCTTGCCGAGCTCGCGACCCACGGCGGCGACATTGCCATGATGCCGTCCGAGCAGCTCGCGCAGCTTCTCCTCGCTCGGGGCGGCGGAGCGGCGGCGCGGGGGTTCCGATGGGGACCCAGCGGGCGGTTGCCCGTGGGCGGGAAGCGGCGCCGGGAACGAGGACGGGGAGGGGTTTCCCGACTGCGGGGGAAGTCGCGTACCGTACGGCTCCATCGCTTCCCGTATCGTGTCGGGCAAGTGGCGCGGGTCGAGCACGGGCCCATCGGTCACGGCAGCGGCTCGGCGCAGACACGCCTCGAGCTCTCGCACGTTGTAAGGCCAGTCGTAATGCAGCAGGGCGAGCATCAGCGGGAAGGACAGCTGCTTGTCCACGTGCCCGTGACGCGCAACGAGGGCGCGGGACAGCTGGAAGATGTCCTCCTTGCGCTCGCGCAGAGGCGGCAAGACGATGCTGAACTCGTTGAGGCGGGCGTGCAGGTCCCCGCGGAACCGCTCTTCCTTCACCAGGCGCGGCAAGTCCCGATTCGTGGCACACACGAACCGAACGTCGACGTGGTGGGCGTTGGTAGCCCCGACCGGATAGACCTCCCGCGTCTGAATGACGCGGAGCAGCTTGGCCTGCGCTTCCATCGGCATGTCGCCGATCTCGTCGAGCAGCAGCGTCCCGTGGTTCGCGGCGGGAATGAGGCCGAGCTTGTCGCGCTCCGCGCCGGAGAAAGCGCCTCGCTTGTAGCCAAACAGCTCGCTCTCGATGAGGTTGGGAGGAATGGCAGCGCAGTTGACCGCGTGCAGCGGGCCGCTCCGCCCCGACAGGCGATGGAGTTCACGCGCCACCACCTCCTTGCCCGTGCCGCTCTCCCCCTGGATCACAACCGACAGCTCCACCGACGCGATCCGCTCGATCTGCTGCCCGATCCGGTCGATCGCCCACCCCCCCACCGCCTCCGAGAGCCGCGTACTGCGTCGCTGGGCGTTGCCCACCATGACCCCGTCGATGCCGTACCCCATGTAGTTCTCGGCACCCGTCGAAATGAACTTCAGAACCGTGTCCCCCACCCGGATCTCGTGCAGGTGCTCGAGCTCGATCTCGTCCACGAAATGCCCGTCCACGATCGTCCCGTTCGATCCACCCAGGTCGCGCAAGTACCAGCAGCTGTCCCGGTACTGCAGCACGGCATGACGACGCGACACCGCGCGCTCCGGCACCATGATCGCGCAGGTCGGGTCCCTCCCGATGTACACCTCGTGGGTGGTGAGCGGGTAGGCAGGCTGCAGCTGCTGGTAGGTTTGCGAAAACAGCAGGACCAATCCCGCGGATGTGCCGCCCTTGCGCGCGCTCTCAGGGCTCGCGGGGACACCGTATTGCTGCATCGCGCTGGTGGTGCTCGTCATGGTGTTCTCGTCGGGGCGATCATCGTAGCCTACTGAGCGCGATGAGGAACCCCGTAGAAGCGCTCGAAGTGACGGCGGTACAGCTATCGACCCAGGACGACCTCCGGGAGAACCTGATCACCGCACGGAGCATGGTCTTGCAAGCGGCGCGACGGGGCGCAAGGCTCGTCGTGCTGCCGGAGAACCTGGCGTTCATGGGCCCGGAGTGGCGAAAACGAGAGATCGCGGCCGCCCTCGAACGGGGATCGCAGGTGTTCGAAGCCTTGTCGATGGCAGCAAGCGACGCACAGGTCTGGCTCATCGCCGGGGGAATTCCAGAAAAATCGGACGATCCCCTGCGACCGTACAACACCTGCGCCGTGTTCTCCCCCGAAGGGACCCTCGTGGCAACCTACCGCAAGATCCACCTGTTCGACGTGGACCTGCCCGATGGCACGCGACTGCTGGAGAGCGAGAGTTGTCTCGCCGGAAGCACACCTCGTTGCGTCGACATCGACGGCGTTCGTGTGGGCCTCTCGATCTGCTACGACCTCCGGTTCCCAGAACTGTATCGGCGGCTGGCGGACATGGGGGCGCAGGTGGTGGTGGTGCCGTCGGCGTTCACGGTGACCACAGGCAAGGACCACTGGCACGTGCTGCTGCGAGCGCGCGCGATCGAAAACCAAGTGTACGTGGTGGCGGCGGCCCAGTTCGGGAAACACCCCAAGCGGACGACCTACGGCAAGACGGTGATCGTGGACCCATGGGGCACGGTGGTCGCGCAGTGTTCCGACGGCGTGGGGATGTGCCATCACGCTCTGGACTTGGCCTACCTGGAAGAGGTCCGTCGGTCCCTGCCTGCCTTGCGGCACCGAAGGGGATAGGTCTCCGTACGCCCTACCAGACGAGCGTGACGCTCTCCGCTTGGCAGACGGCGGGAAGGTCGACGCGCACGAGCCCCACCTCGCCCGATCGCTCGCGCACCTCGATGCGCCCCGCCAGCGCGGCCCACAGACGTCGGCGCCCAGGGTCGAAGGCGAGGCGCCGACGCGGGCTCGGGTCGTGTCCAAGCACGTCCGCGAAGACGAGCGTCTCACCAAGGTCATATCCGTCCACGGATAGCGTGTGAAGGCGAGCGAAGGGACCCGTGAGCACCACGACCACGTCGGACCCCTCGAGCCAGAGCGCGTCTTGCACGCACGCGTCCGGGGCGGCCGCCCCCTGCCTGCGCGCAACGACGTCCCCCGAGGGGTGTTGCACGACGAGGGCGCCATCGTGCACGCCCACGATCAGGGGAGCCGGTCCTTCACGAATCAGCCTCGGGGGACACGCGTACGGCGGAGTGGGGACCGGAGCCTGCGACAGTTCCCGAAAGCCCCCTTCCCACCGCAGCGCCAGCAGCCGCGGTCCCGCGTCGGCGCGCTCCAGCAGCCAGACGTCCACCACGTCTTGGTCGGGATGGGTCCAGAAGGAGGTCGTCCCGAACACGGTCCTTCCCTCGTCGCCCCAGAACAGGGTTGTCCCTTCTCGGATACCAAGGGCGAGGGTCGGGCTCGGCGCGTGCACCAGCCGCGTGTCGTCGACAGACAGGGCCATCGCCTCCCCTCGCTCGAGGCCCTCGTCCGAGACCTCCAACGAGGTGATCGCGCCGCTGCCGTCCTCGTAGCCCTCCGAGACGACCGCCTCCCCCGGGGCGTGAGGGCAAGCCATCACGTCGACGGCGCGGGCGGGCTCGACATCGATCAGCGTGCCTTCGGCCGGGTCGAGCAAGCAGAGGTCGCCGGACGGCGCGGCCACGAGAACGGCCCGGGCGAAAAGGTTGCCTTGCGGCTCCGCCGGGTCCAGCACGTGCCGGTCCGCCTTGCCGACGTCAGGTAGACCGGAACCAACGAGGTCGTCGGTCGTCGGGTCACGGTCGAGGTCGTCCTGTTCGACCGGGGGGTCCGCGCATGCGAGCAGCAGCGGACACGTGAGGAGAAGCTTGATGGGCAGAGGTAGAAGGTTCATGCCCTCGCCCAAAGCGAAGCCCGTACCAGCGCAACAGCGATGTGATTACGGTGAGTTGAGCGAATCACCAGGTGGCGGCGCGCCACCCCGTTTCCCGTCGGCCGCGCGGGATTCCTCGGTTTTCCTCGGGAGAATCCCCCAAGCGGCGGCGCGCCACCCCCATGTGGCGCCCGCCAGGGCAAAGCGCGTCGCGGCGCTCGCACCTACACCTACACTTGGCCTCTCGCTTGCAGCTTTCCGCTCGGAGACCAACCCATGAACAAAAAAGATTCCTACAGCGGTCCAGAGCGTCGCATCCACAAGCTCTACGTGACTCGCAACACCGAGTACCACGTAAGAAAGGGCGTGTGCGTCGCGGTGAGACCTCGACGATCCGAAGCGTGGTTCACCCATCACCACGCCATCCGAAAGCATCTCGACGGCGTCGTTCAGTTCGGCTCGCTCGTGCCGATCCCAGGGCCACCCGCCCTCGGACAGCGGCTTTACTTCGTGGAAGGCGAGGAAGATGTCCTCACCAGCTCCGTCGTGGCCATCCTTCGCCCTCCCAAGAAGGTCGTGGCCCAGTACCCCGAGAGCCCATGAATCACACGCTTCGTCCCATCAACTTGAGGCAGTTGTCCGTCGAATTGAGGTAGGCGAATCCTCGGTGCCTTGTGCTTCACCCGGCTTGCCGCCGGCGTGAAGCGGTCCCAGCCTCACGTCTTGTCCTGCCACCACGCTTCGCCCCGTTCCCCCAACGCCACCTTGGCCTCGTGAACCCGGCGCCGCGCCTCCCCCAAACCCTCCTCGTCCCCCGACCGCTTCGCCGCCTTCACCGCTCGACGAGCGTCCATCAGAGCCAGCACGAGCTCCGCCCTACGCTCCTCGCTCAGCCGAGGGTCGGAGGCACGCCATTTCTTGCCATTGATGACGACGTAGCGACCGTCTTCCGTTCGCTTCGGGCCGGCGCTCGAGCTCACAGCTTCAACCCTTCGGGTCGACCCGCATCTTCTTCGGCGCGTTGCGCTGGAAGTCCACCGGCAACCGCGACACGCTCGCCAACCGCTTGCCCGTCCGGATCATCGCCATGTCCTCCACGAACTCGACGTCGATCCGCATCTCGTCACCCAGATAACGACGGAACGTGGCCAGCACCTCGTCGAGCACGTCGTTCGAGAACCGGGAGCCCTTCACGACCTTGAAGGTCATGGCGTTGGGCTCTTCTTGGACCACCTGATAGAGCTTGAAGGCGAAGTCGAACTCCTTGAGATAGTGGGCGAAGAACGTGCCGGGAAGGTAGCGGCCGTCCACGCCCTGGATGATCGACTGCACCCGCCCATCGATCTTTCCGATACGGGGCAGGCCGCGCCCGCAGGAGCACGCACGGGTGTTGTCGACGGCCTGGGCGAGGTCCCCGATGCGGTATCGGATGAAGGGCATGCAGTAGTTGTTGAGGTCGGTGATGACGACCTCGCCCGTCTCGCCGGGAGCAGCGGGCTCACCGTCGCGAAGGATCTCCACGATGTAGCCTTCGCTCACGACGTGATGCCCGTCGTGGGCTTCGCACTCGTAGGCGATGCCGGAAAATTCACGCCCGCCGTACTTGTCGTAGACCTTGCACCCGAAGGCCTCCTCGATGACGTGGCGGCTGGTTTCGGGCAGGGTCTGGGCGGAGGACATGACGCCCCGGGGCTTGTGCTCCAGGCTGCCCGAAGCCTGGATGAACTGGGCGAGAAGGTTCAAGGCCTCGGCGTAGCCGTCGATGAGCGTGGGCTCCCACGCGGAGATCTCGCGCAGGGTCTCGGCGAGCATCTCCTCCTTCATCTCGAAGACGGGCACGAACTTGCGACGAACGAGCATCGCGTCGAGACGCTCCTTGAGCACTTGGTCCTTGGACATGCCGAGGGTCTGGTGCCAGAGGCGAACGCAGGGGTCTCCGAAGCGATAGCCGGTCCACTCCTGGGAGCGGAGGGTAGCGGCCCAGCGGAACTCGAGCTGTCCGCGGTCCGCGTAGCAGACGAAGGGCTCTCCGGTGGACCCGCTCGTGGTGATCTTGAGCACCTCGGACTTGTCGTGGTTCTCGGACATGATGTCGAAGTACAGGTGGTCGCGCACGTTCTGCTTGGAGAGCAACGGCAGCTTGTGCAGGTCCTCCTGGCTGCGAACGTCGTCCGGGTGCACACCCGCCTCCTGCATCTTCGCCCGGTAGTAGGGGACGTTGCGGTAGGCATGACGCACGAGACGGCGCAGCTTCTCGTCCTGCAACTCGCTCATCTGGCTCATGGACAGCCACTGCGTCTTGTTGAGCGCCTCGTAGTAGTGCTCGACGTCGCGGGTGATCATCCAGTGGGTGTGGTTGAAGCTCGTGAGGTAGGCTTGCCACTCGAGCTCGCGCACGGCGCTGCGCTTTGGGGTCCGGTCGATGACGGGGTAGCGCTTGAGGAAGTGGGTCGCCACGTCCGGCACGGGGCGGTGCAGACGGTATTCCCAGAGGGCCTTGCCGACATCGACGACGGACAGCAAGGACGCGCGGTACGCCCCCTTGTCCAGGAACGAGGTCCCCTGCCGGCGGTTCTCGAACAGGATCTCGACGTCGCGGTAGGAGTAGCCCTTGGCGTGGGCGGCGACCATGATGAAGGTCTGCCAGAAGTAGTAGTTGCCTTCGTAGGAGAGCAGGTCGTGCATGACCTCGCGCGCGCAGATGGCGAACCCGCTCTTGTTGTCGTGCAGGTCCATGTCGAAGGCGGTGTTGAGGATGGCGTTGAGCCCGCGGCTCAGGTGAAACCGCGTGCCTTTCTCGCGCCCCACGGCGCTGCGCCATCCCTGGACGACGTCGACGCTGGTTTCGATGAGGGTTCGAAACAGGCGGAGGATGTCCTCGGGCTGGTACTGCAGGTCGGCGTCGATGACGCAGACGTACTTGCCGCGAGAGATGGCGACGCCGGTCTTCCAGGCGGCGGCGATGCCGCCGTTGCGCGGGTGGAAGCGGCCGACGACGCGGTCCGGGTGTTTCTTCTGCTGCTCCTCGATGACCCTGCGGGTGCCGTCGGAGCTGCCGTCGTCCACGAGGATGAGCTCGCCGTGCAGGCCACCGCGGTCGAAGACGCGCAGGACGCGTTCGACGAGGGCGGGGACGTTGAACTCCTCGTTGAAGCACGGGGCGATGACGGAGAGGGAGAACGGGTTGAGGTCGGGTTCGGTGGATGTCATGGGAAGGGTTCGCCCGGGTTGTGGGGGCAGGCGTAGCACACGCCGACGAGAGCAAGGCTTTGATTTTCGGCGCGCATGATCGGATAGTGCTGGTCGGTCGAGATCGCTTCGCGCCCAAGGCGAGGCGACAGATTCCAGGCAGCCGGGGAGTGATTTGAACGAGTTGAAATCGAGTGCGGGTCCGCAAGGGAGTCGGCTGCACCATGGCTTGGTGACCGGGTTCGAGGCGTTGTCGCACGCCCTCGCTTCGACGCCGGTACGGGTGGGCGTGTTCGGCGCCTTGGCGCTGCTGTTGACCTGGCCCGCACTTGGGACGGCCGGATCGATGAACTTCTTCCGCGACGCCCAGGTGTTGATGCCCTACGAGGATCACGCGGTCGACACGGCGCGCCTCTTCGCGCAGGTTCCTCTCTGGGACCCGTTCTATTGTGGTGGAATCTTCTCTCTGGGCACCCCCCAGAGCCGATTCGCATCCCCGACCTTCCTGCTCTCGCTGTTGTTCGGCACGCTCCGCGCGGAAGCCATCACCGTGTTCGTCATGATCTGGATCGGTCTGGAGGGCATGTTCCGCTACGCCAGGTCCCGGGGTGCTTCCGCCCTCGGCGCCGTCCTCGCCGCCCCAGTCTTCGCGGCCAGCGGCAACTTCGCCACGTCCTTCTTCCACGGTTGGATCAACTTCTATGGCTTCGAGCTTCTCCCGTGGGCCATGTTCGGCGTTCGCGAGGCGGCTTCCGGAAATCGCCGCGCCGTCGTCGTCGCCGCGTGCGCGCTCGCCTGGATCGTAGGCTTCGGTGGCACCTACGCGGCCCCGATGGCTGCCCTGCTCTGCGCCTTTGAGGCCCTCGAAGCCCTGGCATCACGCGGTCGACGCCCCAGGGAAGCTCTGATCGCCCTCGGGTCCATCACGACGATCGCCACGCTCGGCATCGGCCTGGCCGCCCTGCGCACGCTACCCGTCATCGAGACCGTCGCGGCCTCGGAACGGCTGCTCGCGGATCGCCCCGGTCTGCCCCTTGACGCCGTGCATCGCGCGCTGTTCGGCGGCCTTTCGTTCGCCGGAAACAACCTCGCATCCCTCGACGGGGCCTTCTTCGTCGGGATCGCCGCCATTCCCGTTGCACTCGTCGGCGCCCTGCGACTCCGATCCCTGTCGCTCGTCGGTCTGGGGGCGACGTGCCTCTGGGCGGCCACGGGTTACGCCCACGGATGGTCCCCGTTCGTGGGCCTGCGGGCGCTACCCGCCTTCTCCGTCCTTCGTTACCCCGAACGCTACCTCATCGTCGTGGCGCTGGTGCTGAGTGTCCTCGCTGCGTGGGGAATCACGCGAGCGGAGGCGGCGGCGCGCAAACACGTGGGGTGGGCTCTGCTCCTCGCAGCGCTCTCGGTGACACTCGTGATCAACTTCGTCGTCATGGTCCCACGCCACCATGAGCCCATCTCCCACATGGACCTCGTGGAACCGCCTCCCCGCGTCGAGCGCGACTTCCACCAGGCACGCGGTACCCGTTGGGCACTCGCGTACTACGGCCCGATGAGCCGCGGGTGTCTGTCGTGCTGGGACGCCTACCCGGTTCCTCAATCCCCCTTGCTCCGTGCAGACCTCCCCCACGAAGAGTACCTCGTCGAGGGGGCTCAGGGGTCGGTGCAGCGAACCCGCTGGACGCCCAATCGCATCGACCTGTCCGTCGACCTGCCCTCCGAAGCGCGCCTGCGCGTGAATCAGAACTGGCACCCGGGTTGGCGCGCATCCGTCGGCTCGGTCCTGAGTGACAACGGCCTGCTCGCCATCGACCTGCCCGCGGGGCAGCACGATCTGACCCTTCGGTTCCTTCCGCGTTCCGTGATCGCGGGGGGCCTGGCAAGCCTCGCCGCGCTGGTGGTCCTGGTGCTCATGGTTCGAAGGCGACGGGACCATCAACCTGGCGGACGCGAGGTTCGCCTGCATCTCCTGCTCTCGCTCGCGCCGTTCGCGCTCGTGGGTGCGACGTACGGGGTGCTGCGCGAACCGGCGGTGGAGCTGCCGTCACCGCTGACGCCGTCGGGCGATGCCGTGGTCGTGGATCGTCTGCCCGACGGCGCGGTGCCCTTGGACGTCCGTTTCGCGCGGGGAGTTTCGCTCGTGGGCGCGCGGGTCGAACCGGCGGCTCTGTCGCCCGGACAGGACCTGACGCTCGAGATCGCGTGGGTTGTGGACGACGAAGTGCCGAGGGACGCAGGCGTTTTCGTGCACGTTCGAGGGGAGAGCGGGGGGATGTTCCAGCTCGATCACACACGACTGTCGGGTGCGTTCGAGCTGGCGGCGGCGCCGAAGGGAAAGACGCTCCGGGACGTGGTGGTGCACCGGCTCCCTGCGAACCTGGCTCGGGAGCGCTGGACGGTGTGGGTTGGGGTCTGGCACGCGTTGGGGGACGGCTCGAGGTTGCCGGTAGCGGCCGAAGGCGACGCCCGGGTCGAGGCAAACGCGGTGGAAGTGGGGAGCTTCGTGGTGCGCTGATCGATCAGGGATGGGTGCTCGCGCAGCGCACGCCGACGGTGCTCGAACGCCACGTGGGCGCGGATCCCAGACTACGGTGGGCAGCCCGCATGTATCCGGCTTCCTTCCACCACGCGCCGCCGCGGTGCACGCGCGACGCTGCGGTGGTCAGGTTCGCGCAGTCCTGGCACGTGGCGCCGCCGCCCGCGTACCAATTTGCGGCGTACCAGTCGAGGGTCCACTCCCACATGCTGCCCGCAAGGTCGAGTTGACCGAACAGGCCCATGCCGTCGGGATAGCTGCCGACGTTCACGAACGGACTGTTGGCGGAGTCCTTGTAGGAAGCGCGTGTGGCGTCCACCCCGGCGCCCCAAGGGTAAGGATGGTCCTGGCTTCCGCCTGCCGCCGCGAACTCCCACTCCGCTTCGGTGGGCAAGCGCTTGCCGTCCCAGATGCAGAAGGCGAAGGAAACGAACCAACTGAGGCAATTCATGGCGTACGGCTCGTGCGTCGTCGGCAGGCTCGTCCAAGTCTGATCGTTGCCGTTGCACGTGATGGACGCCAGCAGATCGTCCCGGTTGACGGGAAGCTGCGCGTTCCACGACGGCTGCCATCCGCTGCCGGGGACATGGGGGTTCGCACCGGCACCAGAGGCGGGAGGGGTGCCGTCGTACTGGTCCGCGAAGGGACGGAACCTGCCGACGGTGACCTCGAAGGTGTCGAGATAGAAGGGCGACACGGTCACGTCGTGTTCGGGCTTCTCGTTGTCGATGCATACGATCGACGTATCCCAAGGACAGTAGGCGTCCTCGCCCGTGGTCCCGCGTCCCATCTGGAAGGTGCCTCCTGGAACGAAGCGGGTCTCGCAGCAGCTCTTCGAGCCGCAGGTCACCCCCGCGGCGCAAGAGGGACCCGCGCACCCGTACAGGGTGGTGTCCGTTTCGCAACCGTTGACGCGCTTGTCGTTGTCACAATCGGCGAAGTTCGGGTCGCACGCGCCCATGCAAACCCCAGCGTTGCACGAGGGGGTCACGTGGTTGTCGCTGCACGGTTGATTGCACCCGCCACAGTGCGCAGGGTCGGACAGAACGTTCACGCACGCTCCACAATCGTCTGGCGTGGAGCCGCCGCAGCCGCCAGCCTCCGGACCGGAATCGCCCGCGTCAACGCCGGCGCTGCCCCCCGTTCCTCCGGTGCCCGCGTCCTCCCCACCCGTGCCTCCGGTGCTCGTTCCGCCCGTGCCTCCTGTGCTCGTTCCGCCCGTGCCTCCGGTGTTCGTTCCGCCCGTGCCTCCGGTGTTCGTACCGCCCGTGCCTCCGGTGTTCGTACCGCCTGTGCCTCCGGTGCCCGCATCCTCTCCACCTGTTCCACCGGTCACCCCACCGCCTGTTCCGCCCGTGCCTCCCGTGGCGCCTGAGCAGTCACAGGCGCCCCAGCCCATCCCGTCAGCGTTGCAGGACTGCGAACCGGTCCGAGACTCCGGACACGCACACGCTTTTTGGTTGCCGGGCGTGCAAGCCGTCGCGTCGTCCACGCTGCATCCGGTGGACGCCAAGAGGCACCCGATGACCAAAGCTCCGAAACCCCGATGACCCATGACGGCTCTCCCTCGGCAGGTATGCCCTGCAACCCGTTGCACACGACGCGGCAGTATGCCACCCGCAGCATGGAAGGCAGCGAAAATGCGGGATTCGGTCGCTGCCCCCGACCCGACCCGGTTTGGCCTTGATCCGGCCGCACTTCGGAGACACCCTCGACCCCGCTCGCGCTTCTCGCACGGATCGCATGGAAACGATGGCCTCTTCCCCCTCCTCCTACCGATCCGCCCCCGTGGCGGAAGGGGACATCCTTGCCGGCAAGTACGAGGTCATCCGCGTCATCGGCGCAGGCGGCATGGGCGTCGTCGTCGAAGCTCGCCACCTGCAACTCGATCAGCACGTCGCCCTGAAGTTCCTCCTCGTTGACGAGCACCAGAGCGAGGATGCGGTCGGGCGCTTCCTGCGCGAAGGGCGCGCAGCCGCGCAGATCAAGAGCGAGCACGTGGCGCGCGTGTCCGACGTCGGGACGCTGGAGGGCGGGGCTCCCTTCATCGTGATGGAGTACCTCCAGGGGGAGGACCTATCGGAGGTCGTTGCCAAGCGAGGTGCGCTCGGGGTCCGTGAGACGGTGGACTACGTGCTGCAAGCCTGTGAAGCGATCGCGGAGGCGCATGCCTTGGGCATCATCCACAGGGACCTGAAGCCCGCCAACCTGTTCCTGACGCGACGCGCCGACGGGTCTCCCCTCGTCAAGGTGCTGGATTTCGGGATCTCGAAGATCGACAACGACCCTCGCAACATCAGCCTGACCGCGTCGACGGGAGCCGTGGGTTCCCCGCAGTACATGTCGCCGGAGCAGATGCGAAGCGCGAAGCACGTCGACCGGCGCACGGACATCTGGGCGCTGGGCGCGATCTTGTTCGAGTTTCTGGCCGGGCGACCTCCGTTCGAGGCGGACAGCCTCATCGCTCTGTGCACCCTCGTGGCCACGAGGGAGGCGCCCCTGCTGCGAGGGATTCGCGAAGACGCCCCGGAGGATCTCGAACGGATCGTGTCGAGATGCCTGCAAAAGGATCCGAGTAATCGCTACCAGACGCTGGCGGAGATGGCCGTCGACCTCGCGCCGTTCGGCAGTCGGACGGCACAAACGTCGGCACGCCGGATCGTGACGATCCTGAGCGAAGCGGGGCTCGCGGGCTCGGCGCCGGTCCCGTCGGAGTCGGACGCGAATGCACACCTTCCCATGCCGCACATCGATTCCTTCGGATCGAGCGCGCGCTGGCAGGGGCCCCGAAGAAAGCTCTCGAGGAGCGCTCTTTTCATGGCGCTCGTGGGAGGCATTGCGGGCGTAGCGTTCAGCCTGGCGCTGTGGAAAGGCCGTTCCGCAGTCGATGGGACGACGCTGCGGGCAGACAGTGCCATCCTTTCAGCCCCCTCGGTCGCGTTGCCCGCACCGGACGGAGGGGTCGATGCAGCAGGCGAGGCGCCGTGGCTCGTACTGGCCTCTGCCAGCGCGATCGATGTCCCATCGTCCAGCGCGAGCGCCCGCGAGGAGCCGCCGTCCCCTGGCAAGAAACGAGCGGGCATGGCGCGAGACACCGTGCCGTCCGCCACCAAGCCAATTCCCCCTCCCGCCGACACGGGCAAGTTGCCCGACTTCGGGGGCCGACGGTACTGAGGGCCATCCGATGCGACACCTCCCTCTTCTTTGCGTTCCTTTCCTGCTGTGCGGCATGGGCTTGTTCTCGAGGGCCGCGGCGCAAGACAAGGAAGCGCTCGCAGAAGCCTTGTACAAGTCGGCCCTCGACCTGATGGAGCAAGGCAAGAACGAAGAGGCGTGTCCGAAGCTCAAGCAGAGCCATGAGATCGACCCGGCGGTCGGGACGTTGCTCTACCTTGGGCTCTGCTACGAGCGGCTCGGAAAGCCGGCAAGCGCCTGGGCGGCGTACCGCGCCGCCGGGGAAGCGAGCCGCAAGGCCAATCAGCCCGAGCGCCGCGAGATCGCCCTGGAGCGCGCCGCCAAGATCGAACCCACCCTGTCCACGTTGACCTTGCTCATGCCGCCCGAGGCACGCGCCCCGGGGCTCCAGATCCTGATCGATGGGGCTTCGGTCGGCACCGCGTCCCTCGGTGTCCCCATGCCCGTCGATCCGGGACAGCACGTCGTGGAGGTCATCGCACCCGGCCACGAGACATCATCCCAAGACGTCGTGGTCGACCCGAACGGGGCCACACACACCCTGAACCTGCGCGCCCTCGCGGCCGTGGAGCCTGCGGCCGCCGCGGCTACCCCCGCACCATCCCAGCCTCCTCACGATGCTCACCACGACACGGGGGCCGGCCTCTCCACGCAACAAACCGTAGGTCTGGTCGTGGGCGGCGTCGGCGTGCTCGGACTGGCCACCGGCACCTACTTCGGCATCCGCACGCAGAGCGCAGAGTCAGAGGCGAAGAACCACTGCACCAACTACCCCACGGATTGCTCTCCCACCGGGCTCGACGCCAACGAGGACGCGAAGACGTTCTCCCGCTATGCGACCGCCGGGTTCCTCGTCGGAGGAGCCGCCCTGATCGGTGGGGCGGTCCTGTACCTCACGGCGCCCGGAGAGGCGACGAACTCGGCGAGCGTACGCATCAACCCAGCGATGAACCAAGCCGGCGGGAGCGTGTGGGTTTCGGGTAGCTTCTGAGCCAGGCCACCTAAGCGGTGGTCAATACACCGGTCTCGGTCGGCAAGGCGGCACGGTCGTCCTCATGGGAAGCGCTCCGTCCCAGCCCTCCCTCATCCCGTCGTCGAGCACGCGCAACACCTCGCCAAGAGACACCCCCCGGCTCCGCGCGATCGCTCGGGCCCCATGCATGACGGAAGCATGGAAGTCGTCATCCTGCGACCATGCATCCCCCGGGAACTTGCGCGCGGAAGCGGCCCGCTGGCTCGGCTCGCGCGAGGCCACCTGGCGAAAAACCGCCCGCTTCGCATCGTCGTCCAGCCCGGCATCACGGTGAGGTGATTGCGCCGTCGCGGACCGCACGATCGCCAGAAGAAGCACGGCGACGATGACGGTTGCCCCTGCCCAGTCTCGGACCCGACGGGTCAGTGGAGGAAACACCACGTTCCATCCTTACCCTACCTTGCGGTTGGGTTCCAGGCTCGGATCATGCGCACGCGTTTCGCGGATGTGCCGCTTTCAGCATCACCCGCGCTGCCGACCTCCGGACCCGCCCCCGCCCCTTCCGTGGCCTCTGCGTCCTCCGTGGTTTTCCGCGCGCGGGTTCCCCACCCCACGCTATGCTCCCCAGGTCTTGAGCGATCTGCTGGCCTGTCCCTTTTGTCGCGAGCTCTACCCCCCGGGGGAGGCCAAGGTTTGTCCGACCTGCGGGCTGCCGCTCACTCCCATGTCGAAGCTGCCGCTCTCGTACGAGGCAGCACTCGAGGAGGAGTGGCTGGAGAAGCCCGAATGGGTAACGCTCGGCTGGACGTTCTGGCGCCGGGGACGCGGTGCGCTCGTGCTGGTGGCCGTCCTCGGCTTCGGCCTGTTCTTCGCCCCCTGGGTACGGGTCGCGTCCCCGGAAATCGTCACGCTGTCCGGCGTCGACATGGCGCGCGCGCTCGGCTGGATCTGGGCTTGCCCCGTGGCCTGGGCCATGCTCCTGGCCACCGCTGCCTCGCGCCGTTCCGTCGCCCAAATGCGAGGCGCCCGCGTCGCCGCCGCGCTGTTCTGCGCGATGCCGCTGGTCACGATCGGGGTCCTGCTGCTCACGCCCCCGTCGAGCGGTCTGATCCCCGTGCGATTCGACTACGCATGGCCCTTCTACGCTACGGCGCTGATGGGACTCGTCGGGCTTCCCTTCGGCATCTGGTTCGGGGGCAGCTTGCGCGATCTGCCGGCCCCCCACGGCGTGTCCCACGGCGAGACGCTCCATTGACGAACACGAAGGTATGATGGCGCCATGATGACGAAAAACGCGTTCGTGGTTGCGCTCGAGTCGGGTGCGGAGTCCCGCGAGCTCGCGGCCATGCTCGACCAGATGGGAGTGGAAGACCGAGTGCGCGCAGTGGCGACCGTGAAAGGGTCGCTCGTCGGCAAGCTCTACGACCGCGTGCGGGACCAAGCGCCGCTCGGCCTCGAGGACCTCGTGCCTGCCTCGACCCCCGCAGGGGCCACGGTGACGTTCTCCGGCCGCAACTCACTCCCGGTGTTCTCGCGCTTCCAGAAGCGGCTCACACGCACCGCGGACGGTCTCGTGTTCGGGTACAACCACCAGCCCCTGCGTGCGGCCAGCGCCGTGACCGGACCGGGATACTTCGTCGTGGTCGACGCCGACGAGAGGCATGCGGGGGAGCTGCTGTTCGACTACACCAAGCCGCCGCCGTTCGAACCGCCGGGCTGGCCGGCCTTCCGGCCGAACGATGCGCTCGGGTCACGCTTCGTGTTCATGGACTTGAACGACTACGTGCGGCGTGTGGCCCGAGGCGTGGTGGTGGGCGCGGCATTTCGCCGGGGACAGGACCAGAACGCCTACTTCAGCCTGACCTCGATCGCCGGGTAGCTCCCTCACAACACCACGTGAGCCTGCCCCTGCACGTGGACGATCGCGGCCACGCCTTGGGGGGTGACGGTCACGCGGCGCACCGAGGCCTCGCGCACCTGCAGCCGGACCTCCGGCCCCTGCTTGGGCGCGAGCAACTCCACCGCCCGCTCGAGCCCGAGCGGGATCGTGGAAGGGTCGACCGGAAGCGGAATGCTCGCCCGCGCCTCGACCGCCCCGGCAATGCGCAAAAGGTCGAGGTCGGGGTCGATGGCCATCACGCGGGCCACCTCCGACGCCAGCGGCGCCACCTCGGACAGCCGCAGCCGCCCCGAACCCTCGTGGAACACCGGGGTCGCCCGAAACGCGACCGTCCCGCAAGAGTATCCCTTCACGGATAGAAGGAGCCGAAGACCGTCCGCGTCAGGCTGGCTTCGCACGGACAGAATCTGCGGGGCGGCGGCGTCCGACACGTCGCGCACGGACCGGCTCAGGCCGGCGTCGATGCCGGCCACGTCGACCTCGATGGGCACGTGCAGCTGCACCGCCGAGGGCAGCTCCGGCTCGAAGCGCGGCGGAGGAATCGGCCCCGGGTCGTCGCGCTCCCCCTGCCGCGGCTCGATGCGCAGGTCGGCCCGAACCCCGAGTGGGATCGTGAGCGACGAGCCATCGTCGTGGGCCGGCCCCTCCACCACGTGGCTCGGGCTGATGCGCAAGCGGCTGTCGATGCCGAGGGGAACGTGGACGCCCATCGCGTTCCACAAGGCCTGCGCATCCTTGGCGAACGAAGGGAGCAGGGCGTTGACGCGGGCCTCGAGGCGACGGGCTTGCTTGTGGGCTTCTTTCTGCATGTGCGCGGAGGCGTCGATGCCCCCGATCTCGCAAGGGCGGGTGACCTGGATGTGCACGGAGGCCGGCCCTGGACGGTAGGCGGGGCCGAGGGACAAGGGAATGGAAGCGGTCGCGAGCGCGCGAGGCGAGCATTCGGCGTAGTGAACGCAGCCCAGCGGGCCGAGGGGCTTGCACAGGTCGGCTTGCCCGTCGAGCTGGGTGGAGATGACCAGGTTCCTGCCGCGAATGGCGACCGAGAAAGGGCTTCTGTCGATGCGAAACGAGAGTCTTCCGGCCACGCCCGCGTCGACGTTGCGCCCGTGGGCCACGCGAGGGGGGACTTCCTCGGCGAGGCGACGGGTGAGGGTAGCGGTATCGAGGGAGATGCCGACGACGATCTCGGAGGTGGGTATCTCGGGCACGTCCGGGGGGCTGGGCGGAGGGAGGGTTGGTTCCTCGATACGGACGGCGCAGGTGGTCGGGGCAGGTGCCGCGGGGGGGGATGGCGCACGGTGGGGCGCGCACGCGCCGAGGGTGAGCAGCGCGCAAGCGAGCGAGCGCAAGAGAGGGGTCATCGCTTGCGCCGTTTCGGGTCGACGCGATCCACCACGAGGATCCGAAGCGCAGGGTCTTCCTTGGACAGGGCGCCCACGGGCTCGATGCGGCTGATCTCGACACCGAGGTCCACGAGCTGTCGAGCGAACACGCGAGCGCGTTCGACGGCGAGGTCTGCGAGCTGGCTTTCGTCTTCCCCTTCGCGGGTCCTGAGGCGCACCTCGACGGCGATCTTGGTCAGGTGCGGCATGGCGCGGAGGATGAAAGCCACTTCCTTGAGCACCACGGCGTCGGCGCCGCGGTTGGGAGAGCCGAAGGGGTCGGGGGAAGGCGTAAGAACGAAACGGTTGCCTTCGAGGCGAGCGTGTCTCGGGCACCCGGGCCGCTGTCCGTCCTCATAGGTCGGAGCGGGCTCGTCAGGACACGCGTCGAGGCCATCGACGATCCTGTCATTATCCCGATCCGGACACCCTGAAGTCGCCGGGTCGTCGCGCCGGGCCCCCCGTTCGGTAGGACACTTATCCTCATGATCCTCGATCCCGTCGCCGTCGGTATCCTTGGAGGGACAGCCGTGGCGCGCGGGGTCGGGGGCCTCGGACCCCGCTTCGTCCGGGCAAGCGTCGTTTGCGTCGGCGATCCCGTCGAGGTCGCGATCCGAGACGCCCGCGGAAGGTGGGGAAGCCGCGCCCCCGGCAACGAACCCGACCATGCCAATCGCGCGGAAGGCGGAGGTCCCCGGCGCACTGCCAGCGCCCCTTCCCACCCCGAGCGTGAACCGCATCGGTCCGGCTTCCTGACCGACGGTGCCGAGGTACTCGAAGAGCGACCCCATCTCGAGGCCGGGATCGTGAGACACAACGCCCCCCCACAGCTCGGCGCCGACCCGCGGGCCGCTGGCAGAGACCCGAACGTCCGCCGCGCAAGCAGCACCAACTCGCTCGCCAGCCTCCTTCGTGCCGATCAGCGGCGAGCCCACGAGCGTGCAACCGAACCGCACGGGCGCGAAAGCTCCGGACACGCCGGCCAGCGCTTCGAACCGGAAACGATCGTCGGACAGGTAGCTCTCGGCGTCTCCCGTGGGGACCCACGCTCGCACCCCCGCAACGTACCCGAGCGAGCCGCAGAGCGCCCCGCGATGAATCGCGCCGAAACGCAAGTCACCCACGGCGCTGCCGGGCGCACGAAACGTGCGCGAACCGACCGTCTGGTCTTCCCCGATCTGCAGGGCAGCGACCGACCACGAGGCATCGAAGGCGAGCTCCGGAATCACATGGGCGGCCACGGTGGTGTGCAACAAGACCACGTGGTCGACGAGAGGCAGGGTTCGTTGCCCGACGTCGTCCTGCACGTCGAGCCGGAGCGGATGGAGGGCATAGTCGACGACGGCGGATGCTGCGAACGGGGCTGTGGTCTGCGCGGGTCCTTCCGTGACGAGGAACGGGCTGTGAGCGGAGGCAGGGTGGACGGCGTGAAGTCGAAACCGGGTGGAATCCTGGGCAGAGGCAGAGGAGGCCGCGAGCAAGATGGCGACGGGAAGCAAAGCTGTGGGGCGAAACACGGGGGTCAGGATAGCCGTGGTCATCGATGGGTGGGACTATACTGAATCACGTTGAGCCGTGGCGAAACCGAGGTCATCGAAACCAGGAACTGGGAATGGGCCCCAAACCCTAGGCGTCGTGACCACCCTCCGCGACACGCTGGCGTTCGCATTCGCATTGCGTGTTCCTCTTCCTAGTTCCCAGTTTTCCGCACGGATCAATGTGATTCTGTTGAGAAGGCGTCTATGCCTTGGGTGTGCCGTGCTAGGCCAAGGGTAGGGCGTGTACGAGCGGATCGTGGCACGAAGCTTGCGGTGGCAGAGAGGCAGGAGACGAATCATGCTAGTTGGCATGTGGAAATCGCAAAGGCGTGTGCTGGCGTTCACAGTGGTGGTGGCGCTGTTTTGCCTCACCGGCCCGGCGCTCAGTCAGGGTGCCCCGCCCGAGGGGGATGTGCCGCAGGACTACGCGGACACCGATCCCTCCGCGGTGGAGGTGTTCCGGGAGGAGCTTGCGCCCCATGGCGTATGGGTGGAGGACCCCGCGTACGGGCTCGTCTGGGTCCCGAGCGTGCAGGTCGTGGGACCCGACTTCGTGCCGTACCTGACGGCGGGGTATTGGGGGTCCACGGCGGAGGGGGATTGGATTTGGGTGTCGGACTACGAATGGGGTTGGGCCGTGTTCCATTATGGCCGCTGGGTCTGGGTCCCCGAGCGTGGTTGGGCGTGGATCCCGGGGCGGGCCTATGCCCCTGCCTGGGTCGTGTGGCGGGTGGGCTACCCCGGATACGACTACGTGGGGTGGGCGCCGATGCCTCCGTCTTACTACTGGTACGGAGGGGTGGCGGTGTCGCTGTGGGTCGTTCCGCCGCCGTATTACGTGTACTGCGAGTCGCGGTACGTGTTCACGCGTCACGTTCATTCTCATCGGCTTCACGGGTACCGGGCCCACGAGGCGGCGCGTCACTCGCGACCCCATCGGCCCGCGTCGCCCAACGCGACCCGCGACCGGCACGCGGCGCGTCCCGAACGGGCTCCCTCCTTCGAGCAGGCACGCATTCCCTCCGACGCGGTCCCGCGGACGCCTGCCACGCCCCACCCGCGAGCCGCGGCGGCGGCGAGATCTCCCGCATCCCACCGCGCCACCAGCGGCGCAATGTCCGCGGCGCCACGCTCGAGCACAGGTCCTTCCTCCGCTTCCGCGAGGAAAGAGATCGGCCGACCCGTGTACCGGGGAATGCCCTCCGGCGCCTTGCCGGCCGACCGACGCGCCGCCCCCCTCGCATCCCGCCCCGTGCAGCCCTCTGCACCCCGCCGAGAGCTCGGTTACCCCTCCCGAACCCTGGGATCGTCGTCCGCGCCATCGCAACACGACGCGCGTGGGTCGACCGCACCCTCGTACCCGGGAGGGTCCCGCACCGTGAGCCCCATGCCGTCGGGCCGCTCGACGGTTCAGCCATCCACGCAGCCCACGCGTCCGGGCATGGCAGCTCCCTATCCCTCGCGGTCGGGCTCCGCGCGCCCTTCGGCAAAGCCTTCGTACGATACGTCGGCGGGAAGGTCATCGGGACCTACGCGCCCGACGTACGACACGCCTTCTCGCCCGTCCGCCGGGCCCTCCTACGGCGCGCCTTCGGGACGACCTTCCTACGGCGCGCCCGCCCCCGCCCCGACGGGGACCGGGAACAAGTACGGACCGAGCAAGGCAAGCGGCGGCGGCAAGAGCAGAGGGGCGCCGGGCCGCGCCAGCCCAAAGGGCGGCAGACGTTGATCATCCGTGGCACGAGCCGGAGGAACGAACATGTGCAGCAGCCATAACTTTTCTTTCGTGGGACACGGTGAGACCCAACCCCAGGTCGGGCGCAGAGCGAGGTTCGCGATGCTGGCCGTCGCTGCCTTGCTCGCATCGGGGTGCGTGATCGAGTCGAGCACGTGCGACGACTGCGACTGTGCCTGGGGCGAGGGAGGCAGCGCAGGGTTCGGAGGCACAGGGGGTACAGGGGGCTCTGGCGGCGGTGACGTCGTGCGAGCCGCGATCGACACGGATGCGAAGCTGCAGACGGTGGCTGGGGACGGGGTGGGCGCGTTCATCGAGTACGAACAGGGTGGGCGCTGGCATGTGTTCACGACCTGCGACACCCGTCTGAGCGGACTGCCATGTTACTTCAACGTCATCGCCACGCTTCCCGAGGGGGCTTCCTACGGCGGGTTGTCCGAGGAGTCGCTCGAGAGCGAGGACGGCATCTACGAATATGCCGACGGGGTGGAGCTGGCGACGGTGACGCGGGAGGACGTCGATGGGATGTACTTCGACGCGCCCGCGGGTGAGGTGGTTCGATTCGAGGTGTACCTCGACGACGGGCTCGACGCGCGGTTCATCTACTGGGTAGGGGGCGGGGCGGTTCACAACGGTGCACCGACGAACCCGATCGATTTGTTGCCGAGCGCACCTTGACGAGGTCCGAGGGGCTGGCCGAACGCGCGACCTGCGCTAGGTTGGCCTCATGAAGACCGAGATCCGGATCGGCGGCATGAGCTGCCAGCATTGTGTCAAGACGGTGGACCAAGCGCTCCGCGGCCTCGAAGGGGTCGAGCGGGTCGAAGTGAGCGTGGGCGCGGCGGTCCTCACGACGACGGAAGCGCCGGACATGGACCAGGTCCGCAAGGTGATCGAGGAAGAGGGGTTCCGGGTGATCTGACCGCTCCCGAGCCCGGAAAACCACAGAAGACGCAGCGGACACAGAAGGGTGGGGGTCGGTGCGGAGGTTGGCGAGGGAAGCCTGAAGCAGAGGTCTGCGAAGGGTCGACCCACGCACTTGTGCTATGGTTCGGCTCGTGGCGGTACGATTGGCCTTGCTCGGCTCCCTCGCGGTGCTTGTGGTTCTCTGGGGCTGCTCAGAGGATGCGGCCACGGAGGTGACGGTCGATCCGCCGGACGCGGGGGACCACGACGTCGCTGAGGACGTGGAGGATGCCGCGTTGGAAGCCGCGGAAGCGGACGCGCCCGACGAAGGCGTGGACGCGGAAGTGGACGCCGCGGTAGCGCCGGTGGTGGTGGGGTTGTACCCAACGCCAGTGGAAGCCGAGGGCGAGGATGAGGTGACGGCACAGGCGGAGGCGGTGCTTGTGTCGCTGGCCTCGGGTGCGCGCGCCGTGGTGGTGGAGGTCGGGTGGGAGTCCCTGTCGCAGGACGAGTCGTGGGCGCGCCTCGAAACGATGGCGTCGTACCTTGCCCAGGAGCGCAAGCAGGTGCTGCTGTCGATCCCGGTCGTGGAGGCGCTGGCGGACGGACGACCGGAGGCGATGCAGGGACATGCTTGGTCCTCGGCTACCGTGCGCGAGGGCGTACGGGCGTTGATCGACCAGGTGTTCACCCGCCTGGGTCCCGAGGTCGCGTACGTGAGCCTGGGGCTCGAGGTAGACCGGTATCTCGAAGCAAATCCTCTCGAGGCGAAGCCGCTCGCAACCTTCCTGGTGGACGCCTTGGCGTACGGCACGTCCCATGCGAGCCGGCCTGAGAAGACCGTGATGGGCGTGACCTGGTCGACGGATGCATGGCTGAAGGCGGGAAGTCCGGAGCGCGACGCCCTGGCGGAGGCATCCGGGGTGGTGATGCTGGCGCATCATGGGCTGAACGGGACGGACGATGTGCAGGGGTCGGACGAGGCGGTCGAGCAGATCCGAAGCGCGGTCGAGGCGGTCGAGAGCGAGGGCCGGTTGGTGGTGTTGCACCGGGTTGCGAGCACGACCTCGGCGCTCTTGGGGGGATCGGAGGCGGACCAGGCAGCCTTCTTGAGAGGGGTGTTCGAGCTCGTGCAGGAGAAGCGATCGATCATTCCTTTCGTGGGGGTTGCGATGCTGCACGACCCGTCGCCCGAATCGTGCTTCGCCTTTGCGCGCGCGCGGGAGCCGTCGGGCTCGGCGGGTCTGTACGCCTTCTGGTGCAGTGCGGGGATGCGTACGGGACAGGGAGCGCCGAAGGAGTCGTTCACGGCGTTCGCGCAAGGCGCGTCCAGGTTCCTGAGCCCGTGACCCAGATCCGAAGCCATCGGAGTTGGCCGCAGATTCCGCAGAGGACCGCAGATGGTTTCGTAGCTTGTGCGGCTGTGGGTAGCTGCGTAGCGACGGGTTGTGCGTCCGAAGGCTGACCCGCCTGAAGGGGTTACTCTCTCCGCCGGGCGCTTGGCTCCGGATCAGGGCGTGACGCGGACGGTTTGTGCGTCCGCGCGATAGCGGCTAGGATGTGAGCGATTGCCGCACCATGCGGCGCTCCTGCCATGCCCATTCGCATCTGCCCGAAGTGCCAGCTCGAGCTCGATACGGAGGAGCCGTTTTGCCCGCGTGACGGAACGAGGCTGCTCTCCCGCAGTGTGTACGACCAGATCGCGAAGGCGACCGATCCCCTGGTCGGCCAGCGCATCGCGGAGCGCTACCTCGTCATCCGCAAGCTGGGCGAAGGCGGCATGGGAGACGTGTACCTCGGCGAGCACGAGGAAATCGAGAAGCGGCTGGCGCTCAAGGTGCTCAAGCACGAGTACACGACCCGCACGGACGTGGTGGCGAGGTTCAAGCAAGAAGCCATCAGCGCGTCCCGCATCAAGCACCCCAACGTGGTCGACGTGTTCGACTTCGGTCAGCTCGAGGATGGTCGGTTCTTTCTGGCGATGGAGCTGCTGGAGGGCAAGGACCTGGCGGACGTGCTGGCGGACGAGGGCGTGCTCTCGCCAGAGCGCGGCCTCTGGATCGCGATGCAGATGTGCCGTGCGCTGGTCGCGGCACACGCCAAGGGGGTCGTGCACCGAGACCTGAAGCCCGAGAACGTGTTCCTATCCATGACGGAGGACGGTACCGAAGTCGTCAAGCTCGTGGACTTCGGCATCGCCAAGCTCCGCGACGTCACCAAGGACGGCGCCCAGGCTGAGCGCCGGAAGCTGACGAAGACGGGCATGATCTTCGGCACCCCCGAGTACATGGCCCCCGAGCAAGCCGCGGGCAGGAACGTGGACGACAAGGTCGACGTCTACGCCACGGGCATCATCCTGTTCGAGATGTTCGCCGGGCGCGTACCGTTCACCGGAGAGACCTTCATGGCGGTGCTGACGGCGCACATGACCGACGCGGTGCCGTCGATCCGGGACTTCCATCCGAAGTCCCAGGTCTCGGAGGCCCTCGAGAAGGTCATCTACAGGGCGTTGGCGAAGAAGCCGACGGACCGGCATCCGTCGATGGCGGCCTTCGCGGAGGCCCTGGCGCATACGCCCGAGGCACAGGCCGACACGGTGCTCCGACTGCCCAAGATCGTGGTCGCCGCAGAGGGGTCGTCGAACATGCACGACACCTCGATGGCGAGGGCATCGACCGCTCCTGACGGTCGCGAGATGGTGTCCGCGCAGAGGAGGCCTATTGTCGGGCGACCCGCGCGTGCTGGGTCGGGCAAGGGTGGGTGGGTAGCGGCCGGGGTGGCTGCCGCCGTGGTGCTTGTCGGGTTGGCTGGTTTTTGGGGGTATCGGAACCAGGTGCTCAGCGGGGCATCCCCTGGGGAGTCAATCGCGGCTCCGTCCGCCGAGGTGCCCTCGGTCGCCCCATCAGCCGCCGCAGCGCCAGCGACCAGCCCGAGCCTCGTGGTGGTCGAAGAGCCGGACCCCATTGTGATCCGGATCGAGACCAAGCCTGACGGCGCGGTGGTCAAGAAGAAGGAAGGCGACGAGCTCTTTCAGGTCTGCGCCGCGACCCCTTGCGAGTATCCCGCCCGCCTGGACGAAAAGGTCGAGCTGGTGGCGGAGAAGGCGGGCCTGCGCGGGTCTGCGGCGGTGCTGGCAAGGACGTCGCAAACGATCGTGATCGAGCTTCGTGGGGCGGCCGCGCCGCGCACGCCTCCGCGACCCACGGCGGGCGCTCGCACGAACAACTGCGAGTTCTGCGTGCCGAAAGGCGATCCCGACTGCATCAAGGTCATCCGTCCCTGTGACAGTCCGCCGTACTGAGCGCGGACTTCACGCGCTGAGTCACCCGAAGCGCAGCTTCATGACGAGGACGGCGCCTGCCAGCAGCAGGGCGACGGCATTGGCGGCGGCGACCGGGGCGCTTCCGATGAGCAAGCCATACACGAGCCAGAGGGCGACCCCGAGGGTGAACAGCACGTACATGCCGAGGGAGATGCCCTGGGTCTGCCGTTCGCGCGCGACCTTGAGGACCTGCGGGACGAAGCTGCCCGTGGTGAGGACTGCGGCGACGTATCCGATGAGCTCGAAGGAGGGGGGCACGGGGGGTGGGTGATAGACGATGGGGAGAAGGGGCGGCAAGGCTTGTCGAGCGGGGTGCCCGGGGAACCGTGATGTTCGGGGGTGGAACCTCGCGAAACCGTTTTGGGTCGTTACCGAAGGTGCGACAAGGTGCTATGCTTCGACCGCTTAGAAGTTGAGCATGAACCCAAGCTGCTCCCCCATCGAGAGGCCTGAGCCCCTGTCACCCTCACGATTCTGTAGCGAATCCTTCCGTTTCTATGGCCGTTCCCACAAGTAGCCCCCGATTGAAGACACGCCCGCGTGCGGAATCCCGACGGCGTACGCCTGTTGACCCCGACCCGGAAATCCCGCGGGACGGGCCACCTCCCGAGGCAAATCGCGTCCGCGTCGACATGGACGAGTCCCGTATGGACCCCGACGCGCTCAAGGTCGTGCGACGGCTCGTTCGGCACGGGTACGAAGCGTACCTCGTCGGCGGCGGTGTGCGGGACCTGTTGCTGGACCGTCGCCCGAAGGACTTCGACATTGCGACGGGGGCGCGTCCTGAGCAGGTGCGCCGGCTGTTTCGCAACTCTCGCATCATCGGTCGCCGGTTCCGCCTGGTTCATGTCATCTTCGGTCCGGGCAAGGTCATCGAGGTGGCAACGTTCCGCAGGAGCCCGGAGGCGCCGGATGCGGACGGGGGCGAGGATGCGGTTCTCATCCGGAGTGACAACGCGTTCGGGCAGGCGCACGAGGACGCGATTCGTCGGGACCTGACGATCAACGCGCTGCTGTACGACGTGGAGGCCCGGGAGGTGCTCGACTTCGTGGGCGGGATGCCGGACATCCGGCAGCGGGTGGTGCGGACCATCGGGGACCCGCGGACGCGGTTCTTGGAGGACCCGGTGCGTATGCTGCGCGCGATCAAGTTTAGCGCGCGTCTCGACCTCGGGATCGTTCCGGAGCTCTACGATGCGACCGTGCTCACCCGCGAGGCCCTGACGGTGGTCTCGAAGCCCCGTCTCTTCGAGGAGATGCTCAAGCTGATGCGCTGCGGGGCGTCCCACCGCGCGCTGTGGCTCATGTGGGAGACGGGGCTGCTTCACGTGGTCATCCCCGAAGTGGCAGCGTTGCTCGACGATGCGCCGGAGAGCCCCGGCGCGTCCGAGCGGTTCTGGCGCATGCTCACGGAGGTGGATCGTCGGACGGTACAGCGAGGCGCACCGCTGGACGATGTGACGCTGATGGCGGTGCTTCTGCTCGAGCCGATGCTCGAGGCGCTGGATGGGGAGCCGGACCGGATGACTGCGGCCTATGACTTCGGCGATCCGGTGTTCCAGCGCATGGCCGTGCCTCGGCGCATCGCCGACGGCGTATGTCGCATCGCAGCCGCGCTGCCGAAGCTTCGGGTGCGCAAGCCGGGTCGTTTCTCGCGGACGGAGCTGTACAAGGTCGCGCTCGACGTGCAGTCGATCGCGCAAGCTGCTCAAGACCCAGAAACGTAGGGGGGAAAACTCATGCCACCGACCTTCAAGCCGTACCTTGGCTCCTACCTGCGCGCGGTCAGCGACGACGCGCTGTTTTTGCTGTGCTCTACGCAGAAGGCGGATCGCGAGACGCTCGTGGAGATGGCGACGCGACGTGCCAGCCAGTACGCAAAGGTCGTGCAGGGGGGAACGCCCGACAGTGCGGACTGGCCGACGTGGCTGGTCAACATGTGCGTCGCGCTCGCCCCGGTGGCGCCGCCGGCATGGCTTCCGATGTACGAGCTCATCGACTCGCTGACCCTGGAGTCCGGCGCGCGCGGCATGCGCTCGCTGTTCACCTCGAAGCCCAGTGACAAGCAGGTGGACCGCGTCCGGACCATCGGGTCCTTCGCCGTGCGCGCGCTATCCAGCGTGCTCGACGCGGGAACGCCCTGGACCGACGACGACCAGCTGTTGCGTCGGTGTGTGGTCTCGGCGCTGGGGTTGCCGGAGGAGGACGCGTCGGTGCTGTGTCAGGAGGCGCCGCGGGAGGTGGACGCGCTGGAGTTACCTGCTGAGCTGGAGCCGAAGCTGGCGAAGCACGTGGCGTGCGGGATCTGGCGTGCCGCGTTCCGCGACGGGCTGGACCCACGGGAGGACGAGCGTGGGATGGCGTTGTGCCAGCGGATGGGGTTGACGCCGGAGGACGCAGAGACGGTGCGACGGCAAGCGCGCGACGACGTGGATGCGCGCAAGACGCTGGGGGTGGCGGCGGTGGATGCGGTTCGGTACGTGCTCTCGGACGACGAGGAGATGGGGGTTCGGCTGTCGCGGGTGGTGGCCTACCTCGCGTTGCCGCCGGTACACCGCGCGGAGTCGCTCTCGGCGATCGAGCACGGGGGCCCGATCGTGCTGGCGCGTCGCCATGCCTTGGAGCGCAAGCAGCGCGAGGTGTGCCTGACGCTCACGTGGTTCGCAGCCCTGGGGACGAACCCGGAGCAGACACGACTGGCGGAGCTGCTGGTGAGGCACGATCGGGTCGCGAGCGACATCGGCTCGCGAGGCGAAGGTCCCGCCGCGCGTTCGCTCGCGACGGGGTTCGTGCAAGACCAGCTGGCGTCGGCGGTGCAAGCGGGCGGATTGTAGGCACCGATTCGCGCTGAGCACGAGCACGAGGCAGATCGGCCGCATCCTTCACTCGTCGATCCCATGGACCATGCAGGCGGGACCTGCGCTCCCAGGGGACTCACGAAGGCACGGGCACCGCGCTTCGCACGGAGCCCACCCCCTTCTGTTCCTTCTGCGCCTTCACTCGTCGATCCCGATGTCGCCATCGCGGCGCTCTGGCCGATCGCTATCTCTCATGGCGTCCCTCTGGCGGTGGCCATCGATTGGCCTACCGGCATACTATGGGCATCAACCTTAGGAGGGGCCATGAAGAACTGGCTTGCGAGACTGCTCTTGCTCTGCATCCTTTCGGTGGCGGGTACGGCAAGAGCTCAGCCGAGCTTGGTCAAGTACCTGCCTCTTCCCGCAGGCGATCATGAATGGGACACCATCGCCCTGGACCTCACTGGCGGCCGTTTGTACGTGGGGGACTATGCGAACACCATTGCCGTGTTCGACACGGCCACCGACACGCTGGTGACCACCTTCGAGCTGCCATCCCCCGACGACGAGTGGATCGGCGGCATCACCGTGAGCCCGGAAGGGCGGTTGTTCGTATCCACGGACCTCGCTTTCTACGAGCTCGACCCGGAGGACGGCACCGTGCTTCAGCAAGCTCCCGTGCCATGGAGCTCCTGGTGGGAAGGCCTGTTCGTGTTCAACGCCGCAGGCGACCGAGCCTACCTGGCAAGCGTCGACGAGGTCTTCGCCCTGCAGGTGGATCCCCTCCAGATCATCGACACCATCGAAGGAGACGAGATCGATGGCTTGCTGGCCGTCAACCCTTCCTGGGGACTGGACGGGCTCGACGCTTATCGCATCGCGCTCTCCCCGGACGGCGATCGCTTGTATCTGGGCGGCGTCGAGGACATCCGGGCCATCAGCGGACTATCCACCACGACGGACTTCAAGGACCTAGCGATCCTGAGCACGTCGGGGGCTGCCCTCAGCTATCCGCGCATCGCGCTCTCGTCGAACGGGTCTCTGCTGTTCGATTCCGAGGGGCATGTGTGGGACGGTCAGGACCTATCGCTTCTCGCGGCTGTCGACTTCTCGTCGACCACGTTCGGGGCGGAAGACCTGGTCCTGGCGCCGGACGGCGGTGGGGTGTTCTACGAGGGCTTCGCGACGAGCATGCAAGGGCTCACCTACAACGGGGAGGTCCTGCTCGTGGCGGACTCCACCACGATGGGCTTGGTGGACCTCGATGGGGTGGCGGCCAACGGTCTGACGGGCATCGACCTGCCTGAGGCCAACGGGTGGGACAACACCGGTTCCTACAACGCCCTGGCCATGGTGATCCACCCGGACGGCGAGAAGCTGTACATGGCGGCAGGTAGCTCGGGCGGCCTCGTGGTGAACCTCTCGGGCGAGCCCATCCTGGCTCTGACTGGGTTCTTCCCCAAGAGAGGAGGAAACGAAGGGGACGTCACGATCGCGTTTTCGCAGACCTACCCCGAGGGAACGTCGGTATCCCTGCAGCGCGCGGGACAGGATCCCCTTGTTGCCTACAAAACCCTCCTGTACCCGACGCGGTTCGAAGCGATCTTCGATCTTCGCGGGGTGGCTGTGGGCGACTACGAGTTGGTGGTGACCCCGTCCGGGGGGCAGCCCGCGGAGACGCCCGGCGTATTCGAGGTGCAGAGCACCCGCGAAGACGCATCCGTCGAGATGGTGGGCGGAAGCGTGCTCGCCTTCGACACCGAGGCCAGCAGCCGGGTCATCGTCCAGAACACCGGCAACGTGGACCTGCGCGACCTCATCGTCACCCTCCGGTTCGCGGAGGGAACCCGGTACAGAATCAACCTTCCCGCCACGGTTCCTGGCGGCGAAACACAACGTGACGAGGACTTCACCGTAGCGGAAGGCATCGAACCCATCTGGCTCGATCGCCTCGGGGCGGGGCGAAGCTACGAGTTCGAGCTCGTCCTCGCAGGGCCCGACGGCGTCCCTCCCTCGGACTGGGATGTCTCGGTCCAGGCCACCGTGGGCTACTTGATGGCCGACGACGTGGATTCCGGGAGCCAGGTCATGAGCGTGAGCCGAAGCGCCTTGATCGGCGAGCTCTGCACCCTCGGCGACGCCGCCGTCACCGCCATGTCCAACGAGCTGAAGCGACGAAACACGGGCACGGCCAGAGGGGACGTTGCCGATGCGATGGATCGCGTCGTCAAGGACACGGCGACGGAATATGGCGTATCGAAGGTCAAGGAGCTCGCGGGAAAGGGAATCACGCTCCTGGTGGTGGCCGCCGTGATCCCCCCGGCGTTGCCCATCGCGGCCGCGGTCTTCGGCGTGGTCAACGACATGAAGTCATGCTTCGACTTCATCTCGAAGCTCTTCTCCTTCGACGCGCTCTTCTCCATCGACCCCAACGACAAGGTCTCACCCACCGGGCTCGATGGGTTCATCGAGGGCAACGAGACCGTGCGCTACGTCATTCACTTCGAGAACATGGCGGATGCGACCGCGCCCGCCACGATCGTCACGATCACCGACGAGCTCGACGACCTGTTCGACCTGTCGAGCTTCGAGCTCGTGGGGTCGAGCCACCCCGAGGAGCTGGAGGTCACGCTCGACCCGAACACGCGCGTGATGACCGCGGTATTCACCGACGTCGACCTTCCGCCCAACGTCACTCCGCCGGAGGGCCAGGGCTGGCTCGAGTTCACCATCCGACCCAAAGAAGCCCTCTCGCACGGCACGGTTGTCCGCAACCAGGCGGACATCGTGTTCGACATCAACGACCCGATCGTGACCCCCGAGGTGACCCTGGAAGTCGACACCGAGACGCCCCAGAGCACGATGACCGCGTTGCCCGCCAAGACCGCCACGACCTCGATCCCCCTGTCCTGGAGCGCCAGTGATCAAGGCGTCGGGGTCTGGGATTGCACAGTGAAGGTGTCCGAAAACGGCGGGGCCTTCGTCCCCTGGCTCGTGAACACCCCCGATGAGCAGGCGACCTTCCAAGGCTCCGTCGGCAACGCCTACCGGTTCCTCGTCGTCGCCCGGGACCGCTTCGGCAACGAGGAGGTCAAGGAGTCGGGCGACACCGAGACGCGCATCACCGCAGACGGCGGAAGCGAAGACGACGGCTGCGGCTGCCGAACCGTGGGGGCGAAGCGCGCCTTCGGCTCGTGGGCAATCGTCCTGGGCACCCTGGCCCTGATGCGAATCCGTCGCCGGATTGCACACATGGGAACGACGATCGGGAAAGGCCGGAACAACCTCAGCCTGCAAGCTCAGCGAATCGAGAACGTCGGCGCGTCGATCCGCTCCCCGCCGCACTGAGGACATGAGCTCGGGCGAGTCAGCTTGTTGCGCTTGCGAAACACAAAATCGCAGCGAAGGCACCGGGCAGGATCGACCACCAGCCGCTCGCTGCCGCGCCGAAGGCTGCGTTCGAGGTGCTCGAGGTGGTTGGCGATGTCCTTTTCCATCACGCCCACCACGCTCGAAAGCTCTCGGGCCGTCGCCGGGTGTCGGCAGAGCGCATCGTGCAACGAGCTACGGATCGTCTCCCCCCGGGCGGCCGGCGGGCGATCGGACGTTTTCTTCGAGGCCATGTGCACCCCCTGGATCAGCGAACATGGTCGGACACTTTCGCGGAATGGTCAACGATCGAACCGATCCCGCCCGATCCCACAAAAGTGCAGCGGCTAAAAAAAAACCCTGTCGATTTGTTTCCCGCATTGTGCGACGCTCCGCACTCTTGATCCTCCCATGCATCAGAAGCTTGGCTCGTTCATCGGCAGCCGAGCGTGAAGGAGATACCCGACATGCAGCAGCGTAGTCCCGTCACCATCGTATTGCTCGGCTTCGTCACGTGCGGCATCTACCAGCTCATCTGGATGCACCAGGTGTCCGAGGAGATGCGGGCGCGCGGCGCCGAAATTCCCCCCACCTGGCACATCATCATCCCGATCCTGAACCTGCTCTGGATGTGGAAGTGGGCCCAGGGCGTCGAGAAGGTCACCAACGGGGCGCAGGGCGCCGCCATGACCTTCATCCTCCTTTGGTTCCTCGGCCCGATCTCGGCCTTCATGATCCAGCCCAAGCTCAACGAGCTGCGCTAGACCCAACTCAAGCGCTCCGCGCTGCTTTGTGTCTAGGTTCTAAGGGGGCTTTCGCAAGGCCCCCTCACCTCCCGCCGCACCGCACTCCGCGGGCCGTTGTGCCTCGCGCAGCGTTCGCTTTGCAGTGTTCCCAGACGGCAGCGAGCCCCCGGCTCGACCACCGCCGGGGCGCTCCGGGCCTCCCTCGGCCCCGGATGCGCTCCTTCGGCTTCGCAAGCTCCCCGCCCATGCTATATCCACCCCTCCCATGACCCACGCCACCAAGCTTCGCCTCTACAACACCCTCGAACAGCGCCTCGAACACTTCGAGCCCAAACAACCCGGCAAGGTCGGCCTCTACGTCTGCGGACCCACGGTCTACGACGTGCCCCATGCCGGTCACGCACGCTCGGCCATCGCCTTCGACATCCTCGTGCGCCACCTGCGCGCCAGCGGCCTCGACGTCACCTTCGTGCGCAACATCACGGACATCGACGACAAGATCCTGGCCCGCGCGGAGCAAACGGGGGAGGAGCCGCTGCAGCTGTCTGCCCGCATGACCCAGGTGTACATGGATGACATCGCGGCCATCCACTGCCTTGCGCCGACCCACCAGCCCAAGGTCAGCGATCACCTGCAGGAGATCATCGAGCTCGTCGGCACGCTGATCGAGCAAGGCGCGGCCTACGAGGTCGACATGCCCAACGGCGCGCGGGACGTGTACTTCTCGGTGCGCGCGTTCGAAACGTACGGCAAGCTGTCGCGTCGCAAGATCGACGATCTCGAGGCGGGTGCGCGCGTGGAGAAGAGCGAGCACAAGCGGGACCCGATGGACTTCGCGCTGTGGAAGGGCGCCCCGGACGAGGCCTATGGGTGGCCGAGCCCCTGGGGCAAGGGCCGACCCGGCTGGCACATCGAATGCTCCGCCATGAGCACGAAGTTCCTCGGCTTCGGCTTCGACATCCACGGCGGGGGCATGGACCTCATCTTCCCCCACCACGAAAACGAGATCGCCCAGAGCGAGGCCGCGCATCCCCACCAAGGCCCCTTCGCCCGCGTCTGGCTCCACAACGGCTTCGTCAACGTCGACAAGGAGAAGATGTCCAAGTCCCTGGGCAACTTCGTCACCGTGCGCGACGTGCTCGAGCGCAATGACGCGGAAGGCTTCCGCTACTTCTTGCTCACCGTGCAGTACCGAGGCCCTCTCACCTTCGACTCCGACAAGCTCGACGACGGTCGCGTGATCTTCCCAGGGGTCGACGAGGCCGAGCGCCGTGTCGACTACTTCTACGCCACGCTCGAGCGCCTCCGCGCCCTCGCCGACGATCAGGCCAGCCCGGCGGCCAAGCTGCCCGGGGAGCTCACCGCCCTTCGCAAGGTCATCGTGACCGCGCGCGACAAGGTGAAGGCCGCCCTCGACGACGACCTCAACACCCCCGTCGCACTCGCGGCAGTGGGTGAGCTCGCCAAGGTGTCCAACGACCTGTGCGACCTCGCGCTCAAGCGGCGCAAGGACGCCGCACTCGTGGCGTCCACCCGGCCCATCGCCACGCAAGCGATCGCCGCACTCGAGTCTTGCACCGACGTGCTCGGGCTCCTGCGCACGCCGTCGAAGGAGTACGCCCAGCGGACGCGGGCGCGTCGCTTGCGACTCCGGAATCTGGACGCGAACGCGGTGGAGTCCAAGATCCTCGAACGCACGGATGCTCGAACAACCAAGGACTTCGCGCGCGCCGACGCGCTCCGCGCCGAGCTCGAGGCCTGGGGAGTCGAGATGGCCGACGGCACCGACGGCACGACTTGGAAGGTCGGGGTCTGACCCATGCGACGGTGCGTGGCTGGGACCCTCGCGTCGACCCTCGCCCTGTGCCTGCCCTCTCTCGCCAGCGCGCAAGGTCCGACCCAACCCGTCGCTTCCACCACCGCCCCTGCCGGCACAGGACAGCGCGCCTTGACCGTCGCGCTGGTGCCATCACCGCAAGGCTATCAGCTCCTCGCTCGCACTTGCCCCACGGCTAGCTGTCCCCTCGAGGGCGCACGACCGCTTGCGGCCCAGCCTCCCGGCGGGCAAGGCGCATCGTCCCCGCGGTTGCAGTCCTTGCGAATCGCTGGTGGACGCAGTGTGGTGCACGTGGACGCAACGACCGGGTCCGGCCGCTGGCAGGCCATCGTGGCTGCCCCCCTCGGGCAAGCCGAGAACCCGACCGTCCTGTGGAGCGGCCTCACGCCCGAGGTCCCCGCGGGGGCGGATTCGTCTGCCCCGGCTGTGCAGGTGACCCTCGAAGAGCCCGCGGGCTTGTCCCAGGTCCTCGTGGGAGAAACCAACCCAAACCTCCAGCTCTGCGGCAGACCCACGCTCCTTTCCCCGCGCGTGGTCCACTCCGACTTGACCCTCCGACCCGTGAAGCTCCAACGGCTTGCCGCCTCCGAGCGCGACGCGGCGGAGACGGTCACCGCCACCCGCAGCGACGACGCGCCGACCCCGCTCGGTCATCTGCTCGTCGCCGTGGGGGCATCCAGTGGGTATGGCGCTCCTGGCGCGCTCACGGATGGCAACCCCGAGACCTTCTGGAGCGAAGGACGAGGCAAAGAGGGGCGCGGCGAGTTCGTCGTGCTCCGCGCCCCTGCGGACGTTCCGTTGTCTGCGGTTTCGTTCGTTGTGCGGCCTCCCACGGCCGCGGTGGAACATGGGGCGTCCCCGCGATCGTTGTTCCTCGCGACCGATGGGCGCTTGGTGCGCGTGGCGCTCCCGGAGGACGCCTGGAAGCATCCGGGACAGCGGTACGCCGTGCGGTTCGGAAAGCCGCTGGTGACCTCGTGTGTGGCGGTCGTCCTGGACGACGCCTACGCGCCCCCGGCGGCGAAGGACGCGCGGGTGACGTTGGCGGAGGTGACCGCCTACTCTGCGTTCGACGGGCTCGAGTCCCACGCGACTCTCGCGGAGGCGCTCGGGGGCGACGAACAGCGCGCCTCGGCAGCGGCCGCGGTGTTGATGCGCGGTGGCAAGCCCGCGGCGGAGGCCGTGGCGGCGAAGGTCGGGCACCTCAACGCGTTCGGGCGTCACCTCGCGATGCAGGTGCTCGACGCCGCTCCCTGTCAGGTGTCGAGCCCGGTGTTCGCATCGTTGCTCGTGAGTGACGTGGAGACGGAGCGCGCGCATGCCCAGGATCGCGTGCAGCGGTGCGGGCGGGCCGCCGCGGACGCGCTGGAGGAAGTGTTGACGCACGGGGCGGGTTGCGCCCCTTCGTATCGGGACGAGGCGCTTTGTGCGAGAACACTCGCGCAGCAGAAGCGCCACGAGCTGGACCCAGGGCGGTTGGCGGCGGCTAACGAGTTGGCGACGGTGGCGCCCGAGCGCGTGGTCCCTCGCGTCGCGCCGATGCTTGGGGACAAGAACCGTCCCACGCGACGGGCGTTGCGCCATTACTTGGCGCGAGCTGCCAGCAAGCAGCGGGGTCGGGACGCCCTGTCGCGCCAGCTGATGAACGAGAAGCTCCCGGTGCCTGCCACGATCGACCTGCTGCGCGTGGCGAAGGAAGACCTCCGGGGCCTGCGGGGTCCGGCCGGGGTGGCCTTCGCGCGGCTGTCCACGCCGGAGGCGACGCCAAGGACGCGATACTTGCTGCAGGAGCCCGCGGCGCGGCTCGCAGCCGAAAAGGACGGTCGTGCGCTCTGGTACCTGCGTACCAGCATGGCATCGGATCCCGAGCCCATGGTGCGCGCCCAGGCGGTCACCGTGGCCCGGGGGCTCGAGGCGATCAGGCCGTGGCTGTTGCGCGCCCTCGAGGACGACAACATGCGCGTGCGTCAGGCCGCAGCGCTCAGCTTGGCCGGAGAGAACGAGGCCACGCCCTACCTGGTGCGTCGCCTCATGCTCGACGCTTGGCCGACGGTGCGTGCGGCCGCGGCGCGGTCCCTGGCCACCGCAGGGCCCTCGCCCCTGGCTGATCGCGAGCTCGGTCTGCGGCTCCGCGATGACGCCCCTCTCGTTCGCCAGTGGGCGGCCACGGCGATCGGCGCACGGGGCGTGACGTCGCTCGCGCCTTCGCTTCGGACGATGGCAGACGAGGCGGCCGAGAAGGTGACGGTTCGCATCGCCGCGGTGCATGCGCTGGGCGTTCTGTGCGACCCGGAGTCCGCGGACCTCTTGACGGTGTTCGCGGTTCGCTCCGCAGACCCGTACTCACCCGAGGCCGCGAGCGGGCTCGGGGCGGCGTCCGTGGCGGCTCTGGGGCGACTGCACCCGCCCGACCTTCGGGACCGGCTTGCGCCGCTGCTATCCCGGGAAGGCGTACCGGCCCACATCAAGGCGGCGGCCACCGCGGCGCTCGGTGCAGCAGGGCATTGTTCGGCACGGTGAGGCGCTTCCCGCTCGACAAACGGACCGCGCCGGGCGAGAGAAGAACGCAACGTGCGTGTGGCGGTCCCGCATGAGGAAGAGAGCCTTTCATCGAGCGAAAAGGGCGAATGTCTTGCCCCTGGCGGCGAGCATTCTCGCGTGTTTCGTGACGTGGCCCGGTCTGGCAGGCGCGCAACCGGTCTCTCACGAAGCGCTCGAGCCCGTGCGACTCTCCTGGGTCCGGAGCGCGGGGGCCGAGAGCTGTCCGGGCCCCCATGCCATCGAAGACCGCGTACGCGCCAGCCTGGGGCGTGACCCGTTCGCGAGCGACGCTCCCGTGGTGATCGAAGCCATGGTCGATCGCACCGAGGAAGGCTGGCACGCCCTGCTCCGCCTGCGGGGCCGTGACGGCCACACCATCGGGTCCCGGGAGCTTGCCACGGAAGACCCGACGTGCGACGGCATGGCGCGAGCGGTGGTGCTCGCGGTGGCGCTGACGATCGATCCAACGGCGCCGATTCGGACAGAAGCGCTTGGGCCTGCGCCTTCGTCCGCCCCTGAATCCCCCGCTGATGCTGCCGAGCCACCGTCTGTGGAGGCGACCGCGCCGCCTGCTGTTGAAGCGACCGAACCGCCTCCTGTCGAAGCGACCGCGCCGCCCGCCCCTGCCCCTCCGACCGGTCCCGCTCCTGCGGTCCCGCCCCGTGCGCGCGTGGCGCCCGTTCTCGTGAGTGCCCTGGGCGTTGTGCCCTCCCCCGGCTGGGGCGCCGGCGTGCTCACCCGGGTCCCTGTCTCCCCGCGATGGTCTGCCGAGTTGCAGATGCTCTGGCTGGGGGAGCGCAGTGTGCAGGATGATCGCTTCTCCTTCGGGTGGACGGCGGGGGCGGCTGGACCGTGCCTGACCCTGGCCCGCTCCCCGAACACGGAACTCGCGTCGTGTGCTCTCGTCCAGGTCGGGGCGATGCACGCGACCGTTCGCGGGGCGGAGGCCGTGGAGCCCGGACAGAGCCTGTGGCTCGCCGTCACCGGCTCCCCTCGGCTGACGACCACCCTGGCATCCCCGGTGGACCTCGTGCTGGGCGTGGATGTCGTGGTTCCTGTCCTGCGGCGCGAGTATCTCGTGGTTGGCGACGACACGACCCGCGCGTTCTTGCCCTCGGCGGTCGCGGGAGTCGGCCATGTCGGGGTGGCCGTGACGTTTCCTTGAAGCCCAGGCCCGCGTGTCCCCATCCATTCACAGGTGCATGCGTTGACCATCGAAGCGGCGGCAGCCACCCAGCCCCTGGGCACGGTGTCCTTCGGGGACGTGCACCGTGACCACGCCAACTTCGTCTGGTTGTCGCTCCAGCGAATGGGCGTGGCCCCGTCCGACCTCGACGACGTGTTTCAGGAGGTGTTTCTGGTCGTGCATCGACGCCTGGAGACCTTCGACGGAACGTCGAAGGTGCGCACCTGGCTGTACGGAATCTGCTTGCGCGTCGCGAGCGACTACCGACGAAAGGCGCATCGGCGTCGCGAGGAGTTGCGTGAGGTGGCACCGGAGGCTCGGGATGCGCCTTCCCCACGCACACCTGAGGAGTGGATGGCGGTGGAGCAAGCTCGACAGCGGTTGAATCGGATCCTGGACGCCATGTCTGTCGAGAAGCGTGCGGTGTTCGTGATGTTCGAGGTCGACGGGTTGTCGTGCACGGAGGTGGCGGAGATCGTCGATGTCCCTGTGGGCACGGTGTATTCTCGAATCCACGCGGCGCGACAGGAGTTCGAGGCTGCGCTCAAGCGGCTCGAGGCCGCAGAAGCGCGAAGGGGGCTGCGATGAGCGAGCCAAGACGCTGGCGTGAAGGAGGGGACGCCCCCAGCCCGGAAATCGCGAAGCTGCTCGCCACGGCGGCCCCTTCCCGTTCGATGACATCCCGCGAGCAAGCCCGGTCCTGGCGCAAGCTGCGATTCCTGGTGGCGTTTCCCGCGGCCGCGGGACTCATGCTCTGGGTCAAGGGAGGCATCGCGGCCCTGGCCATCGGCGTGTCGACGACCGCCTCCTACTACGTGATCGACTACGTCGCGAACGAGCAGCCCGCGGCCACCGCGCCCGCAGCTTCGCACCGGACGCCGATGCTGCCGCGCGGACAGATGCAGCCCGTCGCCATCGAAGACGCGGGCGTGCCTGACGTCGCACCCGAAGCACCCGATGCGGCACCCGACGTCGAGGAAGCAGAGCAGGACGCGGGCCCGGACGCACGCGTCACGCGGCCCGATGCGGCACCCGTGCGATCGGTCGCAAGCGCGGCCTCGTCGGCAGGCTCCCTGGACGAAGAGGTTGCCTTGATTGCACGCGCGCGCAGCGCCGTGCGGTCCAACCCGGCGGAGGCCCTCGAGCTGCTTCGCTTGCATGCGCAACGCTATCCGCGCGGCAAGCTCGTCATGGAGCGGCAGCTGGTCGAGATCGAGGCCCTGTTGCATGCGGGCAGGACGCAGGAGGCGCGCACGCGCGCCGAGACGTTGCTGGCGGGATCGGGTGGAAGCTTGTACGAGGCGCGTCTCCGTCGCATGCTCGAGCAGATGCCATGACCCAGAGGAGCCCTTTCGTGAAGGCGCGCTCGTTGCCGGCGGTGCTCGGCGTGTTCGGCCTTGCCGGGTGCATCGTGCAGACCGAGCTGGCGCGAACCGACAGCGCGCATTTGGCCGATGCGTCCGACGAGGGGTTTGCCGGCTCCGGAGCGGCTGTGGTCGAGGCGTCGGACGGGTTTGCCGGCTCGGGGGCCGCCGCGTCCGATGCCTTCGACGAGGGCTTTGCGGGTGTGGGCGCGTTCGGCGGGTCGGGGGGCACGGAGGTGGACGCTGCCGACGATGGATCCGCGGGCTCCGCGGCGGCTCCGTTCGATGCGCCTTGGGATGACGCCGCGGGGTCCGGGGGCGCGTGGTTTGACGCGTCGGACGCGATCAGTGAGGTCGAGTCGGGACCGGACTCTTGATTGACGTCGACATGTCGATTTGTCGAAGGGCTCGGTCGGTCGCCCCCACTCACCAACAGAAACTCCGAGACGAGACGTAGCGGTCGCGTACGGAGACGAGTCTTCACCGGTGTGGGCGCGGCTGTGGCGGGCGCGCGCTGCCGGCATGAACAGCGCTCGCTGGCGAGCGAAGGAGAGGATCCATGAAGCGAACGACGTTGCTCACCATGGTCGTGACGTGTGCTTGGCTGGTGGGGTGCACGATCCAGTTGCCTGACGACGACAAAGACGCGAATGAATCTGCCGGGGGCGAGTCTGGGTTCGCCGGGTCGGGCGGTGATTGGGGCACACCCGCGGAGGACAGTGGACTCGCTGGCTATGGCGGTGATTGGGGCTGCGGCGGCTCACCCGCGGAGGACAGTGGACTCGCTGGCTATGGCGGTGATTGGGGCTGCGGCGGCTCACCCGCGGAGGACGGTGGACTCGCTGGCTATGGCGGTGATTGGGGCTGCGGCGGCTCACCCGCGGAGGA
>CAZAWR010000065.1:0-11177 GCA_964488865.1 uncultured Polyangiaceae bacterium | reverse complement strand
TCGCTGGCTATGGCGGTGATTGGGGCTGCGGCGGCTCACCCGCGGAGGACGGTGGGGTCGCCGGGTCCGGCGGTGATTGGGGCTACGGCGGCTCACCCGCGGAGGACGGTGGGGTCGCTGGATACGGCGGCGATTGGCCGGACGGCGGCTACGCGGGGGGCGGCTCTGGAGGCTCCGGCGGTGGGTGGCGTCGTACGTCCGCGCCAACAGGCTGAGCCGGTTCCACTCGACCGGGGCCCCGGGTCGTTCGCGCCCTGCAGCGGGTCGGGGTGCCCCATCGGGTCATCGAAACCACGGCCCTTCATGGGGTTGAAGTGAGCGCGGGCGTGCTGTTCTACCCGCGTTGCCCAGCACCCCCGGGGTCACGGCTCTCGCGCAACAGTCCGATTAGCGTGTCGTGGATGCGCCCGTTGGTCGCCACCACGTGCCCTTGCAGCAAGTCGGGTTCCTGCCCGTCCATGGACGTCACGACGCCCCCCGCGGACCGGACCATCACGATGCCCGCCGCAAGGTCCCAGGGTCGCAACTTCTTCTCCCAGTATCCGTCGTAGGAACCGTCCGATACGAGGCAAAGATCGAGGGCGGCGGAGCCACACCGTCGGATCCCGACCGCGCGCTTCTGCAGGAACGCAAACTCCCGTACGTTGTTGTCCGGGCTCGTCTGCCGATCGTAGGGGAAGCCCGTGGCCAGCAAGGCATCGCCGATCGAATCGGCTTCGCTGACGACGCAAGGCTCACCGTTGCGCAGGGTGATGCCCCCGTTCCAGCTGACCCACTCGAGGCCAAGCGCGGGCGCCACGATGGCGCCTGCCGTGGGCACGCCCTCGACCACAAGGCCGATCGAGACCGCCCAGAGCGGGTGGCCGTGCGCGAAGTTCGTGGTCCCGTCGATGGGGTCGGCGCACCAGAAGGCGTCGGAGGCGTGGGTGCCCCCTCCCTCCTCGGCGACGATGGGAATGCCCGGTTCGGCGGCCTCGAGCTTCTCGCGAATGAGGGCTTCTGCTGCGAAGTCGAACTCGGTGACCAGCTCGGTGCCTTGCTTGCGGTCGATCCTGGCGCGTGTGCGGTAGCCGCGGAGGGCTACCTGTCCGGCGGCGTGGGCCACCTCTCGCGCGAGGAGGGCGAAGTGCCTGAGCTGTTTCGGCGTCATCATGACAGGGCCTCGATCAGCCGTCCGTGGATGCCGCCAAAGGCACCATTGGATAGCAGCGCAATCGTGTCCCCCGGGCGGGCCTCACGAACGAGCTCTTCGAGGATCGCGTCCACGTTCTCAGGGTTTTTCGCCCAGAGCCCATGGCCTTGGAGCTCGCCGATGATGCGGGCCACGTCGAGGCGCTCGGCCTCCGGGATGTTGTCGCGTCCCACGGGGGCGATGATCACGTGCGAAGCCGACGCGAACGATCGAGCGTAGGCCTCCTGGTGCAGGGCGCGGCAGGCGGTCGCGCTGCGTGGCTCGAACACCGCGAACAACGACCCTTGCGGGTGACGGGTGCGAAGCCCCCGTAGCGTCTCCTCCACGGCCGTGGGGTGGTGCGCGAAGTCGTCGTACACATGGATGCCATTCGGCGTCCCGATCAGGTCCTGACGCCTGCGCACGCCTTCGAACCGGGTGAGAGACTCGCGAACTTGCTGGATGGGAACGCCAAACCCGTGCAAGGCGACGGCCGCTGCCGCGATCGCATTGCTCACGTTGTGGGCACCGTGCTGGGGGAGGGCGAATCGTCCCGAAGCGACCCCGCCCACGAACAGCTCGAAGGCCTGGCCGGTGGCGTCGGCCTCGGCGAGCGCGCCCAGGTAGTGCGGCTGACAGCCGTGCCAGTCTTCCCCCTGCAGCGCGTACCACACCACCTCGCAGCGCGCGTGCTCGCGCACCACGTCGACCACGTTCGCGCTTGCCGCGCACGCCACGATGAGCCCTGTCTCCGGGACCCGGTCGACGAACTGCCGGAACGCGTCGAGATAGGCCTCGAAGGTCGGATAGATGTCGATGTGGTCGTGCTCGATCGACGTGATCACGGCCACCTCGGGGCGGTAGTGCCAGAACTTCGGGGTCTTCTCGAAGAACGCCGTGTCGTATTCGTCGCCTTCGATGACGAACGGGGTTCTGCGGTGCGAGCCGGGGCGGCCCGCGGTGGGCAGGCTGGGACCGCGCCGGGAAGGCACGCGGAAGCTATGGTCGAAGTTCTTCGGAAGGCCTCCCACGAGCATGCCGGGGTCCTTGCCGGCGTCGTGCAAGAGCCACGCGCACATCGACGAAGTCGTGGTCTTGCCATGGGTGCCTGCCACGACCACCGGGCTGGTGCCGTCGAGCACGTGGTTTGCGAGCCCGTGGGCCATGTCGGTGTAGGGCAGGCCCCGATCGATGGCCGCGCGCGCCTCGGGGTTGGTGGACCGGCAGACGTTGCCGACGATGACGAGGTCCGGGGCGGGGTCCAGGTGCGAGGGGTCGAACCCTTCCATCAGTCGGATGCCCCAGGCGCGCAGGGCGGGTCCCATGGGAGGGTCGAAGCGGACGTCGGAGCCGGACACGTCGTGACCGAGCTCCTTGAAGAGGCCGGCGAGGGCGCCCATCCCGGTTCCGGCGACAGCGATGAGGTGAACGTGCATGGGAGCGCACGTTGTCTCCGTTTTCGATCCTTGGCAAGCTCTGCGCTTCCCCCCGGATCCGGAGCGAAGCGACGGGCTGAGAGAGCAAGCTCTGGCTCTTCCTCCACGAACGGCAAGGCGACCTGCCACCCATGAGGTGGGCGTCGCGCGCGCGGGCTCCTTCCCCCGACGGCGGGGGAAGGCTGGGATGGGGGCGTTCCATTCCCTGTTGTCACAAGCGGGGGGTGCGCCCTATGGACACCGTATGTGTGATTCCCAAGACAGGGTCCTGCGGGCGATGACCGACGACGCCTCGTTTCGCGTCATGACGGCGATCACCACGCGGACGGTGGCCGAGGTGGTTCGGCTTCAGAAGCCGCCCCTGTCCGAGATCGAGCGGCTGGGCGGCTTGCTCACGGGAACGATCCTCGTCCGGGAGACGATGTCCCCCAGCCTTCGGGTCCAGGGCATCATTCGCGGCGCGGGCAAGGGCACCCTCGTGGCCGACTCCCATCCCGATGGCACCTCGCGCGGGCTCGTGAGCTTGCCCAAGGGAACGTCGCTGCAGATGGGGCAAGGGGCCACGCTGATGATGATGCGGACCTTGCCGAACGGAAAGCTGAATCAGGGGATGGTGTCGCTGGAGCACAGCAGCGTCGTGTCCCAGGCGCTGATGACGTACATGCAGGAGTCGGAGCAGGTGAAGTCGATGATCGACGTGGCCTGCGTGGTGGAGAACGGTGAGGTGGTGGCCGCGGGCGGGTTCATCGTGCAGCTGTTGCCGGAGCTGACGGATTCGCAGCTCGCGATCATGACCGAGCGACTGGCGGACTTCCCTCCGATGGCGAGCCTGCTGCAGTCGGGGAAGAGTGCGTCGCACGTGCTCGACGAGCTCTTGTACGGCATGCCGTTCACGCGGCTCGGGGACTCGCCCTTGCGGTTCGAGTGCAAGTGCAGCCAGATGCGCGTCGTGGCGAGCCTCGCCACGCTCGACCGCGGGGAGCTCACCCAGCTCGTGGCGGACGGCCAGACGCTCGAGATTTCCTGTGATTTCTGCGGCAAGGACTATGCGATCACGCAGGAGCACGTCCGCGGGCTGCTGAGCGAGAGCTGAGTGAGGGTTACTCGTCGGGGATCAGCGAGCGGTCCGAGCGGTACACGTCGAGCAACGCTTCCGTGCGTTGCGGCGTGGTGATGACGCCATCGGTCGCGGCGAGGGGGCCCACGTCGCGCACCGGGATCTCGCACGTGGCGCCGCGCTCCACGTTGCGCAGGTCGAGCTTCAGCGCCGTGACCGACCACGTCATCGGGTTCATGATCACGTCGATGATGGGGTGTAGGTCCCCGTCCGCGGTCTGTACGGACATGGACATGAGCTCGTCGAAGCTGATGGCGGGTGATTCCTCCCGCGCCACGTCGGCGTCCACGCGCAGGACGATGACGGTGGTGTTGTCTTCCCCACCGGATTCGGCGGCGAGGTCCACGAGACGGAAGGCAGCTTCACGTGGGGTTCCACCAGCCAGCACGCGCCGAATCACGCGGTCCTCCACCACACCACTGAGCCCGTCCGTGCACAGCATGATGGCGTCGCCGGTGGCGAGGGGGACGGGAGCACGGATGGCGGGTTGGATCTCGTCCTCGGCTCCGACGGAACGGGACATGATGTGCCGGAGGGTGGGGGCGAAGCCGCCCGCGGCCACGGGGCCCTTGATGTCCGCGATCTCCTGCATGAGGGAGTGATCGCGGGTCAGGCTGTAGAGGTTGGCGCCGCGCAGCAGGTACAGGCGCGCGTCGCCGACGTGGCCGACGTACAGCTGTCCGGAGGAGATGATGGCGGCGGCGCAGGTGGCGCCCATGACGGCGCCGACGTCCTGGGAGTGGCGGCGCAAGGTGGCGTTGGCGACCTCGAAGCCGTTGCGGAGGGCTTCCATGGGGTCGGAGCGAGCCTTCTCGACCTCACCAAGAATGGACACGAGGGTAATGGCAGCGGCCGTGTCGCCATCGGCGTGCCCCCCCATCCCGTCGGCCACGGCGGCGAAGTAGCCGAGGGGGATCTTTCGCTGAACGAGAGCGTCCTCGTTGCGCTCGCGCACGGGGCCCACGTCCGTGCTGAACCCGGAGTAGATTCGAAGCTTGGAGCTTGGCGAGACCATCGTGCTCTGAATCATGAAAGCGACGGGTCGCCCGCGTCAACGAGTCTGGCAACAAAGTCTGAAATCGAGCGTCGGGGCGGTTGAATCCGGGCCGCCGATTGGCGACATTCCATCCGGTTGCTCTTCGCAGGGCGATCCCACGATCACAACGAGGTAACGCATGCTCACCCCCGAGATGCTCGACGTCGATACGCTAGGCGAATGCACGGTCCGCTCTCCCCTGAACCTGTCCACGATTCCGGGAGACGAGATCGCGGACTTCGTACCGGACGAGGCGCGGGTCTTGTTCCAGGTGGAGCGTCTGGTGGGAGAGGCGGTTGACACCACGTTGGACTTCGAGAAGGCGGGGCCTCGGGACAAGCTGTTTTTCGAGCCCCGAAACACCCGGGCCGCCATCGTGACCTGCGGCGGCCTTTGCCCTGGGCTCAACAACGTGATTCGGTCCATCGTGCTGCAGCTGCACCACAACTACCGTGTGAAGGACATCCTCGGGTACCGGTACGGCTACCAGGGGCTGAACCCGAAGCGTGGCTTCGAGCCCATCTCGCTCGGGCCCGACCAGGTTCGCACCATCCACACCCGCGGCGGGAGCTTCCTCGGCGTGTCCCGCGGCGGCGAAGAAATCAAGACGATGGTCGACACGCTCGAGCGCGACGGCGTCCAGATCTTGTTCACCATCGGGGGCGACGGCACCCTGCGCGGGGCGACCGCGATGTACGAGGAGATCAAGCGGCGGGGGAGCAAGATCTCGATCATCGGCGTGCCCAAGACGGTCGACAACGACATCTCCTACGTGGACAAGACCTTCGGGTTCGACACGGCGGTGGAGATCGCACGCCAGGCGCTCGACGGGGCGCACACCGAGGCGGTGAGCGCGCACAACGGCATCGGCCTGGTGAAGCTGATGGGACGGGACTCGGGGTTCATCGCCGCGGCCGCGACCCTGGCGAGCCTCGAGGTCAACTACTGCCTGGTCCCCGAAGTCCACTTCGACCTCGAGGGGCCCCACGGACTGCTCGAACAGCTGAAGCGACGCCTCGAGCATCGCGGGCACGCGCTGATCGTGGTCGCGGAGGGGTGCGCCCAGCGCTTCGCGTCCGCACCCCTCGGACGCGATGCCTCGGGCAACGTGCAGTACGGCGGCGCGGACCTCGACGTCGGCTTGTACCTCAAGGAAGCGATCACCTCGCACTGCAAGGGCGCGGGCGTGCCCGTCACGCTCAAGTACATCGACCCGAGCTACATGATCCGGAGCGTTCCGGCGAACGCGAACGACAGCATCTTCTGTGACATCCTCGCGCGCCACGCCGCCCACGCGGGCATGGCGGGCAAGACGGGCTTGGTCATCGGCCGGTGGCACAACGTCTTCATCCACGCCCCCCTCACGCTCGCCACCAGCAAGAAGAAGACGATCAACCCGGACAGCGCCTTGTGGCTCGCGGTCACCGAGACCACCGGCCAGCCCGACCTGTCGCACATCCCGGTGAGCCGTCGCGCCGCGGCATGGCGCGAGGCGCAAGAGAAGCCCTGATCACCCAGGGTCCGGAGCCATCGGAGTTGGCCGCAGATTCCGCAGAGAGCCGCAGATGGTCTCGTTGCTTTTGCGGATGTGACTCATGCGGACCCGCCTCCAGGGAACGAACTCCGCCCTCGAAAAGCAGGATCCAGAGGTTGCTCTCTCTTCCCCGCGCTTCGCTCCGGATCAGGGTGTTCACCGGAACGTCGCGGTCATGAGCGCCACGTTGTAGGGGTCCCAGGTGGACATGAAGAAGGTGATGGAGAACGCGCCGGTCGGATGGGTGATCACGTCCGGCAGCAGGTAGGTGCCGTAGAAGCCGGCGCGATCGCAGTGGAAGAGCCTGTCCCCGGGGCAGTCGTTGTCGACGCAGCAGTACGTCAGCGCGAAGGCGGGGTCACTCATGGTGGCCACGGTGACGGCCTCGCTCCAGGGGCCCTCGGGCTGGTCCGCGAACCTGGCGGCGATGCGGTTGCCGAGGTTGATCTCCTGGTCGAGCATCACGTAGCGCCCGATCGACGGGAAGTACTGCACGGAAAGCTCCCCGATGCTGGGCGTGGCAACGACGGGCTGTCCGGCGGCTTGGGGGGCAACCCACGTGGAGGTGGCGGCGTCCCACCTCTCGAAGCCGCCCTCCGTCTCGAGGGCCGCGAGCGGCTTGCGCGCCAGATGCACCGGGCTCGCGCGGTACTGCCCAGTCCCATACAGGTAGAGGTGGTCGCCCACCACGAGCGGGGCGATTTGGATGAAGTCGCCGCGCAAAGGCCCGTTCGCGTCGAAGCGCTGGTCGACGTGATGGAGGATCTGGTAGTCCGGCTTGCCGCCCGTGGAAGGGGCCGCCCACTTGGCAAGATACGAGCCCCGCATCTCGAAGGGCTCGTGGTGGATGATGGTGTAGAAGACGTAGATCGAGCCCGCGTGGGAGAACGCGCCGGAGGGCACCTCGAAGTCGCCCGGGAGGTTCGGGAACATGTTCTGCCCGTGGGGACCGGCCGGGTTGTGAATGTACTCCGCGATGGAATGCCCCGGCGGAGGCTGCATGCTCGCGCCTGCGAAGTCCCCCTCCACGCTCCCCGTCTTCCCGCCCGTCAGCAGGAATCGAAGGTTCGTACACAGCAGGCTCGGATCGCTCGCCACGTCCTGGTAGGGCACGGCGGAATACCCCACGGCATCCGGGAGGGACTCCACCCCGAACGGCCAGATGACCTGCGACCCGGCCGTGTCGCCGAAGAACACGAACAAGTCCTGGCCGTGCGCAACGGGAATGCCGAGGTCCGTGCCCCGCAGGTTCGCGCGATAGTGCGTGTCGTTGGCCGTCGGGTCGTCAAGGTTGCGATCGCTGATGAGCTTGCACCGCAGCGCGAGGCTTTCGAGCACAGGCAAGGGCCTTGGCCCGTCGGGCTCCGCGTCCCCCGCGTCCGCCGCCGCGTCGGGCGCCTCCCCGTCGACACTGGCATCGTGCGCGGGTGCGTCCGCGATCGCGTCCGGAAGGGAACCCGAGTCAGAGCCATCCAGGTGCACGCCCCCGTCCCCCGCATCATTGGGCGTTCCCCAGCTCTCGGCCCCTTCTTCAGCCGAGCAGCCAGCAGCGATGACGAGCAGCGCGGCGGCGCCGAGCATCACAGCGTCGTGCGGCGTCATCCGAACCTTCGATCGCATGGGCAGATCAACGCACGCTCCGTGAGGGTGCGCAAGGGAGACTTCGCCTCGCGAGGTCTCCGGTCAGGTCGCCTACCGGCTTCACACCGCCGCCCACATGGCAGCGATGGCGTGCCCAGACAAGTAGCCGAGTAGGCCGTAATAGGCGCTCGCGATGATTCCGAGAATCCACCACACTTCGAAATGCTTGCGTGCCCTCGCGAGCAAGAGCCAGTGCATGCCGACGGACAGGACGGGCAGGACGATGGTCCACGCGAGGAACGTCGCCAAGCCTGGTAGGAACGGCACGAACACGAACAGCCCGTTGACGAGAAGGTAGCAAGCGGCCGAAAGGCCAACCAGGAGCCAGATGCCACGCGGCGTTCGCATGGGTTGCGTCACGTCCTGGTGTCGTGGTCCGCGGCGGTCAGGTCGTCATGATGCGGCGGACGCCAGCAGTAGCTTGCAGGAAGACGCCGCCGATGGAGTGGCGCTTCGCGCCGACCGCGCAGAGAAACGCGGTCGAAGAGCCGAGCTGGAAGGGGCTGACGGCCACGGTCCGGCTTTCCCCGTCGAACCTCATCTGGCCGAACCAGGTCTTGGGCTTGGCGAGGAACGGGCTGAACGAGGCGAGGTCGTCGGCGATCGGGAGACGGTCGCTGCGTGCGATGATGCGGCCCTGCTGATCGGCCAGCACCATGGCTTCGACCCCGGCGCGGCGCGCGCAGGCGCGCAGTTGCAGCATGAGGGCCTCGCGCTTGGAGTCGCTCCGCTGGCCTCGGCGCTCGTGGAAGACTTGCATGTTTGACCTCCGTGTAATCATTTTACCTACATTGTTACACGTTCAGCGAAACAGGCAAAGAAGTTGGCGACCGTGCCCTGCGATCCCCCCCGATGGGTAACGAACGGCCCAAGGCATGCTACGTTCCTCCCGATGGTCCCCCGTACGAATCGCCGGCTCCTGGCGGCTGCGCTCCTGGCATGCGCCACCGCCGTGCTCCCCGCCGTCGCGGACGACGCGCCGGCCGAAGGGGTCTCGAAGCCCCCGACGACGAAGCGGTATGTCGTGGCGGCGATCGGGGACTCCCTGACCGACGCGCGCAGCGGGGGCGGGAAGTTCCTCTCGTACCTGCGGGAGCGCTGTCCAGAAAGCCAGTTCGACAACTACGGGCGCGGCGGCGAGATGGTGAACCAGATGCGCCGGCGGTTCGAGCGCGACGTGACCGGGCCGGGGAAGCCGTCGTACACGCATGTAATCGTGTTCGGGGGGGTGAACGACGTGTACAGCGACCTGACGGCGAAGCGGACGCCGGAGAGGATTCAGAAGGACCTTCTGTCGATGTACACGATGGCGAAGGAGGCGAACAGCCAGGTCGTGGCGCTCACGATCGCCCCTTGGGGAGGGTTTCGCCGATACTTCAACCCGACGCGCGCGGCTGCCACGCTCGAGGTGAACCGGTGGATTGGCCTGCAGCGCAGGGAGGGCACGGTCCAGCACGTGGTGGACGCCTACGGGTTGCTCTCCTGCGGTGACGCCGAGAGGCTATGTCCGGAGATCGTACCGCCGTTCAACGACGGATTGCACTTCAACGCAAAGGGGCACGAGCGCCTGGGGAAGGCGCTCTTCGAGGGCGTGTTTTCGAACTGCCGCTGAGGGGGCGGAGGGCGCGGAAAGAACGGCATGGGTTGGACTCGAACAGGGCAATGGGTGGGGTGGGCGCTGGCGGTCAGCGTCGTTTCCTGCGCCCTGGACGAAGGCGTCCAGGACACGGCGGCCGGGTCGCCCCCGTGGGTTGCTTCCTCTGCGCCGGTCGTGACGTCCGCGAGCGCGGCTGTGTCTCCGTCTGTGTCTTCGGCTGTGTCTTCGGCTGTGTCTCCGGCGGTGTTGCCGTCTGCGTTGCCGGCCGCGGTGGCGCCGGCCGGGAGCGGGTCCGCGACGGCGCCTTCGGGGGACCCATGTCCGACGGGCATGGTGCGCATCGAGGGGGGGGTGTTCCGCATGGGGGCCCCGTACGCCGTGAGCCCGGCCTCGGACTACTATCTTCACGACGTCGCGCTTCGGTCCTACTGCCTGGACTTGCACGAAGTCACCGCGTCGGACTACCGCGCTTGTGTCGAGAAGGGGGGGTGTGCCGCGCCCTTCGACAACGGGTTCTCTTGCACGGGGGAGCAACCCCAGAAGGCGGATCACCCCATCAATTGCGTGGACTTCGCGCGTGCGGAGCAGGCCTGCAAGGCGTTCGGAAAGAGGCTGCCCACGGAGGAAGAGTGGGAGTACGCGGCCCGCGGCGGGAGCGAGGGCCGCACCTACGCCTGGGGGGAAGCCTCCCCGTCCATGAAGCTGTCCTGCTACAGCCACCGGGAGACGTGCGCCGTCCGCGCGCACCCGCCGGGCGCCTTCGGCCTCTTGGGCATGACGGGAAACGTCTGGGAGTGGACCTCGAGCCCCTTCGTCAAGCACGCGGGGTGGAAGCCCCTCGGAGAGTGGCGTGTGTACCGGGGAGGCGGCTATTCGCGACGCTTTCCCAAGTGGATGAAGACCTGGGTTCGCAATCGCTTCCGCCCGAACGAGTGGGGAGCGCACCTGGGCTTCCGCTGCGCCGCCGACGTGGACGGGACGACGTGCCCTGCCGGGTCCACGCCGCTTCAGGACGATCCCACGCGGTGTCTCCTCCCGGGGGAAAAGATTCCCCGGGCCCCCGCGGCCGCGGTCAGCGGCTCCTGGGTCGACGACGCACCGCCGCCGGTCATCACCCGCGCTCCTTCCCTCGACGAGGACTGCCAGCGATACAAGCCTTCGACCCCGATGGCCTACGACATCCGGGGTAGCTCGTTCGCGCAGCGACAGCGCGCGAAGGCAACGCGTGGTTGTGCGAACCGCGACGTGGGAGCCGACTTCAACAGCGTGTGCTGCCCGAACTGAAGGGGGCAGTCGGAGTACCGGGATCACACTCGGGTGCAGATCCCATTTTGAACTACCCGTTGTGATGTGTGTCCGAAGTTAACTGGTGAGCCGGGAAGGATGAATGGGGCAGATAGCGGGTGAGTGGACGACCGGGAACCGGAAGGATGAATGAATGGGGCTTGGTTCATGGCTGGAAGGAGGAACGGCGCAGGGCAACGATATTGCACAACGGTTGTCGTCATAGGGCGCGTCTTGCGAATGATGAGGAAGTTCTCGAAGAACACCTCGGGCCTGCGCACCAAGCCAACTTCTCCATTCCCAGCTCCCGGTTCCAGATTGGATGAGGTGGCCGACGGACCGGCAAGGTCTCGGCGCACAG
>CAZAWR010000064.1:0-54837 GCA_964488865.1 uncultured Polyangiaceae bacterium | reverse complement strand
CCCGCGGTGAAGGTCGAGTTCTTGAACACCACCCCGCTCGCGTTGCGCACGACTGCCGCGATGCTGCTCGCCCCAGGTGTCGTCGCGTCCCTCGACTCGATCGCGAAGTCGTGGACCGTGAGCCCGTTCACCCCGTCGACCGTCCACGCCACGCCTTCACCCGCAGGAAACACATGGGCGCGAACCGTCGATGGTGCGTACGACCAGTCGGAGCACCGGAAGCCACCGAACAGGGACAGGCCATCGAGGGAGGCACCGACGGTGACGCTCTCGGCGTAGTCGCCGCCGTTGCCGCATGCGTACACGCGCTTGTTGTCGGCTTTCGCACGGGCCATGCCTTGGGTGATCGTGGCGCAAGGCGCGGTGCTCGCGCCGCAGGTGGCGTCGTCCGTGCCGTCGGGGCTCACGAAGATGCCGTAGTCGTCCGCGATGACGCACGCGTCGTCCCCAGGCAGCGAAGTGGGGTCGCAATACGGTTCGGCCTCGGCGTCGCCGCCGTCCCCCGCGCCTCCCTCCGCGTCGCCCGCGTCCGCGTCGGGTTCCGCGTCGCCAGCGTCGATACCGGCCTCGCCACCGGTACCCCCGGTACCCCCGGTTCCGCCCGTGCCGCCCGTGCCTCCGGCACCCGCCGCACCATCGGCGTCGGGACCGGCGTCAGAGCAGGTCGAGTCGTCCACGTTCTCGACCCGGCCGTCCGAATACCTCCACACACCGTCCGTTCCCCGCTTGGGGCACGTCTCGCAAACGGAACCATCATCGTTGAGGAAGTGCCCCTCGCACTGCATCTTGCACGTGCGGGAGTCCGAGCACGTCCCGGTATCCTCGACCGTCGAACAGGCCGCGCCCCAGAGGAGGGGCAGGGCGAGAAAAGCGGAAGCAATTACGAAGCGAGGACGCATGGGAGATCCTTTGGAATGGATTTCGAAAGTCAAGCCCCAAGTCAGTTCGAAATCGACTCGACGCGGGGATAGGAGAGTCGAACGCGTTTCGCAAGTCAAGACGAGCCTGTGCGCGAGCAATCTCACGGAACTGCATGACACCGGGGGCTGTCGAGTGGATCCGGTCCGCGGGCTGCAGAGCCCACGGCAAAATTGGGGAAGCCCGCCAGGGCGGGCTTCGCACGGTACGCCTTGTCGAACCGTGCCTTCGATCCCTTCTGGGGCACCCCGGCTCGCTGCAATTCGAGGAAGGAACCGGCCTTAACCTCCCCAAGCGAGCTCACTTCGTGATCGCGCAAAGCCCGCCCTTGTGGCGGGCTTCACGCGGAGTTGCCGTGGGCTCTGAGCCCGCGGATAGGGAAGACGAAGGTCGCTGTGTGACGGGGATTCCTTCCAACGCATTTCGGACGCACATGTCGGCTCCTCCAGGGGAAGGATGTGAGAAAAATGTCCGTTCTTCACTGGAGCAAGAGGTATGCCTCTCGATATCCCTTGGACGAGCGGGACATCCCCCACGCCTGGTCCGCCATGCCCGAACCATGTCGCGACATCCCTCAAGCGTGGTCGGGCACGCTTCGCCCATGTCGGGACATCCCCACCTGCCTCGTCGACCACGCCTCGAACATGTCGGGATATCCCTCCACCGTGGTCGGGCACGCCTGGCCTATGTCGGGATATGCCAGACCGCCCGGTCGGGCACGGTTTTGGATGTGTGCAATTGGGGCACAAGGTGGATTCGTGTTGCCGGCGGTGGATGGCACGGTTATTCAGCCTTCCCGAAACGGGGGCGACACGCCCTCCTGTTCACCTACCCCCAGGAGGAAGACCAACATGCGGAATCTCTTGCTCGACGACTTGCTTCTCGGCCTCAACGACTTGCTCGGCAAACGCATCAACACGCTCCGCTCCAGCGCAACGGGACGGATGTACGAACCCTTGTTCGTCGCCCAGCGCGACGCGATCCAGCAACTCCCCGAATCTGTGCGTGTGGGCGTGCCCCTCGCCGAGGAGTTGGGCTTGAAGGACACGCGTCACGATGCGTTCGGTGCGGCGGTCTACTTCATCACAGAAGCCTACATCCGTCTGGAGGCGTACGAGCCGGAGCAAGCTCGACGTGCCAAGGCGATCCGCGACGCGTTCATCCCGGTCCTGAGCGAGCTTCGGGCGTCGTATCCCACCGAGGCGGCGGCGGCGACGCGCCGCGCGCCCAAGATGGAAGCGATGAAGGCCGACCTGGATGCGTTTCCCGTGTTGGGAGGCACCCTCCATGCGTGGGTCAAGGAGTACGTCGAGGCCGGCAAGCAGCTCGAACAGCTCTACAGCGATCGGGCGACAGCCCGGGCCGAGACGGCAGCGGACCGCGGTCCGGCCGGCGCACTGCGTGGACAGACCATCGGGCTGCTCACCCGCGCCCGCACCATGATGATGGACGAGCTGGAAGCGAACAAGGCGCTTCCCCGCAACCTCGCCGAGCAGACCCTCGGCTACTTCGACGAGCTGTCCCTCACCCGCGCGGGCAAGTCGCAACCCGCCAAGCCGCAGGAAGACAAACCCGTCGAAGGGTGAGGATTCGGCCGACTGGGGCCTGGCTCGAGGAACGTACCGTCCAGGTCCACGTCGCCGTCAACGTTGTTCGACGAGTTGACGCTCGGCCGATCAACGTACCGTCCAGGTCCACGTCGCCGTCGCCGTCAACGTTGTTCGACGAGTTGACGCTCGGCCGATCAACGTACCTGGACGAAAACCGTAGACGAACCCCCACTCACCTCACGCGGCCGGCACTCTCCCCCACCACCTGCGCAAACGTCTCCAACAACTCACCCATCCGCTCGGGCGGAAACAGAATCTCCCCCTGCGGGCCCGTCACATCGACGTGCCGGTTCAGGGACACCCAATCCGAACCCGGCAACGAAACGAAAGACAAGTCCGGGAATCGCCGTTCCATGTGTTCGCAGATCGTCCGGGCCGTGGACACGTCGCGCGCGGGCATCCTCGCCGCCACGCACAGGCAGGTGATGCGGAACCGCTGCTGCACCGCGGACATGTCGTGGTACGTGGGCGAAAATCGCAGCTCGGTGGCCGAAAAATCCGCGTAGATGTCGATGCCCCGCATGCGGCCCGTGTACCGCCACGTGAGCCCCATCTCCTTGCGCGGAGGCCCGAAGGTCCCATCCATGCGCCAACGCCGCAGGTAGCTCTCGAGCGCCGGCAACGCGCGCGCCATGTTGTCGCCCTGTCCCGACAAGACCAGGTAGGGCACGCCCACGAGGATGAAGAGCAACAACGCAAGGCCCGTCCCCATCCCCACGGACGCCACGCCGAGCGTGCCCAGCTCCGTGAACCCTTTGCCGAACACGAGCAACACACCGGCGGCCGTCAGCACGCACACCACCCACACCACCGGAAGCGACAGCACCGCAAGCGTCTTGGTCTTCACCGCCATCGGACCCACCTCCGCTCCCGCGGGCTCACATCCTCAAGCTCGTCCACAACATCACCCGGTGACGGCCGTCGTAGAACCCAAGATCCCCCGCCCGATCGTCCGTCGTCCCCCACACGAAGTCCGCTCGCAAAGAAACCGTCCACGGCTCCGCCACGTGCCAGTCCACCCGCGGCTGCACCCACCGGTCCGTGTTGTCCACCCCCACGTACGCGAACACCTGCGGCTCGAGATCCCCATCGAACAGCAGCTTCTGCACCCGCGCACTCACCCACTGCAGACTCTGATCCCCGCGGTGATCGAAGTGAAACTGCGCCCCCAAGACCCAGTCCGACTCCGTCGTCATGTCCGCGCCCAACACCGACTGCACGTGCGTCACCCGCTCGGGTGGCCCGAGATCGTCCGCGATCTTCGGTGCGTTCACATGCACTACCGTATCCCCTCGCAACACCCAGTCCTCGAACGCCTTCGAGAACGTCAACCCCGCCGTGTGAACCCGCTCCTGCACCGGCACCAGCGAAACCTCCAACCCACGCAGCTCGAGCTCGTACACAGGCGTCCGGTTCCAGTGAAAGAGATACAACAGCCCGACGTCGAGCCCGAACTCGAAGAAGTACCCCGCCCGGCCCCCGTACTCCCCGTCGCGACCGAACCGATCGAGCGGGAAGTCCCGCTGGTCCTGCACGCGCGCCCCGTCGAGGATCGGCGGGAACGGGTCGTACGCAGACCCACGCTCCGGCAGCACGTTGTTGCGGGGGACCGGCGTCGCCACCCCCTGCAACCGCAACGACTCGAACATCACCTGCACGTTGGCCGTGAACGTCGATCGACGGACCCAGTCCATCTCGACGAAGAACGGGTCGCGCAAATCCCGCGGGTTGACGAGGTCCGCGATCGGGAGGCCGAAGGTCTCTCCCCACGCGATTTGCTGGAATCCGAGCTGGATGTCGGTGTGATCGTCGGCGCGGGACACGCTGAGCGCGCGCAGGTCAAGCTTGCCCTGCACCTCGTTGTCGAGGTCCCCGCGGACGTCGACCCACCCGCGCAGCGAGGCGTCCATGCTCCACCGGGTCGGAGAGTCCTCCGAAAACACCGAGGTCTGATGCTTGATGAAGCCGTACGGACGATTGCGCGAGACCGTGCCGTCTTCGGTCAAGATGGATCCCTGGTAGCCGAGCTCGAAGTCGTCGGTGTGCTCCCAGTCCGCGGCCATGGCGGGAAGCGCCATGAACCACGAGAGCGAGATCAGCGGGGCCGTGAGGCGGGCACGCACGATCCCTCTTGTATCACGATGTCCCTACTCGAGGTTCTCCGGCACGAACAAGGAGGCAGGGAACTTGCGAACTTCCATCGCAAGCACCTTGATCACGGACCTGTCGTCCGGCCGCACCCCATCCTGGATCCGAATCTCAGAGGGCCGCTGGCGCCCGCACAGCTCGCGGTACGCAGCAAACTCCGCCTTCTTGAGCAGCTTGCCCGATGCCGTCAGGTACTCCGCTCCCACCGGATGGTACGTTCCCTTCTCGACGACCACTCGCAGCTTCGCGTACGTCAACCCTGACTTGTTGGCGGTCAGCAGCAGAGTCCAGTGCTGGGCCGTCTGCTTCTCGATCGTCGCGTCGTAGTCGCCAGACCATCGCATGCGGCTGATGTCGCCGTTGGCCGCTTGGCCCACCAACCGCTGGCCGAGGCTCACCCGCACGGCCCGCTTGAGGTTCGGGATGTAAGCCCACATCTGGGTCCCGCTCATCAGCATGTTCCGACCGCGATCCCGGCTGGGCTTCACCGTCTTGATGAGCGTCTTGTCGTTGCCGAGGAGCGACACATCGAACTCCGAAGGCCGGTCGGGGTGCTCCGACGTCACGACCTCCACCTTCAGGAAGTACGACTCGTCCGGGTTCCGAACCTCGTCCGCCTTGCGAAGGATCTCTGCCGCCGTGGGCTCTGCCGCCTGCACCACGGGAACCAGGTCAGGCACCCCCGCCACCGAGCCGAGGGCCAAGGCCGCTCCGGACAACACGAGAACGATGGGCCGGATAAGACGACGCAGCATCATGACCTCTTCGATAGCATGAGGATGGGCAAGGCGACACCCACAGGTCATAGACGGTCCTACACGGGATTCATTCAACGTCCGAGCGCGTCACACCGACCGAAGCGATTGGCCGATCGGCATCCGGGCCACCCGCCAGCCAGCCAGCATCGTACCCGCCGACGCCGTCGCCAGACCCATCAAGAACGTCACTCCCGCCATCGGCGCCTGCAGCTCGATGAAGACTTCGAACTGCCTCGTCAACCCGGGCGCGGGCGGCATCAGGATCCCGTTGCGCAAGCCCACGTACACCAGCAGCATCGTCATCACCAGCCCAAGGGTGCTGCCAAGGACCCCCAGCGCCAACCCTTCCCACGCAAGCATCTTCATCACGTCGCCGAAGGATTCGCCGTTGGCTCGCAGGTTCCCGATCTCCTGCTTGCGGTCGAGAATAGCCGTCGCCACGGTGTTCAGGATCCCCAACAGAACGATCGTCAGGATGATGATCTGAATCACCGCGAACTGCTGCTTCAACCAGTCCACCGAGTGCTGGTAGTAGACCTTGTCCAGCACCGCGAAGGGCACCGCCTCGAGCTCGGGGTGACCCTTCTCGACCGCCGCCGCCACCCGGTCCCAGTCGTCCAGACTCCGCAGCCCCAAGGCCATCGTCTCCACGCGATCCGTGTCCAGCAACTGCTGCGCTTGATCCAGCTGGATCCGGAACATCACGTCGTCCATCTCCCGAGACCCCGTGTGGAAGTACCCCGTCACCGTCAGGTCCAGCCCGTTGATCGTCCCCTCGATCGTGTTACCCAGAACCGTCACCCGGTCCCCCGGCTTCACGTCGAGCGCCCGCGCAAGCCCTCGCCCAAGCAGAATCCCGTCCTTCTGGTCCGAGAGCGTCTCACCTTGCTCCACGTTCAGCGTGTAGAAGAACTTCGCCTCCTCCGGACCATCAATGCCCTGGCCCCTGCCGCTGACCGTTACCCGACCGTTCGTCAAGAGCGCGAAGAACTCCACCCGCGGGAAAACCTGCTGCACCCCGTCGATGCCGCGCACGTCGTCGGCCACCGCCTTCGCGTCCTTGATCCAATGCTCCCACGGCTTCTCGTAGACCTTCTCGCGGTAGCCGTCGGTGTTGAGCTGGCCGTGACCGTAGCGGGCGTGGATCGCGTTCGCTCGGTACTGGTTCATGATCCCGGTGTTGAAACCGTGGAACAGGAAGATCGACCCGACCCCCACGGCCACCGTCAGCAAGACCGCGAACGTACGACGCGGATTGCGAAGGAGATTGCGAAGCGCCACCAGGATCAGCATGACGCCACCTCCCCGTCCCGCAGGTCGATCTTTCGGGCCGCGAACGCCAGCACCATCGGGTCGTGACTCGCCGCGATCACGCTCACGCCGCGCTCCTTGGTCTGCTCGACGAAAATCTGCATGATCTCCTTGCCCGTCGCCTGATCCAGGCTCGCGGTCGGCTCGTCGGCGATGATGACGTCGGGGCGCTTGGCGATGGCCCGCGCGAGCGCCACACGCTGACGCTGGCCTCCGCTCATCTCGAGGGGCTTCTGCTTGCGCTGGGACGTGATGCGAACCGCCTCGAGGGCCTCGTCCACACGCTTGCGTCGCTCGGCCTTGGGTACACCCTGCCGGGTGAGGAAGAACTCGACGTTCTCCTCGGCGGTGAGCACGGGGATGAGGTGAAACTGCTGGAAGACGAAGCCGATGCGGAAGCGGCGGGCGTGGTTGCGGTCCTTCTCGGTCATCTCCGCCAGGCTGCGTCCCTCGAACAGAACCTTGCCCTCCTGGACGGGCTCGATGAGGCCGAGCACGCTCAGCAGCGTGGTCTTGCCAGACCCCGACGGGCCGGACAGACACACAAAGTCCCCCCGTTGCACCTGCAACGAGACGTTTCGCAAGGCCTGTACCTTCTGATGCCCGAGCATGTAGGAGAAGCTCAGGCCATCGACATCATAGATCGGCGCGTTGTCTTGCATGTTCGTTGCCATCGTGCGCGAGATTCCCGGCATCGTACACGCTGGCATCCACCACTGCATCAACACCTGTGACGAACCAAACCTTGCGCTATCTTGCACCCGATGCCGTCTGACGTGACCGCCGCGCCTCCCAGGGCCCCACGCCCCTGGCTTTCCCACGTGGGCCTCGGCTTTCTGCTCGCGGTGCTCGCCATGACCGGTGTGCTTACCGGCGCGCTTGCCTGGTGCGTCGGTGGGCAATTCTACTGGACGGTCGCCCTGGCAGGCGCTTTCGGTAACACCACGCTGGGGCTCTTGATCACGGCGGTGCTCTACCTCGCGCTTCGCACACGGCGACGACTCCTTCTAGCGAGCATGGTGCTCCTGTTCGTCGTGCAGACGATCGTGACCGTCGGTGCTTCCGAGTTCATCCTGCAGCGAGGCGCTCCGATCGCTCCCATCGACATCGTGAACGGGTTCGACATGGGGTTCATCGGCAGCCAGCTCGGCATCTTCACCTCTCGACTCGTCGGACCGTTCATGGCCCTGGCTCTCGTGGTTTTCACAGGGGCGTTGGCCTTGGTGGGCCGGATGCGGACGTCGGCAACGCGGCAAGAGGCGGCGGTGGTGCTGGGCGTGCTGGCCGCCTTCACGTTGCTGTCCTTCGGGGTTCACCAGACACGGCGCGGGGGCCATGCCCTGCGACCCTACGGCCGATTGTTGGGGGCGTTGGTCACGACGAACCACCTGAACGTCATCGTGGGTCTCGAGCCAGCCCTGCGCGAGAAGCCGGTCTCCGAGGCCTCCGCCGTGCCTGCTCTCGCGATGCTGGGGCTGCCGGTCACGTACTGCCCCGATGGGGTCCACGTGGCAGAGCAGCTCTCCGCCGCTTCCCCGAACCCGTCGTTTCATGCCGCGTTTCGTGCGCTTTCAGAGCAGGTGGGTGCACAGGACCGACCCTTGTCTTTCTTGCTCGTCTTGCTCGAAAGCGTGGGGGCGGAAGACATCCACGCGCTGGGCGGCCCGGCGCCGGAAGGTCTCACCCCGTACTTGGACCGGCTGGCCGGGGACTCACGCGTGCTGGTGGGCCGACGCTTCTATCAGGCGGGTCAGCGTACCGCCGGCGCCATGTCCGCGATGCTGTGCGGTGTCGGTGCCGGGCCCTTCGGCATGGCCGTTCTTCGCGACTTGCCCGGCCTGAAGCTGCGCTGCTGGCCGGACCTCGCGGCGGAAGCGGGGGCGGATCTTCGCTTCTTCTACGCGGAAAATCTCGCGTTCGATCGGTACGACGGCTCGCTGTTGGATCACGGCTTTCGCTACTTGCACACCCCTCGTATGGCGGGGCGCGCCCGCGGGGCCTGGGGCCTTTCGGATCAGGAGATCTTCGCCGATGTCTTGGCCGACCTGAAGACGAGCTCTCCCGGCGCGTCGCCCCGCGGCGCTCGGATTCGCGGTGTGCTGACCCTCTCGTCCCATGGGCCCTTCGAAACCCCCGAGGACATGCCCGCCGATGCCCGAGCTCGCGCCCAGGCCCTCGCGCGGGCGGTCACTCCCGACGCCACCAAGCACGCTCACTGGGTCACCGTGGCCTACCTGGATCAGGCCCTCTCTCGCTTCGTCCCAGCGTTCGTCCAAGCAGAAGAGAGCGACGGACGAACGCCCGTGGTGCTGATGCTGGGCGACCACACGAGCGGCTCCGGCGTGAGCAAGGAGCCCCTGGCCGTCGCGCGAATCGCTCCTCTCTGGGTCTTTCCCTCTTCGATTGATCCGAGCTGGCTCGTGCCCGTGCAGCGCGAGCTCGATGCGCGAAGCTGGTCACAGAACGACTTGCCCCGCATGATGCTGGAGCTTCTCGAGGGTGCCGGCTCCTTGCGCTCCCTGCCCCAAACGGCGCGCTGGCACACCATGGGGGGACAGACGTTGAGCCCGAGCTTCTCGGTCCCACTCCCGTGGTCGCAAACACGCCTGTGGACCATCGACACCACCGCCCGGTCCCGGCTTCTTGGCCCCTCGGACGAAGTCCTCGTGGAGGAGATCGCGGAGTCGCCCAGCACGCGGGAGGACTTGGATGCGAGCCCCAAAGCCATGGACATGGCGCTGCCAGGGCTGTCCTGGTTGCTTCAGAACCCGGACCGTATCGGGCCCTGCACCCGCCCTCCCGTGCCGCCCTCGTCGAGCTCAGACCCTGATCCGGAGCGAAGCGACGGACCGAAAGAGTAGCCTCTGGATCTTGCTCTGCGAATGGCAAGGTGGCCTGCCACCCATGAGGTGGGTGGTGCGTGAGCGGGCTCCTTCCCCCGAGGCGGCCGAGGCGGGGGAAGGATGGGATGGGGGCCTTAGCCGAGACAGCACGGGGATTGTGGCTCGGGTAGCACGCGCCATGCCTCCGGATCTGGGTCAGACGGCGTGGATTGACCTATCTGTCGGAAGGGGAAGCGCCGTCGTGCGCGAGAACCTCGATCTCGTACACGCCAACTTTCTCGCTGGCGATCGGCTCCGCGAAGCTCGCCGTGATGTCCCGGAAGCCGGTCCGAACCGTGCGCGCCGGTCTACGGAGGTAGTACCGGAGCACCACGCGAGCCCCCGGCGACAGCGCCGGTCGCAAGTCCTGCAAGTAGGTCTGCTCGCGCGGCGGCGCGAAGTACGAAGGCACGTCGGACAAGGACACGAAGTCGAACGCTTCCCCATCGGCATGCGCGACCTCGAGGATGTCGCCGAGCCGGTATTCGATGGATACGTTCGGAAGCGCCTGCCGAATGCGCTCGTACACGTCGGGCCGACACTCGATCGGGTTGCCCTGGACGAACCTCAGCTCCCCGAAAAACACGATCTGCAGGAAGAAGTTCTCGCGCGCCGGCCCCTGGGCGAACAGCTTGTCGAACGCTCGCCGGTAGAACTGGAACGGTGTTCCCTGCACGTTCTTGCGGGGAAAGTCCCCCTTGTAGAGCATGAGGTTGAACACGATCGGGTTGCCCAACAGCAACAGCGTCAACAGCCAAGCCTTGCGAGGGAACCGGTCCCGCAAGTAGGCGGCGTGCTCCTCCACGGTGCGGGCGTCGAACAGCGACCGACCGCGCTCGCGCGTGAGCACCCCGTTGACCCGTGACAGCTTTCGGAAGGTGCGCTCCCACCGGCCATCGTACAGGATGCTCTCCCACGCCTGATGGTCGAACACATCGAGCCAGTACGCCCGCGTGTCGTCCGACAGCACGATGCGGTCGAACAGCCGCCGGCGCACCTCTGGCGTCCCGACATCCGGTGGATAGCCGAAGAACCGCAGGTAGTCGGCGTGCTCGAGCGCCCGTGCGGCCTCCACGCGCAGCTCGGTCACGCGAAGCTGCGAGGTCGACACGTCCGCGCAGACCACGTGCGAAGGTTGCCGAGCGACGAGGGGCAGGACACGTGACCCGCAGCCCGCCACGCACAGCACGCGACCGCCGTGTTCCGGCAAGACCGCCCACTCGACCGTGGAGTCTTCGTTGCCGAGACTGTAGTTCAGGTGGTGGAAGTAGCGGGGGCTCTGGGTGGACACGGTGGCCTGCGGGGGGCTCGGGTTTCGACGTGCCTACACCATCCCAGCGTCGGCGGGATCACGGATCTCGATGAGCGCCACTGTGATGTTGTCCTTTCCGCCGTTCTCGTTCGCCTCGTCGATCAACCCCTGGACGCAGGCGCCGATCTCTCCTTCGGTCACGATGGCCTCGATGCGATCCTCGGTGATCATCTTCGTCAGACCGTCGGTGCACAGCAGGTAGCGGTCCCCAACACGCGGGGCGTCCACCATGAGGTCCACCTCGACCGACTCGGAGATCCCAACGGACCTCGACAGATGCGTGGCCATCTTGCCCTTGGCCCCAAGCTCCGCGCCGAGCGTGTGGTCCTTGGTCAGCTGGCGCATCTCTCCATCGCGGAACCGGTAGCAGCGAGAGTCCCCAACGTGCGCGACGTACGCTCGCTGGCGTTCGGGGGAAAACCGGATCGCCGTGAGCGTCGTCCCCATCCCGCTGAGCGAGTCGTCCTCACAGGCGACGTGGTAGATGGCACGGTTTGCCATCTCGATGCTTCGGGCCAGCTCGTCGCCACGGCGAGGCCAGAGGGAGTTTGCCTCTCCTTCGAACGCGTTCTCGGTGAACGCTTGCGCGAGGGTATCCATGGCGATCTTGCTCGCCACTTCTCCTGCCGCATGGCCCCCCATCCCGTCCGCGACCCCGAAGACGAAGTGCTCGGGCAGGTCCAAGGGACGGTCCTCGTTGTTCGGCCGGCGCCGCCCTACGTCCGATTGCACCACCCCCACAGGAAGCACGAGCGCGTTCGGTCCCGTGTCTTCGTCGCTGAGAAGCTCCTCCACGAGAAGCCCATCGACCATCCGCTCCTCGACGACCTCGATCTCGGCGGTGTCGTCGTAGGCTTCCTGGGCGACCTGCGCGACGGCCTCCTTGGGGTCGACGGACCGGAACCCCTTCTGCAACGCCTTGATCTCGTCCGGGAGCTCCGCGACCATCGTGACGTCGACGTCATCCCAATCCTGGTCGAAGTCGTTGGGCGGAGGCGGCATGCTCAGGGGGCGTATGGACCCTGGCGGCATCGGAGGCGTGGCAGGTCGAGTCTCTGTCTTCTGCTCGGGCTTGGACTCCTGTCGTTTGGTCTTGGCCTGGGCTTCGTTATTCTTCCCTCGCCCGGACTTCTTGCCGGATTCGCTGCGCGCGCCCGCGGGCTTGCTCGCAAGCTTGCGCTTGGGAGACGACGACGCAGCGACGACGGGGGGCGCGGCCTGTCCGCCCGACAGCAAACGGACGAGCAGGACGAACGCCGCCAAGGCGACGATGGCAGCGACCACCCAAGTCATCGGGGCGTGACCTCGGGCGGTGATGTCGATGTTCGAACAGGAATCACGGCCGTATGCGCCATCCTAGGCAACTTCCGGCTCCCTGCCCAGCTTTCATCGAGTCGGGCGAACGGTCGTGTCGGGAGAGCCTACCCGTCGCGCCTTCGGCTCGGATAGCCCCGACCCCAAGCACGTTCTTCGAACCGCGCTTGATTTGCGGCTAGCTTGGTGCTTGACAGCCGCGGGCTGATCAGACGCCTAGCGGACGAGCCTACTCCATGGTCGCCCGGACCGCCTCTCCCCGCGCGCCCTTCTTGGCCTGCGCCGCGAGGAACTGGACGAACCTCGACTTCAAGCTCTCGTTCAGCACCAGGGTCTTCGAAACCGCCATGTTCTCGATGGCCCCCGTCAGCCGGTTCAAGAACGCAGCCGTCGGCCCGTCGTGCTCGTCGAACAACAAGTCGTGCACATGCCCTCGGCCCAGCGCCATGCTCAACACCCGCTCCAGGGTGCTCTCGGGGGTCAACACCCGCTTCTCCCTGCGCTTCATCACCAGAGCGCCCGTGCTGCACGTGGGGTGACACACGCCACATCCCAGGCACGCATCCACGTCCACCTCCGCCACCATCTTCTTCTTCGTCGTCGCTCGCAGGTGCGGCGGCCTCGCCCGAAGCGCTACCGCCCGCACCGGACACCGCCTCACACACTTGCCGCACCCGCTGCACGCGCTCGCATCAATCTGCGCCAAGTAGTTGCTCGTCGCGACCGCATGCGTGATGCCGTGACGGTTGATGGCCGAGAGCTGACCACAACAACAACCACAGCAATTGCAGATGTACGTGGGCTCATTGCGCACGTTGTCGGCAATGTGGACGAGCCCGTGCTCCCTCGAGATCGCGAGCTTCTCGAGCAACTCCGCTTTCTCCGCGGGACGCGCGTGCCCGTGCTGCACCGCGAACTCCGCCGCCCTGCCCAGCACCATGCACACCTCCTGGGGCGCATCACACGCCTCTCCCAGGTGGGAACGCTTGTGCCGGCAGTAGCAGAGCGAGACCGCCAGCTTGGGCGCGTCCGCGATGATCTCCGAGGCCCGCTCGTAGCTCAGCACGTCCGACGACACCCCGTCGCTCATCGACGTTTCGTGAAGCAAGGCCCTGCCAATCGGCGTCCCCCCCCGCAGCGCCTCCTGCAGGAAGTCCTTTCGTTCGTACAGGTACAAGGACAGAAGCCGCGCCACTTCCTTCTGGTCGATGTCCTGACGAACCCGCATCATCGACATCTCGAAGAACCCGACCACCGGCGGGGCCAGCATGTAGTACTTGCCTCGCGCGGGGTGGGTGAAGTCGAACACCAACCCCTTGTCCGCCATCCGATCGAGCTTCTTCTCCAGCTCATCCTTCGGCATCCCCACGCGCCGGGCAATCGTGCCGATGCGTCGCGGCACCAGCGGCATCACCGAACCGATGCGCGCCTCTTCCTCCGTGAACAGGTGCGACAAGATCTCGAAGGCCTCCGGAGTCTCCGGCATGCCCGACTGCGTCTTGTCGACCCGCTCGCGCAACTCCTGGAAGATGGCCTTCCCGTCGTGCAAGTGTCCCATGGATGATCCTCCACCCTCAGCCTAGGCGACCCGAAAGCACGCGGTCAACGAGCCCCTTCGCGCGCGCTCACGCGTGTCGCGGCCGGAGTGACGCAACGTCCTTGTCGGGGGGATCGCCCGACTTCGGAACGGGGGAAGCGCTCGCTTGGCGTCACCACAACACGGCGACCGCGTCCGCGCGATGCACTGGGATCCCATCCCCCAGCGTCCCCCTCTGATTGTTTCCCCAGCACCAGACCGTCCCATCCTTCCGAAGCGCACAGCTGAATCCCAACCCGATCGCGACCTGCACCGCGTCCGTCAACCCTTGTACCGGCCCAGCGGTCGTGGAGCACGGCTCGTTGAACGGCCCACAGCGATCCGCACTCCCGCGTCCCAACTCCCCGTGCCCGTTCTCTCCCCAGCACCAAACCCCGCCGTTTCGGAGCACCGCGCATGCGTGCTTCTCCCCTACGCCGAGCGCCACGGCGTTGGTGATGTGCCGCACAGGCTGCGGCGAAGCGCTCTCCCGCGTCGTGCCGTCCCCGAGCTGCGCGAAGCCGTTCGCCCCCCAGCACGAGATCGTCCCCGACCCGGCGAGCGCACACGCGTGCCATTGCCCCGCACCCACGGCGATGGCGTCTTGCACCCCGATCACCCGTCGTGGCCTCCTCACGCACGGGTATACGTTCTTGCCCGTACGGCACGTCCACGTGGGACCAGGGCCCGTCTGCCCGTTCCGGTTGCTCCCCCAGCACATCACACCCCCCGACTTGCGCAGCGCGCACGTGTGGTACGCCCCGCTGGCCACCTGCTCCACATCCCCCGAAACCAGGGCCGGCGTGGGAACCTTCTGCACGTTCGCAGACCCGTCGCCGAGCTGCCCGTAGCTGTTGTCCCCCCAGCAACGAACCGTGCCGTCCACCATCTTCGCGCAGCTGTGGCGAGCGCCGACCGCGAACTGCACCGCATCGTCCAGCCCTGGTACCGTCTGCGGGAAAGCGTAACGGGCCGACGCGCCCACACCATGGTCCTGCAACAGAACCCCGCCGGCTCGCACGCTCCACACCCCCTCTTCGTCCCGCACGCGTGCGTAGAGCCCGCGCGTCCCCATGGCTACGTCCTGCACTCCTGTGCCCATGACGACCGGGCGAGACACGAAACTCTCGTTGGTCTCGAATGCACCCCACGTGGATTGCCCCCACCCCAGCAGTTGGTGATGCTCGTCCAACGCCGCCGCGTTGCGGGAAGCCGCCCACAGCGTCGTGGCGCCCCGCACCCCTTCGACCGCAGCCGGCACCGATCGCTGCAGCGGACGCCCCACACCTAGCTGCCCGAACTCGTCGTCTCCGAAACACGCCGCACCCCCCGTCGCGAGCGTGCTGCAGAAGACTCCACGCCCCGACGCGATGGACGTGGCTCCCTGCAGGCCCACCACCCAGACCCAACCCGCATCAGGCCGCGAAAAGCCTGGGCCCCAGCAGGCGACACGGCCCTCCGCCGTCAGCGCGCACGTACTGCCCTGGTCCGTGGCGAGCTGAGCGACGCCTGCCAGCGTGGGGACGACCACCGGGACCAGCTTGTCCTCGAAGCCAGCCCCAGTCTGGCCTTTCTCACCACGACCCCAACACAGCGCCTCGCCGCGCTTCGTTCGCGCACACCCGTACGATGGCCCCACCAGCACTTGCTCGACCTCTCCCAGCCCCGCGACCGCAACCGGCAACGCACGACGCTCCCGCGTGCCGTCTCCCACCTCCCCTGCGCCGTTGAGCCCCCAGCAACGAAGCTCTCCGTTCTCGAGACGTGCGCAACCGTGCCCTTTCGTCAGCGCCAGCTCCGTGCTCCGCTCCAGCCCTTCAACCGCGGTCTGGTGCAAGTCGTCCCCGGTCCCCCAAGACCAGCACTGAGGGCGGCGAGCGTCGAACAACGCGCACGCTCCCCCTTCAACTTCTTGCTCCCACGTGTGGATCGAACGCATCCCATCGAGGTGCTGCAGCCTTCGCGGCACAAGACCTGGCTCGGCGTCCACACACCCCCAGCCCCAAGTCTCACCGCGCTCCGTCGACGCCCAGACACGACAGCCGCGCACGAAAATCCGATGGACGGAAGGAATCCCCGATACCTTCGCCGGGGCCGCGCGCGCCGTCGTCGTTCCGTCCCCCAGCTCCCCGTCGGCGTTGCTCCCCCAGCACCACACCCCCCCTTGCCGGGTTCGCGCGCACGTGTGGGACCGTCCCATCCCCACTTCCGCCACGTCGCTGACCCCAGGCACGCTGACCGGGCGAGACCGACTTGTCGTGGTCCCGTCTCCCAGTTGGCCGCGCTCGTTGGCCCCCCAGCAAGCCAAAGCCCACCCCTCCAGAACGGCGCACGAATGTCGATCTCCTAGCGCCATCACAACCACCGGGGGCCCTGACGCGGACCTGCCCGCGTCCAGTGGCTCGACCGCGGAAGACCCCGCAGGGCTCTGGATGGGAGCGGCCCCGGATGTCCCGTCTGTCGGCGGTTTGGTGCGCGACGACAGAGCGAAGTAGCCGAGAGCGAGCACGCCGGCTCCTGCGAGAAGCCCGGCCAGCAGCTTCCATGGGAGCGAGGAACGCGCGGCGACCTTCTCGACAGACGCAGGGATGCGGGGTCTGGGCATCGGAAGCGTCTCGCGCATGGATGCCGGATCGAACCCTGGCGCCGCGACGAATTGCTCCAGCGCGACGGCGAATGCCTGGGCGCTCGCGAACCTGTCCTCCGCACGCGGTTGCAGCGCGGTCTTGATCACGTCGTAGAGCGCTTGGGGCATGCCCTCGGGGATCGGTGGGATCGCTTCCACCAGCTCGCGTCGCGCCTTCAAGGACGACAGGAACGACGCCCCCATGGCAGGGAAGGGAACATCTCCCGTGGCAGCGGCCCACAGGATGGAGCCGACGGCGTGCAGATCGGAGCGCAGGCCCACTTCGACCCCGTCCATCTGCTCGGGGCTGGCGTAGTCCAGGGTGCCAGCGAAGGTGCCCGCGGGAAGGGACTCGGTGACATCGCCTCGCCGATCTTCGGAAAGGATCCAGAGGCCCAAGTCTGCGACCTTGACCCGCACCTCCCCATCCTCTTCGTTCACGAAGATGTTGGCTGGCTTGAGGTCTCGGTGCACGAGGTTGTGCGCGTGCATGACCTCCAGCGCGTGGAGCAGGGATATGCCCAGTCTGGCGGCGTCCTCGGGGGCAAGAGTGCCCTCGCGCAAGCGAGCCTTGAGCGTAGGCCAGGGGACGTACTCCATGGCGAGGTGAAGGTGGTCTCCGGTGTCGTGCCCGAGGACCCTAACGAAGTGCCGCGACCGCCCCACGAGGGATGCTGCTGAAATCTCCCGCTCGAACACGGTGCTGAGCATCTTCCGACGCTCGGGACGGGCCCCTTGCTGCACGACCTTGACCGCGAACTCCTGGTCCCCTCGCGAAGGATCCACATGGCGAGCCCGGAACACGGCCCCCACCCCGCCCCTTCCGAGAAGGTCCAAGAAGTCGTAGCGGTCCAGGAATCGATAGGGAAGCTCCGCCCATCCTTCCGGCGGCACGAGCTCTCCGCAGAACGGGCAGGTGGGAAGGTCAGTTCCGTCGAACATCGCCCAGCACGCGATGCAAAGGGAGTCTCCCAGCCGCGCGCCGTCCACGGGCCTCGACAAGGCCTCGATGTCGACCGTGTGCAGGGAATTCTCGGACTTGTCGTGGAGGTCGGCCATGCTCGCGTAGTCAGGACGGGCACTTCGGTTTCCCGAAGAAGGCAAAGGATAGGCGCGCGAGCCACCCTCGTCCACGTCGAACCCTGATCCAGACCGAAGCGACAGGCTGGGAGAGTAACCTCTGGATCTTGCTCTGCGAATGGCAAGGCGGCCTGCCATCAAGAAGGTGGGCGGTGCGCGAGAGGGCTCCTTCCCCCGACTGTTCGCGACTGTTCGGGGGAAGGCTGGGATGGGGGCATGCCTCCGGATCTGGGTCGAAGGGCCCCTTGGTCCCATGTCACTGTCGCTGGTATCATGAGCATTCCTTTGCAGCAGCCCCTATCGCGCGAGAGCACGGCCTCAGTGAGCGTCCCGGTATGGGCCGCAGCGGCGGGATTCGCTTCCGTGGCCTCGCTCACGATCGCCCTCGTCGCAAGCCACGGTGGACACCCGGAGTACTCGTTGGCGCTGCATTACGTTTCGCAGTTGGCCGAGGCACAGAACCCGCGCTGGTGGTGGTTCTGCGCGGGCCTGGTGGCAGGAGGAGTCCTGCTCACGCCGTTCGCCTGGTCGGTCCGAAACCTCCTACCGAACGCAGATGGAGCGCGAGCCTCCGCGCTGGCGATGGTGGCGGGCGGCAGCATGACCCTCGTGGGTTTCTTCCCCCTCACCCGGATCGTGCCCCACTTCGCATGTGCGTTCGTCCTGTTCGCGTCGGCCATCTTCGCAGAGCTCTTCGCCGCCCGTTCCCTGAGCGCACAGGCTCGACAGACCGGGTGCCCCAAGTTGCGCGTCGCGAGCCTCGTCACCTATGCGCTCTTCGCCTTGCACGTGGCCGCTTCGGTCGGAGGCTTCGTGTACAGCGGCGTGGTGACGCGCGACATGCCCATGGTCTCCACGGAGCAGATGCTGCGCGAGTCACCGGTCCTCCAGCAACTTCGGCTGGGTGAGTCAGGGCTCGTCATCAACCCCGTGGCCAACCTGGAGTGGGTCTTCCTTCTGACCTCGATGGGTCTGATCTCCGCCGCAAGCTTCCGCGCGTGGCGGTTGCGCGTGGCTCCCCCGAAGTGAAAGGTCCCTTCCCACGAGATCGATCCATTCTCACTCTGTCCGTGGCCCTGGCGACCCAACCTCCTGGAATCGCAAGAAATGGCCTGGCCATGTCAGAGGTTTGATATTTGCATACAAATCCAAGTGTGGCGTAACTCTGCCCACGGAGCACGATGGTGAGTGAGCATCGCACCCGGATTCGATCCCCAAGGCAGCTGAAGCCGGGGACGGAGGTGCGTGGGTACCGTATCGTGCGCAAGCTCGCCGTGGGGGGGACAGCGTGGGTCTTCGAGGGGCGGCACATCGAGTCGGATCGCCGCGTGGCGATCAAGGTCCTGAACGACCAGTACCGGGGGGATGCCTGCATCGTTAAGCGCTTCGCGAACGAGGCTCGGGCCGCGATGACGCTCGAGTCCCCGCACATCGTAGCGATCGAAACCGTGGGAACGCTCTCGGCCGGACTCCCCTTCCTCGTGATGGAGTACCTCGAGGGCATGGACCTGTACCACCTGCTCGAAAAGTCGGGGTGGCGCTTGCCCATCGAGGACGCGCTGCACCTGGTGGATCAGGTCGCCCAGGCGCTCGAGGTCGCGCACGCCCACGGAATCGTCCATCGTGACATCAAGCCTGAAAACGTGTTCATTCTGCAAACCGAGCAAGGGGTTCTCGCGAAGGTCCTCGACTTCGGTCTGTCTCGGGTGCCGCGTGCCGGGGACATCTCGTCGCTCACCCGAACCGGCACCACGGTCGGCACGCCTCACTACATGGCACTGGAGCAGCTTCGCGGCGACAGGACCATCGACGGACGGGCGGACATCTACTCGCTCGGCGTGCTGACCTACGAGCTGCTCTCGGGGCACTGTCCCTTCGAAGGGCCTGACCTGCACGACGTGATGGTGCGGGCTGCGCGGGATGAGGCCCCGCCTCTCCGCACCCACCGCCCCGACCTCCCAGACGGGCTCTTGGCGGCGATCGCGCATGCGATGGAGCGGGACAGGAACAAGCGGTGTCCGTCGGCGCGTGCGTTTCGCGACGCCATTCGACCCTTCTGGAGTGGCAACGGGCTCGGTTCCGAGCTCACCGTCGAGGAAGTGATTGCAGACCCTCCCGCGCTTGCAGAGCCGGACAGGCCTGTCGAACCCTCCATTCCGGTCGATCTTGTCCTTCCGGCGGAACCTGCCGTGGCTGTCGAGCGTGTGGTGTTGGCTTCGTCCCAGGACGCTACCGAAACGCCGATTCCCCGGGCTCACCCAAGCACCCACCCGAGGCCGTACCATCACAGTCGGCTGACCACGGCTGCTGCCGTGTTCTTCGCCGTTCTGCTGCTCTCCATCGGGCTCGCTTGTTTCCTCGTCGACGCCTACCGCGGCACGCCAGGAACGGCCCAGGTGTCCTTGCCGTCTCCTGGCTGAGGGCGCCAGTTTGCCGCCGGCCGCACCCGGCCCTATGCTCAGCAGGCGCCTTCGCCCCATGAGAGTTGCCCTCATCTACCCACCGCCGTGGAAAATCCCCGGCGCCGGCCAGCCCGCCGACGCTTCGGGAGATGGACCGCCCAGGGAGTTTCGTCCCACCGACCTCGACGGGGACTTCTTTCAGATGCCCTACGGCATGCTCACGCTTGCCACGACGTTGATGGAGGCTCGGCACCAGGTCAAAGTCATCAACCTCTCGGCTTTCCCCTGGAACCGTGCCGAGGAGGCCCTCGGCGCCATCGACGCGGACGTGTTCGGCATGTCCTGCTTCACGGCGAACCGTCGAGGCGTTGCCATCACGGCACGGTCCATCAAGCGCATGCACCCGGACGCGCACGTCGTGGTGGGAGGCCCTCATGCGACCGCGTTGCCTGAGCAGATGCTGTCCTTCGTCCCCGACATCGATAGCGTCGTGCTCGGCGAGGGCGAGCACACGTTGCTGGAGCTGCTCCGGCGGCTCGGGGAGGGCCTCACCCTCGAGGGCATGACAGGGCTCGCGTGCCGGCAGGGCGCACGTGTCATCGTGGGCCCTCGTCGCGATCGCATCAAGGACCTGGACTCCCTCCCGTCGCCCCATCGTTTCTTCCGAACACACCTGTTCATGACGTCCCGAGGGTGTCCGGGGGAGTGTACGTTCTGTGCGAAGAGCACGACGTGGGGGCGAACCTACCGAACGCATTCGGACGCCTACGTGCTGGACGCGCTCGAGGCGGCCTTGGAGAAGCTTCCCGTGAAGATGATCCTGGTCAAGGACGACACCTTCACGGTCGACCGCAAGCGTGTGCTCCGCATCTGCGAGGGGATCAAGAAGCGCAAGTTGAGCTTCCTGTGGAGTTGCGACACGCGCGCCGACGTGCTCGACGAGGAGGTGTTGCGGTCGATGCGACTCGCGGGGTGCGAACGACTGAGCCTCGGGGTGGAGTCCGGCTCGTCGACCATCCTCCGGAACATACGCAAGAAGGTGAAGCCCGAGCAGGTGCTGCGAGTGACCCGGCTGGCGAAAAAGCTGGGCATGCAGGTTCGATACTTCATGATGCTGGGCAACCGCGGGGAGACGTCGGCGACGTTTCAGGAGAGCCTCGCGTTCGTCCGGGATGCGGCGCCGCACCAAGCCTTGTTTGCGTGCCTCTCCATCTATCCCGGGACGGATGATTTTCGGCTCATGGAGCGCAGCGGGTGGATCGACCCGAAGGTCTACTTCACCGAGGACTTCCAGGAGCTCAAGGTCCCGTTCGACGCGAGCGAGCAGGACACGCGGTTGATGTCGGACTGGTTCGAGGCCAACCGGGGGATTCGAACCTTGCATGTGCCGAGGGTGCAGGAGTGCAAGGACGTGCTCGACCGGCTCGGGGATCTGCACACGGCGCACATCGACCTGGCGGCCGCGTACTATCGAGAAGGTGCCCTAGAAGACGCCCGGCGCCACGTGCACGCGGCGTTGGAGCTGGGCTACCCGACGCCGGGGCTCGCCTACAACTACCTCGCTTGCATCGATGCGGCGCAAGGGGACCATGAGGGCATGATGGCGTCGTTCGATCGTGCCGCGAGCGACCCCCTGCACCCGGTCCTCGTTCGCAACGTGCAGGTCGCGAGGCAGTGGTGGGCGGCAGGATGCCCCAAGGGGGAAACCCCGACGCTCGTGGCACGGCACGACTTCGAGCTGCTCGAGCGGCCGGAGCAACCGTCGTTGCCCGGACCTCTACCGCCCGACTTCGCCCGCTGGTAGGCGCTTAGCGGCATCCCATCGAGCCGAAGCTGAGCTGGTGAAAGCGGGGCTCGGAGCCGGGAACACCCGTTTGGGCGTTGGCGCTCCGTCCATGCGACCCGTTTGGACAAACCGGGCCCCGAGGGAGGAGGGAGGCATGACGTTTCGCGGGAATGGGGCTCCGGAAAGGAGAAGGAAGCGACCGGGTCAAAGACCCGGGGAGTCTGTCACCAGGCGACGGGGCTGTAGGGGCAATCGGCTCGCTGCTGGCTGCAATCCGTGGGGGGCATGCAGTTGATCCACGCGGGGCATGCCGCATCCTGCTCACAGCCACAACCACAGTCGTTGGAGAAGTGGACCGTATTGGGCGGGCAGGCGTACTTGATCAATGCGCAGGTGTTGACGTCCGTGGCGACGTAGTGGCGCCACCACTCCGTCCCGGGGTTGCACACGCAGGCCATCTTCGTGCAGGCGACCATGCCGCTATCCGTGCAGGAGCAGGTGTTGCAGCCGTCGAGGGCCGGGAAGGAATCGCCGGGCAGGTAGTCCTGGCCGTCATACGTGCAGGCAGCGGGCTGGCAAGAACCAGCCGCATCGGGATAGGAACCGTCCAGTACGCAGACGAATCCGTCGGGGCAGGGCAAGCCTGCGAAGCCGCCGCAGAACGTCCCGGTGGCGTCGTCGCAGGGGCCGACGTCCCAGTGTCCCTTCCACTGGTCGTCACGGCCCGCCGTCGACCGCACGTGGGACTTGAACTCGCAGACGTTGCCGTACTCGGTCTGTGCTTCAGGGCTGTCCCCGCAGACCGGGGCGTAGACTTGCTCGCAGTAGGTGCTCTGCGCAACGCAGGATCCTTGCTGGATGTTCTCGTTCACGAAGGGGCCCACCTCGGTCAGAAGCTCCTTGCCAGCGGCATACGTCTTCACGTTCTGCGCATAGAAGTTGCGGTAGGGGGTGCCGTCTTCGGCCAGCGTCTCGTATTCGACGCAGTACCGTACGATCTCGCAGCGCGACGACAGGGTGTAGTTGCCCGTGGCCTGCCACGCGATCGAGTAGACCGCCACGAGGTAGTCGATGCTCTTCTCGGCTTCGTACTGGAGCTTGATTTTGTTGCTCCAGGCCCAGTCGGCGGCCACGAGGTCGCCCGTTTCCGTGTCGTACACGGCCATCACGATGCCCTTGTGGGCCGGGTACTTGCCCTCGAACACGAAGTCGTAGCGGTAATCGAGCTTGCCGGGGAATCGGTACATATGCGCGCTGTCCCATCCCTTGAACCGCCCTTGCAGTGTCTGATCGCAGCCCCAAGTCGATGGGATCTCCGCGAGCCACGACGGGATACCGTCGCCAAGCATTTGGCGGTCCTCCCCGATGCTGTCGTCGACCGGGGCTTCATCGCCGCAACCCGCGGCGAACGCGGCCATGACCGTGCAAAGAGTGAGGGACATCCAGATTCGATAGTGGAACATGTGATCACCTTGAGCGAGACGGTTGTCTCAGTGGTGGAATGTATTCAGTCGTGGGCCAACTGGCGACGCTCGTAGCCTTGTGGCAGGGGCCTGTCAATGGGGGAAAGGTGGCCCAGATCCGGAGGCACGGCGCGTGCTCCCCGAAGCCACAATCCCCTTGCCCTCTCGGCTAAGGCCCCCATCCCAGCCTTCCCCCCACCTCATGCCACCTCATGGGTGGCAGGCCGCCTCGCCATTCGCAAGGCGAGATCCAGAGGTTGCTCTGACAGCCCGTCGCTTCGCTCCGGGTCAGGGGGCGGCTTCGCGCGGTGGCGAGACCCGGTGGAATGGGGGACAATGGGGACGTTCTTCAAACGATGGGAGGAACGATGTCTCGTCCTTGGATCGGGTTTGCCTCGCTCGGGCTTTTCGTCTTGCTGTCTTGCGGTGGCTCCGTGATCGTCGCGGACGACGACGCTGGGCCAGGTGGGTCAGGTGGTTCCGGGGGAGGCCAGGCCGGGACAGGCGGCACGGGTGTGGCCGGCACGGGTGGAGGCGTGGCCGGTACGGGTGGAGGCGTGGCCGGTACGGGTGGAGGCGTGGCCGGTACGGGGGGAACCCCCGTGTGCCCCCCCATCGCCGACTGCAACTGGTGCGGGGGCAAGACCGTCTACGACGCGGCTGGGTGCGAAGTCGGGTACGTCTGCGCCAACGGCGCGGACCCGTGCATGACCTCGCCGTGCTTTGGTCCTGAGGATTGCGGCCCCAACCAGGTGTGTGCCGACATGCTGTGCTGGGGAGATTCTACCGTGACGTGTGGCGAGGGGTCGTGCGGTGTTGGCGTCGGAGGAGGCAGCCAGACGTGCGACTGCGATTGGGGATGCAGCGATGGCAACAAGTATGGCTTCAGCTGTTGGGTGTCCTCGAGCGGAAGCTACAGCTGTGACTGCAGGGTGAACGGGGTGTCGAACAGTGGGTGCGGGATGGGTGGAATGGCAGGAAGTCCTCAGCCCCCTCCGGACCCGTGCACGGTGGGAGATTGTTGCGGGTTCCCGCAGTAGGATACCTTCTTGGCGTCGCCAAGCTTGCCGCTGGAATCCTCTCCCGACCCGACGCGTTGCCTCCGAAGATGCCCCGACCTTCTGCCGTCTGCCATCGTGCGCTCCTCGCTCTGGTCCTCGCCGCCCCGGCGTGCGAGAGGGCCACGTTCGGTGCGAAGCCCGTCGCCCTCGTGGCGGAGACGTCGTTCCACCCCGCACTGGACGTCGACCAGCGCGCATGTCACGCGCGTTGGGGCGCTGTGCTCACGCAGCCTGACCTCGGTGGCGCCCCGGCCTTCGACGCGAACAGGGCCGAGGTTCTAGGGCGGGCGTTGGGAGAGCCCATGGTCTTCGTTCGCGAACCGAAACGTGTCCCCGAGACGCTGCTCTCCCCTGCAGCACGGGCCGTCGCGAAGGCCTTCGACCGAGCGCCGGCTGGCGTTCGCGTGGACCGGTTGATCCGACAGTACCAGCACGAGCCGCACCTGCTACGGGCCATCCTGCTGCCCGAGGGATACGTCTACGCTTCGGACCCGCACGACGCCCTTGCGCTCGTGCGCAGCTTGCAGCTCGCCCGAGCTTTCCAAGACCCCGTGATCTGGCTGCAGCGACGCGATCAGGTGTTTCGCCTCGAGCGTGCCCGCGTGCGCAACGTGAGCCTGTACAGGGTTGCCGAGGGACCCAACCAAGGGGAGGAAGCGCAGTTGCTGTTCGGAGACCGGGTGGCGTCGTCGCCGGGGGACCTGGCCAACCCGCTGCACCGGGACCTTCGTACCCTCGCGCGGGACGTCGGGTTCGACCGTGTCCGCATCCTGCACCGGGTGGCGTCGGCTCTCGTCGTCGAGTTGCGGTTCGGTACGCGATGGGTACGGGGTGTCCTTGCGGCGGAAGGCGCCACCCTACGTCTCGCTTGTCTCGACGAGCCTCGTCCGACTGTCGAGGCGGTGGAGGCGTGGATACGTGACCAAGGTCATCGCATGCGCGCTCGCCGGGCCATGGAGGCCGCCATCGACACGCAGGTCATGGAAGCGCTCCCGTTCGACCGTCCCGTGGACGCGGAGGACCACTTCCAGGATGGTGCGTTGCGGTCGCTTTGGTTCGACGCGTACCGACGTGGGCAGTCCGGGTTCGGTCACGACGGCCGGTCCTATTCGGTGTTCATGCGAGACGGGGCGCCGTGGCCGCCGCAGGTTTGCGTGGACCTGGTGCTCGACACGTACGAGCGGACGAGTGGAACGTGGTTTCGGCCGCGTGGGGAGCCTCCCCAGCGTGTCGTTGGGCGGCTCGACTTCAACGCCGAGGGGATCAAGAACCGGCGGGCGGTCCTCGCGTTCGGCGAATTCGCGGAGTCGTCACCCGCGCTGTTCGAGTTCGCGAAGATCGAGGACGGCGCTCGGGTTCCTTTCGCCAAGCGCAAGGAGTTCTTCGCCTACCTGCTCGAGCATGCAGACGACTTCGGCGCGGGACATGTCGTCGCGATTCAGGGCCGGAAACGTGACGGGCACATCCACCAGCACGCCATCTTCGTGGAGACCACGGACCCTGTGACGGGCTTTCCCTATGGGCTCTTCGACCAGATGAAGAAGCCCCGGCGTCGGACCTGGGAAGGGATCATGGCGGAGGCGCCCGCGCGGAGCTTGTTCTATCGAGCGCGTCCCACGGACAAGGTTTGGCGTGCGATGGACCCGTCGCCTGGCGAGATCAAGCCCAGCCCGCTGCGACGCCTCGCTCTTGCCAGGTAGGTGCTACTTCAGGGCTTGCCGGCGCAGTTGATCACGGGCTCGGGGTAGACGCCCGGAGCGGAGAGCTTCTGCATCGTGAACGTCGAGCCCTTCAAGTCCAAGTCCTTGAGGGGCTTGCTCGCGATGCCCTCCACGTCCCCGCAAACGAACTCCGATGCGCCGCACCAGCCGCCGGGGGCGCCTTTGAGCACCAGCTCGGTGGCAAGCTCGCTACCCGAAATGGGATTGGCGTCGCCGTGCATCGAGATGTCGCCGAAGTCCCCCTCGAAGCTCCCGTCGGGTTGAATGGGAAAAGGACCGCCCAAGATCGGGGTGCCGACCGGCGTGGTCTTGTCGTCCGCGCGCAGCGGCTGGAAGCTGAAGGAAACCGTGTTCGCTGCTTCGTCGATCGTCACCGTCCCATCGACCACGAAGGGCTTGGTCGGGACGATGACAGCCGACAACGTGAAGTAGTACCCGGAGGCGACGTCCGCCTGCGTCACCTTGAGGCAGTCGCCCGCGTCGCCGGTCACGTCGTTGCCCGCGTCTGCCGGAAGGATCTTCGCGGACCTTTCGATGAAATCGTTGAACTCACCCTCGGCATCGGAGCACCCCAGACCGAGGGGGGCCAGACCGAGGGTGGCTGCAGTGGCCACAACACCCGTCCACACCGATTTTGCCAAGAAACCATGCGTGCAGGCGGAAACGTTCATGGGGTCACGTGTTCTCCAATTGACAGCGGGCTTCTGACGGCTTTATGAAACGTTACGTGTCTTGAGTCAACCTGTTCACGATGAACGATCACGATTCTCCGGGTTGACGCTCGGGGGAATCATGTCCAAAGCCGCTCCGACCAACATGCAACATACTTCACGACTGGGTGCTGTGTCCGTCCTTGCGGCCTTTGGCTGTGTCCTGGTCGCGGGGCAAGCCGACGCGTCGGGGTTCTCCACCGCCCGCTTCGGCGGTGAGCACGGGCATCCCACGACGACGAACCCTACGGCGGTCTATTACAACCCTGCGGGCATCGCCAAGAGTGAGGGCATTCACTTGTTCCTGGACGGGTCTCTGGCGATTCGCCGTGCTTCTTACAAGCACACGCCGGCGGATACCGATATGGCCGAGCCAGCGGATGCGCAGGGGGCCAACACCGACGAGGCGAAGCTGTTCAACGTGCTGGCGGTGCCGATGGTGGGTGCATCTGCCAAGTTCGGGGACTTCGCGATCGGGGCGGGGTTCTACGTGCCCTTCGGGGGCACCTCCATCTGGGACAAGAACGAGAGGTTCGAGGACGACCCGCAGTACCCTGGCCCCTACGACGGTGCCAACCGGTGGTACTCGCTCAACGGGACGATCATGTCCACGTACTACACCCTCGCGGCGGCCTACGAGATCCCCAACACGGGCCTGAGCGTCGGGTTGTCGGGGAACCTGGTCAAGTCGGTGGTCGACACCCTTCGCGCGCGCAATGCGGACGGGTCGAACGACGTGGCGCTCGAGGGGCGATCGTACGTGGACGCGAGCGGATGGCAGGTGGGGTTCGGCGCGGGGCTGATGTACGACGCCATTCCGGACCAGCTCACGCTCGGGCTGTCCTACCAGTCTCGCCCGAACGTGGCGGGAGGCATGGCCCTGCAGGGGACGTTGCAGACCAAGCTGGGACCGACGCCGCCCACGACCCAAGACATAGACCTTCATCAAGACCTGCCCGATATCGTAAGGCTTGGCGTGCGCTACCGCCCCCAGCACGAGTGGGAGTTCCGTGTGTACATGGACTGGTCCCGGTGGAGCGCGTTCGAGCAGCAGTGCCTCGGCGAACAGGGAAAGGCGTGCGAGCTGAATGACGACGGCAGTCCGGCCCCTGACAGCGGTGTTCGACAGAACCTGCCGCGGCACTGGAAGGACGCCTGGGGCGCGAAGGCGAGCGGGAGCTACTTCATCGGAGAACCGCTCGAGCTCATGCTGGGCGTGGGCTATGACGGCAACGCCATTCCGGATGAGGCTTTGGACCCCGCGCTGATGGACTTCGACGACATCTCGGTGTCTCTCGGTGGTCGCTACCACGTGATCGAGCCACTCTTCGTAGCGTTGAACGTCACCCAGATCTTCTACTTCTCGCGGGATACGGGCGGGAAGAGCGGCAACGCGGCGTGGCAAGTGCCGTCCAGGAGCCCTGACTCCGGCGGCAAGTACGAGCAGTCGATCACCGTGGTGAACGCCAATCTCGAGATGGTGTTCTGAGCTCGACCCGCAACCCCACGCGCGGCGTGCCGCGCCCCACGCTTGACTCGACCGTGTCGTGCTGCACCCATCGATTTGGGACTAGGCGACGGACAGGTCAGCGGTGCGCTGCCCTGAGAGCCTCAGGTAGATGAAGGCGTAGGCGATCTGGACGACCGGTCCCACGACCATCACGCCAATGCAGCACGCCGCGAGCCCGGCGATGAACAGGGCGAAGACCAGCAGGCCCCACACGAAGAGGGCACCCTTGTGTCCTGTCGTCAACTCCCAGCTTTCCTTAAGGGAGTCGATGACGCCCTGCTCGCGGTCGACGAGCAGGGGGATGGTGAGCCCCAGACCGAGGGCCAGAATGATTCCCGGTACGATCAGCAGCAGGAAGCCGAGCATGACTCCGAGGCCCATGAGGATGTTGGCCCCGAGGATGCTCCAGAAGAAGGGACCGCCCTGGAAGATGTCGCCGAATTGGTAGTCGTCTCCTCTCGCGACCTTGATGGTGAAGAGGGTCATGCCGCCCGTCATGAACGTCGAGACGAGCATGTTGAGCAGGCTTAGGCCGAGCACGACGACCTGCAGGGTGGGGTCGTTCTTGTCGATGTCTCCGACGACCTGTCCTATCCCCTGGAAGGCGTTGGAGATCATGCCCCCGACGATCAGGGCGCCGAGGATGGTGCCGGGGTCGGACTTGACCCTGTCCCAGGCGAAGGTGATGGACTCCCAGATGCCCCAGGACTGGGAGATGCCTGGGCCTGGAGGCTGCCCGAACGGCACGCCCGGGGCTGCGCCGGGGAAGCCTCCCGCAGGTCCCCTAGAACCTGCGCCGAACGATCCTCCGAAGCCGCCGGGTGGTGGTGCCGGTGGGGGTGCACCCCAGCCTTGGTTGCTCATGACGTTTCTCCTCGCCGCTGAGACTCGCGAAACGTCAACATCCTAACTTGTTTGCCGTTCCAGGGTGCACGGGGTTCTGCGGTTCCCGTGCGATTCGCTCCCTTCCCGGTGGCACGAGGTTCGCACAACGAGCATGACTGCTTTCCGGGAGAAGGGTCATGCGCAAACCTGTCGGTCTGCTCCGCCGTGTCATGCCTTCGTGGCGACGGTTGTTGGCTCTGGGGGCTCCGTTTCTGGCTGCGATCGCCGGATGCGGGGGCATCGTGGTCGATCCCGACGCGTGGGACGAATCGTCTCAAGAAGGGGGGGCCGATGCCGCATCGAAGCCAGGCGGTGGGAGTGGCTCGGGCAGCACCACGACTTGCCAACCGTGCGATGGAGAGCCCGCGTGCTCCTTCTGTCTGATCCAGAGCTACGAGGCCACCTACGTTTGCCCAGTCGGCAAGCCACCGCCTCGCCCTGCCTGCATGAACTTGGGCGAGGAGTACCCGACCGCGCAGGGACAGATCACCTGCCACTACTGCAGGTGACCGCAGCGATTCCGGTCGACAGGGGGCGCGTGATGCGCCAAGTCTGCTCGGAATGCCTCGGCGGTCCCTTGGATGCCTCCTGTTGTTGGCCGGATTCGTAGGAGGGCTTCCGTCGTGCCGATCGAAAGAGCCGCCCGACCGCACGGTCCCGCGTCCCAGCCACGTGGTGCTCAGCGATGTCATTCGCGAACCTTCCGGACTCGTCCGGAGCCGTCGCCATCCGGGCGTGTTCTGGACCCACGGTGACTCCGGTTGCGAACCCTACCTGCACGCCATCTCGAGCGACGGTGCGCTGGTCAGGAGCGTACGCGTGCGGGGGGGTAGCTGCTCCGACTGGGAAGACATCACGACCGACGACGCCGGGAATCTGTACATCGCCGACACCGGCAACAACATGAACGTGCGTCGGGACCTTGCCGTTCACAGGGTTCCCGAGCCCGACCCCGCCAAAGCGCAGGCTGAGGTCGACGTCGATCGCACGTATCGGTTTCGGTACGAGGAGCAGCGTTCGTTTCCTGACCCATCCCAGCTGAACTTCGATGCGGAGGCGTTGTTCTGGGCGAAGGGTCACCTGTATCTGCTCACCAAACACCGCGGTGACATGCATACGTCCCTGCTTCGTATCCCAGAGGAGGCTTCGGTGGCCGAGGTCGCCTTGCGCCCCCTGGGCCGCTTCCGCGTGGGGGGCGATGGGCTGCAATACGGCGGCATGGTGACCGGGGCCGATGCCACCGACGACGGGCGCTTCTTGGCCGTGCTCACCTATCACGCGCTCTTCGTGTTCGAGTGGACGGAGGAACCGGACGTGTACCTCGCACGACAGTTGAACCGAGTCGACCTGCGCATGAGCGAAGCGCAGCAGATCGAGAGCGTGGCCTGGGACGGGTGGTCCGTGCTCTTGGGGAACGAGGACCGCAAGCTCTATCGTCTGGACAACCCGTTTGCGGCTCGCAGCGACCCGTTCCCCTGAGGCTACATCTTGACCGGGAGCTTCTGCGCGCAGCCGAACGCGCTCATGCACGACGCCGTCCCGTCGCCCATGCACGCCACGAAGTCGTCGATCTCGGCGTCGGTCATCGTCGAAGCGAGGATGTCGCAACCGGCCTTGCACGTCCCGATCAACGTGGCGGCGCACCCCTTCACCTTGGCGTCGGCCGCACCGTATCGGTCCTTGACGATCTTGCAGGAAGCATCCTCTCCGCACTCGGCGTCGGTCTCGCACGACGTCACGCACACGGTGGCCGCGCAAACCTCTTCGCTGACACAACCTTCGTCAGCCATGGGGCACTGAAGCACTCGCACGTCCGAGCAGTCCAATCCCTCGTCCACGTCCCCGTCGCAGTCGTCGTCGCGTCCGTTGCACGATTCCTGGGCCGCGCACAGATCGCACGTGGTGCGGTCCGGGATGCAGTAGCCTTCGCGGGCAGTGGTCCCGGTGGGGCAGCCGCTGCCTTCCAGGGCAACGCACACCGTCTGACCGATCGGGGGAACGGCCTGACAAACGTGCCCGTCAGCACAGTCCGCCGTCGTCCTGCACAGGTCGCACGCTGGCTTGTCACAGTCGCTTCCGCAAGCGTCGGAAGGGGCGGGGCATTGATCGGGCTCGGTGCAATCTCCCACGGCGAGGCGCACCGCCACGTAGGCGTTGACCAGGCCGTAGCCATAGAACGGGGAATGCCCGTCTGTGTCGTAAGCGCCCCACACGGGATCGATCTTGGTGGCGGACTTCGCGAGAATGTCTCGCACCTCGGCGGCGGTCAGGTCGGGGTTGGCGGAGAGAATGAGGCCTGCGACGCCCGCCACGAACGGGCTTGCGGAGGAAGTGCCGCCGAACGAGTCGGTGTACTCGGACCCCGCAGCCGTCGCGACGATGCCGTTGATGCCTCCGTTCGAGGGGGCCGCGACGTGAACGTGGGGGCCGCGGTTGCTGTAGTAAGCCTTCAACCCTTGGTCGTCGACGGCCCCCACGGTTACGACGGTGGGTTCCTTCCCGTAGGCCGAGACCACTTCGTTCTCGTTGCCCGCGGCGAAGACGACCACGGTGCCCTTGCCCTCGCGACCGTCGGTTTCGGCGTAGGTGAAGGCGGCCTTGACCACGGACGATACGGCGGGCGAGGGGAACGACGCGGCGGCGAAGTTCGGGTCTCCGCCACCTACGCCCCAGCTGTTGTTGATGACCCACGCTCCCTCGTCGACCATGAGCGCGAAGCCGTTGGCGATGCTCTGGTCCGTCATGCTCAAGCCGGCAGGGCCGACCTTTTCGCCGACCATGTGCGGCATGATCTTGCATGCAGGGCAGACGCCCGCGCCCCCTTCGGCGTTGTCCCCGATCGCTGCCGCCACGCCCGCCACGGACGTCCCGTGGGAGCCGAAGCCGGCCATCGGGTCCTTCATCTGTTCCTGCCAGTCGGCTGGGAAGTTCAGGGGGGCCGTGCAATCTGTTGCGAGGTCCGGGTGCAGGATGTCCACGCCGTCGTCGTTGATGGCGATGATCACGTCCGGGGAACCCTTGGTGACGTCCCATGCTTCGGTTACGCGGCTGTCGACGCCGGGCACGGACTCCTTCTGCCCTGTGTTGCGCAGGTGCCACTGGTCCACGAAGAGAGGGTCGTTGGGGACGTGGCTCGTCTTGTAGTAGCGCAGCATGTCGAGTTCCACGTGCGCTCCCGGGACGGTGCGCAAGGAGGGCAGCGCGCGCAAGCTCTTCCACGGGTCCTGGCTCGGGATACGGTACAGGTTGCGACCGTAGGGAACGGGCACGGGCGCGGAGAGCGACGCCGTCTTCGCTCTCGCTTGCAGCTGACCTAGGCGAGAGACGTTGGGGAGCGTGACGAAGATGTCGCCGACCGCGGCAGCCACACGACCGTCGCCATCGTGGAACGTGGGAAGCGTGCGTTTGCCGCCGGTGATCGTGGCGAGTTGCTGGGCATCGACGGGCAGGGAGAACCGAAGCGCGGTGTACCGTCCGTGTCCGATGAGGTCGACGCCGGGGCGGGACAACGCCTTCGGGGGCTGGGCGCCCTCGAAGACGACGGTGTTGGCGGCGAAGCGGTAGCCTTCGGGCGGCTCGACGTCCGCGGGGGGAGCAGGCACCGTCATGTACTGTCCGAGGCAGTCGCAGAGGGTGTCGCACGAAGGACCGGGTGCGGGGTGATCGAGCCACCCGCCGCAGGTGGCGACGTCGAAGCAGGCGTCCTGGGAGACGCAGCAGCGGAAGTTGCCGGACACGTCGTCCCACATGTCGAAGGGTGATTCCATGGCGACGGCGCAGCGCTCGAGGCACTCGAGCTCTTCCATCGGGTACGCTTCGGACTGGTCGCTGCCGCAGGAGGCGAGGGTCGAGCATGCTTCCTGGCAGGAGTCGATGCAGCTGGTGGGGAAGCTGGAGGGGTCTCCGCGGTTGTCCTTCATGGGGGTGCCGCCGGAGCCTGCTTGCCCTGCTTCTCCTGCGCTGCCGGCCGCGCCGCCGGTTCCCGCTTCGCCGCCGGGTCCGGTGTCAGGGTCAGGGCCTGCGTCAGCGCCTCCGGAGTTTCCGGCGGGGTCGATCTCCGACTCGTGGCCTCCGCACGCGACGAGAAGGGGGATGAGCAGGGGGATGATGGACGTTCGCTTACGCATCGAGGGAACTCCTTGCCGGCAGCCGTGGACGCTGGAGCATAGATTCGCACGTGGCGTGCGGCCAGTCGGATGGGAGGGAGCGTGTGAGATGGGACGAAAGTGGAATGATCCGCTGGCGCAGGGGATTCAGCGCTTGCGACGAGCGAGCAGCAGGCCCAGCAGGGACAGGGCGAGGGCGGTTACTCCACCCTGGGATCGAGAGGCCGGGGCGCGACAGCCGCATCCGCCGTTGTCGTCGGGCGAGTAGACGCTCGAGCCGTTGCCGGCGCCAGCGGCCCCGTCCGGATCGGGTCCTCCGTCGAGAAGCGGACTTCCCCCCGAGCCGCCTGTGCCGCTGTCGAACCCAGCGTCGGAGGGGTTCGTCGTTCCCGGCACCTGACACGTGCCGTCGACGCATAGCGCGCCGCCCGGGCAGACGGCGCCGTCGCAGTCGCTCACGCACGACCCAGAGGAGCAATGCTGCCCCGAGGGGCAACCGGAGGCGCACGAGGGGTCGTAGCACTCACCGTTCGAGGTGTCGCACCGCAAGGGAGTCTCGCAGGTGGCGCCGCTGCACTGCCCGCATCCGTCGAAGCAGGCGCCGCCACGGCACACTTGGCCGGAACCGCAGCTGATGCTCTCACATGGGTCGAGGCACACATCACCGATGCAGGTCTGCCCCCAGGGGCAGGTCACGCCATCGCAGGGGGCCACGCACTCGCTTCCGCGGCAGACCTTGTCCGAGGGACAGGTGACGCCGATGCAGTCCTCGGGGACGCACAAGCCCGACTCGAAGTCGCACTTGGTGAACGCGTCCTGGCAGGGGAACTCCCCGCTTGTGCAGTTCTTCACGCACCGACCGTTGTGGCAGATGCCGTTGTCCGGGCACGTGGCGTCGTCGTCGATGACGCCGTCGCAATCGTTGTCGACGGCGTCGCAGGTTTCGTCGGAGCTCGTGAAGACCTGCGTGCAGACCACGTTGCCGTCGGAATCACACTCGGTGATGCCGTACGAGCACAGTCCGATCTCTCCGGTGTCGCAGGGGAGCCCGCCGCCGCTGCACTGGATGCCCGAGACGCTGGTGACGAGATCGGTGAAGTCGTCGTTGTCTCCGCCGTAGATGTCTTCCCAGGCGAAGTAGAACTTGTAGTCGGACAGGCGGCTGTCGTAGGTGAGCAGATGGATTTGGCCGGGGGTGTCGGGGTTGTACTTCGGCTCGGAGTAGTACACGAAGCCCTCGCCGTCCTTGATTCGGTCGAGCGTTGCGCAGCAGTCGCCGCCGGAGCAGCTTGGCGCCATCTGCGGGTCCTGGGGCGTGGCAAGGAAGAAGCCGATCTCGCCGCCGAGGTAGTCGGGCTCGCTCTGCAGGTCGAGGCTGACGGTGTCTCCGGCGACGGTATTGCAGTCGAGCATGACGTGCAGGTCATCGACGCTCGGCTCGCTGCCGGTGACGTTGTACCAGCCGAAGATGTCGCGGAACATCGCGGTGCCGCGGCTCTCGATGCGGAAGGCCATCGGGCACACGGGGCGGAAGGTTTCGGGCTGCGTGTCGGCGTCGGCGACGGGATCGAGGCCAGACAGGTTCTTGGGAATGCACGGGTCCTGGTTCCAGTCGTGCCACAGGGTGGATTCGCAGGTTCCGTTTTGCCCGTCGTCGCAGCTGTTGGGGTCCATGTTGCCGGGGCAAGGGTCGCCGATGTTGCAGACCCCCGGCTGCTCACAGATGCAGGCGAACACCGCTGCAAGACCGGCGGTTTTGCCGCCATCGCAGTACACGCTTTGCACGGGGATGGTCTTCCCGTTGGGTTGCGTGACGGCGGCGGCGGAGAAGGAAACAGAGAGGGTGAGGAGGAGGGGGGCCCAGGTTTTCATCGCAAGAGCAAGCATAAACGGTTAAGTCGTGCCTCGCCACTGAGTTACGAGCTGGCCGTGGATGGGGATGTCGATTCTTGTTGCGGGGCGGGGGGCTTCGGTCCTTCGGGGGTGGCGATCCGTGATCGTGGCGAAGTTTGCCGGCGGGAACGGAACTTGGCCCGGCGCGATGCCGCGCGCCAAGGTCGGGCCGCCATGTCAGTACGAAGGATTGCCCTGTTTCTCGTGGCTACCACCCAGGTGGTTGCGTGCCAGAAGGCCACACCCTCGCAGGAGGCGGTTGCCGCGCCCCCGGAGAGCGTACCGGTCGCTGCCTCGGTGCACGCTCCGCGTGTCGCTGTCGTCGCGAGCGCGGCAGCGGTTCCGGAACCTGCCGCGGAGCCATCCCCGACGAGGCGGGTGGGTTCGCTCACGCAGGACGCATTCATCCGGGCGCAGCCGAACCATGGGTCGCCCGAGATCGGGACGCTGGACATCGGCGGCACGGTGGCCCTTCGAGAGCCTGAGCCCGTGGGCAAGGCCGGCTGTCCTGGCGGGTGGTATGCGGTGCAGCCGAAGGGCTTTCTCTGTCACGATCGGACGACCACCCTGGAGCCCGAGTCCCATCCCCTCATCCAGGCGAAGACGGCGCATGCGCGCAGGGACGAGGACGCGCCGTACCGGTGGGGGGAGTCGCGGTACGCCCCCGTGTACCGCAAGCTTCCGGACGCGAAGGAGCAGCAGCGCTGGGAGGGGAAGATCGACAAGCACCTTGCCGCGCTAGAGAAGTTGAGGGAGGCGAGGCGGTCGGGGGCGAGCGAGGACGAGGTGCGCACGCCGCCCAACTTCCAAGGTGTGGACCTCTTCCCCGCCACGGGCGAGCCACCCGCTTTCCTGTCTCACGGGGCGCCGTCGCCATGGGCGAACGTTCATACGCCGGGGGACGGTCGCGCGAGGTACGAGATGGTGCCTGCGCGTTCGACCCTCGCGTGGACGGACGAGTTCTTTGCTGAGGGGCGCAGTTGGCTGCTGACACCGCAGCTTCTGCTCGTGCCGAAGGACAAGATATCGCTGCAGAAGCCGTCGGCCTTCCGGGGAGCCATGCTGTCCGAAGGGATCGAGCTGCCGCTGGCGTTCATCCGAGGGGAGCCCAAGCCGAAGTACCGGATCGAGGGCGGCGAGGAAGTGGCCGAGGGGCAGCGACCGGACGGAGTGGTTCCCGCGGTCTGGGCCGCCGGGGCCGAGTTCGCGGAGGACCCGGACGACGCGAAGGGTCGCTTCGTTCTGGCAGGCGAGACGTGGAAGCGGCTGGATCGGGTGGGGCTGACGGGGCGTGCGCGCTGGAAGCGAGGGAAGCGGTATCTCGAGACGCGGGAGAGCGGGATGTGGATCCGCGAGAGCGACGCGGTGGTCGTGCGAGGCCGCGCGCCCGAGGGGCTGGAGCTTGCGGAAGGGGAGAAGTGGATTGACGTATCGATCCACTGGGGGACGCTGGTGGCGTACGAGGGCAAGAAGCCGATGTTCGCGACGCTGATCTCGCCCGGGCTGAAGGGATACGCCCGGGTGGGGGGAAAGCCCACGAAGAACACCACGCCCACCGGCGCGTTCCGCATCGAGTGGAAGCACGTGACGCGGACGATGTCGCCCGACCCGGAGAAGAAGTCGTATTACCTGTCCGAGGTCCCCTACACGCAGTTCTTCCACCAGCCCTTCGCGCTGCACGGCGCGTACTGGCACGACGCATTCGGGGAGCCCAAGAGCGGCGGTTGCGTGAACCTGTCCGTGGCCGATGCGCGGTGGCTCTTCGGGTGGACGGAGCCGTCGTTGCCGGCAGGGTGGCACAGCGTGCGTTCGGGCGACGACCGAGGCGCTGGGACGTGGGTGGTTGTTCGCTGAGTGCGCGTCGAGTCAAAAAAGAGCCACTCTCCGTGGCACGGCGTGGAGGCATCCTCCCGTTTGCTACCTCGGGGCGCTACGGGGCGGTCGTGAGGCAGGCGTTCCACGCGGGCAAGTCGCCGGGAGTACGAGGGTCTTTGACCTTGCCGATCACATGGTCCACAGGCACGAAGCCCCAGTGCCGGCTGTCCTGGCTCGCTGTCCGGTTGTCGCCGAGCACGAAGAGCTTGCCAGGCGGTACCTTGCACGGGCTGTCCACGCACGTCGTTCCTGTCGGATTCTCGTCGCCCAGCAAGATCACGTAGGCCCGGTCCCCGCTCCACTCCACGAAGGCCTTGCGCCCATCCGAGATCCCGTTGCGATCTCTGCCCTTGGGCCACGTTCCCATCGCACATCGACGGAGCGGTTTGCCCTGCAGGTCGACGGAACCGTCCTGAAGCACCTGCACGTCGTCGCCGGCCACGGCGACCACTCGCATGACGTACGTGTAGGAGCGGTCGGAAGGCCAATCGAAGACGATGACGTCGCCTCGCGCGGGCTCGGACGCCGTGCGGACGTTGCCGATCACGGGCAGACGGAAGCCGAACGCGGTGGCGTCGGCGCGGATCTCGTCTCCGCCGAAGATGGCCGGGGCCATGGCGGATTGCGGCACGATGAAGGCTCGTGCGGTGGCCCAGAGCCAGATGACGAGTAGCACGAGAAAGACGGCGACGACGGAACCGAGCACGGGAACGCCGATGACCACGATCCTGGGGGGGCCGGTCGTGACATCCTTCTTTCGGATGATTGAGCTGTCTTCGTCGTCGACCATGACGTCCGTCGGGGCCGTTGTAGGAGACCTGAGACGAAAAGGCTAGCCCGTGGTTGGACCCCCAGATCCGGAGGCACGGCGCGTGCTCCCCGAGGCACAATCCCCTTGCTGTCTCGGCTAAGGCCCCCATCCCGCCTTCCCCCGCCTCGGCCCACCCTTGGTGGAATCTTCATTCTTCGGGCTGAATTATCGCAAACGCGACCGCGGTGCTACGGTCCGAAAAGCGGTGTGAAAAAACTAGGAACTAGGAAGAGGAATTCGAACACGGAACGAAGAATGTTCTGATCAATCAGCAGCGCGCGGCACGTTGCCGTGCCGTATTTGCTGACGCGGTGAGAATCGCTTCACGCACCACCGGCCTTGTTGGTGGCAGGCCGCCTTGCCATTCGCAGAGCAAGATCCAGAGGTTACTCTCTCGGTCCGTCGCTTCGCTCCGGATCAGGGTGGACCGGCCGATTGGACCAGGGATGAGCTTCCTGATCAGCCGCTTGCGACCCGAGCGGGCAGGGCGCGTGATGGCTGGGCGTCAGGGAGGAGACCAGCGCAGGCCGGCGTAGCCGTGGATGCCGCTGTCCACGGGGCGCGCGGGCAGGTAGCCCCGCGTCTTGTAGGCGACGGCGAGCACGAACCCCGCAGTCGGTGAGAGGGCGAACGTTCCTTCGGTGCCGAGGTTTCCGCCAAGCCGCTGCGGTCGATCGATCACGTTGCGCGGATGGGTCAGCGTTTCGGGTTGGGACCACGCATCGACATGCGCGCCCCACTGGAGAAACGGGGTTGGCTTCAGGCCGGAGACCCGCAGCCCCCCTGCTGCACTCGAGGCAAGGCGGCTGCTGCCCACGCGCCCGTAGGTGTCCACGACGACCCCGTCGCTCTCCAGGAACAGGTCGAGTTGGTGCTCGACGCCGAAGGGGCTCAGGGACACGCTCGACCAGGGCAAGAACCGGACGTCGCCGACCGAGGGCAGCGGAGCGTGGGTCCACCGCTGCCCATGAACCACGTGGTTCACCGCGACGGCATAGGCCGCGAACAGCAGCGTGGGGTCGAGAAGGTTCCACACGTAGGAGGTGCTGAGGCGCGACTCGATCCAAGCCTTGTCCTTCTGCGTCCACCGGTTGAAACGTGTTTGCAGTAGGTCGACGTAGTTGTGCACGTCGTTGCTCGGCTCGCGCTGTCCCCCTGGGCTCAGGAGGGTCGTGGCGTAGGACAGGCGAGCGGCGGCGTACAGGAGCATGTCACCGTAGTGAGCGCCGCCGTGCTGGACGAGGTCGTGGGTGAGCCAGAAGGCGGTTCGGTGGTCGGCCTCGATGCCGCCCGTCACCAGGGCGAAGTCTCGATCCTCTTGGCCTTGCCGCGCGAACGTTGCTTCCCCTGCGAGCACGCCGTGTTGACCGAAGAGGGTCGCGTAGGGTTGCACCAGCCGGAACTGGTAGGTGGGCGAGAGTCCTTGCTCCCGTGCCCTGGCGCCGTGACCGTAGACTTCGTGGCCAAAGGTCACGGCAAGGGACGCCAGGGGGGCATCGAGCAGGAGGACCTTCAGGGACCGGCCTGCGATGCCAACGGGGGCGGGTTGCTCCTGGTCCCACGGTCGCAAGGCATCGTCGTAGCGGTAGAGGGTGCGAGCGATGCTGGTGGTGGTGCGAACGCCCGGGTCCATCGAGAGGTCCGGGTCGACCAAGAAGACCAGATCGGCGTGAGGGTCGCGCTCGCTTGCGGCAGCGAGGGGTGTGAGGCTGACGGCGAACGCGAACCATCTCGCCAGCGCCACCCAGCGATGCGCAGAGCTGAGCCGACTACTGCACACAGCGGATCTCCGTTCGCTGCATGCGTCGGGGGAGTCCCGTGATCCGGACGAACCGCCCGTTGCCAAAGGCATGGAGCCATTCCGAGGTTCCCCCGAGGGTCACGGCCCCGGCTGGAGCGGTCCCGAGGGGCACATCGCCACCGATCCGCGTTCCGTTCTCGTCCGCCCATGCGAACGCGTCGCCGCCTTTGTCCCGGAAGACCACGCCCACCTCACCCTTGCCCCAGGCCAGGGAGACCACGCGCGACGACTCGCCGAGGCGCTCGGTCGGCATGGTGGGACGACCGAAGCCGTCGAAGCGTCGGAGGAAGACATCGTGTCGGGCGTCGCTTCCGACCGCGGCGGCGGACCAGACCACGAGACTCTCGTAGGTATCTGCCGACCAGCGCACGACGCGGTTGGACGGGACGGGCAAGGGAATGGGGCCGCCCCGGAGTCGGGCCTCGGAATCGACGGCCCATGCCTGGGTCTCGTCGAACAGCAGGAGGCTGTCCTGGTCGGCCACGAGGCCTGGGGCGAGGGATCGGGAGGACGGGTCCCCGAGCCAGTCGACGGGGCCGGACGTGGTCTGGTTCGCGACGAGACTCCAGGACAGGGCGCGGAGGGAGGCAGGGTCGCTGGTGTCGTCGTTGGGGTCATTGGGCCAGGAGGAGAAGAGCACGGTGGCGTGGTTGTCGAGGCATGCGCTGGTGAGCCTGACGGTGCAATCGACACAGCTCATGTTGAGGGGAGCGAAGGCGGGGTCGGGCTGTCCCTCGAGGGAGATGCGCTGGACCCAGAGGCTCTTGCGGGTGCGAGGTGGCTCGCCGATTGGGCTGACGGTGGTCTCCCGGGTCCAGCGGAGGATGAGCCCGGAGGGAGTGAAGCAGAAGGCGAAGTCGTCCTGGGGCATGTCGTCGTCGGACCATCCCTGGAGCACGGGCAGGGAGTAGCGTTCGAGCAGGGTTCCGTCGACGGAGATCACGGCGACGTCGGCGTTGGTTTGGCGGGAGAGGGCGCCGCGGGAGGCCTCGGTCGTGGGGGTGGTCAACCAGGAGGCGACGACGGTGTCGCGGTCTCCGGGGGCCAGGGACAACGCAGAGGGGAGCGTGTTGGTGGGGGCGGGTTCGTCGAGGACCCAGGCCGGGGGGTCAGCGGAGCACGGTGGCTCGTACGCGTCGCAGGCGAGGGAGGCGACGGGGATGAGGAGCGTCGCCAGGGCGAGCATGCGGTGCGAGGGGTTGGGCGTTGGCGCCGTGGGCATGCTTGCGTTCGGAGGAGGTTTGGGCTTCAGGAAGAGGGCGGGGTGTGGCGGCCGCTCTTTCGCTCGAGCATCATGGGCAAGGGGGGGAGCATGGAGAGGCGTTGACGCGAGAGCAAGCCGGCCAGCTCTTCCTCGCGTCCTTCCCATTCGGCGCGGAAGGTGCGGAGCTCGGCCAGCAACTCCTCGCAGTTGGTTTCGTTCTTGAGGTTCACCTTGAAGTCGAGCTCGGCCTCCTTGCGCTCCTTGGCGGCCCGACGGTTCTGGCTCATGACGATGAGGGGCCACTGCAGGGAGATGAGGATGGCGAGCAGCAGGTTGAAGAAGATGTAGGGGTAGGGGTCTGGGGGGGAAGTGGCCAGCATGCTCGGGACGTTGATGATTGCCCAGGCGCCCATGATGGCCAGGAGCAGGAAGATGAACGACCACGAGCCATTGAGGACGGACACGCGGTCGGCGACCCGATCGGCCCAGCTCATGTTCTGTTCGAATTCCTCGACGGCATTGCGTGCGGCGCGGGCGCCGAGCATGGCGTTGGTCTCGCGCAGGCGTTCGGACATGGTGCGGAGGATGCCCGTGGCGGCGCTTGGCCGCGTCTCGATGTACGTGACGAGAGCGTCGCGACCGAGCTCGAGCAGGACGGTGTCGCACGTGGCCTGGGCGCTGGCGCTCCTGGGCTTGTCGTCGAAGAGGGCGAATTCTCCGAAGTAGGTGCCGGCGTCGAGGTTGGCGAGGGTGACCTTGGAGGTTGGGTCGGGGCCGGGCAGGTGGATGTCGATCACGCCTGCCGCGACGATGAACATGGAGTTTCCGCTGTCCCCTGCGTGGAACACCATGTCACCGGGGACCAGTTGATGGAGGCGAAGCTCGTCGGCCAACGCTTCGAGGTCGGCGTCTTCGAGTCCCTCGAACATGGGGATGCTGGCGAGCAGGTCGATTCGGTCCAAGGCGCGGAATTGTCCCAGGTTGGGGGGTGGTGTGCAACGAGTTCGGTGCGTTCCCAGATCCGGAGCCATCGGAGTGGGCCGCAGATTCTGGGTTGAGCGTGCGAAGCGACCCACGCTGACCTGCCTCGTGAGAAAGAGTACCCCTACGGAGTTTCCTTCGACAACCGGTCCACCCACGCCTCCGCTTCGGTCACGACATCCTGTGCCAAGGAGGCATCGATTTGCACGCCGTGGGCTTCCAACAAGGTCAGGTCGTGGAGCCGGGCCAGAACCCCCGGTGCGGTTGGCGCAAGCCGCCCGGCAGGCAACAGGTCGCGGTAGATTGCGGCGACGAGCGCTTCGTGGGTCGTGGGGAGTCCGTCTTCGAGGCTTGCCCCGATGACGTGAGCGAGCGCTTCGTAGGCAGCACGCGTGGCGTCGGCTGGAAAACCCGCGTCGAGTACGACCTTCGCGAGGCGCAGCCGATCGTGCGCGCGGTGGGTATGGCGACTGGCCGGGTTCGTCTCTGCGGGAATCGTGGCCTCGGACGGGGGCAGGGCGGGCGCATGTTCCGCGTCGTGCTCTACCGTCGGCGCGGTCGCCTCCGCGAGCTCTGAGGGATGGGGTTCGGGTTGCGGAGCGAGCTCTTCCACTTCGATGTCCTCGCCCGGCTCGGCGGTGGCCTCGAGAGCTTGGCGCAACTGCAGGGCGAAGAGCGAGAAGCTCGGCGCATCGAGTTGCTCGACCTCGCTTTCCATGTCGAGCGCGGCGGAGCGGACCTCGCGCTTGCCGCCGAGCGTCTGCTCGATCCCGCGTTCGATGCCTTGCTCCGCGCAAAGGTAGATCACCGACACGCCGCGTGTCTGACCGAGCCTGTGCGCCCGGGCGGTGCGCTGGTCGAGCCGGGCTGGGTTCCAGGAAAGGTCGAGGTGAATCACATAGCTGGCGACCTGAAGATTGAGCCCCGTCCCCCCCTGCATCCGATGACAACAGCACACGCTGCTCCGGGTTCTCGCGAAACGTCTCGAGCAGCGCCGGACGGCGGTCCGTCGGGACGCGCCCGCACAGCATCGCGTGGCCCACACCCAGTTTGTCGAGACGTTTGGCAGCCAGCTCGAGCATGCCGACCCACTCAGAAAAGGGCCGACGGCGCGCAATCCGAGGCCGTCGACGGCTGACACGGTGATCGTGGGGGAGGCCGGGCGCAACCCTAGCGTGTCCCAAGCTTTTCGCAGCTTTGGCGAGCTTGTGAAGGCGCGACGCACCGCCTCGATGTGCTTGCATGTGCCGAGGTCGTTCGACAGGAAGTCGGGGCAGGTGCAGGTGTCGTGCTGTTGGCCAGCGTCGACGACGTCCACCCGGTAGGAAGCGCCGCTCGAACCTCGGACGAGATAGGACGTATCGGCCCGGTCCTCATCGCTCGCGATGACGTACGACTCGGTGAAGGCGCGGCGCTTTCCTATCCGCGGGCTCAGAGCCCACGGCAACTCCTGGTGAAGCCCGCCGCGAGGGCGGGCTCTGCGCGATCACGAAGCGAGCTTGCTTGGGGAGGTCAAAGCCGGTTCATTCCTCGAGTTGCAGCGAGCCGGGATGCCTCAGAGGGGCTCGAAGGCACGGTTCGACAGGGCGTACCGTGCGAAGCCCGCCACGGCGGGCTTCCCCAATTTTGCCGTGGGCTCTGCAGCCCGCGGACCGGATCCACTCGAAAAATCTCTGTGTCATGCAGCTCCGTGAAGAGTCGAAGGCGATGGTTGTAGTCCACATCGGGATAGTAATGCAGGCCTTTGACCCACTTGTCCGTGGGGTTCGCGGGCCGAGGCAAGGTGTATCTGGTCAGGGCCTAGCGGCTACACCACCACGTCGACGTCGGCGGAGGTGAGCGCCTCGGAGACGAGGTCCAGGGAAGAGAAGAGCGCGCGCCCTTCCTCATCCAGCGCCTCGATCTTCGCGGCCAGCAGCTCGCGGCGCACGTAGATCTCCTCCCGCCGGCCTTCGTCGCTCTCGATCTTCATCGACAGCTCGGCCGGGTTGGGGCTGTGCGCAATGATCTGCTGGACGGTGGGAACGATGCCGTCCACGACGCGTTCGAGGAAGGAACGAACACGCCCTGCCGTGAACAGGTCCTGACCTTCGATCCGCACGGTCAGCAAGCGGCCGCGCAGGCGCACGGTGCTTCGGACCGACTGGCGCATCATCTGCCAGAGCTTCTCCATGCGAGTACGCTCGTCCTCGTCCAGATCGACCGACGATTCGGTGTCGTCGTCGCCCCTTCGCTCGAGCTGGACGCGGAGGACTTCGTCCTTGCGGTCGAGCTTGAAGAGGAACGTGTCCGGCTGATCGATGCGCTTGCGGAGACGGATCTCGGCGGTTTCGTCGTTGAGCTCGAAGCCGCCGATGAGGAAGTCATCGAGGGAGAGGGCGCTGCGGGCGACGGAGCCTGTGATCCAGCTCTTCCGGGTGCCGAGCTGCAGGTCGAGTCCCTGGACGAGGGACGCGACGCGCACGGGGCCGTGCCACATGGAGCCTTGGGAGGGGGTCACGGCGAAGGAGGTGATGATCTCGCCGGGGTGGTTCAGGACGGATGTCATGTGGTTCTGGCCATCGGCGAGGCGCATGGAGATGGACCAGCCGAGGACGGGGACGATCTCGGTCTTGAGGAAGCGCTCGACGGCGGAGGCGAGCTCCTTGCGCCGGGCTTCGAACTCCGGGCCGTGCTCCTTGAGGGTCTTGTCCTTGGTGACCTGGCAGTTGCTGCGGGCCTCGGAGACGATGCCCTCGCCGTGCTCACGCAGTTGCCGGACGTAGACGGAGGTGTTGGGGTCCTGCTGCTGGGCGAGGAGCGAGTCGAGCGATTCCATGGCCTTGCGATGGAAGCTCGCGACGATCTCGAGGGCATGCTCGCGGGCGTTGGCGGCGGCGTCGAGCTTTGCCTGGGCGCGGGCGATGTCCAAATCGAGTCGCACGGCTTGCGCTGCGGCCTCAATGAAGGTCTCGAAGGCGGTGAGGAAGTTGTACTGGATCGGTGAAGGAACGGAGTCGCCGTACAGGTATCGCATGGGCAGGCCCCCTATTGGGCTCGGAGTATCGCCTGGGAGAAGTGATAAGGCAAAGGGCTTTCGAGCATGCCTCGTCACGTCGGCGTGGGCGGTGGCCCCAACCCCCTGGCCTGCAACTCCCGCCCGCCAGGTAGAGAGCGCGGGTCAGAACGACGCGATCAGGACCTTGCAGTCCTCGTTCGTTGCGTTCGCCATGCAGTAGGGGGTCGCGCATTGGACAACAGCGTTCTCCGCGTTGTCGCAGTCCTGATCACACACGGGGCCGCCGCTGAGACACGACAGATACGTCGACTTCTCATCTTCGCACTTGGCCGCGGGTGCCACGTTGTCCATGGCGGTGCAGAACGCCGAACACTCGCCTTTCACCGCCGTACAGGCTCCGGCTTGGGCTTCCTCGCAAAGCTCTGCACAGGGACGCACGCTTCCTTCAGAATCGTCGCTCGAACACGCAAGCATCGTGAACGAAGCGGCAACGAGGCACGCAAACAGATGGCAGTGGTTCATGGAAAGGGATGATACGCGAGCATCGGTCCGTGGGAAGATCGAATCGCTCGAACCGCGCTCCCGGCGTCACCTACCGCACGTCATGGATTTGGCGGGCACGGAGAGGATGACCACGTGCATGGTCCGAAGGACTACTCCACACTACTCCACACTAACGACCACGCCGTAGGACGCCACCGCGGTGCTCAAGGGATTCGTCTTGATCTGGTATAGGCCTCCAGCGCCGATGCTCACTGGGAAGTTGATCGCGGAGCAGTTGCCGCCCGACGCGTATTGCCCGCAAGCCACCGCGCCAACCTGCTGCGCACATCCCTGGTTGTTGGGTGCCGCCACCGAGGCGCTTGCCTGCCACAGGGACAGGACGATCGAGCTGCTCGGCACGCACGACCCGGGTGCCCCGACGAAGCTCCTCGCGCGAACAACCGTGCCCTCGAGCGCCGTGAACGAGAAGAAGTCCCCGTCGCCCAGCGGCATCGACCCGCCCGTCATGAGCCACGTCCCGCACGCAGGCGGAACATGGGTCGGAGACAGGGAGGAATCCGGCTCCACGGTCACCACCGAACCGCACGCCCCCTCGATCTCGCAGCTCGCGTCGCACCCGTCGCCCGGCGTGGTGTCGCCGTCGTCGCACTCCTCGCCCGGGTCGATCTCGCCGTTGCCGCACCGGGGCGTTACGCTGACCTCGACCAGGTACGTGCCTGATTGTCCGCTGTAGCCGTCCACGAATATCCAGTACTCGTCCCCGGCCAGCACGCTCGTCAGGATCTCTTCGCCGCCGTCGCCCATGTTGTCGTCGCACGCGACCGGGATGGTGCCAGGCCCTTCGCACGCTCCAGCTCGCAGGTACAGCACCGAGTCGAACGTCGTCTGTGCGGTCGGCAACGCCACCCGCAGCTCGCCGTCGACAGGCACGCTGATCCGGTACACCGCCTCTGGAGCCGCACCGGAGCTGCCGCACGTTCCCTGGTACGCCGCCGTGAGGTTGATGGTTGTCCCCGACGCAGATCCCGACCAGGTTCCGGCGTTGTTCGTCAGCACGAGCTGCTCGCCCGGGCAGACGTCCTCGGGCCCCTGCGGCTCGAACTGGCAGTTCGGATCGCACCCGTCGTTCGGCAGGTTCCCGCCGTCGTCGCATTGCTCCGTGCCTTCGAGGATGCCGTTGCCGCAGAAGGGAGGCGTGACCGTGATGTCCAGGCGGAACGGTCCCGCCTCGGCTCCGTACCCGTCCACGAACAGGTAGTACGTGACGCCGGCCTGCACCGGAATCTCGAGGCGCTCCGTGCCAAGGGCATAGGAATCGTGGCAAGCGAGTTCGGTTCCCGCGACGTCGCACATCGTGCGCGCGTACAGGACCGCGTCGAACGGGGAGGATGGGGGATCGAGCGCGGCCACCAGGGTGCCGTTCACGTTGGGTGTCACGGCGAACACCTGATCCGGCGCCATCGTCGAGCTTCCGCACGAACCGGCGTAGTCGGCCCCCATCGAGGTGGTGTCACCGGACACGCTTCCGGTGCGAGGCTGCAGCCCCGTTCCCGTCAGCGGCACCGCGAGGCCGGGGCACAGATCCCCTGCCGGGTTGGGGTTGATCGTGCAGCTGTTGGTGCAGGCGTCCTCGTCCAGGTCGTTTCCGTCGTCGCACTCCTCGCCGCCCTCGACAGCGCCATTGCCGCACTGCTTGGGGTTGACGCGGACATCAAGGGAGAACGCGCCGGCCCCGTCCATGTATCCATCGACGAACAAGAAGTAGGTTTCGCCGGCGAGGACGGGGAACTGCAAGGCTTCGTCGCCCGGCGTGCCCGGGAGGAACGTGTCGGAGCACCCGAGCTGCGTGGTCGTGTCCCCGCACGCGGTGCGCACGTACAGCGCCGCGTCCCACCCCGAGGTGGCAGCGCCCGCGAGCGTGACGAACGCGCGTCCGTCCACATCGGGCGTGATCACGTACACGGCGTCGGGTGCGCTGCCCGGTGTGCACGAGCCGGATGCGTCATCGCACAGGGCCGACGTATCCCCGGTCGCGGACCCCACGCGCTCGTTGAGGCCGGACCCCGACAACGCGATGGGAGTGCCCGGGCAGGCGTCGTTCGCGCCTCCGCACGTGCCGCCGTCCCCAGGGCCGCCGTCGAGCCCCGGCCCGCAGCTGACCAGCAGCTCGAACGATGCCCCGGGCGTGGCCTCCACCAGATCGCACGTGCTGGGGCACAGCACGATCTTCCCGGGAAGCGCGTCGTCGTCCACGTACCAACCGCCATTGGCGCACGCGCCCAGGCCAGCCACCCGCGGCAGCGACGCCTGAGCCACGAACGCTTCCACGCTGTCCGGGTGCGCAATCGCTCCGCCGCCCGGAACCTCTGGCAGTGCATACTTGCACGCTACGATGCGACCGTGGATGTTGAGCAGCGCGTCCGTGATGGCCTGAGCACCGGTCGTGGCGTCGTAGGCCGTCCCCGTGCCTCCGGCGGCGGCCACCGCGTTCATGAAGGTCGATGCGTTCGCGTCGAGGAAGATCGCGTAGGTCTGCAGGCCGTCGTCCGCATAGGGCTGCAGAACCGCAGCCATGCAGGCTGCGTCCTCACACGGGCACATTTCGCAGCAAGGCGTGCCGTCGGTCAGGAAGACCGAACCGAACGCGAGGTCGCGACGGCTGTTCCGGTGGGCCGAGGTCGACAGAAGCAGGCCGTTGAGTGCATCCTGCGTCGGTGTGCACCCGTCGGGGGTCAGCGAATCGACGAGGGCCGTCAGCGTGGGGGCATGGCCCGGCAGCTCGCCAAGGGGCACGATCGGCTTCGCGTACGTCGCCCCCGAGCAGGTCGGATCCAGGGATTCACAGGCTGCGTCACGAGGCAGGTAGTTGAGCGCGACGCTCAGCCCCACGGCGGCGCCCGAGGCAAAGAAGGTCTTCAGGCCGCTGGATTGCCGGGTCCAGAGATCGCCGGTCATGCTGCCCGACTGGTCGGCCATGATGTACATCGCCCCCTTGGCCTTGGCGGCCGGGACCTGGACCGGCGAGCAGACCGCGTCGGGCTCCTCCGAGGCATCGACCGAGCCATCGACCGAACCATCAGGGCCGCCCGTGCCGCCCGTGCCGGCGTCCTGCGCCGTGCCGCCCGCTCCGCCCGCTCCGCCCGCTCCCGACGTGCCGCCTATGCCTCCGGTTCCGCCTATTCCCCCGGAACCGGCCATTCCGTCTCCCGCGTCGTCGTCCGACGCCATGTCGACCGAAGACCCCGAGCAGCCCGCCATCACCAACGAACCGAGAATCACAAGCCACGCACGCTTCGACATCCCCACCCCCTTTGGGCGTCAACGCTATCAGGAAGGAGTGTCTCGGGCAACGCGACCATGTCAGCTTTGGCGCCGCCGTACCCGCTGCAACGCGAGCTTCTGGCTTCGGCGGTGGCCCTGGGGAGGCTGCCGCGATCCCGGAGCGGGAGGAGCGAGCCATCGAAGAGGGACGGAGCCCGATCGACGCCGCGGGGGATCTGTCCTGCAATCGAGAGTGGAGTCAGGGCCCCACGACGAGCTCGGACATCATGCCCGCTTCCGCATGCTGAACGATGTGGCAATGCATCATCCAGCGGCCGAGCGCGCCGCCATCGCCATTCGGGTCGCGCAACTCCACACGAAAGAAGAGCGACGTGTGCGCGGGGATGTTCGTGGTGTCGACGAACTCGACGTGATCGACACTCCAGCGCACGTCGCGCTTCTCCGAGCCATCATGACCGTCATCATGCTCGAGGAATTCGACCGGCTGGTACGAGAAGCCGTGTAGATGGAAGGGATGCGACATGCCCGTTTCGTTGCGCACCTCCCAGACAATCGTGTCGCCGAGGCGAGCCTTGCGCGCGGTGGGGGCGAGCGGCACGTCGGATCCGCCGTGATCGGACGGGTGGGACCAGCTCGCCCCGTCGATGAAGAACTCGGCTTCGTGGGTCCACCCGCCCAACTCGTCCGGGAGCATGTCCATGGTCTCGCCGAGCACCGTGGCCCTTTCGCCCTCGAAGCGAAGCGCCTGGTCGCTCACCGCGACAGGTGCCGTCGCCCTGCCCACCGCTGCGAGGATCGGCGTGCCCTCTTCGATCCAGTAGTCCCCGCTCCCTTCTACGATGACGAAGCGGGCCACGTCGACGCCTTGGCGCTTCCCATCGTCGGGAGCGTCGCCCATCACCATCGCGCCGTCTTCCATCCACATTCCGTGGCGACCTCGCGCATGATCCTCCCAGCGCAGCGTGACCACCTCTCCGGGCGCGCCGCGCGGCACCAGGATGATGTCGGCCCGCTCTCCGGGTGCGAGCAACACCTCGCCTCGGGCGTATCCGAGATCAACGTCGACGTCCCCGCCCTCGGAGCTGCCGTTCGCGCTGCCTCCCTCGACGCGAGCGTGATCGAGCAAGCCCCCCTGGCCGCCGACACGAAGGAGCTCGTGTCCGACTACGGATAGCCGCCAGTAGCGCGTAATTGACGCGTTCACGGTACGCAGTCGAAGCCCCTCGCCAGCGGGGACCTCGTAGCTAGGCAACACGTGTCCGTTGACGAGCAGGCGGGCACCTTCGGTGCCGTTCATGAGAGCGAAATCGTCCTCGACCTCGACGCTGATGGGACCGCCCCTGTATGTGCCAAGGTCGGAGAGCACGAGCGTGCGCTCGAGTTGGGGCAACACGCCGAGCTCGCGCAGCCTCTGCTCGTCGGGGTCTTCGACGACGATCGTGCCGTAGAGACCGGAATGGGTGCCCTGCGCTCCGCGAACGTGCGGGTGGTACCAGTAGATCCCAGGGCGCGGCAGGCGCATGTCGTACGTAAAGACCTCGCCCGGCTCCACCGGCCGCTGGGTGGTCGGGGTTCCGTCGCTCGCGTTGGCACCCTCGATGCCGTGCCAGTGGACGGTCGTCGCGAAGCCTTCGGGAAGCTGGTTCTCGAAGTGGACGAGCAACCGATCGCCCTGCTTCACGCGTATCTCCGGGCCGGGCACGCGGTCGGCGAAAGTGAGCAGGCGCACCGTCTCCGGGCCGATGTCGACCTCCCGCTCCCGCGCGACGAGCCTGGCCTCGAAGACGTTCGGGTCGGGGTTCATGTCGGCGAAGCCGTCCGCTGCGGGCACAGCGGCCACCGAGGCATCGCGCTCCGCGCAGGACGCGAGGAGCGGGACCAGGCTCACGAGTGCGAAGCGGGTTCTCCAGCGCATCACATGCAATGCCCCATCTGGGCGTGACAGCTCTTGCCGATGGCCGCGCAGTCTGTTTCGACACGCTCGCCATTGGGGCACTTCACCAAGATGTCCCCTTCGCAAACGACGCTGCCCACTACGCATTCCGCCTGCGCGTCGCCACCGTCGCTCGCGTCGCTGGGCTCCTCGCTCGCGTCGCTGGGCTCCTCGCTCGCGTCGCTGGGCTCCTCGCTCGCATCGTTGGTCTCTTCACTCGCATCGTTGGTCTCTTCACTCGCATCGTTGGTCTCTTCACTCGCGTCGCCGGCGTCAACCTTCGCGTCGCTTGCGCCGCCACTGTCTTCACCTTCGGCGTCGCCGCAGGCGACCGCGAGACCGGTGAGGAGAACGGCAGAGAAAAATGGCAAGAATCTCATGACTTTCCTCTGGGAACCGAACGAGCCATCGTCAAGCCCGCGTTGAACAAGTGCCTACTCGGGACCGCAGGGCGCTGCCGGCACCCAGGAAGCGAAGCCCGTGAACTGCCCGTGAGAGTCGTTGCCCCAGCACTTGACCGCGCCCATCGAAAAGGCTGGGTGTTGCACCCTCACCGCCCCGCCACTTCCGAAACCTGTCGCCGCCTCAACCACGACAACCACACCGTCGCAGGCAAGGTCACACACGTGGCCGCCACGAGCCACGCGAGCAGTGACCCGAGCGCGGGGCCGAGTGCGGGCAGGCTCTGCGACGCCACCAAGGCGTAGACCGCAACGCTCGTGGACCCGAGCATCATGGGGCCGACCGCCCCGGCGGGGACCGCTTCCCCTTGAGCGACCCAGAGCGCCACCATCGTGGTGAGAAAGATGGCCGGGAACACGGACGCCACGCCCGCGGACAAGGTCCCACCGAGAGACGCGATCCACACGCTGACCGCGATCGCGCCTGCCGCAAGCACGCCCCGCGCGAGCAGCATGACGGGGGTGACGCGTCGGTTTCCTCGGGGGGCGGGCAGGGGACGAAGGCATGCGAGCACGCCGACGGTCGCGATGGCGCCCGTGACGGCGATGCCGAAGGCCGTCATCGACACACCGGTGTGTCGCAGGGCCTGGATGGCAATCACGAGCGCGACCGCGCTGGCGAACCAGGCAGACAGGGACACCATGACCATGACCGCGAGGCGGGCGCCGAGCGACCACGACGGCAATCGTCCGGGCAGCACACGCCAGAGGAAGAGGAACCCAGCGTTGAGGAGCATGCCCGCGGGGGCGGCGAGGATGGCGTCGGCGAAGGCCGCGTCCGAGCCGAGGTTCAATCGCATGCCAACGGCGGCCGGAATGATGGTGGTGGGAAGGGTGCCGAGAAACCCGCCGAGCACGCCTCCCCACTTCTCGATCGCAAGGGTGACGCCGATGGCGACGGCGCCCGCAAAGAAGGCAGAAGCGATGACGACCAGGAGAGGACTCATGAACTTGGGATTGGAGGCAAGGGGGTCAGGCCTTCTTCGCCATGCGCGAGTAGACCACGGGAATGAGCACGAGCGTGATGAGGGTCGAGGCGGTGAGACCGCCGATGACGGCGCGTGCCAGGGGCGCCTGGGCCTCGGCGCCTTCGCCGATTCCGAAGGCGAGGGGAAGGAGGCCGAGGAGCGTCGTCGTTGTGGTCATGAGGATGGGACGAAGGCGTCGCCGCCCTGCCTCCATGACGGCCTCGGTCACGGGCATCCCGCGCGCGCGCAGCTGTCCGGTCTGGTCGACCAACAGGATCGCGTTGTTGACGACAATGCCCCCGAGCATGATGAGTCCGATGTAGGACTGGATGTTGAGGGTCGTGCCGGTGAGCCACAAGGTCAGCAGCACGCCGGTGGTCGCGGCGGGCACGGAGAGGATGACCACGAGGGGATCGCGAAGCGACTCGTACTGGCAAGCCAGGACCATGTACACGAGCAGGATGGACAGGAAGAGGCTCAGCGCGAGCTGTTGGAACGCCTCGGTTTGTTCCTCGAAGCTCCCCGCGAACACGATGTCGTAGCTGGGCGGCCTGGGGATCTGTGCGAGACGCTGCCGGGCGTCGGCGGCCACCGAACCGAGGTCTCGTCCCGCCACGTTCGCCTGCACGGAGATGACCCGTTGCTGGTCCTTGCGGTCGATCAGCACGGGGCCGCTCCCGTGCTCGAGGCGCACGACGCTGCGGAGAGCGACGGCGTCGCCGGTGGGTGTGTTGACCACGAGGTCGAGGATCTCGTCGAGGGAGAGCTGCAGTGCGTTCTCGAGCTGGACAAGGATGCGATAGGAGTAGCCCTCGGGCCGGTACTCCCCGGCGCGGCGACCGGCGACCGCGACCTCGATGGTCTCGGCGATCTGGCGCACCGTGAGGCCATGGTGCGCCACCTTCTCCCGGTCGATCCGGAAGGCGGTCTGGGGGACACCCGCTTTGCGCGTCAGCTCGACGTCGGTGACGCCGGGCACGGTCTTGACGGCGCTGGCGGCCCTGGCCGCGAGCTGTTCGAGCAGGGGAAGCTCGAAGCCGCGGACTTCGATGGTGAGACCCTCGTTTTCCGTGCCGAGCAGGCGCTGCAGGATGAACTGCCCTTGGGGCGCCTGGGTTCGGACCTCCATGCCTGGGATCTTCCCGACGAGAATCTTCCGTAGCGCGGCGGCGACCTCTGCGTTCGAGCGCGAGCGCTCGTCCGATGGCACCAGGGAGAGGCTGATTTCGCTGCGAGACCCGCCGTCGGGGCGGTACCCCGAGGCGCCGACGGTCACCACGGTGGCGCGCGCTTCTGGAACGGCGGGGCCGACGATGGTCTCGATCCGCTGCGTCTGGTTGTCGACGAGGTCGAGCCGGCTGCCGACTTCCATCTCGCCGGTGATGCGGACCTCGCCTTCGTCGCTGGGGGGTAGGAGCTCGGAGCCGATGAGCGGGATGAGCAAGAGGCTGGCGAGGGTGCTGCCTGCCGCCACGAGGATGGTGAGGACGGGTCGGGCGAGCGCACGCTCCAGCAACCTGCCGTAGGCGGACGTGATCCGGTCCATCGCCGCGCCAGCGAGCGCCAACCAGCGTGGCTCCTTGCGACGTTCCGGGCTGTCGGAGTCGGGGCGCATCAGTCGGGAGGCCAGCATGGGCACGAGGCTCAGGGAGACCAGCAGCGAGCAGACGAGAGAGAAGCCGACGACGTAGGCCAGCTCGCGGAAGAGCAGGCCTGCGACCCCGCCCACGAACAGCAGCGGGACGAAGATGACGAGGGTGGTGACGGTGCCGGCGACGATCGCCCCGGTCACCTCCCGGGCCCCGGTCACGGAGGCTTCCACGGGGGATTCCCCGGTTTCGTCGCGCCGGCGGAAGATGTTTTCGAGCACGACGATGGAGCTGTCGACCATCATGCCGACGCCGAGCGCGAGGCCGCCCAGGGTCATGAGGTTGAGCGTGAAGCCGCCGAAGTAGACGAGGGCGAAGGTGGCGACGATCGAGATCGGGATGGCAAGGGAGATCACGATCGTGCTGCGGAGGTTTCGGAGAAAAAAAAGAAGCACGAGGATGGCGAGTCCCCCGCCGTACAGCACAGAGTTGGCCACGTTCGCGATCGCGCGCTCGATGAGGTTGCCCTGGTTGACGACGGCAACGACCTCGATCTGCGGGTAGTCCTGGTTGATGCCGTCGAGCTCCGCGAGGACGCGCTCGGCGACCTCGACGGTGTTGGCGTTGGCCTGCTTTCGGATCGCGAGCCGCAAGCCGAGCTTGCCGTTGACGCGGACCACACGTGTGAGGCGCTCGTAGGTGTCGTCGACCTTGGCGATGTCGCCGAGGGTGACGGGCGCGCCGTTGCGCACGGTGACGACGGTGGTGCGGATGTCCTCGAGGTTCTTGAACTCGGTGGGGGCACGCAGCCGAATTTCGTGGCGTCCCTTGACGACTTCTCCCGCGGGCAAGTCGACGTTGGTGTTGCGGATGGCCGCGAGCACGCTGGAGAGGGGTAGCTGGAGGGCCTGGAGCTTCTTGTGGTCGATGGCGATCCGGACTTCGCGGTCGTACCCACCCCAGAGGTCCACCTGGGCCACGCCGGGGATGCGGCTGAACCGGTGGCGGATGCGCTTGTCGATGAGCTCTGTGAGCTCGACGGGGTCGAGGGAGCTCGCGACCCCGAGGATGACGACGGGGAAGCTGGCAATGTCGAATTTCCGGACCTGGGGCCTCGTCACGTCCTCGGGCAGTTCGTTGATCTCGTCATCGAGGCGGGAGAGTACGTCCTGGCCCGCGATGTCGATGTTCGTTCCCCAGGCGAAGGTGACGCGCACGGTGCTCGACCCCTCGGAGGACATGGATGTCATCTCCTCGACGCCGGGCACGGTCGCCACAATCTCCTCGACGGGCTGGGTGACGAGGGGTGCATTGCGCAAGCCCGGGTTCTGATCCCCTGCCCCTACCCCTGCCCTTTC
>CAZAWR010000063.1:0-58403 GCA_964488865.1 uncultured Polyangiaceae bacterium | reverse complement strand
GCCTCCTGTGCGCCGAGACCTTGCCGGTCCGTCGGCCACCTCATCCAATCTGGAATGGCGAACCGAAGGACTTGTCCATTCCCTGGTCCCGGTCCCGCAGTCACCGTCCCCGAACGGTCGGGTTCACGTCCTGCGGGTCGAGCACGATGCCTGCGAGGTGATTGGGGATCAGGTGGTCGAAGTCGTTGTCGGTCGAGAGCAGCGTCGCACCGGCCGCCCTGGCTGAGGCGGCAATCCACAAGTCGTTCTTTCCCATGTTGCGGGCCCCGTCATGGTGCGCCTGCGACGCAAGGTCCAACTCGACGTAGGCCTCGATCACCCGCGGGTGGCTGATGTCGACGGTGACGACATTGTCGAGCAGATTGCGCAGGGCAGCCTGTTTCTCCTCACCCCACGCGTTGCGCCTGGCGAGCACCCAGACCTCGCCGTGGGAGACGACGCAGACGAGCGGTCGCTGTCGGGCCGCGCGAAGACCGAAGCGCGCGTCGATGAGCCGGCCGAGAGGTCCGCCGCGTGCCAGGAACAGAAGCACGTTGGTGTCGAGCAGGTAGAGGGGCTCGTTCATCCAAGCTCCGACAGTGCCGCGAGAAGCTCCTCGTCCGACTCCTCACCGGGCCAGGTGCCGAAGAAGGCCGCCACTCCGGAGCTCTCGTCCTGCGGCACGGCCATCGCGATAGGATCAATTCTGACGGATCGAGGAGCAGGCTGTTGCTCCCACAGGACATCGCCTGCGGTCGCAGGGCCGATGTGTTCGGCATCGATCACCAACAGCTTCCCCGACGGTCGGTACTGCGCGAGGCCGGCAACGACGACCCGCTTGGCGAAGAGCCCGCGCAACTCCTCCGGGTCGTGGTGCTCGACCCTCCCGGCAACGGCTGTGCCGTCAGCCAGTCGAAGAACGATGTCCGTCTTCGAAACCGAAATGGTGTCGAGGGTGCCTGTCACGCGCACTGCTCGCGGGGTCGGAGTCCCGTCGCGTAGCACCTCAATCCTGTGCACGTCCGTCGAAAACAGCTCGATTGGTGAGGGAGTGTTTGCGATGCCGTTGAGAATCACCGAACGGAATCCGCGCCCGGGTGCTCGCGCGAGCCGCGCGCACGCTTCGAGAAGCGGCCGGTCCGCGAGGAGTCCCTCACGGTCACCGCGCAGTGCCGAGGTCAAGACCGCGCCGAAGAAGTCGATAGCTGAATGGCTCGTGTCCACGGTCCGGGACGGATCGGCGAAGAAGGCGATCGAGGTGACGCCAAAACGCTCCGGCAGGGCTTCGGCTAGCGAGGGCGCCTCGATTTGCAGCACGGCCGACCCCTGGGTGAGGCCTGTCACGTCGAACCGACCCACGGCGTCGAGCCACGCGGGCTTGGGGCCCTTGCGCACGCTCTCTCCCTCGACAACGAAGCGAGCGGCGCGCAAAGCGCCTTCCTGAAGGGCGCTCACGAGCTCCACGAGCACGTCTGCCGGGACCCGAAGATCAGCCGGGCCGCCCCGCAGAGTGATGGTGTGCTGCTTCATCGCGAGCCTCCTCTCCGCTCATGAATGTGCGCTCCATCGATAGAAGAAGCCAGGGCCTTCCGCAAGTCGAGGTCGAAGCTCTCGCAGGTCTCCGTGCCTTCATTCCCTCATTCCGTGTTCGCATTCCTGTTCTCAGCTCCTAGTTCATCTCGCTGATCCGCACCCATCCGAAACCCCTCCGCCCCCCCAAACGCTGGCGACTCCCCGTGAAGGTGCTACGAGGGGAGTCCCCGTGTCCCAGCAACCCAAGCACCCGATCTCGTTCCCGAGCGAGCTGCCCATCAGCGCGCGCGCGCACGACATCGCTCGCGCCGTCCACGAGAACCCGTTCGTGATCGTCGCGGGGGAGACCGGTTCCGGCAAGACCACCCAGATCCCGAAAATCTGCCTCGCCATGGGCCGCGGCGTGCGCGCCCACGTCGGCTGCACCCAGCCGCGTCGCATCGCCGCCACCAGCGTCGCCGCTCGGGTGGCCGACGAGCTTCGCGTCGAGCTAGGCCGCGAGGTCGGCTTCAAGATCCGCTTCTCCGACCGGACCTCCCCCGACACCTACGTCAAGTTCGTCACCGACGGCATCCTGCTGGCCGAGATGCAGGGCGACCCACTGCTTCGGGGATACGACACGATCATCGTGGACGAGGCGCACGAGCGGAGCCTCAACATCGACTTTCTCCTGGGGTGCTTGAAACGCATCGTGCCCAAGCGCCGTGACCTGCGCGTCATCATCAGCTCCGCCACCCTCGAGACCGACCGGTTCGCGAAGTTCTTCGAAGGCGCACCCGTCATCGAGGTCTCGGGCCGCACCCATCCCGTCGAGGTCGTCTACCACCCTCCCGCGGACGATTGCGACGTGGCGGACAGCGTGGCCGACGCGATCGACGAGATCACGCAGCTCGACCCGCGCCATGACGTGCTGGTGTTCCTCCCCGGGGAGCGGGAGATCCACGAGACCTTCGACGCGCTCTCGGCGCGCAACTACGCCCGCACAGTGCTGCTGCCCCTGTACGGACGCATGCCGCAGGGCGAGCAGCTGCGCGTGTTTCAGACCTTGCCGCAGCGGCGCATCGTGCTCGCGACCAACGTGGCGGAGACGTCGCTGACGATCCCGGGCATCGTGTACGTGGTAGACGTGGGGCTGGCGCGACTCAATCGTTACAACCCTCGCAACGGGATGACGCAGCTGCTGGTCGAGCGGATCTCGCAAGCGAGCGCGAACCAGCGCAAGGGTCGCGCGGGGCGCGTGCGAAGCGGCGTGTGCTACCGCTTGTACTCCGAGGAGGACTTCGCTTCGCGCGTTCCCTACACGATGCCGGAGGTGCAGCGGGTGGGTCTGGCCGGCGTCATCCTGCAGATGAAGGCCTTGGCGCTTGGGCGGGTGGACGCCTTCCCCTTCCTGGACCCGCCGTCGAAGCGGTCGGTGGACGACGGCTATCGCGTGTTGGAGGAGCTTGGGGCGCTGGACGACCAGGGTGAGCCGAACGAGACAGGACACAAGCTGGCGCGGTTGCCGCTCGACCCGCGGCTGGGCCGGATGCTCCTGGCGGGGGAGCGTGAGAATTGCGTGCGAGAAGTGCTGATCGTGGCGGCGGCGCTGTCCATGCAAGACCCACGGGAGCGGCCCCTTGCGTCGCAGAAGAAAGCAGACGAGTGCCATCGCCGCTTTCGAGACGAAGCCTCGGACTTCGCCGGGCTCTTGAAGCTGTGGGATTGGTACCAGGAGGCGCGAGCACGCTATTCCAACAACCAGCTGCGGAGACTCTGTCGCGACAGCTTCTTGTCCGCCAACCGCATGCGGGAGTGGGGAGACCTGCACGCCCAGCTCACCGACCGATGCCGCGAGATGAACGTTTGTCCGAATGACACTCCGGCCAAGGGGGACGCGGTGCACCGGGCGATCCTCGCCGGCCTGCTCGGGCGGATCGGGGTGTGGCAGCCCGAGAAGCGATCCTACTTCGGCGCTCGCCAAACGCGTTTCGTGATTCACCCCTCCTCGGGCCTCGCGCGAAAGACCCCTGCGTGGGTGTTTGCGGCGGAGATCGTCGAGACGAGCCAGCCCTTCGCGCGCGTCGTGGCCGCCCTCGATCCCACGTGGGTCGAGGAGATCGCCGGTCCCTTGTGCAAGAGAAGCTACCAGGACCCGCACTGGGAAGAGCGGCCAGCCCACGTCGTCGCCAAGGAGCAAGTCACCCTCTTCGGCCTGCCGATCGTGCGGGACCGGCGCGTGCACTACGGTCCCATTGCCCCCGCGGTCGCTCGGCGCATCTTTCTGCTGCACGCGCTCGTGCGCCAGGAGTTCACCTCGAAGGGCCCGTTCGTCGAGCACAACCGCAAGGTGCTGGAGCAAGCGAGGAATCTCAGGGACAAGGCGAGGCGCAGCGATCTCGTCTACGACGAAGATGCGCTTCTGCCCTTCTTCGAGCAGCGGCTGCCCGACGACGTCCTCAGCGGTAAGACCTTCGAGGCCTGGCGTCGAGAAGCCGAGCGGGAGAACCCGGACGTCTTGAAGCTCTCTTTGGAGGATGTTCTGCAGGACGAGCTGGCGGACCTCTCGCCGGAGCGATACCCCGATTCGATTGACCTGTACGGTAGGAGGCTGTCGCTCTGCTACCACTTTGCTCCCGGGGAGGACGACGACGGCATCACGGTCACGTTGCCCCTGGCGATCTTGGCGCAGGCGGACCCGGACGTGTTCGAGTGGACGATCCCGGGCTGGCATGCGGAGAAGATCCTGCTGCTGCTTCAGTCCCTGCCCAAGACGCTTCGCAAGGAAGTGGCGCCGATCCAAGACGTTGCACGCGAGATCGCACTGGCGCGCAAACCCTTCGAGGGACCGATGCTCCCGGCCCTGGCGCATGACATCCATTCGCTGACGGGGGCGCGGATTCCGCGGGACGCGTGGCGTCTGGAGGATCTGCCGGTGCATCTGCGGTTCCTCTTCCGGGTCGTGGACGACGACGGTCGGGTACTCGGGCAGGGGCGCGATGTCCGGCCCCTGCAAGAGCGACTGGCCGCCCGTGCGCGCGAGGTCTGGTCGCGATCGGCGCGCTCGTCCTGGGAGCGCAGTGGTCTGCTGGCGTGGAGCTTCGACGCGTTGCCCGAGCGAGTGCCTATCCAGGTCTCGGGCGGGGCGGCGTTTGCCTATCCTGCTTTGGTGGACGATGGCCCGTCCGTGTCTTTGCGGGCGCTGCCGTCGAGGGAGGCAGCGGACCAGGCCACCCGAGGCGGGCTGCGGCGGCTGTTGCTGCTTGGCCTGGGCGAGACGGTCGAGCGGCTGGAGCGCCACGTGCCGGGCTCGCTGCACCTGGCAGCGCTTGCGGCCCATGTGGCGACGAATGCGAAGGAGTTGCGGGAGCAGCTCGTGGTACGCGCCCTGGACGACGTGTTCGAGCTCGAGGACCCCTCGCGGTTTCCGAGGGACAAGCGCGCGTTTGGGGAGCGCTTCGAGCGGGGCCGCCCGCTGGTTCACCCGCGTATCGCGCAGATGAGCGAGGCAGCGACGGAATTGGGCGTGGTGCTAGGCAAGGTGGAGTCGATGCTGCGGAACCTTTCGGGCAAGCCCGGGGCGGCGCGCACGGCGCTCGACGACGCCCGCGAGCAGATCGCGAGTCTCCTCCCCAAAGGGCTCTTGCTCCACGTTCCGATGGACCGGTTGGCGCATTTTTCCAGGTACTTACGTGCCATTCAGGTGCGTCTCGAGCGCCTGCCCAACGACCCCCGTCGCGATGCGGACAAGGCGGCGCAGGTGGTCCCTGTGTGGCAGTCGTTCCGGGAGCGCAGAGAGGCATTGCGATCCCGCGGGGTGTCCGAGGACGAGCTGGAGTCCTTCCGCTGGCTCGTCGAGGAGCTACGGGTCTGTCTCTTCGCGCCCGAGCTCAAGAGCCCTCTGCCTGTCTCGCCCCAGAAGGTGGCCGAGCGGTGGAAGAGCTTGTCGGGGTGACGGTCAGCTCCCTGGCAAGGTGATGGAGTACTGCCCGGGCGCGTTCAGCACGAACTCGGCGATGACATTCCCCGTGGACACGCTGCGAATGCGCCACCAATGCGTGACGAAGGTGTTCATGGTCATTGCCGCGTTCGGGGCCACCTGTGCGTACTCCTCTTCGTTGCAGTTGTATCTGACCCACAGCACGCGGACCGCCTCTGCCCGGTGATTCGTCAGCGCAAACGAGGCGCCCTGGTTGCTGTTCTTCGAACACCCCGCCGGGGTGCCAGGCGTCGCAATGGTGTAGCTGCCTCCGTTCGACTCGATGACGATGACGGGGCCGGCGTCGGGAGCCACGTCGAGCGTTGCGTCCACGCTGGCTTCGGGCCCAGCTTCGACCCCAGCCTCGGTCCCGGCGTCCGATGCATCCACCGAGCTGTCGAGGGGGGCGTCCGTCAGCACGCCAGCGTCCTCGACCGCGTCTTTGAGCGCGTCCTTGAGCGCGTCCGTGACGTCTGCGTGGATTGGGGCATCGGTCGGAAGGACTGGCCCGTCGACCATGGAGTCCAACGCAGCATCGACGCGAGCGTCGGTGGAGGACTCCTCCACGACGGGCGTATCGAAGGAGGCGTCCTCGGGTCCGAGGGAGCCGTCGTACTCGCCTCCTTCGCCCATGGTGTCGAGCGTGCAGGAGGTCAGCAGCAGCAGCGACCAGATTCGGAGACGCATACGGACATGGTACTCGCAAGGGAACGGCGTGCCCAACGGAACTTGCCGCCGCGGCCGTATCTCGGGCCGTGCGAGAGGGCTTGGGAACTTCCTCGCCTTGCTCGCTGTCCACCTGCCAATTCTGCTCGCACGATGCGACATGCACCGCGGGAGGTGACCCTTGGGAGCGTGGATGTGGAAGCTTGCGACCGCAGTGTCGTCCTCGGCTACCCTGGCGATCCTCACGTGGACCACTCTGGCTCCCCAGGAGCCCGTTCCGATCGCAGATCCTGTCGCGCCCACCTGTGCGACGGTCGAGCCGCCAGCCGGATTGATGCGATCGTATCCCCATCTCTCGGCCGCGATGCGAGAGGACCCCGTGGGCACCTTGGCCGGCGAGCTTCGGGGTGCGAAGGGCTCGGGAAGGGCCTGCGAGCTGATGGATGCGCTGGGCATGCTGGGCGGCGACCAGGCCGCGGCCGTCTTGGGAGAGGTCTTGCAGACGCGCACCGCACCTCGGATGCGACGCTGCGCGGCTGACGCCTTGGCTAAGATATTGTCTTCCGCAGCCACCAGCTGGCTGTCTGAGGTTGTGCGCGACAGCGACGTCTCCGTTCGCGCCACGGCCATCCATTCCCTCGCCATGCGAGAGGACCCTTTCGCGCGCAGTGTCATTGTCGACCTCGCTCACGACGAAGACGAGCGATTGCGGCGGGAGGCCTTGCTCGCCTTGGTGGAGGCCGGGGCGCCCGAAGCCGTCGAAGCGATCGTGGCGGACCTGCCCGAGGCGGACGTGGACACGCAGGGGCAATACGTGCGAGCGCTTCGGCAGGGCAAGTCCGACGCGGCCATCCCGGCGCTCGAGCAGCTATCCATGCACGGACACGAGGGCGTGCGGTCCGCGGCCATCGAAGCCTGGGCCCACGTCGCCGGGGACCGTGCGACCGAGAAGCTGGCCGTGTTGTTGCGCGAAGGCCCCGTCGCCGTGCAGCAGTCGGTGCTCGAAGCGTTGGGGGAAATCGCCTCCGACCGTGCGCGTGCGGTGCTCACGGAGGCTGCGCAGGCGCAGGGGTCTGACATGGCCACGGGTGCGTTGAGGACGCTCGCCCAGATGGAGGGCGACGACGTCGAGGTGTTGATGCTCGAGGAGCTCACAGGCAACGAGCCCGAGCGGCTGCAGGTGGCCATAGGGTACTTCGTGGAGCGTGGGGACATGAGCAGCGTGCCCCGCCTCGCGGCGCTCGCGCGGGGTGGTGTGGCCGCCGTGCGCTCGCAAGCCCTGTATGGTCTCGTGCAGCTCGGGGGGCCGACGTCGCGCGAGGTGTTGACGGGCATGGCGCGAGAGCCTGGGCCGCTCCGGAGGGAAGTGCTGCGGTACCTCGCGGAGGCAGGGGTGCCCTCGAACGAGCGCTGCGAGCTATTGCGAAGCATGGTGCAGGAGAATTCGGCGGACAGTGCGGATGCGCTACAGCTGCTGTCGCGCGAGGGGGGACCCCTGCCGACGCGTGTGATGGCGGACGTGCTCGAGCGGGGCGGGCCCCTCGCGGGCAGTGCGGCCGAAGGGCTCGCGTCGCGGGGGGACGAGCAGGCGCTCGCCTTGCTGTCTCGCGGTGCGCGGTCCAGCAATCAGTCGGCCCGGTTGTCTTCGCTCTGGTCCCTTGGCCGCATGGGCAACCCGAAGGCCGCCCCGTTGCTCCGCAGCGCTTTGCAGGACGACGACCCGATGGTGAAGGACGCTGCGTACCAGGCGCTGTTCGATCTCGGGGGGCCACAGGCGGAGCAGGTCGCCCTCGAGCTGCTGCGCAGCGACGACCCGGGGAGCCGCCAGCGGGGAATCCAGGCCCTGCAGAGGACCCGCTCCAAGACGGCGCGGGCGGAGCTCGTCCGCATGGCGCGCGATGAGCACGTGGGCGGTTCGGCGATCGGCCTGCTGGCCAGGATCGAGCCCCAGACCGCGGCATCCCTGGCCCGCGAAGCCATGAGCTCCGGAGAGAAGTCGCGCCAGCAGCAGGCTCTCGGCGTGGCAACTGGCCTGGACCCCGGCGCGGCGGGCTCGATCGTGGAGGAGGGGCTTCGGTCCCGGGACATGTCGGTGCTTTCGCAGGCGGTGTACGCGGTCCACTCCGTTCGCACGCCCGGGGTGGAGCGCGAAGTGCTCTCGATTCTCCGCGACGAGCAAGTGGACCAGTGGACCAGAAGGAGAGCGGCGCAACAAATTCGAGCGTGGGGTGGGCCGGTTGCCGGACAGGTGCGCGACGAGCTGGATGCGTTGTTGGGGCCTGTGCCGTAGAGATGGGCAAACCTTGCGGGGCGACGTCCCGCTCTGGCCGTTGCCGTTGCCGTCGCCGATTCCCCGTCGCCGAATCCGCATTCGATTCCTGGAGATCACGGCCCAGCCCTTGACGGACGTCCTGCTCCTCTGGGATCGTGTACGTCGCCGCGCGGGCGCATGAGGAGCACGGGATGGACACCAGGAAGTTTTCGACGGTGGTCGTTTTGGGCACGGGTTTCGCGCTCGGTGCGTGCAACGCGTTGACGGGAGTCAACGACCTCGAGGTGCAAGAAGGGGCCGGCGCGACCGGGGGTACGGGGACAGGTGGAGCTGGAGGCACGGTCGCGGGCGGGGCTGCCGGCGACAGTGGCACCGGAGGTGGCACGGGCGGCACCGGCGCAACGGGGGGTACGGGCGGAACGGGCGGGACGGGCGGGACGGGCGGGACGGGCGGGACCGAAACGGGTGGCACGGGCGGGACCGAAACGGGCGGCACGGGAGGCACGGGCCCCTGCAGCAACGGCCAAACCGAGTGCGTGGGCCCGACGCAGATCCGCACATGCGATGCCGGCGTCTGGAGCACCCCCGAGGCGTGTAATGTTGGAACGACCGCGTGCGTCCAGGGGCGATGCAGTCAAGCGCTCGCACTGGGGGCCGGACCGACGCACACTTGTGCCGTCCTCCAAGGGGACGTGCTCTACCTCTACTGCTGGGGCGGGAACATCAACGGCCAGCTTGGGGTGGGCGAGCACAACAACAATCACCCTACGCCGCAGCTCGTCGACTTGGAGAACGTCGTGCAGGTCGCCCTGGGACTGGAACACACGTGTGCGGCGACGAACGACGGAAGCCTCTATTGCTGGGGCGCGAACAGCGACGGGCAGATCGGGATCGGGACGTCTGGGAGCATGGAGACCACCCCAAAGCAGGTGACGTCGCTGAACGGCGTGACGAAGGTGGCTGCTGGGCTTCACTTCAGCTGCGCGTACGCCACGGAGCCGCCGAACGTGGGCGTTCATTGCTGGGGCAAGAACGACGTGGGGCAGCTAGGGACCGGCGAGCCGGGCGTCGGGAACAACAGTAAGTCACCCATCAAGGTCATCAATCTTCCCACTGCGGGAGTGGCGTCGCTCTCCGCGGGTGACGCGCACGCCTGCGCGATCTTCGACAACGGAGAGGTGTACTGCTGGGGCTTCAACGCGCAGAGCCAACTCGGCACCGGGAGCTCCAACGCATTCGAGCACACGCCCGCCAAGCTGACCAATGGGTTCTTGGGGACATCGCTCTACGACATTTCGGCCGGCGGCTGGCACACGTGCTTGCGCGCGAACACGGTCGTGGAGTGCTGGGGCGGCAACTTCGTAGGCCAACTCGGGAACGGTGTTCCTGGCGGTCCAGAGCAGACGCCTGTGAAGGCAGGAAATACCACCCAGCTCTTCCTTTCGGTCGATTCGGGGGGACAGCACACCTGCGGGATCGACGACCAGGCAGCGGGTGTGATGTGCTGGGGCGCGAACACGTACGGCCAGCTTGGCACGGGCAACCAGACCCCCAGCGCCGATCCCCTGAACGTGCAGCTCCCCGGAGGCACCAGCGTGTTCCTGGTGGCGGCAGGAGGAGAGAGCGGTGCGGTCAACGACATCCCGCCCAACGGCCACACGTGCGTCACCACCCACGCCGGTCCGATCTACTGCTGGGGGCAGAACAACTTCGGACAGCTCGGCAACGGCCAGACTGTGAAGAGCGCCATGCCCGTCAGGGTCTTGTGGTAGGGCGCGGCGCCCGTCCGTCCCCGCGGGCTCAACCGTTCCCCTACCTCGCCTCCACCTTCGCCCCGTCCACCAGCTTGTCACTCGGAAACACCACCACCCGATCCCCCTCCGCCACTCCACCCATTACCTCGGCATGCTCGTCGTTGCGCTGTCCGAGCTCGACCACCCGGCTTCGCGCTCGACCGTCGCTCACCACGAAGGCGCTCCACGCGCCGCCGCTGCGGAAGAGCGCGGAGGTGGGGATTCTCTGCACCGAAGGGGCCTCCCACACCACGATACGCGCTTGTGCCTGGAACCCGTCCGCAAGCGCCTTCCACTGCCCCGGACCGGCCGGATCGACGATTACGTTCACACGCTGCTCCTCCACGCCCAGCGCGGAGACCTTCGTGAAGGCCGAGGGCTCCACGAGCCGAACCACCCCATGCAGCGGCTCCGTGCCCCCATACTGCTCGACAAGCACCGGCGCCCCTCCCCGGACCCGCACCGCGTCCAGCGTCAAGAGCTCGGCCACCAACTCCAAGTCCGTCGGGTCACCCATCTCGAACAGCGGCGTGCCCGCCTGCACCGGCCCCTCGCTCTCCTGAAAAACACGGAGCACCTTGCCGCTCGACGGAGACAGGACCGGCCATCTCGCGTCGGGGCCCGTGGTCGACGATGCCATCAGGCTGGCGCGCGCCGCAGCGATGGTCCGCTTGGACGATTCGAGCGCGAGTTCAGCAGACACCAGCTCCCGGGCTCGCGAGTCGGCCGCGAACTGAGCGTTGTCCAGCGCTTCGCCCGCGAGCACATTGCCCTCCACGAGCTTGCGCGTGCGCTGTAGCTCCCGGCTCGCGTGGTCCCGCGCGATCCTTGCCCGCTCCACCACCGACGCCGCTTCCGCCCGCGCCGCTTCCGCCACCAGCACCCGGCTCTGCGCCTCCGCCTTCGTACGTGCGTCCAGCAAGGGGGGAGAGATCGGCTTGATGCTCGCCAGCTCCTTCCCCTCTTCCACCACGTCGCCGGGCCGCAACTCCACGCGCCCCAGCTGACCGCTCACGTGCGCCGCCACCACGTACCGATGCCGCACGCGCATCTTGCCCGTCGCCTCCACCGTCACTCGCATCGCTCCGGTGTCGACCATGCCCGTCTCCACGGGCAGCCGTTTCGGCGACAGCGCAACGACCACGACGGCCCCTACGAGCACGATGGCAATCACGATCAGGAGCTTGCGCGTCCAGCCCATCGTTACTCCTTCGACTTGAGCACGGCCACGAGGTCCAGACGGCGAACCCTTTGGCTGATCATGAGTCCGACGACGACTGCGGCCACGACGACGACGCCCACCGACATGGCATAGGTGGAGGGCAGGATGAACACAGGGATGCGGTACAGGTCCGTATCCACGCTCGAGGCTGCCATTTGTGCAAACCCGTAGCCGACCACGCAGCCGACCGGGATCGCGAAGAGTAGCTGCAGCGCTAGCTCACCGACCACGATCAGCCATACTTCGAACCATGTCATGCCGATGACCCGCATGGTGGCCAGCTCTCTTTCCCGCTCCGCAAGCGAGATGCGGGCCGAATTGTAGACGATCCCGGCGGCGATGACCCAGGCGAAGGTCACGAGAATCGAGGCGAAGAACAGCATGAACTCGGCGCTCGTGCTCGTGAACGAGTGAATCGCGGCCGAGCGGAGCGTCACACCGGCTACCCGTGGCATCGACATCAGGCGTGCGTACAGCGGACGCTCCTGCGCCGGATCCACCGAGAGGAACGCGCCGGATGCGCTCGGCCCTTCGTCCATGAGCCGGTGAACCGCGGGCAGGCTCATGTAGGCCGACACACCCATCAACTCCTCGACCGTGCCGGACACCACCACGGAGCGCACCGGGCGTCGCCCCTCCAGCACCTCGGCGGTGACCATGTCCCCCGGCCGCACGCGGAGCATCTCGGCGAGCTTGGAGGTGAGCAGCAGGCCCTCCGTCGGCACACTCAGCGGTCCGCGCTTGCGATCGACGACCCGTCGCAGCTCGCCCGACGTGTCCATTCCCAGCAAGGCGGTGCGATAGGTGACGTGGCCCGCGCGAAGGCGCACAGGAACCGCGCGGTAGGGCTCCGCCCGCAGGACGCCGGGCACGTTACGCAGGTCGCTCACCGCTTCGCGGGAAAGGGGCGTGGTGAACGTGACCATCGCGTCGTCCCGCTGCACGTGACGGAACTGGTAGTCCACGATGTAGTCGAGGGCATCGGAGAAGAACCACCCCACGACCAGAATGGCGATGGCGAAGCTGATGCCGAGGGAGGAGAGGCCGAAGCGGACGGGACGACGTCCGACGTTGCGGAGGATCATCCTGCCGGTGGCGGAGGCAATTCGGTCCACGCCAACGCGTTCGATCCACGACGGGCGGTAGGTGGCAGGCGGCTCGGGGCGCATCGCTTCCGCCGGGGGAAGGCGCACGACCCTACGCACCGCACCGAAGACCCCGACCGACGCGGCCGCGATTGCGAGGCTTGCGGCGATGATCGTCTCTTGCCAGGGGAGCTCCACGAAGTACTGCGGCAGGCGGTAGAATTGCGCGTACACGCCGGTCATGGCCCGCGACATCCACGTCCCGCCGGCCACGCCGAGGGCAGCCCCCATGAGCGCCACCAGCGCCACGAGCTTGGCATAGTGCAGCCCCGCTGCGAGGTTCGAGTAGCCCAGCGCCTTGAGCGTTGCGATTTGCTCGCGCTGGGTGCCCACAAGACGGGTGAGCACCACGTTGAGCAGGAACGCGGCCACGCCCAGGAAGATCGCTGGGATGATCACGGCGTTGGCCTTGAGCTGCCGGATCTCGTCCGAGAGGAACCGATTGGAGATCTGGTCCTTGCGGAGGTAGGCGCCGAGACCGCCATAGCTCGCAAGCTCGCGATCGAAAGCAGCCAGGACCTCGTGGCCCGATGCGCCGGGCTCGAGCCGCGCCGCGAAGTCGTTGAAGGCGCCCTCCATGTCGCTCGCCGCTTCGAGCTGCTGCCGTGAGGTCCAAAAGATGCCGAAGTGCTTGTCGTCGGGCATCAGATCCCCAGGTCGGATCTCGTACACGAACTCAGGGGAAAGCCCGATCCCCACGACGGAGAAGGTCTGCCTTCGGCCCTGAATCACAGCGGAGATCCGATCCCCCGTCCGAAGACGATGGGACGTGGCGAACCCCTCGCTCACCACCACCTCGCTCTCCGCTCCCGGGGAAAGGGCCCTTCCAGCTCGCACGTGAAATCGGTTGAGCGCCGGCAGACCCGAGGAAGGGACGGATACGAACCGCGCTGTGACCGGCTCGTCGAACCCCTCCATCTCCAACGTCGCGTCCGCCACCACCCGGGTCTGCACTTCCGCCACCCCGGGGACGGCAGCCAGCCGGCGTGACAAGGTCTCCGGTGCCCGCCGCAGCGACGCGAACACGTCGGCGAAGCGGTAGCGTTCGTAGTAGTTCTGCTGCGAACGCAGAAGCGAGCGCCAGGTGGCCATCGACCCCACGAAGGTCGTCACGCCGCAGGCTACGAGCAGGACGATCGCGAGCATCTGTCCCTTCATGCGACCGAGATCGCGAAGGAGCTTGCGATCGAGCGCGCTCACCATGCGAGCTCCGCTACCCCCAGCCGCTTGTCGTTGCGCTCGACGCGCGCCAACAGCCCGTCGCCGATGGTGAGCACCCGGTCCGCCATCCCAGCGATCGCAACGTTGTGGGTGATGACTGCGGTGGTGGTGCCGAGCTCACGGTTGATGCGTTCGAGCACCTCCAGCACGATGCGCCCGGTCTTGATGTCGAGGGCGCCGGTGGGCTCGTCGCACAGCAGCAGATCGGGCCGCTTGGCGATGGCCCGTGCAATGGCGACGCGCTGCTGCTCGCCCCCGGACATCTGGGAGGGGAAGTGGTCCATGCGGTCGGCGAGACCGACGAGCTCGAGGGCTTGCTCGGCGCGCATGGGGGACCGCGAGATCTCGGTAACCAGAAGCACGTTCTCGCGGGCGGTGAGGCTCGGAATCAAGTTGTAGAATTGGAACACGAACCCGACACGGTCACGTCGATAGGCGGTGAGGGAAGTGTCGGTCCACGCCAGCACCTCCCCGCGGTACGCGAGCGTGCCGTGCGTTGGGGTGTCCAGGCCGCCGAGCAGGTTGAGAAGAGTGGACTTGCCGCTCCCGCTGGGTCCGAGAATCACCACGAACTCGCCGTCGAACAAGTCGATGTCCACGCCGCGCAAGGCGTGCACTTCGACCTCTCCCATGCGGTAGGAGCGAGCCAGCCCTCTTGCCGACAAGACCGGGGTGCCTTCGATCACTCGATGTCCTCTCCTCGGAGACATACCCCTGCAGCACGTGTGGGGCCACCAAGGACAGCAGATCGCAGGCAGAGCTGGGGGTGAGCTAGCACCCATGTGAGGGCGTCATGCCCTGGGTCGAAGATCGCTCTCCATCCCCACCGAGCCTTCGTCGAACAGCGCGTACCCGTTCTTCCCGCCACTCTTCACTCGGTACATCGCCCGGTCCGCGCACCGCAGCAACCCCTGCAAATCCCTGGCGTCCTGGGGGTACCTTGCGATGCCGATGCTGATGCTGAGCTTGTGCTGCTGTCCACGGACCCGCAGCGGGACCGTCACCGCACGCAGGATCTTGTCCGCAACCGCCGTCGCATCCTCGGGCCGACCGAGCTCGGGTAGCACCACCACGAATTCGTCGCCCCCGACGCGCGCCACCAGATCCGACTCTCGCACCCCAGCTTGGAGTCGCGCCGCCACCTGAACCAGCACCTCGTCCCCCGCCCCATGCCCAAGCGTGTCGTTGATCGGCTTGAAGTCGTCCAGATCTAGAAACAGTAGCGCCATGGCGCCCCCACGCCGCCGTGCCAGGGCCTCGACGCTGTCGTACACCTCCTCGAGGAGTCTGCGGTTCGCGAGCCCCGTCAGGCTGTCGTGCTGCGCCAGGTGGCGCACCACATCCTCTGCATGCCTGCGCTCTCTTACCTCTTCGGTCAGGTGCTCGTTCACCTCCGATAGCTGCGATGTCCGCTCACGCACGCGCTCCTCGAGTGTCCTGTTCGCCTCCAGGAGCGCGTCGTTCACATGCCGCCTCTCTGTGATGGCCGCGGACAACGCCAGCACGGTCACGGCCACCGTCCCCACGAACGATTGCAGCATGAGCAAGGACTCGTTCAACGTCTCCGCGACGAAGGGCCCACGGCTTCGCATCGTTCCCCATGTCGCGATCGCGGTCACGACGACCACCGCCGACGCGGCTTCACGCAGCGAGAACCGGAGAACAACCCACAACAAAAGGGGCATGACGAGGTACGGAAGCGACCGCACCATCGGGTCGGGAAGCCAGGCAAACAACAGGAAGCCCGTGGGAGCCAGGGACAGGCCAAGGATCGCCACCTCTGCCCATCGCGCTCGCGTCCACGACGTCTGCGAGCGCCACGTCCAGGCGAGAAGCGCTGGGGCATAGACCAGGATTCCTGCGGCGTCGCCGAGCCACCACGTCACCCAGAGATCGAGCGGGTTGACCCCCGCGCTGGCCCCCAACGACAACATCGACAGGAGCCCGACCGTCGCCGCGATCGCCGATACGGCCATCGCCGTGAACACGAACTTGAAGGCGTCGCCGACCCGATCGAACGGACGGTCTGCCATGCCCAGCTTGACCAGTGTGGCTCGGCCGGCCAGCGCCTCCAACGTGTTGCCTCCTGCCACCATCACCGACCCGAGCACGACCTGGGTCCACGTCAAGGTCTCCATCCCCGCGAACTGAATCGCGTTCGCAGCCCACGCTCCGAGCAGCACCCCGGGCCACGCTCTCCAGCCGAGCGCGAGCAGGGCAGCCATCGCGATGCCCGAAGACGGCCAGACCGGCGTTGCGTTCGTGCCAGCCAGGGACAGCGCGAGTCCCACACGCGCGGCCACAAAGTACGTTGCTGCCACAGCCAAGATCACCATCGCGCGACCGAACTTCGATCGCCCAGCCCACTCGGACGTGATGCTGCGATCCCCGTGACTCTCGGTTGCGTCCATGGCTCCGCTCATGACTGCGGCGCGGTCGAAAATCCCTCGGCGCGGCGTGGTGACCCCTTCATGGTAGGCAACGTTGTAGCAGAAGGGCAGGGCCATGAAGCACGGAACCTGCACCCGAAACACCCGAGGTCAATCCCCCTGGCGTGACGTTCCAGACTCTGATCGGAAGGTGTACGCACGGCAACGCCGACCCCCACCGCCAGCCTGGGTCCCACGTGCGTCCAGGCTGCACCCGTGCCCCACCGCCAGCCACGTGCCTCCAGACTGCTCCCCCAGCCTGGACCCCACGCGTCTCCAGACCCCAGCGGAACGTGATCTCTCGACCTGGGACCGGGTAGGTCCCGGGTGAGATCGATCGCGACTCACTCCTCCCCGCGCTTCCGTCAATATCCGTCGAAACCCCGGCGGCATCGCTCTTGCTATCGCCCTCGGTCATGGACACTCACTGGACACCTCGCTTGCTCGTTGCTTCCTTCGTCCTCGTATGTGCCTGTGGCCCAGGGCAGGAGTCCTCTTCCCCCGCTGGCACCGGCGGAACGGGACTCACCGTCGATGCGGGAACCGACGGTCCCCTTTACTTCATCGCCATCCACAACGAGCCCTGGCACTTCTCGCCCGACGGCAAGGCCGGGATCGCCTCCGAGTTCGAAGTGCTCCGCGAGATGGTGGCCAAGGCCGATGACGTGAACGTGAAGCTCACCTTGATGTTTACGGCCCAGTGGGCGGACTACATCGTAGAGAACGCCCCGCGTCACGACGAGGTGCGCGGTTGGAAAGCCAAGGGTCACGAGATCGCGGCCCACCACCACAGCGTGTATCACGGCAACTGGGACGGCTACACCGACTTCACCGAGGCGGAAGCCATCGCCCATCGGCTCAAGTCCACCTCCACACCGGAGTCGTACATCGGAACGCTCGACGCCTACTCGGCACGCATCGCCCTGCTCGACCCCGATGTCGTCTCGGGATGCATGAATGACGAGCCAGACATGCGCGAGCTACCGAACTCGATCCTGTTCGACACGTGCCTGGGCTACGCGAACCGCGGAGACGATTGGTTTGCCGAGGAAGACGGCGCGAACCCCGAGAAGGGCATCCACGAGTTCGTCACGATCGGGCAGTGGGCAGGCGTACAGCGCGCCTGGCTCGCCCACTACCAGATCACGAAACCCGAGAAGACGTCGAAGGCCATGTCCACGTTCGACTCGATGCAAGACGGCGTATACGGCGTGGTGCTTCATAGCACCTCGTTCGAGGCGCCAGAGCTGTACAGCTACCTGGCCTTCCTGCAGGAGCGCGACCCGGGCGGCACGCGAAGCCGGACCGTTCGTGAGGTCATCGAGAACGCTGGGCTCCCCACGCGAACGGTGCCCGCGGAGCACCTCGAGACGAAGCTCACTCCCCACAAGGAAGGTCTCTGCGGCGACGACGTCTGCGACGCCGCGGAGCAGGCGAACCCATCGCTCTGCCCCGAAGACTGCGCGCAGAGTGGTCCGTGCGGAGACGGCACCTGCGACGCCGCCGAGCAAGCCGACCCGAACTTGTGCCCGAAAGACTGCCCATAACCGCGCTCCTGCTGCTCTCCCCCACATTCCAAGGATCGCATGCGCCGCTGGGGGACACGGGCCCGAGTCTTGCTTCATGGTGCGCCGGAGGTACTCATGCGGTTCTCAGTGCACATCTTGCTCGCCATGTCGCTCTCGCGTCATCTCGACCATCGTGCGGCGGAACCCCAGCTGCTCGAAGAGCTGTTGGGCGACCGTGTTCTGTACGGCGGTGTGCAGGACCACGCGGGGTGCACCTCTTGCCTCGAGTTCGTCGATCGCCGCGCCGATCAACAGCCGGGCGACACCGCTCCCGCGAACGCGCTCCTCCACCCACAGGTCGTGGATCGCTCCGCATGCGTCCAGCAGTTGGTTCCAATCACGACCCTCCATTCTCCCGTACACGTAGCCGACGATCTCTCCCTTGCTCTCCGCCACGAGCAACACCACGGCGGCGCGGCCCAGCTCCTTTCCGAACCACTCGCGGTAAGCCCCCTCGACGTCGTCGGTCACGAAGTAACGAAGCGGGTCGAACGCATGGTGAAGCCGAACGAGCTTGCCCGCGAGCACCGATACGGAAGGAAGGTCCTGGTGCGTTGCGGGACGAATCGTGATCGTGGAATCCATTCGCTGGAGTCGACTCCACGTGAGCGGGCGGGTCAAGCCGAGGCCCGTTCGGATTCGACCTTGCCGGCCCCATCCTTCACAACGCAGGCGCGACGACCTCGGGTCACCGTGCTACCGTCGGGCGTACGGAGATGGGCATGGACGAAGAGATACTCGAATTCATTGTGCAGACGAGGCCGGACGGCGGCTTCATCGCTCAGTCGATGGGCGCCTGCATCGTCACGGAGGCCGATGACCTCGAGGGCCTCCGCAAGGAAATCTGCGACGCCGTGTGCTGTCACTTCGACGACGGGTGCAAACCCGGACGCGTGAAGCTTCGCTTCGTGGAAGTGGTGCGCGAAGAACTGCTGGAACCTTGAACCGGTCGGCATGAAGAAGCCCAGGGACCTGTCCACCGACGAGCTCGTCCGCAGGCTGAAGGCATTCGGCTATCGACCCACGCGGCAGACCGGTAGCCACATCCGGTTGACGACGGAGCGAAACGGGCAGCATCACATCACCATCCCGCAGAAGCGACAGCTGACCATCGGCAAGGTCAATGCGGTCCTATGGGAGATGGTCCGTCACTTCCAGATCGATCGGAAGGAACTCGTCGACCAGATCTTCTCGTAGAGCGAGCCCGATCGGGTGCTTCCATCTCTCACTTGGCGTCGATGATCGCGACGCCAGTCTGCTCGTACCGTTGCTCGGCGATGGCGCCGGTGAGGTAGGCGTCGTACGCGGTTTCGTTTCCCAGGTGCCGGAGGAAGAAGGCGGCGAGGTACGAGCGCGTCAGGGAGATAACTTGGTCGTGGTCGAGGGAGGCAGGCTTGCAGAAGCTGCACACGAGCCCGCACGAACCCGGGTCGTCGAGGAAGCTCATGTGATTGGCACCGATCACTTCGACCTTGAAGCTCGGGCTGCCAGCGCTTGAGTAGAACGTCTCGAAGTTCCTATCGGCAGGCGCGCAGGGTTGAAAGCCCCCCTCGGAGTCGGTCAACTCGCCGAGAAAGCCCGTCGGGATGGGGAGGGACAGCGAGGACGCGTCGGGGTCGTCCGCGTCGACTGGGTCCATGGCGAAGACGGCACCGATCCTGTCATCGAGGCTGGCCGCCAGCACGCTCAGGCGACCGCCCAGCGAATGGCCGGCCGCACCCACGCGGAGCGGGTCAGCCTTGCCGGCCAGGGGGCCGGTCGGCGCCAGCGCCCAGTCCACAACGGCGAGCACTTCCTTCGCGTTGTTGAGATGGTTCGGGGAGAAGAGGGACGCATTGTAGGCTGCCACACAGGCCACGAATCCGAACGACGCGAGGTGCGCCGCGGAGCCGACGTACTGGGACGCGGGAAGCTGGAATCCAGGCGCGATCGTGACGAGGGGAAAGGGGCCACCGGTGGAGTCCGGTAGGAAACACGATACGTTGACCGTCGTCCCGACAGCGCTCGCAGGCACCGACGCGTTCACGGCAAGGACCGCAAGAGGACCGACCAGGGCCGGGTCGACCGGCTGGACACCCGCATCCGCTCCTCCAGAACCCGCCTCACCTCCCGAGCCCGCATCCCCTCCTGTCTCCCCCGCGCCGCCGTCGGCTGACCCGCCGATACCGCCGTCGACTCCTGCCATGCCGCCAGAGCCCGAGACCCCAGCACTCCCGGAACCTCCGCCCCCGAAGCCTCCGGTTCCGCCGGTTCCACCCGAGCCTGTGCTCGCGTCGTCCGTGGAATTCGACGAGCTCGCCTCGTCCGATCCGCAGCCAATCGCGAACAGAACGGTGACCACTGTCATCGACCGCGAGAAGCATGGTGCAAGTTGCATCTTGGATTGCCTTTGGGACCGGCCGCTCACTCCGACGGTAGAGAGAACGACGATTTCGTTGAGCGCTGGATGCTGGGGACCTGATCCCCATCGCGATCGAGGCGCGCGTATACAGTGACGATGCGCTCGGCGAACGTCAACACGACGAGCGACGGGTTGGGCTCTGGGGTCATGGGCTAGGCCTCCGTTGCGAAGGAGCGGTCGTCCGGCCTAGCACGTCCGTGACCAAGGGCCTGCTCGGGTCCCCCTCGAGGAACTGGACCAGAACCTGGGAACTGGGGGCTGGAGCCGGCCCCGAGGACAGGGGCCGTGTCATGGGAAGCCAGACCTCTTGGTCCGCTGTACGCGCAGACCAGTGGAATCGCACCTTCAGGTGTCCGTCGCGAACCTCTCCCCCCGCGGCGACCACGGTGGCCAGCTGCGGACCGTTGATCACCGGCACGGGAGTACGACGGGACGCGCGGTACGGAGTATCCAGCGGGGCAGCGCCGATGCTCGACTTGGCACTCACGTCCCCCGCGGAGTTCATACGAACGCGCAGCTGGCTCGAGACGACCACGTAGCTTCCGTTCCACGCTGGCGCCGGGTGCCCCGCCAGCGTGAAGGTCATCCCCGCTCGAGCGACGTCGTCCAGGACGCCCCAGAGCGTTCGCGCCCGGGACTCCTCCTCCTCCGCCCGCAGCTGCGCATAGAAGTCCATGTCCCGTTGATTGCGGGGACCTTGCTCGAAGTCGTAGATTTCGAGGGGATTTGGCCCGTGAGCCCGGGGAGTCTGCCCCGTGGACTCGAACACAGCCTCTGACTCTTGCACGTCGGAAGCGCGGAGCCGGTACCGGGTTGCTCTCAGGGCCCAGGAGGACTGTACGTCTCGCAGATCCCCCTTTTCGGTGCCCAGCTGCAGCGTGGCAGCAGGAACCATCGTCGGGTACCCGTGCGGACCGTCGACGAGCACCAGCGTATGGCGGGTGGCCTCGTGCTCGAAGAACGCGGTCACTCCGGCGTTCTCCACCACGCGCTGGATCAGGTTCAAGTCCGTCTCGCGATATTGGGCGAAGAAGTCGAAGACCGGGTACGAACCTCCGAGGCTCACGCGATACGACGCAAATGCGTAGCGGTCGAAGACCCGGCGCAGGATGCCTGCGGCGCCCGCCTGCTCGAAGACCATGCAGTTCGCCGTGCGAGACAGCAGCGCGGTCCACGGCTCGATCTGCACGCGAAACGAGTCTGCCGATTCACCCGGGTCGCGTCTCACCGAGGTGACATGGCCGTTCAGGAAACGCTGGCGCTCCTTGCCGAGATGAATCCCGACCGTGACGAGTTGTCCGAGCAGCGCGGTCTCGTCCAGGCCAGGCTCGGACACCTTCACCCCGACGGTGTAGTCATAGCCCCCGTTGATGCTCTCGGTGCCGTCGACGTCTTGCACCGCGAAGCCAGACCATCCGTCGGGGGTGGCGAACCAAAGCGCAGGTGGAGCTTCTCCCGAGGTCGGCACCCGCGGCGGTCGGAGGACTTTGGACGAGCTCTCGAACTCCACGTGGCCGCCAGGCGCGACTGGGGATTGCGCAGGAGCGGTCGCGTGCACCACCGTGGCTGCGCGCGGAGACGCGGGGGGCCCATGGGTCCCCTGGCAACCGCCCACGACGAGCAAGGAAAGCAGTCCGAAAGCCAGCCCGATCTTGATCACGGCGTGAGCCTAGCACGACCTGCTCTCGGAGCCGCGCGGCCTTGCTTCCGCCCGCTCTTGACGGCCGCTCGTCAATCCCCGATGAAGCTTACCTTCGCGTCGTACAGCTCGATCTCGTTGCGCTTCGGGACCATCACCGCGAACAGCACGAAGCCCGTCTTCCCGTCGCCGAAGGCCGCGTACATCCGCGTCTCCTCCATGCGCCAAGGCCCCTTGGCCCCTCGCACCGCGGTGCACCGCTGTGCGTCGAAACGGAACTCGGGGACCAACTCGTCGAGTCCCCCTCGCTGCTCGCTCGTGAGCGGCACGGCCGCAAGGTCCGAAGCCGCGACGGCAGGGGCGATCACACAATCGTTCGCAGCGAAAGCTCGCACCACGCGGTCGTGCGCCGAGAGCCATGCAGGCTGGGCGTCGCCGAAAGAGGGACCGGTGGACTCCTCACCGGGACTGGCAGGACCGCGTTCCACGGAAAGACCTCCCCAGCGCACCTCTCCGGGCGGAAACACGTGGAACAGGGCCTTCACTCCCACGACCTCCTTACCGTCCGCCGTAGGGGACCAACCCCGCACCGACGAGATCACGAGCTGCAGCGGCGGGTTGGGTCCCAGCCCGGCCTTCTCCACGGCTTCCCGGCGCTCCGCTTCGTCGTCCTTGAAATCGACACGGAACTTGGGGTCGGGCGCCTTGCCCTGGATGACCCCGAGCAACGTGTACGATGCCTCCACGAGCAAGCTCGCGAGCGACGCGTCCGCGGTGTCGCTCTGCCCCGTCAACGCCACGGCAGGACGCTCTCCCTCCCAGCGGCTGACGCAACCTTTCCCATCCACCCAGGTCAGTGCGCCTGGACATTGCAGCGGCGTGAGCTCCAGCCGCAGGAATGCACTGCACCCTTCCGGCGGCTCCGCGTCGCGCGATGTCGATTGATCGCACGCCTGCGTCGATCCTCCCCTTCGCAGCACGTTGGTCTCCCTGGAGGTGCGCCCGCCTGCCACCCCGACCCCCGCGGCCGCAGACGACGAGGCTCCGGACGCCATCTCGAAGGACCCCGTGGTGAGGCCCACGACGACGTGGGTCGCTCCCGCGCAGCCCGACCCTTTCAGGTCACTCAGGCGCACCGACTCGGCTGGGGCCACGTACTTGCCTACGACGGACATCGACACGCTCAGCTCGTTGCCCTTCTCGACCATGGCCTCGAGACCTACCGCGCCGATGGGCATCTTCGCGTACAGCTCATCGGCGTTGCGCATGGTGACCCGTTCGTCCTGCCGCGTGCCCGGTAGGTACTTGTATTCGGCCGGAGCCTTGCAATTGCGCAGCATCTCCATCTCGCAGCCGGTGTAACGGACCACCACAGCGCCGCCCTGGCGCACGTTCGTCTCGAGGTCCATCCGGTCGGACGCAGACCACTCGACGATGAGAGGCCGGTCCTGGCTGGCCGCGATGCTGCATCGGGCGCCGGGAGCCGAGGGGGCCACGGCGAGCGGCTGGGAAGGGGAACAAGAAGAGCTTCCGATCAGGACCCACGCGACGGGCCAGATGAAACCACGGGATCGAAACATGTTCGTGTCAACTCCTGTCGATGGGCACCGTGTGCCCGAAGTGAGTACCGGGATCGCACTCCGGAGAACCACAGAGGACGCAGAAGGCACAGAAGGGTGGTGCGGAGGGAGGCCGTGCGTGTTGCGCCTGATTCTGCCCATTCCTGGTTCTCTGTTCCGTGTTCTCAGCTCCTAGTTGATGTCCGTCATCCGTCCATCGTCCTAGCCGGGCCTCAACCCGGTAGGGACTTCGGGCACGCAGCACCAGCACTAATTGCGGTCATGGACGTCTTCCCAGACGTTCGCCTTGACGAGAATCGTGCCGTCCGGCTTCGGCACGATGTGGATCTTGGTGACGCCGTATTGCGAGGTCGTGCCGAAAGAGACCTGGCACTCGGGGGGATCGATCATCCATGTGCCGGTGGCGGTGCTGACCTTGGCGCAGGTCTCCTCCGCGTCTCGCGGGTTGGGCAGGTCTCCGTCATCCATCATCCGGCTGATGGGGGGCACCAGGTACGCCCAGTCCTCGCGACGCATGGCGGGCGTAGGGCGGCAGCTCTCTTGGGTCAGCGACCGCACGAGGTGCCGGTGCATGTCCCCCAGGGCGGCGGGCGCCTGCTCCGCCGGCACGGAACCATCGGTCTTGTCCTTCACTTCGAAGGCGTTCAGGTTGCTCCACCGCAGCTGGCCGTCGCCGTGCACTTGCATCCCTGCGTACACGATCAGGCTCTCCTCCTTGCCGGGCTCGAGGCGACGGAAGCCGATCTCGCATTCGGAGAGGAGGAACTGCGCGGATGGTCCCAGGGTCTGGAACGGCTTGCGCGACTCGTCGAAGGACTGGCGGAATTCCACGGTCATGCCGCTCGGGGTGGTCTCGCCTCGCACGGTGGCGAGCACGGCGTGGGACGCGTCGAGAAGGACGCGCGCGAACGCGGAGTCGAGTGGGTCGTTCTGGCCGCCCGGGCCTCCCAGCGAAAGGCGGGTCTCTCCCTTCGCACCCACGCAGCCCTTACCCGCTTCGAACTGAGCGCCGGGGGGACACCGCACGGGCTCGAGCTCGAGGCGCAGAAGCGCCCCGCACCCTTCGGGAGGCTGCAGATCGGCGCGCGTCGACGCCTCGCAAGAAGCGCGATTGCCAGCTCGCCGAAGGGTCTCGTTGCTGCTGCGGCTGGTTCCGCCCACCACGACGGCGTCGGCGCTCACCGCCGCGTCGGCACCTGACACCATCTCGAAAGCCCCCGTGGTCAAGCCAACCACGACGTGCGTGGCGCCCTCGCAGCCGCTCCCTCGAAAGCGACTCAGGTCGAGGAGGGGCTGATCCCCAACGAACTTGCCGATGACGGACATGTCGATGCGAAGCTGGCCGCCCTTCTGCACGGCGCCTTCGAGGGACGCTGCACCGAGCGGGAGCTTGGCCCAGAGCTCGTCCTCGTTGCGCATCGTGATGTTCTCGTCTTGCCGTGTCGCGGCAAGATACTTGTACTCACCCGGGGCCCTGCAATCGCGAATCAGCTCCATCTCGCAGCCGCTGTAGCGCACCACCACCATCCCCTCCTGCTTGAGGAGAGCGTCGAGGTCGTTGCGCGATGCCGCATCCCATTCGACAATGAGAGGACGGTCCTGGCTGGCAGCCACCGAGCAGCGTGCACCAGGAGCCGACGGGGGCGTGACCGCCGGGGACGGCGCTCCCCCACCGCAAGCCACGAGAAAGGAAAGAACAGAAATCGACCCGATCCACGCGACTGTACTACGACGCAAGGGAACCTCGATGATCTGGCATGGTTCGAACGTCACGAACGGACGAAAAGGGAAGCCCTAGATCATCACGGCCCGAAGGCCGCGTCAACGGGCGGAAGGTCACCGTGAGTGCGTGATACGCGCGGTGGATTTCACATTTTGCCGTGCGACGTATCCGAGAAGGGATAGGCAGCCGTCAGAGCCTTGCGACCTTGCGAACTGCCCCGTCAGCGGCCGAGTCGATCCCGAAGACCGAGTAGTACAGGGCCTTGTCGTCCATGACCACGTCGGTGGGGTAGGGGATGGCCTTGTCCAACTCGATGGGAGATCCTTGGCACCCCGTGGTCGGGCACGCTCGCAACGCCCCCTCCGCCACGGTCGACCCCGCACTGACGATCCAGTACACGTGCTGCTCGTCCGCAACGATTCCGAAGGGGCTGGCCTGCATCGCCGCCAACGTCTGCGGGGCATTCCCGCCATCCGCGGGATCCGCGTTCGGTACCCGGTACACGCTGCCGACGGTGCTGGAATCCATCCTCGCCTCCGTCCCTCGCACCCCGTATTCAACCCCTCAAAGCTTCGCGATCTTGCGTATCGCCCCGTCGGTCGGCCCATCGATCCCGAAGATGGAGTAGTAGAGCGCCGTGTCATCCATCACCACGTCGATGGGGTACGGGACGTCCTCGTCCAGGCTGATCGGCGCGCCTTGGCAGCCCGTGATCGGACACGCCCGCAAGGCGCCTTCCGGCACAAGAGACCCCGCGCTGGCAATCCAATACACGTACTGCTCGTCAGCCACGATCCCAAACACACCCGGCTGGGATGCCGCAAAGATCGTGGAAGCACCGCCGCCATCCGGGGGATCCTCGTTCGGCACGCGGTACACCGTGCCAATCGTGTTGAAGTCGGTCCAGAACACCCAGTCCTGCGTCACCGCGACCTTCGATGGATAGGGGGATGACCCCAGCACCTGCACAGCCCCCCCCGCCTTCGGGACGCGAGCCACCCTGCCGACCGTTCGCTCCGAGAAGTACACGTGTCCCCCATGGAGCGTGACCAGGAAGGGCGAGAAGTCCAGGCTCTCGCTGACGATGACCTCGACCCCCGTGCCGTCCTTGGCAGCCCTCTTCAACGTCTTGCCGTTGGTCTCCGCCCAGTACACGTGCGTGGCATCTGCCGCGACCCCGTTGGGACGGTTCGCCGGATCGATTAGCTTCGTGGGCGCCGTGCACCCCGAGATCGTGCATACCCCGATGGAGCCCGACGTGTTCACACGGTTGGACCAGTACACGTTCGTTTCGTCCATGGCGACCCAGGACGGCTGGTTCACCGCCAGGTTGTCCCCAATCCACAGCAGCGCGCCCGACGTCTTGTCCAGGCAGCTCATGCGGTTGTTCAACAGGATCGCCACGCACAGGACCGCGTCGTCCACCGCCAGGCCCCACGCGCCGTCCCAAGTCGTCGTGAGCTCGAACGGCTTGCACATCCCGCCGACGCACGATCCGCCCACACAACTGTGACCGCACCGGCCGCAGTTGTCCGGATCGGTCTGCATGTCCCCGCATCCCACTTCTTCTTCCGCCGCATCCGCCACATCGGGCTCGGCATCCCCCGCATCCGTCACGTCGGGGACCACATCAGGCTGCACGTCGGGCTGAACATCAGGCTGAACATCAGGCTGCACATCAGGCTGCCCATCAGGCTGCCCATCAGGCTGCCCATCAGGCTGCACATCAGGTTGCCCATCAGGTTGCCCATCAGGTTGCCCATCAGGTTGCCCATCAGGCAGCCCATCGGGCTGCGCATCCACCGACCCATCCGACACGCCACCGTCGGACTCGTCGACTGTGAGTTCCTCGAACCCCAACAGCGTGCTGCACGACACACCGGTCCCGAGCGCAAGCACCGCGAGCGCACCCATCATCGATCGAGAGTGGTTCATCACCAGACCCCCTGCATCGCAAACGCCGCCCCACCCGCCGTTGGCGCCGCCGTCCAGGCCACGTCCCCAGCCTCCTTCGCGGGCGCCGTGAAGTAGAGAACCGCACCCCCGACCATGGCGGCCGCCCCGACCCCGACCAGAATCGTCGACACCGTTGCTCGGCTTCGTGCCTGATCGTCCAGGTCCACGGCTTCGCTCGTGCAGTACTGGGGACCGTTACAGTGCTCCAGCGCCTCGTCATGTTTGGACTTCGCCATCAGGCCAAAGACGGCCCCGGCACCCAAACCCACCACGCCGACCCCGCCGACCACCAAGCCCCACGTCCGCTGGTCACCTCCGTCGTCGACTCCCGCGTCAGTCTGCACAGGCCTCGGCCCCACATCCGCAGGCGCCACCACCGGCTGCGGTTCCCCTCCCTGCTCCACCAGCAACGGAGGTATCGTCACCGTCGCCTTTGCCGCGTTCGGACCCACCGCCACCGTCGTGCTCCACTGCTGCTTCTCGGGCGCTAGCGCACCCACGGGGTGGACCCCCGGGTCGACCGGAATCGGCAAGCCCCACTGCGCCCGCTCCACCTTGACGCCGCTTCGCTCGACCACCAGACCCGCGACGTCGCTGGCCGGCGGAACGACGATGGTCAACGTCGAGAGCGTGGGCTCCAGCTGGCTGGCGCGATCGCGTGCGGTGGATTCCCAGTCGGCTCGGCCCCCCCGTGCCGCGAACGAAGCGGCCTCGGTGTACGTGGCCCATGCCGAAGCCGTCTGACCGTTCTTCTCGTAGCAGGCCGCAAGGTTCAGCAGGGTGCCCGCCCCCGGGTCGAGACGCTGGCTCTCACTAAGCTTCGCGCATGCCTCGGCAAAGCGACCCTGCTGCATCAGATCGCGCCCTTGTCGGAACAGCGTTTCCGCCGCCGCCTGGCTTCCCGCGTCTGCCCACGCCCCCGTGGACACCCCCGATAGCGCCAGCACCAGGCTCGTTCTCAAGGCCCAGGAACACCGTTTCGTCATCCCCTTTTCCCCTCTCACTTCCTGTCGGTCGGCAAGAAGTCGTCGCGATCCTTCGTCGTTGGCACCGCAGGCGTCGTCGTGGTCGCTGCCGACGTGCCCTTAGGCATGGGTCCCGTCACCGGCGTCGCGCGCGCCCGCGCCGAAACAGACGTTACCGGAGCCGTGCTCGCGGATGCAACCGGCGCTGGCTCCCGGTCTGGCAACTCGCCCGCTGCATCCTCGACGCCACCCGTTGTCACGGGGGCAACCGGGGGCAACACGGCCGACGACGCCACCATTTCCGTGGGGGGGGCGCTGCCGTTCGTCGTGGCAAGCCCGTGAACCAGCCAGATCGCCCCGGTCAGGGCGGCCAGGGCAGACAGGCCTGCGATCGGCGCAGCCCAGAGAAGCCAAGTCCGGCGTGGACGCTTCCGGCCTTCGCCCGTGGTGAGTTGACCGGCGGCCCCGTCCAACGTTGCGCTGGCGTTGGGGAAGCCCGACGATCCCCCCGCGTGACTGTCCTGCTGCAGGGTCTGTCCGAGCGTAAGCGACGAGCGCACCGGAAGCGGCGGTAATTCCAGCGAGCCCACCGCCGGCAGGTTGGGGTAGGACCCCTGTCCCATGCCGGTCGTGGCGAAGGGCGCCAGCGCGCGGACCAAATCCTGGACCGTCGCATACCGCTCCTCCGGTCGCTTCCGGAGACATACCGCCACGATTTCGCTCAGGCCCTCCGGTAGATCCGGGCGGTGCTGAGAAAGCGGAATCGGCTCTTCCTCCAGCACCTTCGCGCATAGCTGGGGCACGCTGGTCGCCACGAACGGCACCTCCCCCGCGATGAGCTCGTACAAGATCACCCCCAGCGCCCAGATGTCCGTTCGCGAATCCACATCGCGCGCCGATCTCACTTGCTCGGGCGCCATGTAGTAGGGAGACCCCACCACGTCGCTCGTCTTCGTGAGCGAAGCCTCCGACGACAACGGGTTCGTGACCTTCGAGATCCCGAAGTCCAGGACCTTCACGAGCGGGGCCCCGTTGCGACGACGCGTGAGGAAAAGGTTCGCAGGCTTCAAGTCCCGGTGCACGATCCCCAGGGCGTGCGCTTCCGCCACCGCCTCGCAGGCTTGGATCACATACTCCACGACGTCGCCTGTCCGAAGCGGCGACTTTCTGCCGCTCTTGCACAGGCTGCCGAGATCGCAGCCCTCCAGCAGCTCCATCACCATGAACGGTGTCCCGTCGGGAAGCCGGCCCACGTCGAAGACCCGTGCGACGTGCTGGCTCTGAAGCTGCACGGCCGCTCGCGCCTCGCGGATGAACCGCTCCACGGCGCCAGGGACCAGGAGCGCACCCGGGAGCAGGAACTTGAGCGCCACGCGCTGTCCGAGCTCCACGTGCCTAGCCGCTGTGACGACACCCATCCCGCCCACTCCGATGACCGCTTCCACCTGGTACTTGTCGTTGACGACATCGCCTGGGCGGACCACGGAATCGGCTTCGTTCGAATACATGGCAGGGGCAGGCGAGGGCGCACCGCAAGCCCGGCACCCTCGCAACCCCAGCTATAGCAGAACCAAAAGTGGGAGGGTCGCGGCGAATCGAGCGAGCGGGTTTTGGTCGGCGCACTGTCAGCGCGGGCAGGTCGGCCCGTCGGGAAGGGGGAACCCTGACCTCCAAGGAGCGAAGCCATGGCCCAGCCCGACAGACGCAGCGCGCAGACCACCGAGAACTCGACCATCGTCTCCCTCGGCGAGCTGATGCGCCTCGAGCAAGTGCGCATCGACGAAGAGAAACAGCGGTCCGAGGACAAGCGGCGCGAGCGGGAGCAGGCGCAGCGCCGGGCCCGGGAGGCGAGGGAACGGGAGCTGGAAACCCAGCGGCAAGCCTCGGAGGCCGCGCGCAAGCAGTGCGAGGAGGAGGAGATGCACGAAGCGGCGGCCCTCGCCGGCAAGATCCTCGGCTTCATCGCCCGCGCGAAGGCCGAAGCGGAACACGAGCTCGGCGAAAAGGCGCGCCAGCAAGCGCACGCACGCGCCCTCGAGCTCGAGCACGCGCGGACCGACGCCCGGGTCGCGACGATGCGCTGGGCTCTGGGCGCCGCCTGCGCGGGCGCCATCCTCCTCGTGGGCGGGATGCTTGCTGTCTACACAGGCGTCATCGCTCCCGATCATGACGCCCAGATCGCCGCGTTGCGCACGGAGGTCGAAAGCCACCAGCGCAAAGCGACCGACGTCGAAGGGGACCTCGTCCGGGAGCGTGACGAGCGGCGCCAGACCGAACAGCAGTGGACCGAGCTCGTGCGCAAGCTCGCCACCGCCACACTCGAAGCCGAACGCCTGCGCAAGGAACTCGACGCTAAGACCCCCGAAAGACGCGGTGCGCGTCCAGGCCCTTCCGCTCCGCCCTCAGACTTGGCCCCTGCCTGCCCCCCCGAAGACCCCATGTGCGGACTGCATGGGCGACGACTGTGAACGACGCTGGCCATTAGCGAGTGGTTGAGGCCGGGCTACGACAATGGACGGATGACGGGCATCAACTAGGAGCTGAGAACACGGAACACGGAACAGAGAACCAGGAACGGGCGGAGCCAGGGGCAACACGCACCACCCAACACCGTGCACACCCTTCTGTGCCCTCTGCGGCCTCTGGTTCTCCGGAGTGTGATCCCGGTACTCACTGGGCACGCGGTACCAGTAGGAGGAACACGGAATGCGAATGCGAACGCCTTCGTGTCGCGGAGGGTGGTCATGAAGACCGCGGTCCGGGGAACCGCCGCTCTAGTTGATGTTTTTGATCCGTACATGGTTGGCGCCATGCCTCAACCACCCGTTGATACACGTCCGCAGCCCATCGTCGGCGCCGGGCCTCAACCCGGTAGCGACTTCGGGCACGCAGCACTAGCATCCCCGCCATGCCCGACGACCTCGCGGACCTCTGCTGCCCGGAGCAAGTCGTCGCCATCTGTCGTCGCCGCGTGCAGGACTTCCGACAGCTCTCCCCCGACGACCAGGAAGACGCCACCCAGCAAGCCGCGACCCGCGTCTTCGAGGCCCTGCGCAAAGGCACCGTCACCCACGTGGAAGCCTTCGCCCGGCGCGTCGCCTACCACTGCGCCGTCGATGCGTGGCGACGCTTGCAGATGGACAAGCAATCGACCGAAATCTGTGAAAACACAGGGCCGCTCGGTGCTCAGGCCATCGACGGTCTCGCGGCGCCGACACCCGAGTGGCTCGTCGGGGAGAGGCAACGAAGGCAGGCCCTGTCGGTGGCTGAGGCGGAGGTGCGAGAGCTGCTCGCGAGCGCCCCGGACAACTACCGGCATGTGCTCGCCCGTCTGTACCTCGACAACCGAACGTTCGAGGACCTCGTCGACGAGGAGCTTCGCCGCCGCGTGGAGGCGGGCACGACGTCCGCCCAAAGCTCACAGGACCCGGTCGAACGGCAGCGGGTGCGCAATGCCGTGCATGCCTGGCATTCCCGCGCGCTGCGCTGGCTCCAGCAGCGAGCGCCCAGCGCCTGGCGTGAGGTGATCCGATGAATCCCGTGCTCCCATCCCTTCGGTTCCCGCTCCTTCGCGCCGCGTGGCACGCGGACGTGGGCGTGATGCCGTCCGATTGGCCGAGCGCCCGCCTGCTTGCCAGCGTGCCCTCCGCGGGTCTCGAGGTGCGCCTCCACCGCGACGGGACCTGGTGGCGAATCGCCGAGTCCGCGCCTGTCGTCGTCGCTCGGACCGCCGCAGTGCACCGATGGGGCGAGGGCCACGAGACGCAGCTCACTCCGTACGTACCCACTCCGCTTGACGAGCTAAGGGATGCCGCTGGCGCGATCCAGGCCATGGCTCGCGGAGCCTCCCCCGCGCTCACGGACAGAGAACTCGGGGTGGCTGTGTCGCTCGCTCTGGACTTCGAATCCGGACTCCTGCACGACCGAATCTCTGCCGCTGCCCGCGTGTTCGACATGGGCATGGACGACGACGATGCCCGTTCGTGGGCAGAGTGCCTCCTCGCCCTCCGCGTCGCCCTGGAAGCCGTATCCATGACCCACGACGCGCCGACCCTTGTCGACGCGCTCGCGCGTGCCGACGTCGCGCTCGAGCCGTTCGGTTCCGCCACGCTGCTGATCGGGGATGAGGCGTACGGGCAGATCACGAAAACGTTTCCAGTGGACGACACCGCTTGGTGGGGGAGCAGGGCGGCGCTCTCCCAACGGTTGTCCACCGACCGGCTCCGCGAGAGACTGCGCGAGATCAGCCCTCGCGGCATCGTGACGCCGATTCGTCCCTCCACCGTCTCGGAACCCGTCTGGCTCGCGGCAGCTGCAGATCGCGACCTATCCACCCTGATCGAGGGGCTCGTGTCCTGCGGTTCGGAGGACCTTCGCGGTCGGTTTGATCAAGTGATGGCCGAGCTGGCCCGGACGCCGTGCCCTTGGCTTCGTCAGGACCTGCGGCGCGCGCTGGATCGTGTCGCCTCGTCTCGAGCGTCCCTGGGCTGGCGCATCGACGCGCTCGAAGAGGCTCTGGCGCCCGCGCCAGGACGTGTGCCGCTGCTTCTGTACCTTCCGGAACTGCATCAGGGCGTGGTGCTGGAACTGCGACTGGCGAGCAGGGACGAAGGCCTCTGGTCGAGCGCCCCCGTGCTGCGTCCGGTCGCTCGCGACGCCATTCGCTCCGCCTACCTCGCGGTGAGCGCGTGCTCGGATGCGAGGCGTCCTCGTGAAGACCTCGAGAAACATAGCGTCGAGCTCGTGGGGCCGCCTGCCGTTCTCGCGGGGCTACGGTCCGTGGACGGCACGTCCCTCGCGCTCCCGGCTGCCCTTGCCTTCGCTTCGCTGTGGCTCGGACGCGCCCCTGCCAGCGACGTTGCCGCGACGGGGGGGCTATCGCTCGCTACGTCGAAGGTTCATGTCGACCGGGTGGGGGCTTCGGGGTGGGGGGCCAAGTGCCAAGCCCTGTCGTCCTGGGCAGACGGGCGAGCCATTCGCTTGCTCGCCAGTGTCGACCAGCAGCAGTCGCAAGGTGCTCCCGGCATCGAGATCGTGGCCGTTCGCGACCTGGACGAGGCGCTCGACGCAGCAGGGCTGGGCCTTCGCGGTGTCTCCTCGTGGGTTTCGGCACGAAGCATGGCCGACGACCTCGCCTCCCTCGACACCCTGGTCTGGGAGCTGCAAACCCAGAACCTCGCGCGCCACCAATCCCAAAGCGAGAGTCCGTGGGCGGTCCTCGGCGACCGGATTGCCTCCTTGTCCATCACCCTCGCAGGCTCGCTCCCACAGGACGATCCGAGGTTGCGTCGCGCCGCGGCCTATGCCGCGCTGGCCTACACCCATGCTGGCGAGATGGGGCGCATGGGCAGCGTGTCCGACGTCATTCCCGACGATGCCCCGCCGGGGATAACGGTCGTTGTGGTGTTGTCGTCCCTGGTTCGGTGCATCGGTGCGGAGCAGTTCGAAGCGTGCTCCGCGCTGCGCGAGGCCCTCGAGGACAAGCTCGGGGTGGTGCACGAGTCGGAGCGTCGCAGTCTGTTGGGGGTCGTGCGCGGCACGCAAGGCCGCTCCTTCCTGCACGACCGGAGGCTGCCGTGGAAGGAGCGTGTGGAGCAAAGCCTTCCGCTGCTCCGGGAGTCCGTCTCTCACCACGCAAGAGTCCACCCTGCGGAGGCGCCGCGATCCCGGCTCTACCTCGCCATGGCCATGCGCGCGGGAAGCCTCCTCGAAGACGCGGAAGCCCAGCTTTCGCAGGCGCGTGAGGAGCTGGAGACCCACACGCGGCCTTGGTCCGTCCCTTACTTCCGCACAACCCTCGTCTACTGGTTGTACGAGCGAGCACGGCTGGACGTGGCGTCAGGGCAACCGCGGCTCGCGCTCGACCACACCGCGTCAGCCCTCGAGCGCGCGGACGAACTCGGCTTCTGGCCTGCCCTCGGAATCCTCCGAACCCGCGCCTGGGCGTTCCGCCTGCTCGGGGACGATGGGCAAGCGGAGTCCTGCGTCGCACACATGGGCTTGCTTCGCGCTCGGGTTCCGGAATCAGCCGGACCGCTCATGGATCGCATTGTGGAGGAGGCTTGCGGTTTGCCGCGGGTCGATGGGGAGGTGTATTGAGGGAGGGTGTCGTCCCGGTCTGCCCCGTCGCCGTCGCCGTCGCCGTCGCCGTCGCCGGAAGTGGCAGTTGTCGTTGTCGAGAGATGCAACACAAGAGCGGTCGAGGAGTCGTGAAGAACCCGTGGGTTCTGGGATGCGGCGCGGCTTGCCGCGCACAACGCTCGACTCGGCCCGTCACCCCTCCTTCTTCTTCTCCGCTTCTTCTTCGGCCTTCTTCTTCGCCAGCCGTCGTGCCTCCGCCCGCCGGTTGCGCTCGTACGCGCTCGCGAACTTCCTCGCGAGGTCCGGCTGATTGCGGAACACCACTTTGCCGGCCGCGTTTACATGGGCGAGAAACCCATGGTGTCCTGGAGTTCGGGAAGGTGGAGAGCGCGATGGGAATTCTGGAGAAGGGCTCGTGGGTGGTCGTGGTGCTCGGGTCGGGGTTCTTCGGCGCTGCCTGTTCGTCCGAAACGGACGCGTCGGGGGGGGCCGGTGGGCTCCAATGCGGAGAAGGCACCGTCGCCGAAGGTGGCTACTGCGTTCCCGTGGACGGTTCGGCTGGCGGTAGCGCCGGTGCGTCGGGTACCGGTGCCGCCGGAGGCGCGGGGGGAGGCGGTGCAGGGGGCAGCGTGCCGGATGCCTCCGACGACGTGCAGGACGCTTCCCCCGATGCGCCCGATGCGCCCGATGCGTCGGAAGATGCTCCGGAGACGACGGTGGCTTGCCTCGGCGTGTGCGGCGACCCGGGGTGCGGGGCGTGTCCCACGACGCCCGTGGTGATCGCCCAGATGCCCGACCCGGGGACCGGCGTCATCCGAAGCTACGGGATCGATGCGTTCGAAACGACGGTGGCGGAGTACCGGGTGTTCTTGGACGCCGCCGTCGCGCCCCAGACTGACGAGGTATGCAAGTGGAACAAGAGCTACGAGCCGGACCCGTACCAGTACCGCTTTCCGTATCCGGACATGCCGATGCACGCCGTGGATTGGTGTGACGCCAAGGCGTACTGCGCGTGGGCCGGGAAGCGGCTTTGTAAGGATTGGCTCGGGTCCACGGAGGATGCCACCAAGAGCGAATGGTACAACGCGTGTACCCTGGGAGGAACGCAGGAGTATCCGTATGGGGATGAGCATGATCCGGACGCCTGTCCGTCCGGGCAGGCTCCCCATGCGCCGGGGTCGGTGGTGACCTGTGAAGGGGCGTTCGCGGGACTGTTCGACATGGTGGGAAACATGTCGGAGTGGACCGACCGGTGCACCGGCGTCGGAACCATGTGCACCGTGCGGGGAGGCAGCTACGGCACTCACAGTTCGATGGGGTGCATGGGCACCCATACGTTTGCGACGGGGGGTTACGACCACGTGGGGATTCGGTGTTGCGAGAATCACTACTGAGGCGTTGGCTTCGAAAGGGATGGGTCATGGGATACGGATGGGTTGGACGCGCGGCATGGGTCGGAGCGGTGGCTTGCACGTTGGCGGCGTGCGGGAAGAGTGACGAATCCCCGCGGGCGCCCATCCCTGGGGACGCGCCCAGTTGGCTGCACGCGCCCGACGGGACCATTATCTCCTCTGGAAAACTCTAGGGGGAAGCAATGGACTGGAGGAACGTCGAACTATCAGGAGCCAGCTCGCTCTCGCGCCTCTCAAGCGAATATGAAGTGATTGCTCCGAAGGTACCGCAAGGTGGGAGGTTCAAGATCAAGGTTCTGGAGCGCCAAGATGGCACATTCGCCGCATTTCCGAATGTGTGCCTCAGAGCGGCAGACGGCACCCCCGACGGGGTTGCGGGCCTTGGTGCGACGGAAACGGAAGCGCTAGAGGACGCCTTGAAGTGGTTCATGGCAGAACTTGCGAATCGAGCGGAATGCCAGCCGGAAGATTTCGAGTGGATCGATCCGGTGGACTTCTGACAAGTCCGCGCCCTATTGGGGAGCTTGCGGGCGCTACTGGGGAGACCCGCAGACGGCGCTACCATAGTAGTAGCCAGGACCGCCGGATCTGTCCAAACCCAGACTCTTGCTCCGTTGCTCCCCACGACCTGGCGGTGATCAGCTACCTCGCCGACGCCTATCCGTTGCTCAGCGAGCACCGCGCGTGGATTGCGTGGTGCTGATGGACGATGGACGAGTAGTCATTGCCGGGGATGACATCTTGTTCGTCAACCTCCGCCAGGAAGGTCGGGCGCTTGAGTTCCTTGCCAAACGCGGCGACACGGCGGAGCTGGTTCGCTTTCAAGTGACTCCGGAGTTCGCGGCGCATCTGCGCACCCAGGCTGTCCGTCGATGGCCGGGCCCGCTCCCCCATGGTAAGAGTCCCGCATGCTCTCGAAAGTGGAGCGCATCGTACAGATCGTTCGCGAGGTGCGCGCAGAGGTCGGCATGGACCTCGAGGACCTCGCTGCAGCCGCACGGGTCGATGCGTCGGTGCTCACAGCGTTTGAGACTGGCGAAAACTCTCTCTCCACCGCGAAGCTCGATCGTATCGCATCCGCCCTTGGCCTCGACGCGCTTGCTTTGCTGGAAGGCCAGGTACTGCGTCGCCCCAACGCGACGGCCTTCTTCCGGCACGCCCGCGTCCGGGACTTTCATGACCAGGACACGGATGCTCTTGTCGCTGCACTGGAAGCCGGGCGTGCGCTGCTCGAGGTGAACAAGATCCTGGCTCGGCCCAGCTCCTTGCGGGGCCAGTTCAAGCCTCGGGACGTCGGGCCCGTTCCGTACGAGGACGGCTATCTGGCTGCGCGGCAGGTGCGAGTCGCTCTCAAGAACACCGGTGCCCCTCTTGAGGACCTTCGGCAGATTCTCGAGGACGGGTTCGACGTGGCGGTGTGCAGTTCACGGTTGGTGACGCACCAGTTGCTGGGCGCGACCGTCAAAGATGGGGCGGGGGCGGTCGGGGTGGTTATCAGCGCGGCTCACCTCTTATCGTCGCTCGCGGCTCGCGTAACACTCGCCCATGAACTGGGTCACGTCTTGCTCGACCACGCCCAAGAAGACATCTCCTATGTTGTCGACATCGACTTGCTGAACGAGCGTCGAGGCGTCGACGAGAGAGAGCAGCGCGCACGAGCCTTTGCGGCCGAAATCTTGATGCCCTTGCTGGGGTTGCGAAAGCAATTCGGCGATCCTCTCCAGATCGACACTTCCGGGCGCGCTCTGCAGCTCGTCGAGGCCGCTCGAAGTCACTTCGGCACCCCCATCGAGCTCGCGGTGAACCACTTGATGAACCACGGGTATGTGCATCGAGACGACGAATTCAGGCGAGAACTCATCGAGACGGAGCGTTGCCGGCCAAAGACCTCGGAGATGCAGCCGAGCGACGACCCAGCGCATGGCCTGGTCGAACCCGGTCTGAGCCGGGCCCTGCTTGAACGAGTGCGTAAGGCGCACGAACTCATGATGATAACCGACGGTCGCGCACGGGAGTTGCTCGGACTGACCGTAGCTGATTCGCTGCCGTGGGAAAGCTGAACGGGGCGAGCTTGCGTTACCTTCTCGACAGCATGGTCGTAGCCGACTTCCAGAATGCTGGGCACCTGCCCGCATTGGCCGCTGCGTCGAAGGTCGTGCCGGTTGCGCTCGTGGAGGAAGTGTTCAGCGAGTTGACGATCGCGTCTCCAGACGCCAAGCAGCGCCAGAGGGACCGTGCACGGCAGGCCCAGACTGAACTCGCTGCCGGGGATTTCGAAGTGTTCGAAATCCATCCTGGCACCAGAGAACAGGAGATGTTCTCTTTGCTTCGCGGAGCGAGGACGAGCCAGCATGACCGGGGCGAGGCCGCATCCATTGCCATGGCTTCCGCCCACGCTGACTTGCTCTTCGTCACGGGCGACAAGAACGGCACACTCTCGGCGCTCAACGAACTCTCGGGCACCGGCGAGCGTGTGATGCGAGTCCCAGTGTTCGTCAAGGTGCTCTTCACCGCAGGGGCGCTTTCGGTCTCCGACGCCCGTGCTGTAGCGCCATTCGCCGCAAGCCACGGCATCACGCCCATATGGTGGGACGATTGGCTTCGTTCGTTGTAGCTCGTGCGCGTGGGGCACGAAACAAGCTCGTCTGCTTGCACCTCTCTACATCGGCGAGCCACACCGCTGACAAGTCGCCACGCCCGGAATGTTCGGCGAACCGCACCGACGACACACCGCGACCGACGGCACCGCTTGCCGAGGCTGCGCCGCATCGACCCGGATGATGATCACGGACACGTTGTCCTTGCCACCCGCAGCGTTCGACGCGTCGACCAGGGACTGGCAAGCGCCCTGCGGGTCCTGCCCGGTCCCCACCATCGCGTGGATATCGTCTCGGCTCACCTGACCGCTCAGACCGTCCGAGCAGAGTAGGTACACGTCGCCAGGGACCGTCGGCTCCGAACGGATCGACGGCTCCACCTCTTCCCGCATGCCCAGCGCGCGCGTGATGATGTTCTGCGGCAAGTGTGCGAGCTGCTCGGGCGGCATGTCCGGCTTCGCACGCAGCACATCGTTCACGAAGGAGTGGTCGTGCGTGAGTTGCTCGATCTCTCCGTCGCAGATCCGGTAGCAGCGGCTGTCCCCCACGTGACCGACGTGCACGCTGCCGTCCCGCGTGATGTACGCGGCCACGATCGTCGAGCCCATGCCGTGGTGGGCGCCGGCCGCCGCCGACACGCGATACACGTCCTCGTTCGCCTTGATCAGTCCGAACAGCAGGCGCTGTCCGTCGACGTCCAAGTGGTCGAAGCCTTCCGGCAGGATCCCGAAGTACGTCTGGCCGCGCGTGGCTTCGAAGAAGCTCACCAGGGAGGATGTCGCGAGCTTGCTCGCCACGTCGCCCGCGTTGTGGCCGCCCATCCCGTCCGCGAGGATGAACAGACCCAGGTCGACCCGAACCAGGATGTGGTCCTCGTTGTGATCACGCTTGTGACCCACGTCGGTCAATCCGCCAAAAACGGCTCGGATCGGAACGCTGCCGCCTGCGTGGGTCATGGGTGAGGCATCATACTCACTTCGATTCCCGAATCCAGTATCGTCGCCCCAACCCGCCCCAACCCCGGTCAGCAAATCGTGAAGGGGTCCGCGTCCGTCTGGCTGACGGTCACCTCCAGCTTGGGGAGGATGGCTCGTAGGCGTTGTTGCAACCTGACGAGCACATGCCGCTCGCTGTTGGAGTGCAGCGCGCAGACCACAGTCATTCCGTTTCTTGCCGCCCGCAGCGCGTCGTGATTCCGCATCTCCCCCGTCAGGTACAGGTCCGCCCCCCTTGCCAACGCATGGTCGAGGATGTCTCCGCACGCCCCGGCACACACCGCCACGAGCCGCGCGGTCCCGGTGCGCGGCCCCGCCACCAGAAGCCTGTCCATCCCAAGGCGGGCCTTGATGCGCTCGAGCAGCAGGGAACGGTCCACGGTCGGGTCGAGCACGCCCAGGCGCCCCATGCCCGGCCCATCCAACGCCGGGCGCAACGGTTCCACGTCCACCAACCCCAGCACTCCCTCGGCGAGCGAATCGTTGGTCCCCCCGCGCGCCACGTCGAGCGCAGTGTGCGGGCTGTACACCGCGATTCCAGCCCGAACCGCCTCGTACGCCGCCATGCCCGGCAACAATCTGCGAAGGTCCTTGAAAATCGGGGGATGGTACGCCACCACCGCCTCGCAACCCGACCGCTTCGCCTCCTCCAACTGCGCCAACCCCAAGTCGATGGTCAGAAGAACGCGTGACAGGGGTGCGTTCTCATCGCCGATCAGAAGCCCCACGTTGTCCCAGGGCTCCGCGTGCCGGACGGGCGCCAGATCCTCGAGCGCCTCCACGAGATTCTCGACCTTCATGGGCAAGGCTTACCGCCGAACGTCGTGCCGGGAAAGCGGAACGGTCCCGGGGCAAGGGCCTACCAAGCCACCTCATGGAAGCCGTCTCGGACACCCTCCCGCACGACCCCAAACCGCTGCGCTTTTTCGTCAGAAACAGATGCGCATTGACCCCGGTGGTGGTACCTACCTGCGCGCACATCCTTCAGGAGGTCCCCATGCTCCGACCCTCTCACGCTTTCATCCTTCCCGCCCTGCTCTCCCTCGCCGCCTGCGGCACCGCAACCGACAGCAAATCATACTCTTCGGCCACGCCCATCCAGGACGCAGGGTCGGGGGCCGCCGAAGCGAGCACTGCACCCGCCAGCGATGCCGCAACCCAGGACCCTGCGGAGGAAGGCGGCTTCCTCATCGATAGCGGCTTCACGGGCGATGGCTCTCTCAGCAAGGATGCGGCGTGCGCCGTGGAGACCGTCCAAGCCGAGGAGATCCCCATCGACCTGTTCATCATGGCGGACTCCTCAGGCAGCATGGTGGGCGACAGTTGGTCGAGCCAGACCGCGGGCCTCAACGCCTTCTTCACCGACCCGCTGAGCAAGGGCATCTCGGTAGCCGTGTCGTTCTTTCCCCAGGATGGCGAATGCACCTCCGTCGACCCCGCCTGCAGCGGCGGCACCTACTACAAGCCCCAGGTGCAGTGGGGGACGCTGCCGGGACACGCTGCCGTTCTCACCGACGCCATCGGAAAGAAGTCTCCCGACGGGTGCACCCCCACCCAGGACGCTCTCAACGGCGTGCTGCGAGGTTCCCTCGACCGCCAGAAGGCCTTGAAGGACCACGTCGTTGCCGCGGTCATCGTCAGCGACGGAGAGCCGTGCTGCGACATGTGCCCCATCGAGGAAGATTCGGGGCTGGGGCAGATCGCATTTCAGTACGCGAACCCCTCGAACGGTGACCCCGCAATCAAGACCTTCGCCATCTACGCTGCCTCGTCCGCCTCCGGCTCCATGACCGCCATCGCCGTCAGCGGCGGCACGCAGCAAGCCTTCAACGCCACCGGCGGCACGGCCTCCTTCATCGCCGCCCTCGACCAGATCCGTACCTCGCTGCTCGCGTGTGAGTACAAGATGCCCGTGCCCGAAGCTGGCGTCGCCAATCCCGAGGTCATCGAGGTCGAGTACACGCCGACCAGCGGAACCGTCGACAAAATCCCCCGCGTCAAGCCTCCGGAGACGTGTGGTTCGGACCAGGGCTGGCACTACGACGACGAGACATCCCCGACCCGGATCATCCTCTGCCCCGCCACCTGCGATGACGTGCAGGATGACCCCGAGGGACGTGTCGACATCCTCGTAGGCTGCGAGAGCGGCCAGCGGTGATCACTCGCTCGGCACGTTGTTTCGACGACCCGATCGATCGCGTCGGACGCGTGTGTGATCGAGCAGGTGTCATGCCGTGACCGCGCTCGGATCCCAGCCTCGCTGGCGCGCCCACTGCGCCGCCCTCGCGCTCGTCTGTGCGGCTGCGGTTTCCGTCCCGACCGCCGTTCACGCCGACCAGGCCGGCGTCAAGGCCCAGCAAGGCATGATGTGGGCGCGCTGGAAGAAGTGCGACAAGGCCATCCCCCTGCTCGAGGAAGCCGAACTGTTGCGCCACCAAGCCCACGTCGCCCTCGCCCTCGCCGACTGCTATGCCAGCACCGGCAGGCTCACGGAGTCGGTCGAGCTCTACCGCGCCCTCGTCGACGAGAAGGTCACCCCGCGCCACCTCTTCCAGGACCGCGCTGCCATCAAGAAGGCCCCCAAACGGCTCGCCGACGCCGAAGCGCGGATCCCCACCGTCGCCTTCGAGATCCCCGCCGAGGTGGAAGGGCTCGAAGTCTTCGTCAACGGAGTGAGGGTCGACGATCCGACGACTCCGAGGCCGGTGGCCCCCGACGTGACGATCGTGATGGTCGCGCGTGCGAAGGGGTACGACGAAATGCGAGACGACTTCGTGCTGGCGGAAGGCGAGCGGTTGGTCAGGCCCATCCGCTTGACCAAGACGCCGGTCGAGCGTCGTCCCAGGAAGAAGGCTCGTGCGCGACCTTCTGAAAAGCCGTCCGATGGCGTCTGGTTCGGGATGCGGGGGCGCGGGTATGTGATCCCCACCTTCATGTGGCGGGCGTTCGGGGAAGGGGGGCGAACGGTCCTCGCACCCGGGGGCGCCCTGACGCTGACCACGAAAACGGAAGACACGGACCTGATGTTCTCCCTCGGGTACGCGAGCTATGGGTTGAAGCCCACCCCCTTCAAGGCGCGGAACGCCCCCGAAACGGACTGGGAAATCATCGAGAGCAATCTGCAAGCGGCCTATCTCACCGCCGAGCTTGCGTGGCGTTCTCCCCTGGACGACGACGGCGACTGGGAGTTCTTCTGGGGCGGGGGCGCCGGCCTCGGATGGACCTTCGCGGGGGACATTCTGCGGACACAGGCGTACTCGCCCAACCTGCGTCCAGGCGACCCGTACACGTACAACAAGTGCGCGGGGCCCAACGACCCGGCGGGAACCTACGCCTACTGCAACGAGCTGGACCACGATGCCGACCACTACGAGTACGCCGAGCCGCACTGGTTCGTGGGGGGCAAGCGCCCGCTCATGTACCCCTGGTTGGCGTTCCCCCAGCTAGGACTCACCTACAAGCCGTCCCACGCTACCGCGCTCGACTTGGAAGTGGGATTGACCACGGGCGGTCTACTCGTCGGTCTCGGCGTGCGCGGTCGTTGACGTCTCGATCGACGTCTCCACCCCCACGCTGCTGCAACTGTCGGCGAAGCTCGAGCCCAACGCCGCGGCTCCCCGTGACGAGAAGGGTGGCCCCGCGTCAGCTCCTCGAGGGCACCTGGTCCCCGAACACTTCCTTGACGAACACGCCCACGAAGTGACGGTACATTTCACCCTGCTCTTCGATCGGCAACCCCAGCACGGACTGGAACGTCATGCCCTCCCGAAGTACCAACCCGTAGTAGACGTAGCGACGGAACGCCGGCTCGAGCTCAGGCTCGATCACGAGTCCGTCCCGTTTGGCGATGCGGCGGATCAACTCCTCGATCCTGCCTCTGAGCGTGTCGAAGAGCTGGATCCGTTGCTGCTTGAATCCGTCGTCCCAGAGCGTCTCGGGAACCAGTTGGACCCAGATGTTGTGGTCCTGACGAACCTGGGCGGCGTCCCTGTGGACCACCAGAAGCCTCTGGATGGTCTCCTCGATCGAAACGTTCCAGGCGAGGATGTCATCGAACGCGAAGTTCATCGAGTTGTTGTACACGCGCGCGAACAACGCGATCGCGACGTCACGCTTGTTGCCGAAGTAGCGGTAGACCCCGCCCTTGCTCAGCGTGGTGTGGGCTGCAATGGATTCCATGGTGAGGTTCGAGTAGCCCTCGACCACGATCCGATCGGCCGCGGCATCCAGGATCTCCGCAACCCACTCTTCCTTCTTGCGATGCTTGGTCATGACTCCCGCATCCCCGCTGCTGGTCGGGCGCACTGTGCCCCCCCTGACTTCGCAGGGTCAAGCGCCCATCCCGTTAGCTTCGTGAAACAATTCGGACGGATGGCCGAGAGGCCACACGCAACGGGCTAGTTTTCCGCGAGAACCTTTTCGTCGTACTCGACCTCGAAGCGCATCTTGTGCTTGGCCTCTTCGTTGGCCAGAGCCTCGAAGGTCGCCTTGAGGTCTGCGTCCTCGACCTTTGCCGACAGGTCCTTGTACAGCTTGTACGCCGCCTTTTCTCGCTTCATCGCCACGATCAACGCGTCCTGGTACGACATGCCAGGCGTGGGCTCCACGTCGACCAGGTAGTCGGCCAGCTTCAGGTCCACGATCCGGAACGAAGGAATCAGCTTGTCCAGCTTGCCTTCCTTGATCGCCGTGAGCTTCGCCTTGTGCCCGGCTTCCTCCTTGGCGAAGGACAGGAACGCGTCCTTCATCCCAGTCGACCCGGCCTGGCTCGCCAGACCCGTGTAAAACGCCTCGGCCTCCGCCTCGCCCTTGATCGCGAAGTCAAGAATCTCCTGCACGGACTTGAACGTCGTCATGCGCTATCTCTCCTCATCCTGTGGTGCAACCTCCAACTAGGACGCCCCAGCAGCGAACGCAAGCGAATCCGAGGGGCGCCGCTTTACCTGGCGCCGCGCCGTGGTTAGCTTGCCCGGGCCATGTTCGACCGCGGTTACTGGCACGTCGGAACGCTCCGGGGTGTCCCCATTCGCCTGCACTGGTCCATCCCGTTGGGATGCATCGTGTTCAGCGGGTTCAACTTCGTCCCCGCCTTCTGGGTCGCCTTCACCTTCCTCGTCCTCGCCCACGAGCTCGGGCACGCCGCCGTGGTTCGCTCGTTCCGCCACAGAACCCTCAGCGTCGACGTCACCGGGTTTGGCGGCCTGTGCCGGTGGTCCGGCAATGCCTCCAGCTTCGAACGGTCCGCCATCGCCTGGGGCGGCGTCCTCGCCCAAGCCGCCATCCTCCTGCCGACCTTCCTCCTCGTCACGATCCTGGGATCGCCCACCAACCCCCATCTCGCTCAGGTGGCGTACGCCTTCACGCACTCGAACCTGTTTCTCATCGGGCTCAACCTCCTGCCGTTCCCGCCCCTCGACGGCGCCGAGGCCTGGAAAATCTTCCGGCAAGGGCGCTTCCAGACGTGGTTTGCCTCGCTGCGCGCTCGCAAAACCAAGCGTCGAACCCCTGCCTCCACGGGAGCCAAGGTGATCGACCTCGAAGGGGCTCGTCGGAAGCGACAGAAGGACGTGGCGCAGGAGTCGCCGAAGGAACTGGCCGACGAGCTCATCCGCCTGTCCGAAGAGGCCGCTCGGGCACGCAAGAAGCGCGACGAGAACTGAGCAGTCGGACAGGTCATCGTGTCTGGGGGGCTCGCCTTGGGCACGGCAACGCCGACCCAAGGGCAGCTTCGTGGCAACGCCGCCCCAAGCTTCGACCCGTCAAGACGGGAGCGCCCGCAGTACCTCGAACCCCGCCAGGAAAGCTGCGGTCGCAGCAGCCACCCACGCGCAGCTCAAGGCCTTGCCCAAGCCATCCCCTCGGTCCCAACTCGCCCAGGCCTGCTGCACTCCGCTCATTCCGACCCCCGCCGCCGCGACCGCCAGGCCCCATCCCCATGCGACCGGCGGCACCACCACCTCCGGCCCCGGAGCGATCAACATCCACCCCACGGGCGCCGCCACCATCGCCAACCCCAGCACGACCAAGGGCATTCCCCACAACCTGGGTCGCACCTGGTAGTGACGAACCCCAAGCCAGATTCCGGCCCCCGCACTCGCCACCGCCAGCAGCCACGCCAGCGCCGTCTGAACGCCCCCCACCGCCGCCATCAGCCATGCATGCGCCGGCCACCCTTCCGGTCGATGAAGCAGCATCATCCAGAACCCTGCTACGAGCAACACCACCGCCACGAAGGCCATGGCCCGTGGCCCCCATTCCTGCCAGGCCGCGTCCGGCGGCGTGGACTTAGCCGGGTCCACCATCGGTGGCGGCGGCAGGGTCGCCAACGCGATCCCCGACTTGCTCGCCACGGCCGGCGCCTCGATGCTCTCCGCCACAGCAACCACAACGCGTCGCGAGGACGGTGGCTCTGGCATCGCGGCCGGCACCGCGTGCACCGGGGATGACACCTGCGCGTGACCAGGTCCCGACACCTGCGCGTGACCAGGTCCCGACACCGGCCCGTGCTTCGTGGGCTCGAGAGGTCTTCCCTCCCGCACATGCACAAGGTCCCGCGCCAGCTCAGCGGCCGAGGGGTATCGCTCCTGAAGCCTTCGGCGCAAGCACCTGCCCACCACCTGCGTGAGCCTCTCGGGGACCCGCGGGGCAGCCTCCTGAAGCGGCAGAGGATCGACCCACGCGATCTGCGCGAACAACAACGCCGACGTTTCCCCTTCGAAGGGAAGTCGTCCTGCCAGCGATTCGTACAGGATGACTCCCAGCGCCCACACGTCCGTGCGAACATCCACCCCGGCCGTCCCCTCGAGTTGCTCCGGGGACATGTAGGCCGGCGTGCCGACCGTCATTCCCGTGCGCGTCATCCGGACGTCCCCCGGCTGCGGCTTGATGTACGAAATCCCGAAGTCCAAGAGCTTCGGAACCACCGCGCCCCCGACCCTCGCCAGGAACACGTTCTCGGGCTTCAAGTCTCGGTGCACCACGCCCCGCGCGTGGGCCAGTCCCACCGCCTCGACCACCGGGATCATCAAGTCCAGCACCTGCCTGTACGGAAGCGCCCCGTTCGAGCGCTTCAAGTGCTGCCCTAGGTCCATCCCCTCGAGGAACTCCTGCACGATGAACGGAACGCCCTCGTCGTCCAGTCCCACATCCAAAACGTCCACCACGTTCGGGTGCCTGGCAAGATTCGCTGCCTTGGCTTCCCGCAGGAACCTCTCCACCACGTTGTCATCGGTCGCGTGCTCCGACTTCAACACCTTGATCGCCACCGTGCGCCCGATCAACGTGTTCTGCGCACGATACACGACCCCTACGCCGCCACTTCCCAGCAGCGCATCGAGTCGGTATTTGCCGGCTAACAAGTCGCCCACACGCGACGGCTGGGCCATTCGCGCCATCATACGTCAGCACGCCCGCCAGCGCACACTCTTGGCGGAACGAACTTCGTCGACGCGTGCCGACAGGGTCGATTCTCCGGGGAAGCCTGCGAAAGACGTCAAGCTGGACGTTTCCGGAGCAACACGGTTCGGGTGATCTCCACCACCTTCTGTCCCACCTTCTGCTCCTTCGCCTTGCTCATCTCGGGCGTGAACAAATCGGCCCCGTGCTCGAGCAGCACCCGCGGATGCTCGTTCTTCACACCGACCACGCGGAAGGTCACCGCTCCCGCGTTCGGGCCTACGTCGCGCTTGGACTCGACGCGGCACGCCGCAAACAACGTGTCTCCCGCGTGCGTGGGGTTCGGGTGCGCTCCGTCGTCCAGCCCCATGTCCCACAAACCGTTGCCCGTCAGATCCCGGCTCATCAGCGACAGCACCCAGCTGAGCACCAGACCCCCGTACACGACCCGGCTCTTCGTGAACGAGTTCTCCCGGCAGTAGACCGCGTCGAAGTGAAGAGGGTGGGAGTTGCGGACGAGCATCGTGAGCTGCATGTGCTCCGTCTCCCCAATCGTCCGACCGAACGCGTGCGCGTACACCTGCCCGGGCTCGAAGTCCTCAAAAAAGCCGGCGAACCCGCCGTCCCGTGCCAGCGCCACCTTCCCCTCGCGCAACGGCGACGGCAGCCTCGGCACCTCCGCCTCGTCCGGTTGACGGAACGTGCTGGTGGGGTCTTGCGGCCTCCCCGCAACCTTGCCTGCCCGGATCAACGCCTTGCGTTCGAACGCGCAAACCACGGCCCCCGCCTGGTTCTGCAACAACGTCCGCACGTGCACGACCCCCTTGTCCCCTGTCTTCGATGGCTTCACGTCCAGCACCTTCGACGAGGCCCTCACCGTGTCCCCCTCGTACGCAGGCTCCGGAAACCGAACGTCGATGTACGCCAAGTGCGCGATCGCTTGCTCGCTCACGTCGTGTACCGAGAACGAAAGACCCAGGTTCAACAGCAACAACGGGCTCGCCGGTCGATCCCGAAACCCCAGCGACCGCGCGTACTCCCGGCTCGCGTACACGGGCGTCGCGTCGAGGAACGAGGCCGCGAAGAGCGACACCATCCCGCTGTCCAACGAAACTTCCCAGGGATGACGATAGGTGTCGCCCACCACGAAGTCGTCCAGCATCCGTCCATACTTGGGGGTCAAGATCTCCGTCATGGTCATTCTCCCTGCTCCAGCAACCGACGCGCCACCACGTGCGCCTGAATCTCGTTCGCTCCTTCGAAAATCGAGAGAACCCGCGCGTCGACCAGCAACCGGGACGCGAGGTACTCCTCCGCATAGCCGTTCCCGCCATGGATCTGAACGTTGGCGTCGGCTGCTTCCCAGGCGGTCCGTGTCGCGAGCAGCTTCGCCATGCCAGCCTCGAGATCGCAGCGGATGCCGCCGTCCTTCTCCCGCGCCGCGAAGAGGGTGAGCTGACGGGCGGCCTGCACCTGTGCCAGCAACCGGCCGACCTTCCTCGCCACTCGCGGGAACTGGATGATCGGGTGGCCGAACTGGGACCTCTCCCAAGCGTACTGCACAGCGTCCTCCAAGGACGCCTGCGCTACGCCGATCCCTCGCGCGGCCGTCTGAATCCGCGCCGACTCGAACGTGGTCATCAGCTGCTTGAACCCCTGACCCTGCTCCTCTCCGAGCAAGCCGCCCGCCTGCACCTCGAACCCGTCCAGCGACAGCTCGTACTCCTTCATCCCTCGATACCCCAGGACCTTGATCTCCGTCCCCGCGATCCCCTCGTCCGGGAAGTCAGCGTCGCCGGTGCCGCGCGTCTTCGACGCCAGAAACATCGAGAGACCTCGGTACCCCTTCTCGTCCGGCAACGTGCGTGCGAGTACCGTCATCAGGTCCGTGCGTGTGGCATGCGTGATCCACGTCTTCTGCCCGTACAGCTTCCATGATCCGTCGGGCTGGCGTTCCCCCCGCGTCCGGATGCTCGCGAGGTCCGACCCGTAGTTTGGCTCCGTGAAGACCGCCGTGGGCAGCACCTCGCCCGACGCGATCCGTGGCAGCCACTCGGCCTTCTGTGCTTCCGTTCCCCCGCCCACGATGAGCTCCGCCGCGATCTCCGCCCGCGTCCCGAGGGAACCCACGCCGATGTATCCCCGGCTGAGCTCCTCGGTCACGACGCACATCGCCACCTTGCTCAGCCCCAGTCCGCCGTGCTCCTCCGGGATCGTCAACCCGAACACGCCAAGCTCGGCCATGTGATCGATCAGCTCGATGGGGATGAGAACGTCATCGCGATGGACGCGCTGTGCGATCGGCACGACCTCTCTGTCCGAGAACTTTCGGAACTCCGATCGCATCTGGTCCAGCGTCTCGTCCCCCAGGCCCGGGTCGCCGTAGCCCCGCTCGCTCACCTGTCGGCCCAGCGCTGCCACGGCTTCGCCGGACGCCACCGCGGCCGCCCACGCTTGTACCTCGGGCTTCGCCACCGTGGCGTGCAGATCGTCGTCGCCGAGTCCCAGGTCGGCCAGACCGATGTTCTCCGCCGGTCCCAAGCAGACCCCTCCTGCCACGCTTCGGACGGACTCCCCTACGTAAGCACTTGCGATGGCGAGCGCGTAGTCGCCTCCCACCCGTTCTGCCCACGCACTCACCTGCTTGCAGGCCTCGAGGTCCGTCCGCAGGTACGCCAAGGCGTGGGCCGCGAGCTGATGCTCGTTGAGCCGGTCTGCCGAGACCTTCCCTCCGACCAGCACCTTGGCGCGCACGCGAGGAAGCGCCATCTCGTACAGCTTCTCAAGGGCCCCGACGGCCTTCGCGAGTGTCATTCCCTTTGTCTCCTCTATCCCTGGCCCGCACGGGGACTCGTTTCCCCTGAGCCGTGCGATGTCCCGTGTTCTGAGGGCTGGTCGCCCAAAACGGTCTACTACGTCGTTGGCAGCTTCGATGCCCGCAGGCGCGATTTGGGTTCGCCGACGCAACAGATCGACCACTTCGTTCATCCATCCTGTGCGAGCGAACCGACCGGAGGAATCACGTGACGACCCCCAAGACCGACCGCCCCTGGATCATGCGGACCTATTCGGGACACAGCTCCCCCTCGGCGTCCAACAAGCTGTACCGAACGAACCTCGCCAAGGGACAGACCGGCTTGTCTGTCGCCTTCGACCTGCCCACCCAGACCGGCTACGACCCCGACAATCCCCTGGCCAAGGGCGAGGTCGGGAGAGTCGGCGTCCCCGTCTCGCACCTGGGGGACATGCGCGCCCTTTTCGACGAGATCCCCATCGAGCGCATGAACACCTCGATGACCATCAACGCCACCGCGCCATGGCTGCTCGCGTTGTACATTGCCATCGCCCAGGAGCGCGGCATCGACCCCGCGAAGCTCCAGGGCACGACCCAGAACGACATCATCAAGGAGTATTTGTCACGAGGGACGTACGTGTTTCCGCCAGCCCCCAGCCTGCGGCTCACGGGTGACGTCATCGCCTACACCGTGAAACACATCCCCTCTTGGAATCCCATGAACGTCTGCAGCTATCACCTGCAGGAAGCGGGAGCCACACCCACCCAGGAGGTCGCCTACTCCCTGTCAGCCGCCATTGCGGTCCTCGACGAAGTTCGGCAGCGCGACACGGTAGACGAGCAGATTTTTCTTCAGGTCTTCGGGCGCATCTCTTTCTTCGTCAACGCCGGCATGCGGTTCGTTCGCGAGGTCTCGAAGCTGAGAGCGTTCGCCGAGCTGTGGGAGCGGGTCGGCCGTGAGCGTTACGGGATCGAGGACGACGCGATGCTTCGGTTCCGGTACGGCGTGCAGGTCAACTCCCTGGGGCTCACGGAGAGCCAGGCGGAGAACAACATCATTCGGATCGTGATCGAGATGCTCGGGGTGACCCTCTCTCGACGCGCGCGTGCCCGTGCGATCCAGCTTCCCGCGTGGAACGAGGCGCTCGGACTTCCGCGCCCCTGGGACCAGCAGTGGTCCCTTCGCGCGCAGCAGATCATGGCCTTCGAGACCGACCTGCTCGAGCACGAGGACCTGTTCGACGGGTCTCCGGTGATGGATCGCCTCTCCGGGCAAGTGAGAGATGAAGCGTGGGCGGAAGTGCAGCGCGTGCTCGAACGGGGAGGCGCGGTGGCGTGTGTCGAGTCCGGGTACGTCAAGGAGAGGCTGGTGGCTTCGCACGCGGCTCGCCTGTCCGCCATCGAACGGGGCGAGCAGAAGGTGGTGGGGGTCAATGCCTTTCTGGAGGGGGAGCCCTCTCCGCTGATGAAGGATGGCGGCGCCGGCGCCATCATGACGGTGGACCCCGCGGCGGAGACCGATCAGATCGAACGACTTCGCGCATGGCGGGCGAGTCGGGACGCCGCCCGCGTCGAGCAGGCGCTCTCGGCGCTGAAACGCGCGGCTGCTGAGGGAGACAACATCATGCCGCCTTCGATCGAGGCTGCCCATGCCGGCGTGACCACGGGGGAATGGGCCGATGCCTTGCGCGATGTCTTCGGCGAATATCGGGCCCCCACCGGCATTGGTGCCGTGGCGTCCGTTCCGGACGCTGCGAAGACCGGCCACCTCCGCACGCAGTTGCAGGCTCTTCAGGATGCCTTGGGGCGCCGCGCCAAGCTGCTGCTCGGGAAACCAGGCCTCGACGGTCACTCCAACGGGGTCGAGCAAATCGCCTTGCGCGCCCGGGATGTCGGCTTCGACGTCGTCTACGAGGGGATTCGCGTGACGCCGGCGCAGATCGCGAGAGCTGCCGTCGATGAGGGCGTGCACCTGGTCGGGCTCTCCATCTTGAGCGGCGCGCACCTCGACTTGGTCCCCGACGTGGTCCGGAGAATCCGCGAGCAGGGCTGCGATGTCCCCATCGTCGTGGGAGGCATCATCCCGGATGCGGACGCCGAGGCCCTTCGCAAGGTCGGGGTGGCACGGGTCTACACGCCCAAGGACTTCGCTCTCGACGCCATCATGCAGGACATGGTCGACCTGGTTCGAGCCGCTGAGCCCGCCTGACCCATCTCCGGCATGTCGTCATCCCTGATCCGGAGCGAAGCGACGGGCTGAGAACGTAACCTCTGGATCTTGCTTTGCGAATGGCAATGCGGCCTGCCACCCATGCGGTGAGTGGTGCGTAAGAAGGCTGGGATGGGGGCGTTTGCCGAGACAGCAAAGGGACTGTGGCTCGGGCACCACACCCCGTGCCTCCGAATCTGGGGTCATCATCGAAGCGTGACGGACGGGGGGCTACGTGCCTACAATGCTTGAGCGGTCCCATGGAACCTTCCCGCCATGAACCCGGGTGGATGTCGCTCCTCGACGAGTCGCGGACCGAGGAGCGTGTTTCTCATCTGCGTAGCGCGAACGTTGCTCTCCTCTCCTTCGCCGTGCTCTGGGCCTATGCGCACGGTCAGCTCTTGGGCACGCCTGCCATCCTCGTCGTCGTCGTGCTGACCGTGGGCCTCGGGGCTTCGCTCGTGACCCTCTCCATCGCAAGGAACCGGACTCCGCTGCCGCGCCTTGCTTACATCAACAACTTCATCGACGTGTCCGTCGTGACCGCTGTTCTGGTCGCGAGCTTTCACGGTTCGAGCTCCACGCTCAACCTGGCCGGGCAGCTCTCCTACCTTCTCGTCGTGGCCATCTCGGGTCTGCGGTTCCAGCTCGCGTCGTCCCTGTTCGCGTCAGGGCTCGCCGCGTTCCAAACCGCCTGCGCCGCCGTCTACCTGTACTCCATGACGTATCGGCCGCCGTTCACCCACGTGGCTGACCTGGTGCTCGTCGCCATCGTGCTCGCATTCGCCGGCGGGTTGGTCGCTGCCCTCGTCCTCGGCGCGCGCCGTAGCGCGAATACGTTCGACGAGGTCGAGCGCATTCACAGTCGCGTCCTCAACCAAGTTTCCGACGGTCTGCTCGTGTGCAACTCGGTGGGGCGCATCGTCGACGTGAACGCCGCAGCGAGCGAGTTGCTGGCGATTCCCCGTGGCGTGCTCGTGGACCTCGAGGTCTTCCGGGCGCTGCCCGGGCCCCTCGCCAGGGAGCTGGAGAAGCGGTGGCAGGAGACGCTCGTCGAAGGCTTCGTCCTCGTGGAAAACCTCCGCTTCAACCGGGATCGCAACGACGTCTGCGTCCTCGACGTCGCCGCCTACCGAGTGCGTTACCGCGGCGATGACGTCGTGCAGATCGTCCTTCGGGACACCACGGCCGAGCGACGCTTGCGCGACCAGAGCCTCCAGAATGACCGACTGCGTTCGCTCCAGTCCCTCGCAGGCGGCATCGCTCATGAGTTCAACAACATGTTCGCCAGCATCGAGGCGTCGTCCTACGTGCTCGCTGAGGCGATCCCGAAGTCGGCCCCGGAAACGATGGAGGTCGAAATCATTCGCAGCGCCGCTGCCCGCGCTGCCGGCTTGGTACGCGAGTTGCGCGACCTCACGGACGTGCAAAGGCCCCATGCCGTCCCCCTCGACGTGACCGAGCTCATCGACCGCGCCGTCGCCACAGGCAAGGGAGACTGCGCCTCCGTCAAGGTCGTCGTCGAAATCGATCCTGGCGTGAAGCGGTTGCTCGGTGACGAGGGGCAGCTTGTTCGCGCCTTTGCGAACCTCATAGGCTGTGCCTACGGCGCGATGCTCGACGGCGGGACGCTCCGCATCCATGCCCAGAACGTCTCGGTGGACGAGCCCTCTGAAGACCTGGCCGTGGGGCAGTATGTCGCCGTCACGATCGAGGACACGGGCATCGGCCTGCCCGCGGACATGGTGGCGCGCGCGTTCGACCCGTTCTTCGCAAGTGATGGCAGACGCTGGACGGGCTTCGCGCTCGCCAACGTCCGAGCCGTCGTGACCCGTCACGGCGGAACCGTCACCCTGAAGTCGAGCCTGGGACGCGGCACCACCTACTCCGTTCAGCTCCCCGCCACGGACCGACTGGTGCCGAGAGAACACCCACGCGTCTCCCCCCGCGTGTCCAGCGAAGACAGGGTCCGCCTCCTCGTCGTCGATGACGAGGCGGCCAATCGCAACTCCCTGGCTCGCTTGCTTTCCACGCGCGGCTACGAAGTCGTCCTCGCCGAGGACGGGCGACATGCCATCGAAGCGTGCGAGCAGTGCAAGGGCAGGTTCGACCTCGTCCTGCTAGACCTCGTCATGCCTGGGCTCAACGGAAAGGACGTCGTCGTGGCGCTCCGCGCGCGCTACCCCGACATCCGGGTCCTGCTCGTCACGGGCTTCGCGGACGAGCAACTCCTGGACGAGGCCCTCGAGCTTGGCGCTGCCTCCTGCGCGACCAAGCCCTTCGACGTTCCCCAGTTGCTCACGCAGATCCAGCAGCTGACCACCGGGGCTGCCGCCAAGGAATCCGAGAGGCCCGCCGCACTGAGCTGACCCGCGCGGTCGCATGGGGGCGCTTGCAGTCCTGCCCCTTGGGTGGGGTTCGGTGGTAGGCTGACCGGTCGTGTACCCTTTGCAGGAGAACGCGATGCGCTGGCTCTCAGCTTTCTTGTCCGTTGCTTTGCTCGGTTGCGGCGCCCACGAGGACAACCCCGGTTCCGCTGCGCCCGTAGATGCTGGCAGTGACTCCCAGGACCTACCCGACGTGGTGGTAGATGCTCCCGTCGACCCCGACCCCGACGCGGACGCGGACGCGGACGCACCCGTGCACTTCGGCCCCACGGAGCGCTTCGATCGCTACTGTTCCGTTCCGTGGGAACAGACCGTCGAGGAAGGCTCCGCGGGCAAGCTCTCCGGAGAATACCTCGGCGCCTACGATGGCCTCCCTCTTGGCACGTTGCTGACGATGAAGGTCATCCCCGACCATCCCTTCCGCGTGACCACGCTGCGGGCGGCATTCGTCCACGGAAGTGGAGCCGTGCGCTTGCGCCTCATGCGGTCGTTCGGCCGCTCGTACCCTGAGCTAGGATTCACCCCGGGTGATCTGCTGCCTCCCCAGGACATCGAAGTGACGGACCCTTCCCCCGATACCTGGATCGAGATCGATGTCTCCCAGCACGAGGTCCTGCTCGAGCCCACCCAGCACTACCTGCTCGTCTACGAGCAACTCGCGGAAACACCACTGCTTGCCGTGGAGTCCTTGCCTGAAGGCGAGGCGTCCCGTGCGCAGATGCTCGTCCCCGGCGAGCCGATACCCTATGGGTCCGACGGCAACTTCCGCATGGAACTAGGAGGGGAGACCTTCTGTCGCTGGGATGAAGAACTGCGATGGTTCGGCGAGAGTTCGGGACAACCCTTCGAAGAGACCAAAGCCCAATACGGCGCCTTCACGGACCTCGATGGCGACGGCAACGTCGACATGGTGCTGAACGAAGGCATCCTCTCGGCGTTCTTGGGTGACGGGCTCGGGGGGTTCTCCATTCCGGCGTTCGATCCGTTCCCCGACACGCCGCGTCATTCCCTGCTGGTGTTCGGGGACGTCGACAATGACGGTCACGTGGACGCGTTCGCGGGCGCCAACGTGTCGCCGGATCGGGACGGCGATGGGGTCACTCGCGCAGACGGCGACTGTGATGACGCGGACCCGGCGGTCAAGCCTGGTGCGACGGAGGTCCTGGACAACGGGCTCGACGATGACTGTGACGGCGTCGTCGACGATGGCGCGAGCACGGCCGACGTGGACGAAGACGGCGTGACCGTGGCGGACGGGGACTGCAACGACGTGCGTGCGGACGTGTTCCCCGGAGCCCCCGAAAAGCTGGACGGTCGAGACAACGACTGCAACGGGCAAGTGGACGAAGAGTTCTTCAATCGCGTGCTGATCAACGACGGGACCGGGGTTCTTCGCGCCGTGGAGACCGCGGGAGTGGAGGTCTTCGACCCTTCTGCTGCTGCGGCGTTCGGTGACGGCAACGGGGACGGGTTGCTCGACCTGTACTGGGGCAACTGGCTGGAGCACTACCCCGAGCCCGCAGCGGTTCCCGACGTGTACATGGAAGGCAAGGGGGACGGGACCTTCGTGGACCGGTCGGAAGCGTCCGGGGTGAGCGCGGAGAAGGAACCCTGTTACGGCGTGCTGTGGGGCGACTACGACGGGGACGGTGACCAGGACATCTGGGTGGGCAACTACGGGTACGGTGACAACCTGATGTGGAACAACGACGGCACCGGGAAGTTCACGGAGGTCGGTGCTCACATTGGGGTTTGGAAGGACGAGATGGGCTACCAGGGGGGTAACACCTTTGGCGGGGACTTCGGCGACATCGACAACGACGGCGATCTGGACTTGTTCTCGGCGAACATCGCGCACCCGCGCTACCAGCCCTACAGCGACATCAGCATGCTGCTCATCAACCAGGGGCCGCCTGGGTACGTGTTCGTGGACGAGCGGTCAGCTCGCGGGCTGATTTATGACGAAGGAGACGTCAACGGCGCCTTCGCGGACTTCGACCATGACGGGTACTTGGACCTGGCGATCGCCTCGCTCTATCCGGGACACTTCTCGCGGCTCTACCACAACGATGGGACCGGGAAGTTCAAGGACGTGAGCTACCAGGGGAACGTGGCGGTGGAGGATGCGGTCACGGTGGCCTGGGCGGACGTGGACCACGACGGGGACCTCGACCTTCTCGTGGTGGACCGTTCGGGGGCGCGGAGGGCGCACCTGTTCATGAACCGAGTCGGACAGGACAAGCCGTGGATTCAGCTGGACCTGCGGGGTACCACGACGAACCGGGGCGGGGTTGGCGCGCGCGTGACCCTGACGGCGGGAGGTGTCACCCAGATCCGGGAAGTCCGAGCCGGAGGGGGACACAACGTGCAGAGCGATCGCATCGTGCACTTCGGTCTTGGCGATGCCGCCGAGGTGGACGCGGTCGAAGTCCGGTGGGTGGGCGGGGCCACGGAGACGGTCACCGGGCTATCGCCGGGGCATCGGTATCGCGTCGAAGAGGGTATGGGGACCGGTCAAGTCCTGTTCTGAATGGGGGCGTCGCAGGCGGCGAAACGCCTCGGAAAATCAGTCCCAGAGCGGGATGATGATGACACCCGGCTCCTCGGGAGGGGAGCTCTCCCGGGCCGGTCTGTCGTCGATGGGCAACTCGAGTTGGGGCTGCACGCTGTCTTGTCTCTCGGGGCGTTCTCTGCGACGAATTTGTTCGATGATGAAGGGGGGCAACATGGTGACCTCCGGGACTCAAGTTAAGCAAGGGATGTGCCTCTGTCCAGGGCACGACAACCTTGATCTTTTTGTCCGTGACCCCGCTACAAACGTTCCGACCGTGAACGAAATGTCGCGGTCGAGGTCAAGGAGCGTTGCCATTGGCTGAATCGCATTGTGCCGTGAGAGGGCCGAGCACCGGCAACTTCCGCGCGGTCAGGGCACCCGATGGGAGTGGGCTGCCGATGCCTGGGCCGACGGCATCAGCACCATTTCCCGCACGTTGGCGTGGGGGGGACGGGTGGCGCAGAACAGCACCGCGTCGGCGACGTCCGCCGGACCGAGAGGCCGCAGGCCTTTGTAGACCCCTGCCGCTCTCTGCTCGTCACCGTGAAATCGGACCAAGGAAAACTCGGTTTCGACCATTCCGGGGTCGACGGACGACACGCGCACGCCCGTTCCGAGCAAGTCCATGGCCATGGCTCGATTGATGGCGGCCACGGCGTGCTTCGTTGCGCAGTACACGCTGCCCCCCGGGTAGGCCTCGTGGCCCGCGATCGACCCGATGTGGATGACGTGCCCCTGGCCCCGGGACACCATGCCTTCGGTCAAGGCTCGCGTCACGTAGAGCAAGCCCTTCACGTTGGTGTCGATCATCTCCTCCCAGTCGTCGATCGAGCCTCGATGAATCGGCTCCAACCCGCGTGACAGGCCTGCGTTGTTGACCAGGATGTTCAGATCGCCCCAAGGCGGAGGCAACCGGTCCGCGAAACGAGACACGCCCTCACGGTCTCGCACGTCCAACTCGACCGTGAGCGTCTCCACTCCGTGCTGCCCAGTGAGCGCGGCAGCCAGGTCGTCGATCCGCTGCTTGCGCCTTGCCACCAGGCAGACGTGCGCTCCCGCTGCGGCGAAGGCCCTCGCGCACGCTTCGCCTATCCCACTCGATGCGCCCGTGATGCACACGCGCTGGTTTCGAATCTCCATCGGCTCATCTCCTCGTTGCGCTCAAACCGCGGTCAAGCTCCGCGTATCGGTCGACGTCGCCCCCGCGTGCTGCCGCAAGAGACCCGTCACCCGCTCCAGAACCGTTCGAACTTCACTCTCGGTTGTCACGCGTCGCGACGTGTACGTGGCGAGCAAGGCACGCGTCGTGCTCTCTCGCACCTTCGTGGCCATCGAATCCTTGACCGGGTTGGCGATGGGCTCGCCATTCACCCGCGCCAGGCAGATCAGGCCCGCCACGTCGATCGACTGGCCGGCGCTGTTGAACACGTAGGTCTCGTCCTTTCGACCGAAGCGAACCTCGATCGTGTCCGACCCCACGAGGTCCAGGTCGAGAATCGAGCACGGCCAGCCCGTCTGCAGCGACACGAGGTTGTTGATGTCCACCAGGTTGCTGATGCGGGGGAAAGACTCGATGGCGGCTTTCGCGAGGTACTCGCTTGCGGGTTTGCTCCGGCCCGTTGGCTTGAACCCGCCTCGTCGCAGCAGGTCGCGAATGGCCGTGCGCACGGCTTCTGGGGGACACGGTTCCTTGCCGGCGCGGTCTAGGGCTTCGGCGATCGCATGCTCGAGCGCGTCGTCCGATGCGGCCCATCGGACGCCTTCCGCTTGCACGAGACCCACGAGAAGGTCGGGGTGATCTAGCGACCATCGAACATCGATCAAGGGTCAACTCCTTGCCGGGGGCGAACGGACCCGACGCGATCGGGGCCTACCCTAGACCCAAATCAAGCGCTCCGCGCTGCTTTGGGTCTAGGTTCTTCTAAGGGG
>CAZAWR010000062.1:0-58712 GCA_964488865.1 uncultured Polyangiaceae bacterium | reverse complement strand
CTTTTCAGATAAATTCCCTCAAACAGCACCCCGAAGTGCTTGGTTTGGGACTAGAATCGACGGAGCATGAGGGAGGAGCAAGAGAGGGCTTGCGAGAGTTCGTTGCGGTCACCGCCGCCCCGGACGCCCAACTTCTCCTACTTCCTCGACCTGTTCGTGCAGTTTCGCTGGGCCGCGGCAGCTTGCGCGGGCCTGGCCGTGTTCATCGCACAGTTCGTTCTGGGCCTGGAGAGCTACGCCTACCCGTGGCTCTACTCGATCGTCGCATGGATCGTTTTCTACAACGCAGCCTTCTATGTCTACCTGCGGCGTGAGGAGGGGAGGCAGGGCGAGGCGGCCGCGGAGGCGCCCACCTTTCGGCGCGGACGCCAGGCGGCACTGGTGCAGATCCTTCTCGACTTGCTGGCCCTGTTCGGTCTGCTCCACTTCGCCGGGGGTTTGACCAACCCGTTCGTGATGTTCTTCCTGTTCCACGTGGTCGTCGCCGGTATTTTGCTCGAGCCGGTTCGTGCCGCCGCCGTGGCGTGCGTCGCCTGCGCGCTGATCTTTTCCCTTGGGGTGCTCGAGAAGACGGGCTTGATCGCCCATTACCGTCCGGTCGAGATCCTCGGCGCCACCGACCCGCTGAACAGTTGGCTGTTCACGCTCGGCCTGCCCGGTGTCATGACCGTCACGATCCTAGCGCTCACCTTCCTGACCGTTTCGATCATGAACGAGCGAGCTCGCAACAGAAACCAGGTGATCGAGCTGAGCGAGGCCCTGGATCGCAAGAACCGCGAGTTGCTCCGTGTCGACCAGATGCGCAAGCAGTTGCTTGCCGTGGCATCCCACGACCTGAAGTCTCCCCTTGGCGCCGTGGCGGGCTACCTGGCTGGCATGCGCGACGGATACCTCGGCCCCCTCACGGACGAGCAGAAGCGTGTGGTCGAGCGGTCGCTGGACAGGCTCTCGCGACTCAAAGGCTTCATCGACGACGTGCTGGCGTGGTCGTCGATCGAGAAGGGAACCCTGCGGCAGGAGATGCGCCCCGTCGACGTCGGGGACATCCTTCACTGCGTGGTGGAGGACCACAGGGATCCGGCCCAGGCCCGCGGGATCGAGATCCTCCTGTGTCTGCCCCCGCAGATGCCTCTGGTCGAGTGCTCCTCCGAACGCATGGTGCAGGTGTTCGAGAACTTGCTCTCCAATGCGGTGAAGTACTCCCTCGATGGGGGCAGGGTGCGCGTCGAGGCGCGGCAGGAGGGCGACGATCTCGTCATCACGACCCTCGACAAGGGGATGGGCATCAGCCCGGAGGATCTGGGTCACCTGTTCGAGGACTTCTTCCGCGCCCCGTCCGTTCGCAGCAAGGTTCACGGGACGGGGCTGGGACTGGCCCTGGCGCGTCGCATCGTGAAGGCGCACCACGGGGACATCTGGGCCACGAGCGAGCTCGGTCTGGGCTCGGCGTTTTTCGTCCGGCTTCCCATCTGCGCCACCGAGACACCGCGGCCGCCCCGCGCGCTTGTGGCATCTCCTCCGGCACCTTCGGGAGGCTGTGGATCGGCCGATGCCGAACGACCGTCACGGCGGCAGGGCGCTGGGTGGTCATGACCCGAACGGTAGCCGACGCTCGTGCTCACGGGCCCACGCGGTACAATCCCGAGCTACGGATGTCGTCGATGACCGAGGAGGGAACCAAGGGATCGAGAGCCTGGCGCCAGGAGGTGACCGAGGCGTGGCTCACCCATAGCCGCTGGGCGATGGCCCTTACTTGTGTGGACGAGATGGGTGGCACGGAGGGAAGCACGCGTCCCGCGCCGAAAGCCCCGGACCGGTTCCACACCAAGCATCGCGACAGAAGCTCCTGCAGCGCGGCGTCGCAGGACCCGTCCCAGGTCTTTCCGGCCTGAACGAAGTAGCGTTGCGACGCACAGACGCGCTCGTACGTCTCGTCCCCCATGGCGAACAGGACGCGTGTCGAGGGGAAAGCCTGTCGCACACGCGCATCGATTTCGAGGAAGAGCAGTGTCTCGGTGGTGCCTGCGAGGAGTCTTGGGTTCGAGAGGGCGTGGCCGAACATCTCGACCCGTTGGGAGGGCGAAGCGTGGGCAGGGAACGTGAACGACTTCTGGAAGTGCCACGTGGGCGCGAGCAGCAGCACTGCGTCGGTTTCCTCGAGCAGCGCGCGGGCCAGGGCGACATGTCCGCGGTGAGGAGGGTCGAAGGAGCCGAAGTAGCACCCGAGGGTGCGCGCACCGGCGAACCGCTGCTCCGCCAGACGGAGAAAGGGATCAAGCATGGGCCCCCTCCGTGATCAGGTACCCGTCGCGCACCGACCCGTCGGGGAAGAGCTGGATGCAAGGCAGTCGGGTCCGCTCGAAGTCCCAGACCGTCACCTCGAGACCGTCGAGGAGGAAGACGGGGTTGCCACCGAAGTGGCGGACGGGTTGGAGTCCGGGCAGAGGCGCGTACGGCTTCGGGTCGCCGTAGCGTTGCCGGAGGGTGGCGCGTCGGCATCCGAGGTTTCGGAGGAACGCGAGCAGCGACGGGATCTCCTCGCGGTTGTGCTCGGTCATCAAGAGGGAGACCTTGATGGGAATCGTCGATCGCTCGAAGATGGCGGCGATGTCCGGGACACGGCAGGAGCCGGTCATTTTCTGGTAGGTGGCAGTCACGCGCGAAGGGAAGGAGAGGGTGGCGCGGTCGTACAGGTGGAAGGTTTCCAGGTGGCTGAGCACGAGGGTGGCATTGGTGTGCACGGAGACATCGACGTTCGGAATGGACTGTCGAAGGTGTGCCACGAGCCTTTCGGTGTGGTGAAAGAGCATGGGTTCGGTGTCGACGCCGGTCACGCAGACCTTGCGGATTTTGCGCTCGCGGAGGCGGTGGAGGAAAGGTTGCCAGCCGGGCAGGGGAAACGCGTCGAGGGTGCTGGCCCGGTGCCCTCGGACGAGGTGGCCGATGCAGTCGGGGCAACGCAGGTTGCACGGACCGGTGAGCAGGATGTTGGCGAAGGCGTGGTCCATGGTGACCTCGGTTCGTTTGCGCTCAGGGGAGCGACAGCAGGTGCTGCTTCACGGAGGGTGAGTAGAAGAGCGCCACGACGCCGGGAAAAGCGTGTGCGCCTGCCTCGGTGAGTCGCAATTCGCCGCCATCGAGAACCATCAAGCCGCGGCGCAGAAGAAAGTGCGTTTCGGCTGCGAAGCCATCGAGCAAGTCCCGGGCGAAGCGATGGCGGAAGGAGGCGAGTCGGACCGCACCGAAGTAGAAGGAGACGGCGATCATCTTCGCCATGGCCTCGTGTTCGGGCAGGTCGTAGACGTCCTGCACGGGCAGGCGGTTGTTCGCGACCGCGCGCAGGTACGAGTCGAGGCGCTTGCTCGCGGCGCCGAGGCCGTAGGCGAGGACGTTGCCTGCGAAGGTCTGGGCGCCGAGGCCCACGCCAAGATAGGGGGCGCCATCGACCACGCGCCGTGTGAGGTAGGCGCTGGTGCCCGGGTCCTCGGGGCGCTTCGTGAAGGCGTTCTTTCCCGGCGGGGCGCCATAGCCTGCGGAGGGAAGGACCTCTCTCGCCACGTCGTACAGCGCCATCACGTGGTCGAGGGTGACCCCTTCGGCTTCCGCCTGGACCCGCGTTCCCTTGTAGCGCATGCGATAGAGCGTGATGACGTCGGGGTCGAGGTCGACGGCTGCGCGCAGGGAGGCCCGGAAGTCCTGCGGGGACTGGCGTGCGAAGCCGTACATGAGGTCGATGTTGATGGTGGAGAAGCCCGCTTCGCGCATGTTGTCGAGGGCAGGGCGGTTGAAGCCAACGCGGTGCAGGTCGCGGTCGTAGGCCCGGAGGAGCCGTGGGTTGATCATCTGCAAGCCCATGCTGATGCGGTCGATGCCACAGGCACGGTAGGCGCGCAGACGTTCGGGGGAGAGGGCCGCCACCTTCGGAGTCGTCTCGATGCTGATGCCGAAGCCGGGCGCGAGGTCGAAGCGAGAGCGAACATGCTCGACCAACTGGACGATGCACTCGGGCTGGATGAGCGACGGGGTGCCTCCGCCGATGTCGAACCCGACCAGGGACCTGCGCGTTCGAAGGACTTGGTCTGCCCAGAGGTCGATCTCACGGAGCAGGGCGTTGTGATACTTCGCTTCGGTCTCGGGGTCGTGGTGATCGACCACCGTGTACTCGCAGAACTTGCAGCGTCGCTCGCAGAACGGGATGTGGGCGTACAGCCCGATGGGTTCGGGTGGGGAAAAGGCGCGGCGCAGGACGGCGGTGTGGTCGTCGTGGTCTACGCGATGGTGCCAGATGGTCTTGTGGTGGGCGATGGGGTAGGCGGTGTTGGCGATGTGGTGGGCCCGCATGCCGGCGTCGAAGACGCGCTCGGGGGAGAGGTTTGCGGTGGTGGGTAGGGGCAGCGGGACCTGGGGGAAGAGGGAAGCTTCCATGACGACCTCCTGTTTAATTCAAAACTAATTATACTTGAGCGGCTGTCAAGGTGCGCACCTTGATTTCGAGAGAACGGGCTGATAAAACTTTAAGAAATAAAACGAGCCGCCATGACCCTCGAACGCCCCGTCCTCGCCGTCGACGTCGTCCTGCTTCGCATTCTGGACGGCCACCTTCACGTCCTGTTGCACGCGCGTCAGGAAGAGCCTTTCGTTGGTGTTCGCGCCCTGCCCGGCGTGGCCCTGCGCGTGGACGAGACCTTGCTCTCTGCCGCTCGTCGCGCCCTCGAGAAGACCGGCTTACCGCGTTCGAAGATCGAGGAGCTCTTCATCGAGCAGCTGGCTACCTTCGATGCGCTTTATCGTGACCCGCGGGGACGAACCGTGAGCGTGGCCCACCTCGGTCTCTGCCTCGACCCGGGCGACGTGGACCGCGCGGTCGGCGCTTGGGCTCCTGTGCGAGGGCTCCGTGAACGCCTGCCCTTCGATCATGGTCACATCGTGGACACCGCGGTCGAGCGTCTGCGGGGCAAGGTGCGCTACACCAACATCGCCGCGCGCTTGCTGCCGGACACCTTCCGCATCGAGGCGCTGCAGGGGGTGTACGAGGCCATCCTGGGCCGGCGTCTCAACCGCGCAAACTTCAGGACCAAGCTGTTGCGGATTGGGCTGATCGAGCTCGTGGGCGTTTCGACCGAAGCGGTGGGACGACGCGGTGGCCGCCCGGCTCACCTCTACCGCTTCACCTCGGGCGAGATCGCCCCCGAGGACCGCGACTTCGTGTGACCCGCTACTCCTCCGGATCGATGACGTCGGTCGCGTCGAGGCTGGGTACGGCACCTTGGGACAGGGCCCCGAGCAGCAGCAACTCCTTCGCGAGCGGCACGCTCTCCTGCACGGGCGGCGGATAGCCGGTCGGTGTCTCCGCCATCATCGACGACCACTGTGCGCCGTAACTCGTGTCCACGGGGCCTTCGAACACCAGCACGAAATCTCCGAGTTCCACGCGCTCTCCGACCTGGAACGTCGCGTGCCCATCCACTCGCTTGCCTGACACCACTGTCCCCAGCTTGCTGCCCAGGTCTTCCACCGTGAAGCTTCCGTCCTCGTAGCGAACCGTCGCGTGATGTCTCGACACGCTGTAGTTGGGGAGCATGAGGTCGTTGCCTGGCGCTCGCCCGATCGTGATCTCTTCGCGGTCGAAGTACTCACGGATCTCCACCCCGTCGCGCTCCGTCACCAGCGCCGAGAACGTGTGCTTGGGAATCCGTCGCACGCGGCCGCCGGCCCCGAGATAGCGCAATCCGTTGATTGCCGCCCCCAGGTCCGCCTGCAGCGCCATGTCCCCGGGGTGGGCCGCCACCAGCTCCGAGAGCGTGTGCACCGCGCGGTTCAGGTGCCCATTCGCGGCGTCCTGGTCACCATCCTCGGCTTCCTGCCGCCCCTGCGCAAGAAGGGCGAGCGCAAGGCACCTGCGCTCCACGGTACGGTCCGGCCCGCGGGCCAGGGCGCTGAGCACGTCCAGGGCTTCGTCGACGTGCTTGTGGGCTTCGAATCGACGGCCTTCGATCTCGTCGAGTTGCACGAGGCTCAACAGCGCGGACGCGGTGGCGCGACGTGCCTGGTCGTCGTCCTCGAGGTTGCGACCGTGTCGCAGGGCGTCCTCGAGGCAAGCACGGGCGGGCTCGTCTTCGCCGATCTGGCGCATGAGCACGCCGAGGCCGGCGAGGGTCCGAACGAGGCGGGACCGCCAAGCCTTTTCTCTCGGGTAGGCGTGCACGAGGGCGAGCATGATGGCTGCGGATTCTTCCCACAGTTGGCAGGCATCCTGGCTCGCGGCGGCGGACCTTTTCAAGGTCGCGAGATGGTCGAGCGTGTCGACGAGCAGGAGCTGGTAGCTGGTGCGTTGGGGCTCGCGGCGGGTCAGCTTGCGCAGGACATCCAGTGCGGACCGGTATCGCTCCGCTGCCACGTCCGGCTGGCCGAGGGCGACGGCGACGTGCGCCAAGCCTGCGAGCGCGGCGGCGCGGTGGCCTCGCAGATCCGATCGGTAGGGTGTCTCTGCGAGGGCGGCGACGGACGCCCGGAGCGCTTCTTCGTAGGCCTGTGCAGCTTCTTGCGGCGCGCTGGCGTCGCGCAGCACGTCCCCCATGAGCAGCAGGGACAGCAATCGCTCCTGGTGCTGGCCTGCCGGCAGGGGTTGGGACTCGTCGTCCGTGGTGCTGGAGACGCGCAATGCTGTCTCGAGCGCCTTGCGTGCGCGGCGAAGGCCCTTTCGGCCGTGCTCCACCCTGGCGATGCCACGATGAGCGGCTGCCAGCGCACTTCGGATGGCATCGTTCGCCCCCTTTCGCACGGCAGCGTCCGTGAGCTGTCGGACAGCGTCTTCGAGGTACCGACGCGCGTCGTCCGCGTCGGTGTTGGTGCGGGCCACCTCGGCGAGGGCGAGCAGAGTCGTCGAGTAGGCGAGCCGTTCGCCCGGGGCATGCTGGCCGCCGAACGCGGACCGTGCGACCTCGAACAGGCCGCGATGCAAGGCGCGTGCGGTTGGGGAAGGGCGTGCCGCACAGAGCTGGGACAGGGGCCGCCACGCAGCGGCAAGGAGGCGCTGCGCCCGGTTGCGCAGCATCGCCGCATGGGTCAAGGCGTCGAGCGCGCGAGCTGCCCCGCGCGTCTCGTCCTCCTCCTCCCAGTGATCCGCGAGTGCGAGCAACACGGCGCCCACCAGACGCGTGCGGGTCGTTCGATCCTCGATGTCCAAGAGGTGACTCACGAACGAGGACTCGCCCCTGGCCACCAGCTGCCTGAGCAGCACCTCGAGCGCTCCGAGCAACATCCCGAACGGCGCCTCCCGCTCGGAGCCCGCCGCGGTCTTCGCCCACGCCAAAATCTCTTCGCCCGTGGGGACCGTGCGCGGTGCGATGGCTGCGAGCAGCTCTCGCAGTAGCACCTGCTCGCCCACGCGCTCGTGAACGAATCGCCACGCCACCGGCCCCCGCTCATGACCGTGTCCCACCTCGTCGGGAACCATCAATCCCGATGCCGACACGAGCTCCGAGACCGGGTCGAGCAGCGAAAGCGGCCTGGTCTTGACGTGACGCTCTGCCCGCTGCGACGTCCACTCTGCCTTCCACTGGTCTCCGAGCTCCAGCGGAAGGTCCGGCCTGCGACGACGAAGCATCGCCTTGCCGAGCCGTGACAGGGTGCGATCGAGACCGGCAACCTCCTCGGTCAGCGAGTCCAGGAACGCGTCCACCAGCGCCGTTTCGTCGAGACCCGACGAGGGCGCCTTGCCCCCCCGAAATGCGTCGTGAAACAGGTGCTGGTACAGCGGGATCCGCAGCACCCGACGAAGGTTCGGGGCGAGGTCGTCGAACGGTACCTTGCACGCGCGGTGTGCCAAGGTCCCCTGTCGGAGCTGATACACCGACCGCGCATCGTCGTCGTCCAGACAAGGAAGCTCGAGAAAGGGCGCCTCCGCGGTTGTCGACGATTCCTCGAACCAGGTCCACCAACGTTCGGACACGAACGCGCCGCAAGGACCGTTGGTGTGCTCTGCGCCGCGCGCGGCTAGCGCGTCGTAGGTACTGGTTCGCATCGACACGACGAGTCGTACCCACGCGTGTGTCTCGAGCACGGGCAGAAAAGCATCGAGCGCCTCCAGCAACTCCTCGCTCGCGCGAGCCTCGTCGATGCCGTCGAGCACCAGCCAGACGCGGCGTCGTGGTTTCGGGTCCTTTCCTTCCGTCTGCGCGATACGGAGCACGAACTGCTCGAGCGAATCGAACTCCCCGGGGTGCACGTCGGCGCAACGTAGGATCGCGTCACAGAGGCGTGCAGGGCCGTTCTTCGCTGTGTCCAACTCGTAGGCGGACCGCCCCGACAGGAACAGCACCACGTCCCGGGGGTCGTCTTCGTGGGACAGGCTCAGCTCGTGGTTCTCCTCGCCGTGGGGACCTTCGGACCCGAGCGCGCGCTCCACGACGCGCGTGAGCAGCGCTGTCTTCCCCATGCCCGGGGGACCGACGATCAACAACCCGCGGCGGGGGCGGGCGAGGCACGTCCACACCACGGCATCCACGCCGCCCCGGTCGACATGGATCGTGGAGGGAAGTCTGGTGGAAGACAGCGTGCGTAGCGTCTCCCGGGCGGATCGGGCCGCAGCCGCCACGATCGCCCAGCGCGTGACGCTGTCTCGTCGCAGCATCTCGGGCTGGCTTCTCGGGACCGGATGGGTTGGCGTGCCATCGGAGGCTGGGCAGGGCAGGGAATGGGCCTTCGCGCGCGGACTGACCGGCTCCTCCGGGGGCTTGCTCTTGGGCAGATCCATGCCCTCCGGCGGCGGGATGGAGTCGTATCCCAGAACGATCGCCCCACACTCCTCGCAGAACCAACCTTTTCGCTTGGGCTCGAGATCCTCAGCCAGATGAAGCGGGCACTTCGGCATAGATTCCTCGTAATCGCGCCCACTGTAGACGCGATCGTCGGGGAATCCTACTGGGATGGACGCCTCGCGCGACGGACTCGCACGGCCCATGACGGGGTGGGAGACCGCGTGCCGATGGTGTAGTCTCGCCGCATGCGGTCCACAGCGTTTCTTGGGCTGATCGTCGTTGCGACGTGTGCGGTGGGCACGCCGGCTTGCTTTCCTGACTACAGCATCGCTTCAGGGGGAAGCGGGGGCGGGGCAGGTACCGGCGGCGGGGCCGGCGACGCGGGTTCAGGAGGGGCTGCGGGCGCCAGTACCGGCGGCACGGGCGGCGCCGCGGGCGATGCAGGCAGCGGTGGCAACTCCGACGAAGTGGTGACCATCCAGGTCCCGTCTTCGGTCTTCGCCATCCGTGCTCGCGACGTGACTTCAGGCGGCCCGGTGCTCGATGGGACCGTCAGGTTGACCCATGCGTTCGAAGTCGACGTGTTCGAGGTCACGGTCGCCCGGTTCAGGGAGTGGAACCGGCAACGCCCTTGCGCGGAGGAAACATGTACCCTGGACCCCGGGGGGCCCTACGACTCGAGCATGCACTGGGACTCAGGGTGGAACATGTACCTCGAGCCGCACGGTCTGACCATCGCCGAGTGTTACTCCCCGTACCAGCCCGGGGAGCGTACGACCTGGGAGGTCGCCAACCAGGACGACCGTCCCGATCTGCCCATGACGTGCGTCAACTGGTACGAGGCGGTTGCCTTCTGCGCGTCGGAGGGCAAGCGCTTGCTCACCCATGCCGAGTGGATCCACGTCGCGACCAGCGGAAACCCGCTCCAGTCATTCCCCTGGGGAACCCATCCCGCCGAGGATTGCGACGATGCGATTTGGCACCTCGACGACGGTTTCTGTGACTTCCCTACCGACGTCGGCAGCGCGGACGGCGACCAAACGGACGACGGGGTCTACGACATGGCGGGCAGTGTTTTCGAGTGGGTTTGGGACGCTCCGTGGACGGCTGCGCCCACGGCGAACGTGAACTTCGTGGGACCCGAAGCGGTACCCGGGGGGCCGCGATCCCGCAAGGGAGGAGCCTACATCGTTCCTTTGGACCAGTCCGATCTGCGCCTCCAGAACGACACCTTCGAGTCGTACTTGCCCGACGAATTGTTCTCGGACGCTGGCTTCCGCTGTGCCAGGACTGTGCTGCCGTAGGCTCTTCTCAGAATCGCCCGATCACCGAAGCACCTGCCGAACCTGGCCCCGCCGCCGGAACCAGCGCCGCTTGCGTGCCCGACTCGCTGCTGCCCAGCAGCAAGTAAGTGCCTGTCGCGAGCGATGCCACGCCGATCCCCATCAGTCCGAGTCCGAGCGCGCTGTACGTCGTGCCCCGGCTCTTGGCGTCGTCCACTTCGCTCTCGCGCGATGCAGGACATGCGTCTCGCTGCGGGCAAATGGCATCGAGGTCGTCGATCTCGGCGTTCCGCTTCAACCAGAACACCACGCCGCCCGCGGCGGCCACGACGCCACCGCCCACGAGCACCCAGGGTACGACGGAAGAGCTTCCCGTCCCGGCATCTGCGGCGGGTGGGGCTTGGGGCGGGGGTGCCGGAGGAGCGGGTGGCGTCGCAGGAGGCGGAGCTTCTTCCACCGGCGGAGGCGGTGGAGGTGTGGCACCCGCAGGCGCCTCCAGCGTGACCGTCTCGGTCTGGCCCTCCGCGAGTTGCACCGCCTTCTTGAACTGTCCCCCGGGGAACTCCGCGACCACCTCGCGTGCCCCGGGGTTCACCGGCATGGCCTGCCCAAGCATCGCGTCCGACAACACCGCCCCGTCGAGCAGCACGCGCTTTGGCGCAGTTCCCTCGGGGGCCACGATGCGGAGTGACGGGACCCGCGGGCGGATGTCCGCCAGCATGTCGGCCGCGGACTTCTCGACTTGCTTGTTGCCTGCGGCGCGCGCCATGTCGACCGCGCGCGACAGGCTCACCGTCGCTTCCACGAGCGCGCCCGTGTTCTTCTCGCACAGACCTTGATGGAACAAGATCTGCGGGGTCTGCTTCACGCTGCCAGCGCGACGGAACCGCTCCAGCGCGCCTGCCCAGTCCCCGGCGTCTTCGAGCTTCTTGCCCGCCGCGAACCACTCCTTCGCGGCGGCGATCTCCGAGGCGGTCTGGGCATGCGAGGTCCCAGGCAGCGCTGCCGTGGCGAGGGCGATCCCAAGCACCAAGCGTGCAACGATGGACGAAACACGAGAACGGAGCATGGCGGCATGCTACCGCGCCAAGGGGTGTCGACCAAGCCCCTGCTTCTTCGCGTGGTGGGTAATTTCTGCCATACTGACCCGCCATGCGGGAAGGGCTGATCGTCTCCGACAAGTACAAGTTACTTCGCAAGATCGGCGAAGGGGGGATGGGTTCCGTCTGGGTCGCGCGAAACGAGATCACCGAACGCGAATTCGCCATCAAGTTCATGAACGCCGAGCTCGCGTACTCCGAGTCCCTCACCACGCGCTTCCTGCAGGAAGCCAAGCTCGCAGGGCGACTCCGCCACCCGAGCTTGCTCGAAATCTTCGACGCGGGCGTTGCGCCCGAGCTCGCGGACGCACCTTTCCTCGTCATGGAGCTGCTCGATGGCATCCCCCTCGACGACGCCATCCAGAAGGCCGGACGCCTTCCTGTCGGTGTCGCCATCGAGATCATGAGCACCGTGACCCAGGCCATGGCTGTCGTGCACGACAAGGGTATCGTGCACAGGGATCTCAAGCCTGCCAACGTCTTCATGCACAAGCCGGGCACCGGGGCCATCGTCCCCAAGGTCCTGGACTTCGGCATCAGCAAGGTCACCACGACCGAAGACAGCCCGATGAAGCCGTCGGGGCTCACCCAGACCGGGCACGTGCTCGGTTCGCCCACGTACATGAGTCCCGAGCAGGCCCGAAGCGACAAGAGCATCGACGCCCGCAGTGACGTTCACGCCCTCGGCGTGATGCTGTGGGAGTGCTTGGTGGGACGTCCGCCCTTCGGCGCCGACAACTACAACACCCTCGTGGTGGAGATCATGGTGGGGGAGCGGCCGCGGCTCGAGCATGCCTTGCCTGGGGTCAGCCCGTCGCTCGCGAAGATCGTGGCCCGAGCCTTCGCCGTGAAGCGCGAGGAGCGGTACCAGAGCGCGCTTGCCATGGCGGACGCGCTCGACGAGGAAATGCGCAGCATGGGGCACGTGCGTGTGCTCGAGACACGCAGGGGTGCGGAGGCGTTCTTCGGTTTGCTGAGCCGCGCCACAGCGGAGCGTGAGCCGGTCTCGGGCAGCACGACGACCAGCGGGCACGCTGTCCCAGCAGGTTCTGCGGTGACCCTGCGTTCGGACCCGCTGCAGGTGAACCCTGTTTCGACGGCGGACACGGTTGCTTTGCAGGGGGCGGGGTCCTTGCCCGCTCCCTCCCGCCAGGCACGACCCCCGGTCGCTGAATCCCGCGCGAAGCTCGTTCCGCTCGCGATCGGCGGGCTTGCGCTCGTGCTCATCGCCGCCGCCGCTGCCTTCTGGGGGCTCTCCGGTTCGAAGCAAGAGCGCGCAACCGACCCTGCTCCTGTGGCCGATTCCGTGCCGGTGGTCGCCGCCCCGGTGGACGTCGCCTCCGCTCCCGTGGGGGATCCGATCGCAGCCGTGCCTTCCGCGTCCGAGAGCGCAGCGCCTTCTGCATCCTTGCCTCCGGTCAAGGCTCTCGTGGTCGCTGCTCCTCCGAGGACGACCAAGCCCGTCCCCACCTCCACGCCCAAGCCGACGCATCACGGCGTGGACGACGACGGGCTCTGACGTTCGGGGCTGCGTCAGTTTCTATTCGGGCGGCTTTGGGTTGGGCTTGTCGCCGACGTCGGCGCAGCACCGGAAGCCGAGGTGGTAGTTGGAGTGGCTGCCGGAGGACAGGACGCTGGTTGCGTGCCAGTCGGGCGCGCGCCAGTGACAGTCGTCCTCGTGGGCTTCGTAGGAGCCGAAGATGAACCAGCTGCCCTTCATCTCGGTGTCGCCGTACTGGCCGAGGCTGGCTAGCTGGTCCGGCTTCATCGGGTAGTTCATGTGCTCGGCCGCATTGCCGTGCTGGTCAAAGACGCCGAGGGGACTCACGCACTTGGGGAAGGCGCCCGCCGGGAAGGTGTTGGAGCCGCACTTGCGATACCCCCCGCCGTGGCAGTCCTTGTTCTTGTTGCTGCCGGTCCCGCACAGGGCGTGATTCTTCTCCTTGCCGTAGGCCCACAGCATCTCGCGGTTGTTGTTGTGAATCGACTTCATGTCACGCCGGGAGCGGCCAAAGGCGTACTCGTCTTTCGGGTCCCGCAGGTAGCCGGCACAGGCCCCTTCCCACTCGTGCGCGTCGCACAACCGCTTGCCAAGCGCTTTGCACAGCAGCGCTGCCTCCCGGGTGGTCACGTGCACTACCGGGTACTCGCAGGGCATGTTTGGGAACTCGTACTGATCGACGCAGACGCGCGCGTCTTCGGGCTTCTCGCCTGCTTTGGCCTTGTACAAGGGGACCATGTTCCGCAGCTTGCACACCGGGTCGTCTACGTGGGACAGCCCCGCTTCCTTGCGGATCCGGAAGCACTCCGCCCTCGTCATCGGGTGCTTGGTCTCGACCGGATTGCCCTGTCCGAGAATCGGCGACGCCTCGAACAGCTGTCGCACGGCCGACATCGTCTCGTCCGTGTAACCGAAGTACCCCTTCATCCTGCGGAGCAGCACCTCTCGCTGGTCCTTGAGCGTCTCGGGCATCTTGCCGTCGTCCTGCTCCACGAGCGGGGCTGCAAGCTTCCCCGGTTCCGGTACGCTCCCCGCCGCCCACACCAGGATCTTCCACGTGGTGGGGTTGCCCGTCACCGTCGGAGGATCATCGTCACCGCAGCCGGTCGCCGCGACAGACACAACAGCCGCCAGCAACGCAGGCATTGCGGACCGTCGTCGACGTCGTTCTCGTTGTCGGCTCACCATCGCCGGGGAGCTATAGCCACGGGTTCGGTGCTCGTCCAGTCGACAACGCGTCAAGCTCACGGTGGGGGCCGCGCGGATGGCGAAACAATTCTGCGTCCGTGGCGACTCGAGAACGTCGAGTCAAGCTCACGGCAAGGCCGCCAAGCAAGAGCCACATGGCACGGCGTGGCCGTGCTGGACGCTAGGCGCCACGATGTCGCGCCGCCACGGGTGCGGACGTGTACCGGCCGGAGCATGCTTGCTTCCACCGGGTTTTCGTTCCGTCATGGGTTGCGAATCGAACGTTCCACCCGAGTGAAAGGCGCTGCAAGTACAGCGTCCTGCAAGTACGAATCCACTCGAGCCTGAGCCCAGCGAACGGAGTGACCGGAGCCCGCGCGGTGCGAACCTCCGCACCAACCCCATCCCCTTCTGTGGTCTCTGAGCCTTCTGTTGGTTTCCGGGCTTGGGCTCGACCCGCGTGGATACCAACCTGGGGAGACCTGTACTAAGGGGGCTCCATGCGAACCATCGGGATGCTCGTATTGGCCGGGATGCTCGTGGGTTGTGGGGCTGGGACGACGCCGGCGCCGTCGACGCCGTCGACGCCGGAGGTCCAAGGGGGGCAGGAACCGGTGGTGGCGGCGCCTGGGCCGAAGGGATTGCCGGACGCGCCTCCCGCGGTGCCGCCTGCGCCCGCGTCGTGCGACGCATTCGCGAGTCATGTGGCGGAGGCGACGGGCTGTGGGGCAGACCGTACTGCGACGCTCGAGGCGTTGGATGGGGCGTTGAGCCAGCAGGGCGTGGAGCGGGACGCGCGGCTTGCGAAGCTCGAGGATTGCGAGACGTTTCCGCGAGGGTGGGTGCGTGCGTTGCGAGCGGAGTTGGCGCCTGTGGAGTGCGGGGATGCGATCGTGGAGCCGTTGCTCGCGCGGTCCACGCCGTCGGACTTGAGGCGGGACTTGCGCATGCCGCTGGTGGGGCTGGGGCTTGCGGCGCGGTTGTCGCGGCTGGTGGCGAACCCGCCGCGCATCGAGCCGCCGTTCGACAGGCCGGGATTCCAGCGGTTCATGAAGGAGCGGCTGGGCCCGTGGATTGCGGACCAGGCTTCGGCCATCCAGCAGCTTTCGGACCACGGGGCCAAGCTGGAGGGCTACGGGCGTGCGATCGTGGCGATCGAGGCGGGCATGGCGGACATGCGTTTCGTGGACACGATGCGTGAGGTGCCCTTGCCTGCGGAGATGGCAGCGGACCCGACGATCAAGGACGTGTACTACGGTTCGCTGGACGAGGCGTTGGAGCCGCGCAAGCACCGGGGTCGGGACGCTGCGCTGGTCGGGTTGCGGGACCTGGCGGCCACCGGGGTGTTGCACGATGCGCGGGTGGATCGGGCCCGTTCGCTGTTGTCGAGGTTGTACGGGGGCAGGCGGATCGATGCGCTGGATGGTCTACTCTTGCCGCCGATGCCGGAGGCGGGTGCGGAGACGGTGGAGCAGAAGCTGGCGGCGAAGCTGCCGACCTTTCACGGGGGGGTGCTGCTTTCGGAGGCGGACCCCGCGGACCCGCGAATGCTGCGCGCCCTTTTGGATCGCGGGATTCCTTCCTTCATGAAGGAGAAGCTCGATCAGGGGACCGTGGGGGACGAGACGCGGCGGTTGTATGCGCGCGCCCTGGTGCAGCTCGGACAGCGCTACTGGCGGAGTGCGGACTTCGCTCGGGCGTCGGCGCTGGTCAAGAAGGACAAGACGGAGGAGGCGCGGCTGCTGGCGGCGCTCGCGGTGGCGCTCGAGGGTGGGCCGAAGGACGCTGCGGAGATGATGGTGCGAGGCCCGCTGTTGCCGGAGGGGGTGGGCAACGTGGCCGACCTGGATGCGATCTCGCGATCGAAGAGCCCGCTGGCGGGCATGGCGGCGTTCGATGCCGCGTTCTTGCTTCAACTCGTTCCCCCGGTGGAGCCCAGCGCGCGCTTCTGGCGATCGGTGGCGGAGCGCTACGAGCTTGCCGCGCGGTTGCTGGTCGACGACGGACGCAAGCGCGAAGCGACCGAGAGGGCGAAGGCTGCGCGGGACACGGCAGCCGCTCTGCGTTGATGCGGGCTTGGTGGGTGGCCAAAAAAAAGTCGCGCGGGGGAGGGGGGGACTCGACCTCGCGCGACTTGTGTACCGGCGTGACGGCTGGAGGGGAGGGGGGTGCGGACCGTCACGCCTGCGGGTCGATTCATAGCAACGCTCGTGCCGCCGGATCCGGATGGATTCTCGATGCGTTTCGTCCGGGGTCGCCGCTGCGGGATTTCGATCCTGCAATGGACCGTTTCGTCCCTGGGATGCGAGCGTCTCGCGAACACCTCGCGGTGCCACCCGGCCGATGGTCCTTGCCTCGACGGCCGTTTGGGTTCAGGTAGCCGTCCATGGCGCCGACCGGTAACGTCACCGAGCTGACCTACGAGAACAAGAAGCTGTACCTCGTGGGAACGGCGCACGTGTCCAAGAGCAGTGTCGAGGAGGTCCGTCGGGTCATCGACGAGGTGCGTCCGGACACGGTTTGCGTCGAGCTGGACAAGACGCGTCACGAGGCGCTGGTGGACGAGTCGCGGTGGAGCAAGCTCGACATCTTCCAGGTCATCAAGCAGAAGAAGGTCTTGATGCTCATGGCCAGCCTGGCGTTGTCCGTGTATCAGCGTCGTCTGGGGGACAAGCTCGGGGTGAAGCCCGGGGCCGAGATGCTGGCGGCGATCGAGAAGGCCAACGAGATCGATGCGCAGATCGTGCTCGCGGATCGGGACATCCAAGCGACGCTCAAGCGCACGTGGGCGGCCCTGTCGTTCTGGAGCAAGGCGAAGGTGACCGCGGGGCTGCTCACGGCGGTCACTTCTACGGACGAGATCACGGAGGAGCGCATCGAGCAGCTCAAGGATCGGGACACGCTCAACGAGACGCTGGTGGAGCTTGCCAAGGTGCTCCCGCAGGTGAAGGAGCCGCTGATCGACGAGCGTGATCGATTCTTGATGTCGTCGATTCGGGAAGCGCCGGGCAAGAAGATCGTGGCTGTGGTGGGTGCGGCGCACGTGCAGGGGATGGTGTCCCATCTCGACACGGCGGTCGACCGCGAGGAGCTATCCAAGATCCCGCCGCCCCCGTGGTCGAGGGAGGTTCTCAAGTGGGTCATCCCCATGATCGTGCTGGGCGCGTTCTACTACGGCTACACGCAGCACGAGGGGGAGACGTTCGAGAAGATGCTCTACGCGTGGGTGTTGCCGAACTCGATCATGGCAGGGCTTCTGGCCATCGTGGCTGGGGCCAAACCCTTGACCGTGCTGACGGTCGCTGTGGCCTCTCCCATCACGTCGCTGAACCCGACGATCGGGGCTGGCATGGTGGGCGGGCTGGTCGAGGCATGGCTTCGGAGGCCGACCGTCGCCGATTGTGAGCGGGTTCCGGAGGAGTCGACGACGCTGCGAGGTATTTACCGGAACAAGTTTACGCGCGTGTTGCTCGTGGCGGTGATGTCCACGATCGGCTCGGCGCTCGGCGCGTACGTGGGCGCGACCTGGGTCGTGACGCTGCTGTAGCGACCTCGAGGAGGGCGGTCGGATCGCGCACTCCGAACGCGAACGCCCACGATCGGGTCGGCCCTCGTGCATGACTCACGCTCGGTCCACGCACCCCTGCGCGCAGGGGCGCGTGCGCCGCGCGGAACGGAAGCACGGGTCATGATTGCGGCTTCCCCTTGGGAGCACGCTTGCTATGCTGACCCCAGAGCGCATGAACACTTCCCGACATCTCGACGAGCAGAGGGCTTCGATCGCGCGTGGTCGTAGGCGTTGGACCTTGGTGGCTGGTGCCGCGTTGCTGGTCTACGCGGGGTGCTCCTTTCCGGAGTACAACTTCCCGGCCGCGTCGGGGGGGGCGGCAGGTTCGGGCGTGACCGGCGGCACGGGGGCGACTGGCGGCACCGGTGGGACGGGTGGCGCAACAGGGGGAACCGGCGGCACGGGGGCGACCGGCGGCACCGGTGGGACAGGTGGCGCAACAGGGGGAACTGGGGGCACGGGCGCAACAGGAGGAACTGGCGGCACGGGCGCGACCGGTGGAACGGGTGGGACCGAGACCGGGGGCACAGGTGGGACCGAGACAGGTGGCACCGGCGCAACCGGCGGCACAGGTGGTACCGGCGCAACCGGCGGTACGGGTGGTACCGGCGCAACCGGCGGTACGGGTGGTACCGGCGCAACCGGCGGCACAGGGGGTACCGGCGCAACCGGCGGCACAGGGGGTACCGGCGCGACCGGCGGAACGGGCGGCGCTGCCGGCGCCGGTGGCATGGGCGGAAGCACCACCCTCGTCATCAACGAGATCGACTACGATCAGCCCAGCAGCGATACGGCAGAGTTCGTCGAGATCTTCAACCGCTCGTCGGACCCTGTCGACCTCTCGGGCGTGGCCCTCATCTTCGTCAACGGTGGCGTTACGCCCCCGACGGAGTACGGCCGGGTTGCCCTCTCTGGAACGCTCCAGGGCCACGGGTATCTGGTGGTCGCCGCAGACCCGGTTACCGTTGCCGCAGGAGCGACGAAGGTGCCTTTGACCGTCGCGATTCAGAACGGAGACCCCGACGGCGTGGCGCTGTTCGACACCTCCACGAACACGATGATCGACGCGTTCTGCTACGGCGGGGCGGTGGAGGGAGCCACCCTGACCAACATCCCCGGCACGTGGGATCTGTTGGAGGGCACGGCAGCAACCGTGAAGGACTCCACCACGACGATCAGAAGCTTGATCCGGCAGCCCAACGGCCAGGACACCGACAACGCCGCCTCGGACTGGAAGTCCACGACGACGCTGACACCTGGCGCTGCGAACCCGTAGGCCGGGCCATCGCCACGACCCCCCCTCAGTGCTAGGCTCCCACCGATGTCGCTTCGCATTTGTTCCGTCGTTGCCCTCGCGGCCTGCTGTCTGACCGTCTTCGGGTGCGCTGCTCGCGGCGTGGACGACCCCGTGGGCTCCAAGCCGGTGGACGCATCCCCAGAAGCCGAGACTGATGCGGGTGTGGACGTCTTGCCCGATACGGACGTCCCCGATGTGCAGGTCGACGGCGATGTGTTCATCCCTCTGGACGTGTCCAGCGAGGCAGGCCCCTGGGACCCCGATTCCGCTTGTGCCACGACGGTCGCGGAAGCCCCTACCTACCAGCTTCCGGTCGACATCATCTTCGCCGTGGACAACTCCGCGAGCATGCAGCCGGCGATCGACCAGCTGACCCTTGGACTGAACGACTTCGCGACCGTCGTCGCGTCCACCACCATCGACTTCCGCGTGATCATGCTCGCGCTCCGCAGCAAGACGAACCCCGTGACCCTGCCCGCGGGCACCCGCTACGCGGTGTGCATTCCCCCGCCTCTCGCGGGGGACGACGACTGTGGCAACGGGCAGCGTTTCTTCCAGTCGAGCATTGACATCCGGAGCACGCAGCCGCTCGAGCAATTTCTCGGGACGCTCGACCAGACGCAAGGCTACGCCGAGGGCGAGGAGCGCGGCGGAGAACCCTGGGCGCAGTGGCTTCGGCCCGAGGCGACGAAGTCGATCGTCGTGGTCACCGACGACAACTCTCGTCTCAGCGCGGGCTACTTCGAGACGTACCCCGGGGGCACGAACCCGAACAACCCCACGTACGCCCTTCCGCCCGGGGTCCTTCACGCAAACCGGGCGGGAATGTTCGATGGCTACCTGTTTCACGGCCTTTACGGGTGGGGGGAGGAGCTGAACCCGGGGGCCAAGTGCACCTATCCCGGGGGCACGCAGCCTCCTAGCTCCGGACCGACCTACACCGAGTTGGTGCAGAAGACGGGTGGCGTTCGGGCCAAGATCTGCGACGGCGCCTCTGCCTGGACTCCCTTCTTCGAAGCGATCGCGCAGGCTGTGATTGCCACCTCCAAGATCGATTGCGAGTTCGAGATCCCGCCCCCGGAGCAAGGCCCCATCAACCCCGGCGCCGTCAACGTTCGCATCGTGGGAGATGGCGACGACGAGACCCGCGTGTACAAGGTCGACGGCGAAGAGGACTGCGACGTCGACGGCGGGTGGTACTACGACAATGACATGGATCCCAAGCGGGTCATCCTCTGTCCTGCCTCCTGTGACCTGGCCCAGAGCCTCGTGGGAGTGGGCAAGACCGGTCGGATCGAAGTGGCCTACGGTTGTCCCACCGAGGTGAAGTGACGGGCGATCGACCCGCAACCGGTTTGGCGTGGCAGCATCGAATTCGGACCACGAGGCATCATGGCCACCGTCACGCTGCACGCCCTTGCCCCCGACGACCTCTCGCTCGACCCGTCAGGGGTTGCTGCGCCCTTGGAGCTCCGAACCGACCCGGACGAGCTTGGGGCAATTGCCCAGGATGCGGCCGCACTGCAGGGAACCGGGGCGGCGGGATTGTTGGTCCCCACGACGGATGGGCAGTTGGCCCGATGGCTCCGCGACCATCCTCATGACGCGGTCCTCGCCCAAGGCGCGCTGACCAGCCTGACCGGTGGCGCCACGCCGAGCGGCGACGTCGTGGTGTCGATGCGTCGGATGACCTCCCTGGACGTGGACGTTTTCGGACTGCGTGCCGTGGCAGGTGCGGGTCTCGTCCTGGCTGAGCTGCAGGCGGCCTTGGCGGACCGGAATCTCTACTATCCGCCGGCGCCGACCCACGACGGGGCCAGCATAGGCGGCAATGTCGCGACGAACGCGGCGGGGGCGGCCACGTTCAAGTACGGCACCACGCGGGACTGGGTGGATCGGGTGCGGGTCGTGCTCCGTCACGGTGACGTGTTGGAGGTACGGCGAGGCGAGCATTCGCTCCGCGAGGGAGACCGGTTGCGGATCGAGGGGAGCCGGGTCATCGAGCTTCGCGTACCCACCTACGTGAGTCCCCCCTTGAAGAAGAGCTCCGCGGGGTACTTCGTGAAAATGCCCTGGGACCCCATCGACTTGTTCATCGGTAGCGAGGGGACGCTGGGGTTCGTGACGGAGGTGGAGGTGCGGGTGGTGCCTCGACCGGCCGTTCTCACGGGGCTCGTCTTTCTCGACTCTGTGGCGGCGGCCATCGGCCTTGTCGCCGATCTGCGGGCAAGGTCCCTCGCGACCCGGGCGGCAGCAGCGGCGGGCCTCGACGTGCGGTCCATCGAGTACTTCGATGGCCGTTGCCTGTCGATGCTGCGGGAGGGAGGAAAGCTGGCGGAGCACGGGGTGGACGTCCCTGGGGACGCGGTAGCGTGTTTGCTGTTCGAGCAGGAACTGGCGGACGACGTCACGGAAAATGCGATCGTGGACCGGCTCTCGGCGGTGCATGAGGGGGCCGTGGCGGAGGATGCCGTGGGGGAGTTGATGGCGGTGCTGGTGGATCACGGGGTGGTGGAGAAGACGGAGCTGGCAATGCCTTCGGATGCGCGTCGGAGGCGTCAGCTTGCCGCGGTGCGCGAGGCGATTCCGCTGTCCATCAGCGAGCGTTTGCGACGGCTTCACGACGAGCACCCTGAAGTGCACAAGGTGGCGGGGGACATGATTGTGCCGTTCGACCGGTTCGGCGTGATGCTCGAGCGCTACTACGAAGCATTCCGCCAGGAGGGGGTGGATATGGCGGTGTTCGGGCACATCTCCGATGGGAACGTGCATCCGAACGGGCTGCCGCGGGACGGGGCGGACATGGCAGGGGCGACGCGGGCGTTGCTGCGGCTGGCGGGGGAAGCGAAGTCTCTGGGGGGGTGTCCCCTGTCCGAGCACGGGGTCGGCAAGCACCCCATGAAAAAGCAAATGCTCGCGGCCTACTGGGGAGTTGCTATCATCGACGAGATGCGGGCCATCAAGCGTGCTTTCGACCCGGGCTGGACCCTGGGTCGGGGGGTCTTCTTCGACCCTTGAGGGAGGGTTTTCTATGAATCAACGGAGCATCGAGGATCTGCTCGCGGCCATGTGGCGCGACTACACGGACATGAACCCCCATGCGGAGCGGATCGCGAAGCTGTTCGCCGCGCGCGGGGAGAAGGTCGTCAACGACCACATCGCTTTGCGAACGTTCAACCTGCCGAGGGTGGGTATCGACGTGCTCGCCAGTGCGTTCGTGCGCGGCGGGTACCAGGCCCGCGAGGCGTACACGTTCCCGGAGAAGCGCTTGATAGCCAAACACTACGAGGCGCCGGGCTTGCCGAAGGTGTTCATCAGCGAGCTGCAGGTGGAGCGGTTCGACCCGGGCGTGCAGGACATCATCTCCGGTCTCGTGGAGGAGATGGAAGTATCCCTGCCCGGGCAGCAGGACTTCTGCCTGAGCGGCAGGTCCTGGAAGCTCGGCTTCGACGTGTACGAGCGATTGCGTGAGAGCAGCGAGTATGCCGCATGGGTGGCTGCGTTCGGCTTCCGCCCCAACCACTTCACGGTGCTCGTCAACGAGCTGAAGACCCTCGAGTCCCTGCAGGCGGTGAACGGCTTCCTCGAGGCCGAGGGGTTCGTGCTCAACGACGCGGGGGGCAAGATCAAGGGTTCTCCAGCGGTGCTCCTCGAGCAATCGTCGGTGCTGGCGAACAACATCGATGTCCCCTTCGATGACGGCGTGCATAGGATTCCCGGGTGCTACTACGAGTTCGCGAGGCGCTATCCCGGCCCCGACGGCGAGTTGTACCAGGGGTTCGTGGCGGCGTCGGCGGACCGGATCTTCGAGTCGACGGACCGGGGGCAGTAGACCCTCCGGAGCAACCACAGAGGGCGCAGAAACCACAGAAGGGAAGAAGCCGCTCTGTGTGGTTTGGGTGAAGAACACCGCAACCTCGAGACATCCCTGACAGATGTGGGAGCGTGGCACGACGTTGCCGACCTCGAACTGGGCGCGACGTTGTCGCCCCGCTACGGTTCCGGATGTGTACCGGCTCACCCAACGCGTACCTGACCAAGGCGGTCGGTACGACCAAGCCCGGGCCCTCGCTGAGGGCATCACGCCGAAGTGACCACCCTCCACAACGTTGGACCTCTGCCTCCATCACCAAGCCGGAGGCCGGATGATGGCCGTCAGTTTGGGAACTACCCCCTCTGCCTGCTTGCCTCATGAGAACCCCAGCCGGACCGGGGGACCAGCCTCCGGAACAACCACAAAGCCATTCTGCTTCTGTGGTTCCTCTGCTCTCGTCGAGTGTGCCATTCTGCTTTGGGGGCCCCACACCTTCCGTGGTTCCTCCTCTTGCCCTCTTGCATTCCTCTTCCCGCCGCGCGAGAACGTCGCGCATGAAGCTCCACTCAGCACTTGATCATTCCCGGTCCCCGGTCCCCGGTTCACCAGTTTTCCGCCTGTCCGTCGCGTTCTCGTTGGCATTGGCCGCCGGTTGCGCTGGTGCTCCTCCCCCGGCGCCTCCCGCGCCTTCCCCGACGGCATCTGCAGTTCAGCCGCCGGAAGCAGCCAATCCCGCCCCCCGCGTGGATACGTCGCTCATTCCGCGCAGCGTGCTGTTCGGAGACCCCGACCGGGCCCGCGTGCGCCTCAGCCCCGACGGCAAGAACCTCAGCTTCATCGCCCCGAAGGACGGAGTGCTCAACGTCTGGGTCGCTCCCGCCCTCGAGCCTGCCAAGGCCCGCGCGCTCACCTCCGAGACCGAGCGCAGTATCGTCTTCTACCAATGGGCCTACGACAACCGGCACATCGTCTTCGGCAAGGACAAGGGGGGCGACGAGAACTGGATCCTGGTGGCCGTCGACGTGGAGTCTGGGGCGCAGCGGGCGCTCACGCCCGAGCAGGGTGTGCGAGCCCAGGTGATGCACACCAGTCCCGGGCGTCCGCGCGAGTTTTTGGTCGGTCTCAACGACCGCGACCCCAAGTGGCACGACGTCTATCGCGTGGACGTGACGACAGGCAAGCGCGAGCTCGTGCGCAAGAACGAGGACAGCTTCGCGGGCTTCGTTGCGGACGACGGGTTCCGCTTGCGGCTCGGGATCAAGCAGCGTCCCGACGGCAGCGACGCGTACTTCGACCTGGCCGCCGCGGGCAAGAAGAAGGACGAGCCGATCTTCGTGGTGCAGCACGAGGACGCGTTGACGACGATGCCCATCGGCCTGGACCCGCAGGGGCGGAAGCTTGTGCTGGTGGACAGCCGGGGCAGGGACACGGCGGCGCTGTTCGAGCTGGACCTCGCGACCCAGCGGGCCAAGATGCTGGCGGAGGATGGGAAGGCGGACGTGCAGGACGTGCTCGTGCACCCGCGCACGCGCCAGGTGCAGGCGGCGGCATCGACGTACGAGCGGACGGCATGGCAGATCCTCGACGCGTCGATCCAGTCGGACATGGACTATCTGAAGACGGTATTTCAGGGGGAGTTGAGCGTGGTGGACCGGTCGCTGGACGACCAGCGGTGGGTGGTGGCCTACGAGGTGGACGACGGTCCGACTCGCTACTATCGATACGATCGCAAGGAGAAGTCGGCGGCGTTTCTCTTCACCACGAGGCCTTCCCTGGAGGGGTTGCGGTTGGCGAAGATGCATCCCGTGGTGATCCGGTCCCGGGACGGGTTGAATCTCGTGAGCTATCTGTCCTTGCCCGTGGGGTCGGACGCGGGAGGCAAGGTGCGGCCCTCTGCTCCGCTGCCGATGGTGCTGTTCGTGCACGGGGGGCCCTGGGCCAGGGATTCGTGGGGGTACGATGCCTACCACCAGTGGCTGGCGAACCGCGGCTATGCGGTATTGAGTGTGAACTTCCGCGGGTCCACCGGGTTTGGGAAGCGCTTCGTGAACGCTGGCGACGGTGAGTGGGCTGGCAAGATGCACGACGACCTCATTGACGCCGTGCGCTGGGCTGTGTCCGAAAAGGTCGCCTTGCCGGACAGGGTGGCCATCATGGGCGGGAGCTACGGTGGATATTCCACCCTCGTGGGATTGACCTTCACGCCCGACGTGTTCGCGTGCGGAGTAGACATCGTGGGACCGTCGAACTTGCTCACGCTGTTGCAGACGATTCCGCCTTACTGGGAGCCGATGATCGAGCTGTTCGCCAAGCGGGTGGGGGACCACCGGACGGAGCAGGGGAGGGCGCTGCTGACGGAGCGATCGCCCCTCTCGCGCGTGGACCGGATCCAGCGCCCGCTGCTCATCGGGCAAGGCGCCAATGACCCCAGGGTGAAGCAATCCGAATCGGACCAGATCGTCAAGGCCATGCAGGCCAAGAAGATCCCTGTGACCTATGCGCTGTACCCGGACGAGGGTCACGGGTTCCTGCGTGCGGAGAACCGCATGTCGTTCAATGCCGTGTCCGAGATCTTTCTCGCGCAGTGTCTGGGGGGCCCGTATGCGCCTGTCGGCAACGACCTCGTGGGTTCGAGCCTGCAGGTGCCGGCGGGCGCCGAGGCCATCCACGGCTTGCAAGAGGTGCTTCCGAAGCAGTGACCGCTCTGGTAGGGTCCGCGACTCGAAGGGAGACTCGATCATGCGACGTTCCATGTTTGCTGCGCTCGTGGTTGCTTCATTTTGTGGTGCTTGCGTGCCCCCTCAGCAGCCGGCCGAGGAGCCGCAGGGCTCGCCGATTCCCGAGGAGTCGAAGGCGATGGTGCGGCAGGGCGACGAGGCCGTGCTTGCAGCCCAGAAGCAGATGGACGAGGAGATCGACAAGAACCAGGCCGAGCTCGAGAAGGCCATGAAGGCGGCCCTCGGACAGGAAGCGCCCTACCCCGGAGGCGCCATGCCGGTGCCCGCTCCCCAGGCCATCAAGGAGATCCTCGCCGCCAAGATCGAGCTCACCATCGGCCCGGTGCTCGACGCCCAGGGCAAGCCCGTCGCCAACCAGTTCATGCAGCTCGAGGACTCCTACTCGAAGCGCGTGCAGGTGATCGCGCCGAAGATGGCCACCAAGAAGGCCACGCCGGCGGAGATCAAGTTCATGCAGGAGGGCGTGCAGCACGTCCAGAAGATCAACGACCTGAAGGCCCAGGTCCGACTCGCGACCACGCCCGCCATGAACGCCGGCTGGATGGTGACCACCGGCTCCATGACGACCATGTCCACGGTTGCGGGCATGATCCGCAGCCGTCGCCAGATGGAGATGGAGTGGACCGATCAGGACTACGAGATGGTGCGGCAGATCATGGAGCGGCAGAGCCGTCGTGAGGCGGTGGCGGCCCTGAGCCTGGCGATGATGGCCGCCTATCAAGCGGTGGTCAACGACAAGGCCGACCCCAAGCTCATCGAGGACGTCTCGAAGGCGGGGCTCGGCGCGCTTCCGCTGAAGGGCGAGGCCTCTGTGGACCATGCGAAGACGTACGTGAACCACTTCGAGCAGAACGTGACCGCCTCGCAGAAGCTCTACGAGGAGCAGATGCGAAAGACCTTCGGGGACGCCGAGTACGAGGCCAAGTACAAGGCCCAGCTCGACTCGATGTTCGCGCAGGCCGCGTCCGCCACGAAGGCCCTGAGCGCGAGCGAGCTCATCGCCAAGACCGGCGATAAGTACAAGGCCGATCTGCAGAAGTGCGCGCGCGGCGAGACGCTCCCGCCGGACACGATGGTGGGTCCGGACGCGTGCAAGAACGCGAAGGCGGCTGCGAACCCCGACGGAACCCTGAGTCCCGAGGCCATGCAGCGGCTCACCGGGGGCGCCAGTGCGGTCGAGGAGAAGGCCACCGGTGGGCTGATGGGCCTCCTGGACGCGATCCCCGGCGTGGCCCAAGTGAAGCTCGCGCTCGAAGGCGTCGCCGCGCTCAAGGACGGGGACACGTCCAAGGTGCTGCAGCTTGCCGCCGACCTGGTCCCGATCCCCGGGGTACGCAGCGTGTTGCAGTCCGCGTCGCAAGCCGTCGCGACCGTGAAGAAGGCCGGCAAGAAGGGCTGAACCTCTCGGGAGAAGAAACCACAGAAGGCACAGAGAGCACAGAAGGGCTTGGTTGCTTGTACGGATGTGCGCAACTGAGCGGTCACGGGATCAAGCTCCCGGGTGCAGATTTCGTGAAATTTCGTATGGTTGTGCTCATGCCGGCCCCAATGATTTATGGCGCGGCGGTGCCGCGCACAACGCTCGACTCGGCGGTGCCGAGTCGCTAGTGCGGCGGATGGGTATCGGCGCGATTCGCTACCTTGGCGGATGGCTCCTGCGCTCTCCACCCGCAACTGCGACCCGAGAGTCGTTCGCGAACAGCCGCGCTTCGTGGCTGTGTGGACGACCGGACGACGGTTGGCAGCGATCCCAACACGGGAAACCGAACCGATCGGAATCGTTATCAGACCTGCACCCGTGGAGGGGCTCTTGGGTTGTCTTCGCGACCCGGCGGCGCGACACTTCTCTCCACCTACTGCCGTGACGGACCCACCGACCTCCCCTGATCTCCTGCAAGACCGCGCCCTCGCGGCCATCGTGCACGCGCCCCTGCCCCTCGCCCAACTGATTCGTCGCACCCTCGACGGCAAGTCCGCGGTGGAGCGTCACAACTGCGCCTACTACCTCGGGGAGGCCACCCTCAAGCTCGCCGCCGCCCTGCGCATCCGTCTGTTTCTCGAGCACGCGATGGAGCCCGAAGGCAAGGTGGCGCGTCGCCTGGTCTGTCTCAAGCTGCCGTCCCTCGGACAGTGGTGCGAGCTGCTGCGCGCGACCAACCAGGAGCTCGAGTCCGTGCCCGGCGCGGACAGTGTCCCGCTCGTGCGCAGGGCGCGGGAGATGGGAAGGCGCCCCGTGCAGTGGGAGGGGGTTCAGCGGTTCTCGGAGGCGGTCGTCGGGGCGGGGGTTCTGAATCGAGAGGTCGCTCGGCGCGCCACCCAGGGGGGCCTCCTCGGCTTCTTCGAGCTGCTCACCGCTTACCGCAACGAAGTGATCGGCCACGGCGCCCAGCGCCCGGACAGCTATTGCGATACATTCTTCCCCCTGCTGCTCGACGCGATGCTGGACGTGCTCGCTTCCGAATCCCTCTTCGACGGGATGCGCATGGGAAGAGTGCAATCCTCAGGGGAGAGGGACCACCGTGCAACGGACAACGGGCTCTTCTGGCAAGACCTCTCGGGCTTGCAGGGCAGTCCCACCGACCACGACGCCTCGGGACTCGACCCTACCCAGCTCTACTTCCGCAACGCAGACAAGGTGATATCGATTCACCCTCTCGTGGTCGTGCGCGAGGACGACCTCGGGCGCGAGCAGGTGGGATTCCTGAATCGCACCCTCCTTCGCACGCGCACGATCGCGCACGGGCTCGTGGAGGAGGTGCGGCGCGTCGACTACCTGGACTACGCGTCCGGTGACACGTTCTCCGGCATTGACACCCAGGAGGGGATGAGGGACCTGCTCGACCGCACACGCGCGGAGGACCGCGGTCCGGCCCAGCTCGTGGCGGAGCCCGTCGTTCGCGGGGTGGTGGTTGGGGACTTCGAGGTGCTCGAGCCCCTCGGTCGGGGCGCCACGGGCGTTGTGTTCTCTGCCCGACAACGGTCGATGGGCCGGACGGTCGCCCTCAAGGTGCTCGAACCGTCCATGGTGGCCACGAGCCTGCAGCGGCGACGTTTCCAGCGAGAAATTGCGGTACTTGCTCGCTGTGACCACCCGAACGTGGTCAAGGTGCTGACCGCGGGGGTGGGCCAGGGGCGGCAGTTCTATGCGATGGAGTTCGTGGACGGGGCGGACCTCGGGCGCGTTGGGCGTGTGCTGGCCGCCTGGCGACGGGACGGGCACTTCCTGCGGGAAAGCCACCTCCCCGCCGCCGTCCGGTTGGCCCGCCGGATCCAGAAGCCCGGCGCCGTCGGCGAGCCCGGGGCGGACCCGATCGGGGATTCGGAACCTACCGGGCGCGCCCTGGCGCTGCGCATCGCGGAGCTCTTCGCCGATGCCGCGGAGGGCCTGCACCACCTGCACGAGCGAGGCACGGTGCACCGCGACGTGAAGCCTGGCAATCTGATGATCACCCTCGACGCCTCGCGCATGGTGGTCATGGATCTGGGCTCCGCGCGCTACGTCGATGAAACGGCGACAATGACCCGGTCCGGAGCGGGCCTGGCGGGGACACTGCGCTACATGGCGCCGGAGCAGATGGACCCGCACCGTGGCACGGTGGACGGGCGCGCCGACGTGTATGCCCTCGGGGCCACGCTCTTCGAGGTGCTGACCGGTCAGCGCATGTTCGACGGGGACAACGAAGGACGCATTGTGCAGCAGGTGCTCGGGGGACAGGCGTCCCCACTGCGGGCGATGGTGCCCTCTGCCCCTGCGTCGCTGGAAGCGGTGATTGATCGGGCAACGGCGAAGCGGCCCTCGGACCGTTATGTCACGGCCCGGGCGTTTGCACAGGACTTGAGGGCGGTGGCGGCGGAGCGTCCCACCGTCGCGCGGCCGCGGGGGACTCTATCGCGCGCGCTGTCTGTCGCAAGGCAGCACCCGGCGGCGAGTGGCTTCCTTGCGTTGTCTCTCACCTTGGCCGTGGGGGCCAGCGGTGCGGGGGTGGTAGTCTGGTCTCGCTCGCAGCCCAGGACTGCGCTGTACGGGGCGTGCGTGGAGCATCGGGGGGCGTGGGTCGGGGTCGGTGAGCTCGAAGAAACGCTCGGGCGCTCCAGCTCGTGCCGGGTCACGCGCCGCAGCGACCGGACCCTTCGCGCCGAGCGCGTGAACGGTCTCGGAAGGCTTGTCGACAGCGAGGACGGGGACGCGAGCTGGGAACTCGTCTACACCGAGGCGGGCGACCTGCTCGAGCGCCTGCACCATCGGGCCGACGGGACCCTGCGACAGCGACACCGCTTCGTGTGGGACGGAGCGACCCTTCACGCCACGGTGGTGGATCGCAGCAACTACCGAATCTCCCTCGACGGTTCCGAGGTGTCGACCTATCGCGTCTCCTTCGACGAGCGAGGGTTCCCCAAGGTGCGCAGCTACTTCAACGACCGCGGCGCGGCGCGGCGCAACGCGCGCAAGGTCTTCGGTGAGTCCACCGACACCGACGATCGGGGCCTGGTTACGCGGGTATCGTTCCTGGACGCGTCGGGTCAGCCATCCCCGGACGAGGACGGGGTCACCACCGTAACGTTCCGCTACGACGGTGACGGGACCCTGCTGGAGCGCGTGCACCTCGACGGGGCTGGGGCTCCCGTGGACGACCGTCATGGGGTGGCGAGGAGGGTGTGGGAGGCGGACGAGCGAGGGAATCGCTCCACGGAGCGAAGGTTCGATCGCACGGGGGTCGCCGTGCGGGGGCGGGACGGGTGCGGGGGCTGGCGTGCCACGTACGATGACGCGGGGGCGGTAGTTTCCTGGACCTGCCTGGGCCCCGACGGGCAGCCCGACTCGCATCGGGAGGGGTATGTCACGCGCAAGAATGTCATGGACGAGGTGGGCCGGCCCGTGGAGGAGTCCTACTTCGACGCGTCGGGGCGCCCTGTCCGGCACCGGGACGGATGCACGATGTGGCGCGCCGAACACGATGGCAGAGGGTATCGGGTAGAGCAACGGTTCCTCGACGAGAGCGGGAAACCTTGCGAGCACCGCGACGGGTACGCGTCGTGGCGGGCGCAGCACGATGACGCGGGACACCTCCTGCAGGTCTCCTACTTCGGTGGCGGAGCGCAGCCGACGTTGCACCGGGACGGTGTGGCTTCGTGGCGTTCGACGTACGACGAGCTGGGCAATCTTCTTTCGACGAGCTACTACGGGTTGGACGGTCGAGCGGTGTTGAACCGCTACGGGTATGCGAGGCGCGGGTTCCGTCACGACGAGCGGGGGGACATCGTGGAGCTCTCCTACGAAGGAGTCGACGGACAGCTACGGGTGAGTGCCGATGGCTACGCCAGGCTCGAGGCCACCTACGACGACCGCGGCCGCCGCGTCGAGCAACGGTACCGGGACGCGGCCGGAGGGCCGGCCCGGGACACGAGGGACCTGGCGTTCGGGGTGCGGATGGGGCACGACGATCACGGAAGGGTGGTCTCTCGGGTGATGCTGGGGGAGGCGGGGGCGCCGTCGCCGAGCGTGGATGGGGTGCTGGAGGAGCGCACGGAATACGACGCATGGAACCGGGTGATTCGGCGGGAGTACCTGGGAGAGGGGGGGAAGGTGCTGGGGGAGACGCGGCTGGAGGGGCGAGTCGGGGTGGGACAGCGGGGGCTCGTGGTGGCGGGGGTGTACCGTGGGGAAGCGCAGGGAGTGCTTCAGGTGGGGGACGAGGTAGTGGAGGTGGAGGGGCAAGCCGTGGTGGACGAGCGAGACTTGTGGATGGCGGAGAGACGAGAGGGCGAGGTGGGAGTGGTGGTGGTGAGAGGGGGAGAGCGGGTGGGGCTTCGGGTCGGGGGGAGGAGGCTGCGGCGGGTGATTTGGGGGTGAAAGAATTGGATGACTGACTTGATGAGGGAACCATCCGCCCTCCACCCTGTCCAACCCCACCATCGGAGATCACGCCATGGCCCCCCTCGCTCACCATCCCCCCCGCCCTCGCCGCTGCGTCCGTGCGCCCGCGTATCCTGCCGTCGCCGCGCTTCTCTCCGCGTGCGCCGCTACTCCTGCCACCCCATCTCCGGTCCCTCCCCCATCGATTGTCGTTGCCGCCACGCCCGCGTCGCCCCTGGAAGCCGTCGAGCCGGAGCCCACCGGTGAGAGCCTCGCATTGGGCGCTCCGGCTCGCTTCCCCGAAGACGACCAACGGATCTCGGTGGGCTGCGGAGGTAGTTGTCCCCCGGCCTACGTGCTGGAGGCCAATGCGAAGGACCGTATTCAGGTCGAAGCCCGGGTCCGCTACTGTGAGAGCCAGGGGATTGCCCTCTTGTCCGAGAAGGCCGAGCTCGAGGTGACCACGGTGATCGACGCCGCCGGCGCCGCCACGCGCGTTCAGGTCGACAGCCAGCAGGAAGTTCCGGAGGCCATACGGAGCTGTGTGGCTCTCTTGGTCCGGTCTGTCACGTTCAAGAACGATCCCCCCTACGAACGAACGGATCGGACGACCGTACGCATCGGCCCGTCCCCGCGCGATCGCGAGTAGTACCCTGTGACCGAAGTGAGTACCGGGATCGCTTTCCAGAGAGCCACAGAGGACGCAGAAGGCACTGAAGGGTGGTGCGGAGGGAGATCGTGCGTGTTGCGCCTGACTCCGCCCGCTCCTGGTTCGAATTGACTGCGCCTTCGGCTTCGTCGTCCTACGTGGACTCCGGCCAGCAAAGCTAGCCTCCGTCCACTCCGGGTCGCATTCCGTGTTCTCAGCTCCTAGATGTGCTCGGCAGAAGAATCAATCCGTCGCCGTCGCCGTCGCCGTCGCCGATCTGGTTTCGCTTGCTTCTCCGTCAAAGGATCGAGACTTCCGCCTGCCACATCTACTTGATGTCCGTCATCCGTCCATTGTCGTAGCCGGGCCTTAACCCAGTAGGGACTTCGGGCACGCAGCAGTAGGGGGATCCGACCGGACGTTGCCCTCGTCTTCCTGCTTCCTCCTTCTGTGGATTCTGTGCCCTTCTGTGGTTGCTCCCGTCTGTGGTTGCGTCGGGCAACAAACGGTTGTGTTCGCCGCGGCGGGACGCTAGACGATCGGCCGTCGTCACTTCCCAGGAGAAACCACCGATGCGCAGCTTTGCGATCCTGACTCGTACCACGTTGCTCGCAGGTCTACTCACTGCGTGTGCCACCCAAACGCCCGCCACGATTCCGCCTCCTGCGCCGACCGCGCCCGCCGAGCCGGTTGCGCCTGCCGAGCCGGTGGCGGCCAACCCGCTGCTCGAACCCTGGGCCGGGCCCCACGGCGGCGTGCCGCCCTTCGAGAAGGTGGAGCTCGCGCACTTCCAGCCGGCCCTCGAGCAGTCCATGACGCTGGCCCTGCGGGAGATCGACCGCATCGCCAACGATCCCCAGCCCCCGACGTTCGACAACACCCTGGGGGCGCTGGAGCGCTCGACCCGGACCTTCGACCGCGCCGTCGCTGTCTACGGCGTGTGGAGCGGCGCCAAGAACACCGAGGGTTTCCAGGCGATCGAGCGGGACATGGAGCCGAAGCTCGCCGCCTTCATCGACAAGATCACCCAGAACGCCCCGCTGTTCCGCCGGATCGAGGCGGTGTACGCGGCGAAGGACAAGCTCACCCCCGAGCAGCAGCGGCTCGCGTGGAAGTACCACAACGACTTCGTGCGCGCGGGCGCGCGGCTCGACGACACGGCGAAGAAGCGCCTGTCCGAGATCAACCAGAAGCTTGCGGGGCTGTTCACCCAGTTCGGCCAGAACGTGCTGGCGGACGAAAAGGATAAGTTCCTGGTCCTCGAGACGGAGGCGGACCTGGCTGGGGTGCCGCAGGCGCTCAGGGACGCCGCTGCGGCGGAGGCCGAGGGGCGCAAGATGCCCGGCAAGTGGGTGATCTCGAACACCCGCTCCGCGGTCGACCCGTTCCTCACCTACTCGGAGCGACGGGACCTGCGCGAGCGCGCGTGGCGCCTGTTCGTGGACCGTGGGGACGGGGGCGGCAAGACGGACAACAACGCGATCATCACGGAGATCCTGTCGCTCCGTGCGGAGCGGGCCAAGCTGCTCGGATATGAGACGCACGCGCACTGGCGCGTGGAGGACTCGATGGCCAAGACGCCCGCGCGGACCTTGGAGCTCTTGGAGGCCGTGTGGAAGCCGGCCGTGGCCCGGGTGAAGCAAGAAGTGGGGGACATGCAGGCCGTCGCCAACAAGGAGAAGGCCAAGATCAAGATCGAGCCGTGGGACTACCGCTTCTATGCCGAGAAGGTGCGCAAGGAGAAGTACGACCTGGACGAGAGTCTGATCAAGCCGTACCTGCAGCTCGACAAACTGCGGGAGGCGATGTTCTGGGTGGCCGGCGAGCTGTTCGGCTTCCGATTCGAGCCGATCTCGGGCGTGCCCGTCTTCCACCCCGACGTCACCGTGTGGAAGGTCTCGAGCAAGCAGACGGGCAAGGACGTGGGGTTGTGGTACTTCGACCCCTGGGCCCGGGAGGGAAAGCGGTCCGGCGCGTGGATGAGCGAGTATCGCGCGCAGGAGCGGTTCGACGGGGAGACCCTGCCCATCGTGTCGAACAACGCGAACTTCCTGAAGGGCAAGCCCGGCGAGCCCGTCCTCATCTCCTGGGACGATGCTACGACGTTGTTCCACGAGTTCGGGCACGCGCTGCACGGGCTGTCGTCGAATGTGACGTATCCCTCGCTGGCGGGCACCGAGGTGGTGCGTGACTACGTGGAGTTCCCGTCCCAGATCCTCGAGCACTGGCTGTCGACGCCCGAGGTGCTGGAGAAGTATGCGTTGCATTACCAGACGGGCAAGCCGATTCCCAAGGAGCTTGTGGACCGGCTCAAGAAGGCGTCGACGTTCAACCAGGGGTACGAGACGGTGGAGTACCTGTCGAGCGCGCTCATCGACATGAAGCTGCACCTGGCGGGGGCGCAGAAGATCGACCCGGACGCGTTCGAGCGAGAGACGCTGGCGAAGCTGGGGATGCCGCGGGAGATGGTGATGCGGCACCGAACGCCGCACTTCATGCACATCTTCTCGAGCGACGGGTACTCGGCTGGGTACTACAGCTATATGTGGGCGGACGTGCTGACGGCGGATGCCTACGGGGCATTCGTGGAGGCGGGCGGGCCGTACGACCAGCAGGTGGCGAAGCGGCTTCGTGAGAGCGTGTTTTCCGTGGGCAACACGATCGACCCGGACGAGGGGTATCGTCGCTTCCGCGGGCGTGAGGCGAAGATCGACTCGCTGATGAAGAAGCGGGGCTTCCCGGTCCCCAAGGGCAAGTAGGGGTTATCGCACGTAGAACTCCATTGGCTCGTTCAGGCCTCAGTGATACGTAGCCGTGAACAGCACGCCGGGAATGACGCTCTTCGACTTCCAGTCCGCTTGCACGTCGGTCCCGGGTAGGTCCGCCTCGATCGTGGTGTCCGCGTAGAGCACCCGGATGAGGCCGCCCACGCTCCACTGCTCGCCAGCCCAGGTCTCGAACCCGAAGCCAAGCATGGAGCCGAACCCCGACCCGCTCTCCTCGTCCGTGTCGGAGCTGCCCTCGCCTGTCTTGAACTCTCCCTTCGAAACGCTCGACGAGGCCAGGCCCACCGCCAGCTGCAGATGCAGCCCTTGGTCTTCGCTGAAGTAGTAGTCGATGAAGGGCCCTACGAGGCCGAGGCTGATCATGTCCCACTCCCCGGTCAGGTCGGATATCTCCTCGCCGTCGTCTTTGAAGTCGTCCGCCTTCGCGGAGGGGGCGGCGATGGTGTACACGCCACCCCCGATCACCAGGCCCGGCGCCGGCGTCCCGCCGATCGCGAACTCGGTGGCGACCGCGGGTCCCTTTGCGGTGAAGGTGGTCTCGCCGTCCGAGCCCGACGCGGTCACCGTGGTCGGGGCGAACATGTACCCGGCCCCGATCCCAAGGCGCAGATAGAAGCCGTCGTGCAGATGGATGGTGGGGTCTGCTGCAGGAGCGTACCCCTGGGGAGGCTGTCCATACCCCGCGGGCGGAGGCGGTTGTCCATACCCCGCGGGCGGAGGCGGCTGCTGGCCGTACCCCGCGGGCGGAGGCGGTTGCTGTCCGTACCCCACGGGCGGAGGCGGCGGAGGCGGCGTCGTGGGCGGGACTGCGGGCGGCGGAGTCACTGCCGGGGGAGGCGCGTCGGGGGACACGCACTGTCCGCTCTGGCAAATCCTCCCGCCCTTGCAGTCGGCGTCGGTCCCGCACGCGAGCGCGGGCCGAGCGTACGCCAGCGACAGCGCGCAGACGCCGGTGACGACGAAAGCATGCACGTGGTTCGATGGGTTCCTCATGGCGCGCATCTTCGCAGGGCAGAGGGCGTCCTGTAAATGCGCTCTTGGGGTATTCGGAAGATTGGTTCCCCTGGCCGTACCTCTGCGATGTGGTACGCTCCGCATCGCACCAAATCGTTCGGATTTGCCCCCCATGAAGCACCTCCTTCCCCTCGCTGCCTCGCTCGCTCTGCTCGCCGGATGCGGCGACGACGCGTCCTCACCCACCACTGCCCCTGATGCTGCCCCTGAAGGCGCGACGGATGCCCCCGCCGTCGACGGCCCCGCTCCCGATGCGTCCGACGCGGAGCCGGACGCACCCGATGCCTCGCAGGACGCGGTCGAAGAGATGGACCCCATCCCCGCCCACTGCTCCCCGCCCTCGGATCTGCCACCCTGGGTAACCGTCGACTCTGGCGCGGTTGTCGCCCGCTGCGATGGCCTCGACGTGCAGGTCGACCCGTGGGACGACGGCATGCTGCGGGTGCGGTACTTGCCGGAAGGGGCTTCCGCGCCCCAGCGTTCCTGGGCCGTCACCCAGGTCCCTGCGGCCGACGAACAGGTCTATCTATCCGGCTCCGTCGGCGCGGTGCAGGTGTGCACGCGTTGGATGGTGGCGACCCTGCAGGCCTCCAATTGCCGCCTTCACGTGGAGGATCCACAGGGCAACGTGCTCTTGGAGGACGGAGCGAGCGGGGGATGGTCGCGCAGGACCGAGCCCGTGGGCGGTACGCCCATCACCGTGTCAAGACTCACACGTAACACCCCGGCCAGCGAGCAATTCTACGGCTTCGGAGAGCGCACGGGGAGGCTTGCCCGGCGCGGTACGCGCATGACGTTCTGGAACACGGATGCGTACGACAGCAGCCACGGCGGCTATGCCCCGGACGCGGACCCGCTGTACCTGGGCGTCCCGTTTTACGTAGGATTGCGCGATGGCGTCGCCTACGGCACCCTGACCGACGTGGCCCACCGCACGGTCATGGACGTGGCCGCGTCCGCGCCGTCGGCGCTCACCATCGATGCGTACACAGAGGCGGTGGACCAAGTGATCGTGGCGGGTCCGACGATGGCCGAGGTCGTGAGGCGTTATACCTCTCTTTCCGGTCGGGTCGTGCTGCCGCCGCGGTGGGCGCTCGGGTATCACCAGTGCCGGTGGGGATACTCGCCGGCCGCGTCGTTCCAGCAGATAGGGCAGGAGTTCCGAAGTCGCTCCATTCCCGCGGACGGACTGTGGCTCGACATCCAGCACATGGACGGCTTCCGGACCTTCACCTGGGACCCGGTGGCGTTTGCCGACCCGCAAGGGTTGGTGTCGGACCTCGCGGCCGACGGCTTCAAGGTGACGGTGATTGCGGACCCGGGCATCAAGGTGGACCCCGGCTGGGACGTCTACGACACGGGTGTTGCGGGGAATCACTTCTTACGGCTCGCGAGCGGTGAGCTGTTCGTGGGTACGGTGTGGCCGGGCGAATCGGTGTTCCCGGACTTCACGGCGAGCGCTACGAGGGACTGGTGGGGGGGCTATGTCGGAGGGTTGGCAAGCGTCGGTGTCCGTGGGATCTGGCTCGACGTCAACGAGCCGACGGTGTTCCCCGAGAGCGGCGGAGGCAGCATACCGGACGACCTGCCCGTCGATGGGGACGGGGTGCCCACGACGATGGCGGAGGCGCACAACGTGTATGCGTTGCAGGAGGCGCGGGCGACCTACGAGGGAATGCGGGCTGCCGCGCCGGACCGCAGGCCGTTCTTGCTCACACGCGCGGGGTTCGCCGGGACGCAGCGCTATGCGGCAGTGTGGACGGGGGACGGCCCCAGCTCGTGGACCACGCTCCGCCAGACCCTGCCGATGCTGCTGAACCTGGGACTGTCCGGTCTGCCCTTTGCCGGCAGCGACGTGGGTGGCTATTCCGGGGGCGCCACGGGTGAGCTCTTCGCCCGCTGGATGGCTGTTGGCGTTGCGTCTCCGTTCTTCCGCGGCCACGTCACCAACGGCGTCAATGACCAGGAGCCCTGGGCGTTCGGCTTCGAGGTCGAGGACATCAGTCGCGAGCGGATCCACGAACGCTACGAGCTTCTGCCCTACCTCTACAGCTTGTTTGACGAGTCCCGCCGGACCGGTGCGCCGATCCTCCGTCCGATGGTCTATGCCTTCCAGGACGACCCCGCCGTAGGGGAGTTGGACGACCAGGCGATGCTCGGTGCTCACGTGCTCGTGGCACCGGTGCTCGAGGAGGCCGCCGTGGAGCGGACCGTCTACCTGCCGCAGGGGCGCTGGTTCGAGGCGACCTCCGGCGCAGCCTACGATGGCCCAGCTACGGTGACCGTCGGCGTCACGCTCGGCGCATTTCCCATGTTCGTACGGGAGGGGGGCATCGTGCCCCGCGCGCCGCGCATGCAGTGGAGTGACGAGCGCCCCGTCGACCCACTGCGGCTCGACGTCTATCCCTCCGCGCAGGCCTCGAGCTTCACCCTCTACGAAGATGCGGGGGACGGTTTTCAGGCCATCGACGCCGACGGGTATGCGCGTACGTCCTATACCGTGCAGCGGCTGGCGACCGGCGCGCGTCTCTCCGTGTCGTCGCGGGAGGGGACGTTCTCGCCACCCTCTCGCAACGTGCTGGTTCGGTTCCACCGGGTCGACCACGGCGCGACCGCGGTCCGGCGCGGGGGCGTCGCGATGACCGAGCACGCGAGCTTCGAGACCTTGGCGCAGGCGGGGGAGGGGTGGTGGTGGGACGAGCGGGACCTCTCGCTGGTCGTCCTGCTTCCGGACGAGCCAGGTGTCGTCCTCGAGGCGGACTACGACCCAGGTCTCACGTCCTTGCAGCCTCCGGTGCAGGTGCGGCTGCAGGTGCTGGTTCCCGAAGGCACCCCGCTCTCCCCACCCGTCCATGTCGCGCTGTCGTCCGACGGGTGGACGCAGCGTCCGCTGCAGTGGACGGGCACGCCCAACGTGGCAGAAGGGGCGTTCGAGGTTCCGCGGGGGTCCTGGTTCTTCTACAAGTACACGCGGGGCACGTGGGAGACGGTGGAGAAGTGGTCGGGGTGCGAGGAGGCGGAGGACCGGTACGCGTTCGGTCGGGCGCACCCGGATCGGGCGGACGAGGTCTACCAGTGGCGCGACTGGTGCGGGAATTGACGCACCGGGCGCCTGGCAACAACGGTCATGTGACCAGTCTGGCAGGCCCGTCCGTGTCCTGCAAGGCAACCTCCACGCGCCCATCCACAGCCCACATGGACGACCCGTTCACCATCAACGGATTCACATCCATCTCGCGGACCTCCGGAAAGCACGTCACCAAGGTGGCAATTGCCTGCAGGACGCGCGCGAGCGCTTTGCGGTCTACCGCGGGGGCGCCGCGGAACCCGTCGAGGATCGCCTGCGTGCGAATCCCCCGGATCATGTGCTCGGCTTCGCCTTCGGACAGGGGGGCCAATGCCATCTTCACGTCGGACAGCGCCTCGGTCATCACGCCCCCGAGTCCCACCATCACGAGGTGGCCGAAGCGGTCCTCCCGAGACGCGCCCACGATCAGCTCCACCCCCGACACCTGCTTCTGAAGGAGAACCCCGCGGGCGCCCTCGATGTCGAGCAACCGAGCACTGGCTCGCACCGCTTCTTCCTGCCCACGAACGTCGGTCACGACCCCCTTCACGTCCGTCTTGTGGCTCGGTCCCACCACCTTGAGCACGATCGGGTATCCTAGCTCGGCCGCGGCCCCGGCCACCTGATCGAGCCGATCCACCACCCGCGACGGCGGGGGGGTCATCCCTATCGCGCGCAGCAACCTCTCCACCTGCCCCGGATCGAGCATCCGCTGACCGGCTGCCTCCTTGAACAGGTCGCGCAGCGCCGCTTCGTCGATCTCTACCGCGGGCTCGTCCTGCGACGGCTCGGGAGTCCTGCAAACGAGCGCGAGGGCACGCGCCAACTCGACCTCGTCCGTGAAGAAGAACCCGCCTGCCCGGCGGAATTTACGCGCTTCGTCCGCTGCCGTGCGAACGCTCGGCAACACCGGGTACACCGGTATCGCCATGTGTCGTCCTGCCTCCAGGATCACCTCCATGACGGGCCAGATGTTGAACAGTCCCGGGCTGCCGAATATGACGCATACGGCGTCGATTCGGTCGCCCTCGTGCTCCTGCAGGATCGCGAGGATGGACCGGAGGTGCTCCGCCGTTCCCGAGGCGAGGAAGTCGATAGGGTTGCCCGTGGCGCTGCCGGGTGCGAGCGCTTGGGCGAGCCTGGCGCGTGTGCTCGGGCTGAGCACAGGCACCTCGAATCCATGGCGCGAAAGCTCGTCTGCGAGCAGGATCCCGGGGCCGCCCGCGTGCGTCACGATTGCCACGCGCTTGCCGCGCGGCGCTCCGACTCGCGTCAGCAGCCCTGCCACGTCGACCATCTCCGTCTTGGAGGAGACGCGAATCACGCCGGCTTTGTCGAAGAGTGCCGATACCGCCGCATCCTTCGACGCCATCGCCCCCGTGTGAGACGACGCCGCGCGGGCCCCCACGTCGCTCGTGCCCGCCTTGAGGGCCACCACGTGACAGCCCTTGCGGCGCAGGGATCGTGCGTGATGCAACAACCGCGCAGGGTCGGCGATGGATTCGAGGTACAGCAGCTTCGCCTTGACGGGGGAATCCTCGAAGGTGGCGTCCTGGTAGGCGAGCACGTCTTCCACGCCGGTGGTGGCGGAGTTGCCGACGGAGACGAGGGAGGCGAAGTAAACGCCTCGTTCGAGGCCGGCCTCCATGATGAAGGCGGCCGTGGAGCCGCTGGCGCTGATGAAGTCGATGGTGCCGGGGACGGGGTCGAGGTCGGGACCGCCGAAGGTGCCGACGTAGCGAGGGGTGAACACCCCGAGGCTGTTGGGGCCGATGAGGGTGGCGCCAGCGCCGCGAATCGTGTCCGCGAGCTCTTGCTCGAGGGCGCGACCGGACTCGTCCAGCTCGGAGAAGCCGCATGACAGCACGATGAACCCGCGGGTCCCGCGGTCGACCAGCGCGCGTACGGAGGACAGGACGTGCTTGGCGGGAATGGACAAGACCGCCAGGTCCGGCGCCTCCGGCAGGGCTTCCACGCTCTCGTAGGTGGGCAGGTCCTGGACTTGTCCCCCGTGCGCGTTGACCACCCACAGCCGCTCGAACCCCTTGGTCCGCAGGCACCACACGAGGCGCCCCCCGGGCTTGGTCAGGTCATTCCCACCACCGAGAACCGCGATCGAAGCAGGCTCGAAGATCGACTTCACGACACACCTTTGGGCAACAGGTCTTGACCCCGGAGGCGCACGGCCACCTGGCGTCCGCGCTCGAAGGCAGCCAGGTTCGCACGCTGCAGCGACTCCTTCGGCGACACACGAACGATCGCCCGCTGCCAAAGCTCCAGCGGCAGCTGCGAGAGAGGCGGCACCGTCGACAGCACACCCAGCGCCACCACGTTGCTGGTCCGGCCCTGCTCGTCCCCGAGCGCTTGCGCTTCCCCGAGCGCATCGAAAAACACCACGTCGCGATGGCCGAGGTGCTCGCGGATTCGCTGCTCGGACGGGTATGCCTCGGGCCCCATGCCCGCGGGCAAGATCCGCAGCCGGTTCAGAAGCACCACCCCGCCGGGAGCCAACAGCTCGACGAAGCCAGGACGCAGCACCTCCCCCTGCTCGAGCGAGACGAGCACGTTCGCGGAACCCGCCCCGAGCACCGCGGTGTGCACGTCGCCACACGCGAACGTGGAGATGACCGCACCGCCCAGCTGCGCCATGCCATGGGTCTCGCCCTTCAACACCGTTCCGTATCCTGCCAACAGGGCAGCCTCCGCCAACACCTTGCCCATGAACAGGTTGCCCTGTCCTCCCACGCCTCGCACTGCGACCCGGATCGACGGCGGCAGCGTGTCGGGGAGGATGACCGGGCGAGACAGATCCGGCAGCGCAGGCAAGGCCGGCGAAGACTTCTTGGAGCGCTCCTGGTCGAGCACGACGATCGCGTCGAGGTGACAGCGTTGCACACAGATGCCCGTGTTCCCTCCGCAGCCGTTGCACAGGTGCGTGAAGCGCGGGAACCCGTCGTCGTTCTTTTCGATGCCGGAGCAGACGAGACACAGATCGCACTGCTTGCACTTGTCGGTCGTCAGCGTGTAGCGAGGCCGACGCTCCTGAGAAGGCAGCTCCTGCATGCACGCGCCGCGAAGCACGAGGACGGTGAAGGCGCCGGCCTTGGCGTCGTCCAGGCCCTTTCGCAAGGCCTTCTCGATGGCCTTCATGTCGAAGGCGTCGACCTCGTGCACCGTGGCGCCTTCCCCGCGGAGGGCGTCGGTGAGACGAAAGACGTTGGGCTGTCCCGCGAGGTTGTGCGGGGAAGATGGGGCGGGTTGTCCGCCGGTCATGGCGGTGGTCTGGTTGTCGAGCACGACCTTCACACCGGGGACGTGGCGGAACAGGGCGTTGCGCGTGGAGTCCAGACCCGAATGGCATTCGGTGGAATCGCCGATGACGGACAGCGTGCAGCCCGCGAGCTCGGGAGCCGCGAGCACGACCCCTTGCCGTTGCGAATCCGAGGAGCCCATGCACGCGCACGTGTCGATGGCGTCGAGGAAGTAGAGCAAGGTGTTGCAGCCGATGTCGCCGAACGAAGCCACGATGCGCTTCTTCTTGCGAAGGTGCTGGACCACCAGACCGAAGGCTCGGTAGGGGCAGCCGGCGCAGATGTTGGGCGGGCGAGAAACAGGCGTCACAACTGCTGCCGTGGCTTGCTTGGGGGCGGGGGCGCCCAGGCGCTCGGCGACCGTGTCGGGCGTCCACTCCGTGATGGGCTCGAAGGCTCGCTTTCCTTCGATGCGATGGCCGAGACTCGCGACCTCCTCCTGGACGAAACGAAGCCCGTCGCCCAGCGCCACCACCTGTCCCGAGATCCCTTGCACGAACGTCCGCACGAGCACTTCGGGCACGGGGAAGGTCGTGCCGAGAGACAAGATCGACGGCTTGACCGGGAGCCTGTTCCACACTTCTCGCACGTACGACTCGGTGATGCCGTGGGTGATCACGCCCAGGGTTCGGTCGTGCCACTCGATGCGGTTGAGGGACGAGCCTTCGGCGAACGCGAGGATACTCGGCAAGCGCGTCGAGCAGATGCTGTCGTAGCTCTTGCGCGCGATGCCGGGCAGGTTCATGAAGCGCTTGTAGTCGGTGTGGGGGGCGGGCCGTTCGACGAAGCGGGTGGGAGGAAGCTTCACGAGGCCTTCGGAGTGGCAGAGCAGACCGCTCGCGAGGACCACGACCGGGGTGCTGTGCTGGCGCGCGAGGTCCGCAGCGAGGGGACCGATCTCGAGCATCTCTTGATGCGTGCGCGGCTCGAGGATGGGCAACATGCAGCTCTTCAGGAAGTAACGGGGGTCCGTCACGTACTGGGTGGAGCTCGGGACGAAGTCCGAAGCGACGTAGAGTACGAGGCCGCCGCGCTGTGCGGTAGAGCCCGCGGCGGAGGCCACCACGTCGGCCGCCTGGAACAGACCGGGAATCTTCATCGTCACGACGGCATCGGCTCCGGCCATGGTGATGCCGAGTCCCACAGCCACCGCGTTGGCTTCGTTGACGGACCACCCGACCGTCATGCGCCCCTGAAGGTGGCGGAGTCCCTTGTCGATAACTTCGGTGGAAGGAGTACCGGGGTAGCCGTCGGCGGCGTGGATGCCCCCGCGGGCGCATCCGAGCGCGAAGCAGAGATTTCCCTGCAACACGGCGGTCGTTCCGGTCTCCGCGTCCACCAGCCTGGCGAAGCTGCTGGTCGTCATGGGGTGGGCAAGCCCATAGCACGGACTCGGCGATAGCAGGGGGTCACCCTGATCCGGAGCCATCGGAGTTGGCCGCAGATTCCGCAGAGAGCCGCAGATGGTTTCGTTGCTTGTGCGGATGTGGGTAGCAGCGTAGCGACGGGTTGTGCTTCCGAAGGGACCGATGCTGACCCGCCTCGTGGGAAGAAGCACCACCCACATGATGGGGTGGCGGACCGCCTCACCGTTCGAAAAGCAAGATCCAGAGGTTCCTCTCTCCGCCCGGCGCCTCGCTCCGGATCTGGGGGTCAGGAACCCCGATGGGACGCCGCGCGAACCGTGATACACTGTCGCGCCATGCTGGTATCCGCGCGCTTCGCCACCGCCTTCTCCCTTGCCGTGGAACTGCACGGCGACCATGTCCGCAAGGGGACGGGCGTGCCGTACCTGACCCACCTGATGGCCGTGAGCGCCCTGGTAGGGGAATACGGCGGCGACGAGGACCTGATGATCGCGGCGCTGCTGCACGACGCGCTCGAGGACAGGCCAGACCGCATCACCCTCTCGCAGATCATTGCGCGCTTCGGGTGGCGTGTGGGGCACGTCATCGAGGGGTGCAGCGATTGCCAGTCCCTTCCCAAACCGCCGTGGGAGCAGCGCAAGCGGGCGTACCTCGAGCGGCTTCCGCGGGAGAGCGGCGACGTCAAGCTCGTGGCCGCAGCCGACAAGCTCCATAACGCTTCCGCGCTGGTGCGAGATGCACGCCTCATGGGGGACGACCACTGGTCGCGCTTCAATGCTTCCAAGGACCGACAGTGCTGGTACCTGCGATCGTGCGTGACAGCGCTGAGCGACGGGTGGTGGAACGAGATCGTGCCGCGCCTGGACGAGACGGTGGCGAGCTTGGAGCATCTTTGCGGCGTGAAGGGGTGAGGGACGCGCGCTGTCGTGGCTTCCTTGACCTCCGACCCCCACGTCACCGTCGCGCCCAACGCGTGCATCGACGACGCCTGTCTCGGGAACGTGGTGGCTGGTGGGGGTGCCATCACGTTTGCGCCGTCGGACGGCTCCGCCACGCGTGGTCTGGTCATCTACCCTGGCGGCATGGTGGAGCCCCGGGCCTATGCCGTAGCGGCCCGGGAGTTTGTCGAGCAGGGCTTCTTCGTGGCGGTCGTGCCATTCCCCGGCAACCTGCCGATCACGGATCCCATGCGTGGCCTCGGCACCGTGATAGCCAACCCGCAGATTACGCATTGGGCTGTTGCGGGACACTCCCTCGGGGGCGTGGCGGCGTCGATCTGGGCGGTTGCCAACCCGGCGGGCAAGCTGCAGGGCATTGCGCTGTGGGCGTCCTATCCCGCTCCGGCGATGGGGCCCAACCCCGCGGCGGACCTGTCCGGGACTTCGCTCAAGGGCCTTTCCATCACCGCCACCCACGACGGAGTCCTCAACTGGGACGCGCACGAGTCAACGCGTGACCTGCTGCCGACAGCCACCCACGAGGTCAGCCTCCGGGGCGGCAATCACGCCCAGTTCGGCTATTACGGCGACCAGTCGGGGGATCAACCCGCCAAAATCAGCCGCGAGCACCAGCACGCGCTCTTCACCGGCGCCACCGTTCACTTGCTCAACCGCCTCGGGCTTGACGACGATTCGGATCGCATCCACCCCGCCCACGAACGGATGAGCTCCCTTGTGGACGCCCTATGCACACCCCTGCAAGTCCACATGGCGGGGATGAAGAACAAAGACCTACGTGCGAGTCATGTCGTGAACAGCACGTATGCGTACGAGACGGACTTCGTCCTGTCCAAGTCCGAGCTGCTGGCCGATGGGTCCGGGGTCGTCGCGGTGACGTCGCACGCGCACCAGGCGGCGAACGCTTGGGACATCACTGCTCCGCCCGTGTTCGACACGGAGGTGTGGTGCAAGATGAAGTCGCAAGAGGCGATCGCCCGAACAGAAGCCATGGGGGGAGCGTACCAGCTCGGGCATGCTTCTCGCGCGACCTGACTATCGTTCGCCCGCCGTTCTAGGACTACGGCCTGACCGCGTCGCGTCCGAGCGCGTGGTCGAGGTTCTCCCTGGCGACCCGCAGGTCGATGCGCGCGTTGACGGCGTCGAACCCCGCCTTGATCAACGCGGTCTCCGCATCCGTCATCTCGCTGCTGGTGGCGCGCCCCGCGCGGAACAGCTCGCGACGCACGCGGTAGCTCTCCTCCGCCGCCACGAGCTGCCGCTCCGTGGTGTCCTTACCCACGTGTGCCTGGCGAAGCGCGTTGTACGCCTGCGTGACCTGCAGGCGAATGCCGTCGTCGAGCTGCGCACGTTGCGCTTCGATCTCGAGGATCTTCGCGTCGAGCTCCTGCACCTGAGCGCCCGCGGTGAACGTGTCGTTCATGGTCCACGACAGCTGCATGCCGACGTCCCAGCTGGTGGACCACTTCTCTTCCTGCGGGAATACGCGCGTGTTGGGGTTCGAATGGTAGAGGTTGCCGAAGGCGTCGAGTCGCGGGTAGTTGCCGGCGGTGAGTACCTTGCGCGTTTCACGAAGGGAGGCGACGGATTCTTCGATGACGCGGCGTTCGAGGCGCTGGCGCAGGGCTTCTGCGTAGAGGGTGCGAAGGGGGGTGGGCTCGGCGGCGACGGGCGCATCGATGTCCTCGCCGATGCGGTAACGCGCGGTCTCCGGGTCATGCATCATGACGCGCAGCTGCTCCTCGGTGAGGGACGTCATGTTCTTGCTGTTCTCGACGAGCATCTCGGTGGAGGCCACCTGGCTCTCGACGGCGAGCACGTCGGCGCGGGAGGCGCTACCGACCTGGAAGGCGACGCGCACGTCCTTGAGGTGAGCGTTGGTGGTGCCGAGTCCAGCCTCGGCGACGAGCGTGCCGCCCTGGGCGCGGACCCAGTTGTAGAAGGCGATCTTGGCGTCGAGCTGGGCCTTGATGCGGGCGGCCTTTTCCTGGGACTCAGCGGCTCGCTTGGACTTGGACGCGGAGGCGTGGTTCTGGGACAGGCGCAGGACGTAGTCGGACAGAGGGATGTTCAGGGTGCCCTGCAGCGTCCACATGTTGAGCACGACGGGGAAGGAGAGGGCTACGCCTTGGGCGCGGACGAAGCATTGGTCCGGCGTGCTGCCCGGACCGAAGGGGCAGACGATGGGGACGGGCTGTCCCGGGGGCAGGTCCGTTCCCAGCAGGGAGCCCCCTCCACTGAGGTTCGCGGACTCGACGTCCGACAGGCGCACGTAGCGGGCGAGCAACTTCACCTGGGGAATGAAGAGCAGGGCAGCCTGATCGACCTTGGCTGCCGCGGCGGCGACGGCTTGCTGCTTGGCGCGGACTTCGGGGCTGGACATCTCGGCGCGTCGAGCGACATCGGCGGCGCGCAGGCCTCCGGGCTGGGGTGCGAGCGCCTCATTGAGACGTTGTCGGACGTGCGCAGCATCGGGGGGCGGCGGAGCTGGCGGTGCTGGCGGTGCGGCGGCTTCCTCGGCAGGGGGTACCGGGGCCGGGTCTTGCGGTTGCGCCAGGGCGCTGCCGGGGACGGCGAGCCATGTCAGGGCGATGGTTCCCCCAAGAATCCACGAGCCACGTCGTACCATTACCTGCTCCTTCGTTCCTTTGCCTTCGGCTGGGGCTTCGCTTGGGTCCTCGCGATGGACAGGCGAGCCCGCTCTGTCAATTCCACCAGAAGCTCGAATGCATCGACGAACCTCTGTCGGTCCTCCACGGCAAGGGCCTGGAGGATGGTTCGGTGTGCGGACCGCATGGCGGCGCGCCGCTTGTGAAGGGCTTGCAGACCGTGTTCCGTCAGCGCCACGAGCACGGCACGCTGGTCCGCAGGGTCTCGATCCTTGCCTACCAAACCCGTGCGCTGCAGCCGCGCGACGACCTCACTGATGGTGTTCTGCGCGGCTCCGATCGCGCTTGCCAGCACGCCGACGCGCTGCGGACCCTCTTCCAGAATGCACAGGACGGCGAGCTGGGTCGGCGTGATCTCTGAGGCGTCCTCGGGCATGCGCACGGACGTGAGCATGCGCTTGACGAGCTCGCCCATGCGCTCGAGCTTGATCTCGACGTCCGTATGGGCGGGGTCGATGGGAGGGGGGGCGGAGCCTGGGCGGGTCATTGCTTCGTGGTACGATATAAATCCCAACGCCGCGTGAAGCCAGCCCGTTTTTAGTCGACCGGAAGCGTACGGCTACCTGAAGGTGCCGACTTCTCGGAACAGGGGATAGATGGCGCCTTCCTTGAGCACGAGCTCTACCTCGGCGCCGTCCGCGTGCTTGATGACCACCCTCACCCCCTCGCGCCGAGGGGCGTTGAACGCGGTGCGGATTTCCCCCTCGGACATGTCCCGGGCGAGCTTGCCATCGATGCGCAGGATCTGGTCGCCCGTCCGGATCCCGGCTCTGGTGGCCGGCGACTCCTCGAACAGGCGCGTGACGTACACATCGTACGTTCGCAGCTCGTAGGAGAAGCCGTAACCCAACCGGCCACGGGCGGGCTCGATCGCGATCTGGACCCGAACCCCGGATTCGGTCTCCACGTCCAGCTCCCCTGAGCCGACATCCGCGCTGTCCAACCGTCCGATGTCGCGGATGCCGATGGGGTGGTCGTTGATGACGCGCGCGTCCCAGACCTCGACCCGGAAGCGGTCCTCCTCCCGGAGGCGGAAGTTGCCCGCGGGGGCATCCGGCCACGTGGCCTTGAGCGTTCCCTTCTGCACCGTGGTCTGGAGGAGCGGTCCCTTGTTGACCAACAGCTTGGCGTACGGGTCAGGCAAGCCGCTCGACAACTCGTTGCCCCACCGGCGCCCGTCGCGCGTGAGCGACGGGATGGTCGCCCCCTTGAACGCGATCCAGCGCAGGTCGGACGGGGGCGAAGGGTCGAGGGCTTGTCCCGTACGCACGTCGCGCATGGGCGTCTTGATTTCGGGGTACACGGCTGGGCAAGCCGACAGGAGCGCCGCTGCACCGACCGCGCACGCCAGGCGCACGCTTCGATGAACGTGGGAAGAACGCAGTGCCATGGCGAGGCAGGCTAGCACGTTGGGTGTTCGATGGAAGTGGAAGCCACGGCTACCAGACGAAGCGCGCCGCGGCTCGACCCGTTCCTTGCTGCCATGGCTTCACGCGGACGCCCATCAGCGCAGTCCGAAGGCATTGCCCCGCAGCCGTGTCGCCGACGGAGCCGGCGAGGAAGTCGACTTGGGTGGCTCGCCCGTCCTTGCCGAACACGACCTGGACGGTCGCCGCACCCTTCGGCCCGTCGCGTTCGCACCCCGCCGCAGCGATCTTCGCCGTGACCTTTTCCGAAGCGGTGCGCGCGTCGAACTGCACCCCCGTAGCGTCAGGCGCGTTCGCCACTTCCTCGTCCTCCTGATCGGTCCTCGGACGGGATCGGTCGTGCACTGCGCACGTGAAGGGGTCCGCAACCACCACCCAGCGGGTCGGTGTCGTCGTGAACACCAGCAACGCCGGGGCTTGCTCCCCTCGCTGTGCCCAGTTCGCATCGACGGTGAAGCGATCGGGCGCCCCTTCGCCCACGACGTCCCGTAGTGAACACCATCGCGCGGGCCGCTCGTCCGGCTCAGGCGCGGGATGCAACCAGATCGCGACGCCCTCGAACATCCCTTGCCGCACCGTCATGCGCCAACCGTTGATCTCCCCATGGCTCCGCGTCGCTTCCGGGGAAAGGTACACAAGCTGGACCTCGGAGCTCTCGCGATCGAAGGAACCGTCCGCCCTCACACCCGTCGCATACAGCCGGGTGAGCTTCGCATCGTCCCGCCATCCGCGCGCGTGGCCCGCAGAGAACGCCATCACGCTCTCCACCGTCGTCCGGTCCGGCGGCAACGGTTGCGCCCGAGACTCCCCCTCGACCCGCTCGACGGGCGCGCTCGAGACCGCGACCGATGCCACGCCCTCTTCGTCAGAGGGCCAGACCAAGACCACGACCACCACCGCTGCGACCAAGATCAGCGTACCGGCAACGAACGTCTTGCCTTTGGCGTCCTGCGGCATGGGAACGCGAAGCTACTTCTTGCCGCTCTTCTTTCGCCCTGGCGGTTTCGAACCCTTCGGTCCGCTCGCCTTCGGCGCCACGGCATCCTCGGCCAACACCTCGCGCAGCGTCGGCACCAGCAACTTGCGTCGAAGCAACACGACCAGCCTCTCGCTCAGGACCGTCGCTGCCTCGGCGAGCGCTGGCAAGCTGTCGCCCGCCACGGGCAAGATACCCTCGCGAAACATCCTCACTTCCGTGCGAACAAGCTCATGGATCGTTCGAACGTAGGGCTCCAGGATCGTCGCCGGCAGCATCGCTCGCGTGATACCCGCCTTGCGCGCGTCGTTCATCGTCTCGACCAACTCGAGATCGTCGCCCGAGTAGGTCTGCTTGTCCCCCTCGCCGGCCGGTGTGACGATGCCGATGTCACGGAACCAGTCCAGCTCGGTGGCAGGCATTCCCTCCTCGACCAGATCGGCGCGAGACTTGGTGCGTGACGGTGCCATCTCTTGCAGCACCCGCGTCACGGCCGCCTCGGGAGCCGACGGTCCGTCGGGGCCCACCCCGTCGAGCAACTCCTTGATGACCCGCAAGGGGAGGAACCGCGTGCGCTGCAACTCCTTGATCGTGCGGATCCGCGGGATGATGGACGCATCGTAGTAGGCCATGTTCCGGCTCGTGCGCTTCGCAGGAGGCGGGAGCAGGCCCTCGCGGATGTAGTGCTTGATGGTTGGGGCCGGAACGCCGCTCTGACGAGCCAGATCGGCCATCTTCAGGAGATCGTTGTTCGAGGTGTCGTTCATCGCGGTTAGCACGCCGTGGTCGAGGTCCCCTGGGGGAGGTCGAGCGACGGCTCGACCGGATCGGAATCCCTTGTTGACGAAGTCCGGAAAGCCAGACTCCCTCCATTCCAGTTCAAAGGACAACTGGCAACGCAATCCCGTCGGATTGCAACACGCCCATGCGGGCGACCCGGACCTTACTCCTCGCCGTCGGCGGGAAACACCAAAATACCCAGCCGTGTCCGCAGAAACCTCCGACCGCATGCGGGCCCACCTGTCACTGGACCCGCAAGGTCTCGGTTCCCAGCGTCGGGCTCTGCAGCGGTGCCCACTTGCCGTCCAGCAACCCAGGGCCGATCTCGTACGCTACGACGCCTCCCTGCACCGGAGGCCGCGCCCACGTGACCACCAGACGGTCGTTCTTCCTGATGCCGGTGCCCTGAAGCCCCCCCGCCTCGGGAGACCGCACCAGCGTGAACGAGGAGCCGTTCGCGCGGATCTGGACCTCTCCTGCGAGACCGTCTTCCGACTGCGCCACCCGGTAGGTTCCCGACAAACCCACCGGCCCAACCAGCACCTCTCGCCCCACTCGCCCTGGCACATTCGCCCGCGAATACGCGCCCCGCAACGTCCCACCTTCGATCTCATACAACGCCACCGCGTAGTCCGCGCCCGGTGCGTAACCGACCCCGAACAGATTTCCGGAAACCAAACCAATCCCGTGCTGGCTCGGCCCCACCGAAAGATCCCACCGCACCTGATACGTCGCGCTCACCCGCTGAACCGCCGCCGATCCGTAGTACCTGCCGGTTCCCCCCGGGTTGGTCCCGTCCGCAATCACATAGGTCCCCGTGATGTCTCCGGTCGGGTTGCCAGCCACGTCCGTCGAGGACGCGTCGATACCCACGGCCGCCAAGGCGAGCAGCAGAACCACGCCCCCCGCCGCGAGCAGGACGGCCACGATCCCCACCACCATCCAGACCCACAGCGAGCTTGCTCGCCTGGAAGGTGCCGGAGCGCCCAGCCCTCCGTGCGTGACCTGCCCAAAGTCCGGTTGTGGCGAAGGCGTGTGCGCAGGCACGCCCGTCGTCCCGTAGACATAAGGCGGTAGACCTGCAGGCGGCAGGGCGGGAGTTGCGGGGGACGGCAAGGACCCTGGCAGCGAGCCTGGGTGGTTCACTGCTGTAGGTGCAGTCCTTCCGAGCACGGGCTCGAGCGCTTGCATCGCTTCTCCCGCATCGCGAAAACGGGCGAGGGGATTGCGGTCGACACATCGGGCAAACCACGCGTCGAACCCCGGGGGAATCAGGTGCCCCACCCCCATGGAGACCGCACGCACCGAAGGCGGCAGGATGGGCTCGAACAACACCTCGCGCATCAACGTCATCACGGACGAAGCCTCCCCGGCGGCCTGCGTCCAGTACCAACGCGCAGTCAGCATCCGAAACGCGATCAGGCCCAGGGCCCATACGTCGCTGGCGGGGGACACCACGCCGTTGGGGTCGGTCTGTTCAGGCGCCATCCAAAGCGGTGTCCCGACGACGGCTGTGGCCTGGGAGGTACCGCGTGCGGCCGCCACGACCTTGGCGATGCCGAAGTCGAGGACCTTGACTTTGAAGGCGATGCTTTGCTGTCGGGAGCGCGCCACGAAGATGTTCTGCGGCTTGAGGTCGCGGTGGACGATGCCGGAGCGGTGGGCAGCGGCAAGGGCGTGACAGAGTTGGCTCAGGATCTCGCGTACCTCGACCACGGGAAGGGGGCCACGCTGCTGCATGAGGGTCGAGAGGTCGAGCCCGTCGAGCAGCTCCATGGCGAGCCAGGGCGTCCCGGACGACGGGTCGACTCCGGCGCCGACGACCTCGACCACATGCTCGCTGTCGATGCTGGCGCCCACGCGGGCTTCCTGAACGAATCGCTCGCGAAGGCGCGCGTCCCATGCCAGCTCGGCGTGCATGAGCTTGAGGGCGCGTTGCTTGCCGGTGGAGAGTTGCTCGGCCACGTAGACCGCCCCCATCCCCCCCGCGGCGAGGGGCCGAAGGATGCGATAGTCCCCTGCGAAGACCGTTCCCGCAGGGATGCCGACCCCGGAACTCATTCCCGCTATCTAGCGCTTCCGTGCCTCTCCGCAAAGCGTGACCCTCTGACCCCGATCCGGAGCGAAGCGACGGGCTGATAGATCAAGCTCTGGATCTTGCTCCACGAACTCTTGCGGCCCCATTGCTGCCGTCCGAAAAGCGGTGTGAAGAAACTAGGAACTAGGAAGAGGAATTCGAACACGGAACGAAGAATGTTCTGATCAACCAGCAGCGCGCGGCGTGCTCCAGGGCCGGATCTGCGATAGCGTCGGAGGCGCACGTGCTCGCTGCAGGACGGATGGGAGACATGACCTCATCTTCGATCGGGTTTCGTCGGACGGGCTCCTGGGTTCTCGTCGCATTTGCGCTGCAAGCGTGCTGGGAAGACGCGCTTGTCGAGCGTGAAGGGCTCGTCGACGCCGGGGTGGACGTCGCCGCCGATGCCAGCGAGGGGGACGTTGCGCTCGAGTCACCGCCCGCGGAGGCGGAGGTTGAGCCCGACGCGGTCGAGCCTTTCGACTTCGATGGGGACCGTATGCTGGCGGACGTGACGGCGTTGGCGTCCGTTCCGTTCGAGGGGCGGATGCCGGGTTCGGCAGGGGGCGAGCTTGCCCTGCAGAAGGTGGAGCAGCACTTCTCCGCGATGCAGCTTCAGCCGCTGGGGTCAAACGGGTACCGGATGCCGTTCACCTTCGACCTGTGGGTGCAGACAGGGCCCTCCGAACTGCGCGTGGAGGACGACGCGTGGGTCGAACGAGAGGACTTTGGGCTGCTGGGGGGGTCCGGGGCCGGGGAAGTGACGTCGGACCTCGTGTTTGCGGGCTACGGCCTGACGGTGCCCGCGTTCGATGATGCGGACTACCCTGACTGCCCGCTGCCTCCCGAAGGGTACGACGACTACGCGGGGCTGGATGTCTCCGGCAAGGTGGTGCTCGTGTTGCGGCACGGACCTGCAGGCGACATGGCAGTCCATCAGAGCTGTCCGGCCAACGAGGCGGCCAAGACGTCGTCCGAGGCGCTCTGGACGTTCGGCTACAAGGCGGCGAACGCAGCGCTTCATGGCGCGTCGGGGCTTGTTCTGATCAACCGGATCGGGACGGCGGATAGCGCTCCTGTGCAAGGGGGGCTCGGGGAGGAATACAGCGATCAGGCCTTCATCGCGGCGAGCGCGCACCGGGACAAGATCACTTCGGTGCTGCCGCAGGTTGGGGGCTGGCAGGCGAGCATCGACAGCGCTCTGGCGCCAGCGTCGACCGAGACGGGGCTTACGGTGCGCCTGCGCGCGGCGACGGAAGTGCAAACGAGGTCTACGGACAACCTGCTGGCTTCCTTTCCTGGGACGGACCCGGAGCTTTCCCAGGAAGCGATCGTGGTTGGCGCGCACATCGATCACCTGGGCATCGACCCCGTTACCGGCGAGGTCTATGCCGGTGCCGACGACAACGCCTCGGGGACCGCCGTGATCATGGAGCTCGCGCGTGCTTTGCGGGCGGGGCTGATCGAGCCGCGGCGCACGATCATCCTGGCGTCGTTCAACGCGGAAGAGCAGGGGCTGATTGGCTCGTGCCGGTACGTGACCGTGCCTGCGCACCCGATGTCTCGCACGATGGCAATGTTCAGCGTCGACATGGTGGGCCTGGGGGACGGCCAAGGCGTGATCCTCTCGGGCGCCCAAGGTCAGCTGTTCTCGTGGTTGACGGACGTGACCCGTGCATCCGCGAAGACGGATGGGGAGATTGGGACCGTGGTGCAGGGCATGCCGCTCGATGCGTCGGACCACACGTGCTTTGCGATGGCCGGGGTCCCTGCGGTTCTGGTGAGCTCGACCGGGGAGCACGCCACCTACCACACGCCGCAGGACACGTCGGATGCGATCTCACCTGCTGTGTTGGAGGTGTCCGCTCGCCTGACCTGGGCTGGGTTGAGGGCGCTGGCGCTGGGTGAAGAGGAGGCGCTGCAGGGGGACGCGGGGTTGGGAGAGACGCGCGCTCACGCAACCGCAGTTGCGACGCCACGCCCGGCGGCCGCTCGCACCCGGTGGTGAGCGGAACCCAGCGTTCCTGACCCGAGACAGCCACCCCCCTTTCGTGCAAGTCTTGCTTCTCCCATCGCAACCAAGAGGTCGACCATGGCTGTGTTCCACGGCGCGTACGAAGAGACCTTCACCGTCGACGTTCCCCTGGAGAAGGCGAAGGCGCACTTCGGCAAGCTGGAGCTGATCGGCGAGAACTACGACGGCGTCGATCGCTGGGAAAAGGTCGACGACCGCACGCTGCGCATCGCGCTCAAGCCCCAGGACGCGCTCGGGGTGTCCTTCCGCGGCGAGCACGTCTGCAAGTACACGTTCGGCGACCGGGAAACGACGTGGAAGTCGGAGCCCGGCGGCAACATGCGCAGCCATGGCCGCACCACCTTCGAGCCCGTGGGCGAAGGCCGCACCCGCATCACCCATCGCGACGAGATCGAGTGCGACATCGAGATCAACCGGTTCCTTGCCAAGGCGCTCCAGCCCGTCGTGGGCCTCGGCATCGAGAGGGGCGTCAAGGCTTACCTGGCTCGCATGCGCAAGGCCCTGTGACGTCCGCGATGTCCCCGCCCCCTTCGGTCCCAGCGCGTTCCACCCCGTTCGATCGCAAGGCTCTCGAGCAAGCTGCGCGCGCGCTGTCCCGCATCGACCCGAAGATGCGAGCGGTCATTGGCGCCGTCGGCCCCTGCACCGTGTCCACGCGCCCACGTTGGGATCACCTGACCGCCCTCGTGCGATCCATTGTCTTTCAGCAGCTCTCCGGCAAGGCCGCCTCGACCATCTTCCACCGGGTGCTCGCGCTGCTTCCGAAGGGCGCCGTGGCATCGGACTACCGTTCCCTCGACGACGACGCGTTGCGAGGTGCTGGGCTCTCCCGCCAGAAGATCGGCTACCTGCGCGACCTGTGCGAGAAGGTCGACCAAGGGACGCTTCGTCTCGCGCGGATCGGGGCGCGACCGGACGACCAGGTCGAGCAGGAGCTCGTGCAGGTTCGTGGGTTCGGACGGTGGTCCGCGCACATGTTTCTCCTGTTCCAGCTGCGGCGGCCCGACGTGTGGCCCGTCGACGATCTTGGTGTTCGCAAAGCGCTTCAGAAGCTGGATGGGTGGACGGACCTGCCCTCGGCGAAGGAGGTCGTGCTGCGCGGGGATGTCTGGCGTCCGTACCGGAGCGTGGCCTCGTGGTACTTGTGGCGCTCGCTGGAGGTGGAGGTGCCTTCGGACTTCGGGTGAGGTTCGGATCCCTGCTACAGTGTCGGGTCGAGCACCGCTTCTTTTTTGAACCTGGGGTCTGTAAGGTCGCGTGTGGCAGGGGCGTTGGGTGGGTGTTCAGCGTAACAGGAGGCAATGATGGGCAAGCTCAAGCTTTGGGGACCGATGCTGGGGATGGTGACGACGCTTTCGCTTGCGGCTTGCTCCGCGGGCACACGGGGCGAGCCCGCGGTCTCCCCCATGTCACCCGGTTCGGACTCCGCCGCCTCCGAAGCTCTTCCCGAACACTCTGCGCAGCAGGAAGCGCAGGCTCCCGCGTCCGCACCGGGAGGCGCTTACGGTGAGTCCGAAGCGCCCGCACCTGCCACCATGCCCTCGTCCGAAGCCAGGGCGAGTAGCCAGGACGTGGCTGGCGGCGCTCCCATGCGCAGGGAAGCGGCTCCGCCCGAGAACCGGCCCGGTCTCGGCACGGCTTGGGGGGAGACGCGGCACAGCCCCACCACCTCCGCCCCCTTCGTCCGCGATACCGCCGCGCCCTTCGCTGTCGCGGCGCTCTGGTACAACGACCGGACTGGCGCGGATGCCATGGCTCGCTGGGCGGACTACCGCACGCACGCCCGCGGCGCCGTCCCCGTGCTCGGCGGCGCCCTCACCGTCTCGCTGCGCGACGAGTCCGGTCGATTGCTCGACGGCTTCTTCGCCGGCGGGAAGGATTACGTCGTCGGAGAGGCCGGCACGCGGTACGCGATCGTGATTCAGAACAACACGGGCTATCGATACGAGTGTGTCGCGTCCGTGGATGGGCTCGACGTCATCGACGGGCGGACCGCGGCCTACACCAAGCGCGGCTATCTCATCCAGCCTCATGGGACGCTCGAGATCGATGGCTTTCGTCGCAGCTCGGACGCGGTGGCGGCGTTTCGGTTCAGCTCCGTGAGGGGCTCTTACGCTGCGAAGTCGGGCAAGAGCGATCGCAACGTCGGCGTGATCGGCATCGCCTTCTTCAACGAGGAGGGGGCACGGCCGACCTGGTCCCCCGACGAGCTGCGTCGTCGTCACAGCGCCGACCCCTTCCCCGGCCGTTACGCTGAGCCTCCGCAATAACCAGCCGTCTTTTCTCGGCGTTGCCAATCCCTCCACTCCCCCCTATACGAGCCGCAGCCGCGAGGCTCGACGGCTCCGTGAAGTTCTTCATTCGCACGTTCGGCTGCAAGATGAACCTGCTCGATTCCGCGCGGGTGGCCGCGGCCTTGTGCGATGCCGGTCACGAGCAGGTCGCCTCGGAGGTGCAGGCGGACGTCGTACTGGTCAACTCGTGCACCGTGACGGCCGAGTCGGACCGCAAGTCGCGACGGGCGGCGCACGCGGCGCAGCGCGACGGCAAGAGCGTGTGCGTGCTTGGCTGCGGTCCTCGCGTCGACCTGGAGGCCTGGAAGCGAGCCGTTGCGGGCGTGGAGGTGTACGCGTCCGAGAAGGCGCTTTGCGGTAGGTTCGGGGCTGCGGAGGGTGCCCGGTGCGTTCACCACCGGACCCGCCTGCCCGTCGCCATTCAGCACGGTTGCGACAACACATGCGTCTACTGCATCACCCGAGTCGCCCGGGGACCGCACCGCAGCGTGCCCCAAGAGGAGGTCCTCCGCGCCGTGCGCGAGGTTGCCGTCGGGGGCGGGTACGAGGTGGTGCTCACAGGCATCAACCTGGCGGCCTGGGGATGCTCCCTCACGACGCGACCGTCCGAGTCGGGTCTCGCCCTGCTGCTGAAGTCCATTCTGCGGGAAACGTCGATCGGCCGGGTTCGTTTGTCCTCCCTCGGTCCTCAGTACCTCGACCGCCGGTTCTTCGAAGTCTTCGCTGACGAGCGGGTGTGCGATCACCTCCACCTCTCCGTGCAGAGCGGCTCGCTTTCGGTCTTGCGTCAGATGGCGCGCGGTCACGGGGTCGTGGAGGTCGAGCAGTCCGCGTACTGGGCTCGGGAAGCGCGTCCCGACGTCGCCCTCACGGCAGACTTCATCGTCGGCTTCCCGGGCGAGGGCGAGGACGACTTCCGCCAGACCTTGCAGCTGGCCGAGCGGGTGGGGTTCGCGCAATTGCACGTGTTTCCCTTCTCGCCGCGCGAGGGGACGCTCGCATTCGGGCTTCCGGACCAGGTCCCAGACGGAGAGAAGAAGCAGCGGGCGGCGCGGCTCTCGGCCGTGGGGCGCGCCTTGCGAGAACAGTTCCTTCGATCCCAGCACGGCAGGAGAGTCCAGGCCCTGGTGCTCCGGGACGGAACCGCGATCACGTCCAACTACCTCCGGCTCCGAGGAGCGCGAGGGGAGCGAGGCCGTCTCGTGGACGTGGTGATCGACGTCCGAGACGTCGTGGGACGGTAGGATGGTCGCCTTCGAAATCCGGGCTTGCGCTTTTCCCAGTTGGTGTAACCTTTGACGCGTCTCGAGCATGCTTGATGGGAGCGAACGTCGTCATGGCGTCTCTTCGACCTGGCCCTTCTGGTTCTTCCACCTCTGCCGTCCTGGAAACGTGGGCGGTTCGTTTGTCGTTTGGCGCGATGATCTTGGGGATGGCGGGGTTCGTGATCTACGACCTCATCTATCCCGGCCCTGCGGACGCCTCGACCGCGACCGAGGCCGCGGAGGAGATCGAAGAGCAGCCCTTGGCTGCTGCCCCGTCGCCGAAGCCAACCGGGGATCGACGACGATCGCCCTCGCGGTTTTCGCGGTCGAACAGCCTTGCGGCGCCGCCGCCAACGACGGACCATGAGTCTCACGACGACGTGACGGATCGACCCGCGATCGCGCCGCCCCCCATGGAAGACATGAGGCCCGGTCGTCGTCCGTTCCTCTCGGTTGCTGGCTCACGTTTGACGCCTGGAGACGAGATGCGGTCCGCCATGCGCCCGGTCGAACCTCCGGTGGAGCCCGTTCCCGCGCCCCCGCCGCCCCAGCAGCCGGTCGATACCCCCGAGCCCCCGCAGCCTGAGCAACCGCAGCCTGAGCCGCCCCAACCCGAGCAGCCGCAGCATCCCCAGCCCGAGCAGCCCGAGCAGCCGCAGCCCGAGCATCCGCAGCCCGAGCAGCCGCAGTCCGATCAGCCGCAGACCGAGCAGGTCACGCACTGACGGATCGTCCCGGCGGGGGTGAGTGCCGGGATCGCACTGGGGAGAACCACAGAAGACGCAGAACGCACAGAAGGGCTGGTGCGGAGGTAGGCCGTGTATGTTGCGCCTGACTCTGCCCATTCCTAGTTCTCTGTTCCGTGTTCCGTGTTCTCCGCTCCTAGAACGGCGGTTCCCTAAGTGCGGGGCCCCGCAAGAAGGCGATCAGGACTCGC
>CAZAWR010000061.1:0-59110 GCA_964488865.1 uncultured Polyangiaceae bacterium | reverse complement strand
CGATGTGGTTCCCGATGGTCGCGACCATCCAGCTATCCGGCGGGTCTCTCAATCTCAATCCCCATGGGCATCTACTCGTGCTCGACGGCGTGTACCACAACGACGGCCACCAAGCCGTCTTCACCGAGACGCGGGCACCCACCCAGAGCGAGATCGCGGAGGTAGCCCGTCGCGTACAGGCTCGCGTGCTGCGAGAGCTGCCTTCACGCCGACATGACGACGTGACCCGCAGCTTGTCTTGACTTGCGAAAGGCGTTCGGTTTTCCTATCGGCACGATCTGGGCGGTTCCGCGCCCCGCCAGCCGGGTACCCGTCACGCAGGCATTAACATCGGTGGATAGCGGCCGCGAGCAAGGCTCGAGGAGATCCCGTGGCATCAAGCGACGACTATGACAAGGCGGCAGCCGCCATGCGGCGGCCCGGAGCTGCCGAGGCGATCGGAGCGCTGGATTCCGCGGAGTTGATCAGGCACGCCACGCTCGCGGCCTCCAGTCACAACACCCAGCCGTGGCGCTTCCACATCCAGCCCGGCGCGATCACGATCCTGCCCGACTACGCGCGGCGTTGCCCGTCGGTGGATCCGGACGACAGTCATCTGTTCAAGAGCCTCGGCTGCGCTGCCGAGAATCTCGTCCATGCAGCGGCCGCGCAGGGGTTCGCGGCGGTGGTGCGATTCGATCCCGCTGAAGACGGAGTCCTGATCCGGTTGAGCCGTGACATCTCCGCGCATGCGACCGACCTGTTCCACGCGATCGTCAGGCGCCAATGCGTCAAGGCGCCCTATGACGGCACGCCGCTGTCGTCGGCGGACCTCGGCAAGCTGGAGATGGCAGGTCATGCCGCGAACGTCCGCGTGCTCATGCTGTTGTCGCCAGAACAGAAGCGTGGAGTCATCGACTACGTGACCAAAGGAAATCTCGAGCAACTGAATGATCGTGCCTTTCGCGACGAACTCGTTTCGTGGATTCGCTTTAATCCCGGTGAAGCCCTGCGGACGGGCGACGGCCTGTCTGGGCGAACCAGTGGCCAGCCAGCGTTACCGACAGGGTTGGCGAAATGGCTGATCGGGATGGTGTTGACTGCCAAGGGACAAGCCAGGACCGATGCGACGAACATCGAAAGCTCAGCAGGCGTGGCGGTTTTCGTATCGCGCCAGGACGACAAGGCCGGGTGGGTAGATGTCGGGCGCGCTTACCAGCGCTTTGCATTGCAGGCCACCGTACTGGATATTCGTACCGCCTTCATCAACCAGCCGATCGAAGTGCGAGCACTCAGGCCACGATTCGAATCGTGGCTGAAGCTTGTCGGCGAACACGCGATGCTGATGGTGCGATTCGGTCACGGACCCACTGCACCGTTCAGCTTGCGGCGCCCGATCAGCGACGTGGTGATGGCGGGCTAGCCGGGGGATCTCGACCCGATCAAAGGGCCGCCGCTTGCTGGATCCGGCGTGCCTGCGTGCGGTCTTCGCGCAGCGGAATCTGCCGCCAGTCGAAGCTGGTCGCCGTCATCGTCGACGCAATCCTGTTGACCAACGGATCCCTCGCCTCCTATTGCTCTGCTGCCAGGAATTGCTAGGAGCGGCTTTGCTGCGCTCAGAGCAGCGGTGGTCGAAGCCGGGTTCGTCCACCTTCTCGCCTCCCTTCCCCTCTGCTATCTGCCCCCCATGCCCAAGTACGCTCGAACCATCGCGGTCTGGGTCCTTCTGCTCGTGCTCTTCGTCGTGGCGTGGCAACTCGTCTCCCCCTCCGAGCAACCCTTGCCCGCACGCGAGTTCGCGACCTTCTCCCGCGACATGGCTGAGGACCGCGTCTCCCACGTCCGCGTGCTCGGCAACCGCCTGGTCGTGACCCTCGATGAGGGGCAGCGCTACGAGACGGTGGGCCTTCTGGATGCCACCTCGATGGGACAGCTCACAGAACGCGGGGCCACCGTCGCGTACGGGGAGGAGCCCCGGGAAACGGACTTCCTCACGGTGATGCTCTATCTCGTGGGGGCGATCGTCGTGCTGACGATCGTGGTGGTGATGCTGCGACGCATGCGAGGCGGGGCGGGAGGGATCCTCGCCCTTGGCAAGAGCCGAGCGCGCATCCTTCCCGAGAACCGCACGGCGAAGTTCGCCGACGTCGGCGGCGCGGAGGAAGCCAAGAAGGACCTCGCGGACATCATCGACTACCTGCGAGCCCCCAAAGCGTGGAAGAGCGCCGGGGTGCGTTTGCCCCGCGGCGTGCTGCTCGAAGGCCCGCCAGGGTGCGGCAAAACCCTGCTCGCTCGAGCCGTGGCCGGCGAGGCCAAGGTCCCCTTCTTCTTCGTCTCCGCCTCCGAGTTCGTCGAGATGTTCGTCGGTGTCGGGGCCGCCCGCGTGCGCGACATGTTCGAGAACGCTTCGAAAAAGGCGCCATGTCTCGTGTTCATCGACGAGCTCGACGCCGTGGGCCGCCGCAGGGGGTCAGGCATCGGCAGTGCCCACGACGAGCGCGAGCAGACCCTCAACCAGCTGCTGTCCTGCATGGATGGGTTCGAAACCGACGACCGTGTGGTGGTCATCGCCGCCACCAACCGCCCCGACGTGCTCGACCAGGCGCTGCTCCGACCGGGACGGCTCGACCGCCGGATCCGCATCCCGCTTCCCGACCGCAAAGCGCGCATCGCCATCTTGCAGGTTCACACCCGGAACAAGCCCCTCGCGAGCGAGGTCTCCGTCGAGGAGATCGCCGACCGTTGCGAGGGCGTGAACGGCGCGTCGCTCGAGAGCCTCGCCAACGAAGCCGCTCTGCTTGCCGTGCGAAGGTGTCGCGAGCAGGGGGCGTCGACGACGACCGTGACCCGGGCGGACTTCGAGGCGGCGCTGCGCAAGAGCACGGAGCACAAGAGCACCTTCGACAACCTCGATCAGGTGCTGGTGGAGTCGGCGTCGCAGCTCGCGCAGCCGGCGGGCCACGTGGTGATCGAGGCCACGCTGCACGATGGCACCCATGTGCAAGGGGAGCTCGTGTGGGTGGACGGGACCTTCCTGAAGCTCAAGCACAACGGGGAGTCTCGGGTGGTTTCGAAGCGGCAGGTGCGGAGCCTCGTGGCGCTTTCGGGTGCGGGGACGGTGAGCGAGCTGGTGGCAGACCCGTGGGCGAAGCAACACACGGACGTGGCGTAGTACTGCGTGCCCGAAGTCCCTACCGGGTTGAGGCCCGGCTACGACAATAGACGGATGACGGCCATCAACTAGGAGCTGAGAACACGGAACACGGAACAGAGAACCAGGAACGGGCGGAGCCAGGGGCAACACGCACCGCCCAACTCCGTACACACCCTTCTGTGCCTTCTGCGACCTCTGTGGTTCTCCGGAGTGCGATCCCGGTACTCACTTCGGGCACACGGTACTAGAGACCGGTCTAGGGGAGTACCGGGGAGGCCGCGAACGCCAGTAGTGGCTTGTCCGCTCGGATGCCGAGGCGAACCAACAACTCGCCCACGCGTGCATGGGCCAGGTTGTAGTCCCCAGCAGAGCTCCCAGAAGAGCTCGTCTCCGCCGTTCGTGATGCGAGCATGTGGTGAAACACAGCCACCACGAGCCCCGTGAGAACAGACCGGGTCTGGCGCAGCACGTCGAACGACCACATCGATTGCGCGAGAAAATCCGCAGCGAGCGCGTCACGCTCGACGGAGACACCGTCCGACCGCCGATCGCCTAGGTCGACGAGATCCGCCAGCGCCGGGTCGTGGTCTCTCGCTGCTTGCAGGAAGGTGTCGCAGAAGCGATCGAACACGCCGGCTCCGGCCGCTCCCCCTTCGTCAGGCGAAGTCCCTTGGGGGGCAACGATGCCGGAGACGCGACGCAAGATGGCGTCCAGTCTGACGGTCAAGGGAACGTGGTCCGCCGTCAACGTCGTGAGCAGTTCGGCCTCGAGCTGACGGTACTTCTCGAAGGGCACGACGAAGTCCGGCGCCAGAGACACGGCGGCGTCCCGGGGCGCAAACAAGGTCCACCGAGGAAATGGGCTGTCGCGACCGAGTCCCAGAACGCGCAACCCGCCAATCCGCTCCCCTTGCTCCGCGATGGGCTGACCGTCCAGCCTCGTGCTGTGACGATGAAGGCACTGGCTCGACAGGGACAACCTGAGAGCGCCGGGAACGAACGTCAGCCGCAAGGGGAATGCCTGACAAGCGAGCGCTTGCGCCTCCGCGCCCACGGCCGCGTGAACGCGGCACAGGTTGGCGGCACCATCGAAAAACACGCAACCGTCCCCTCGCCGGCGAAGAAAGTTCTCCCACCCGACGTCGGTCCGGTGCTGCACGAGGATGTCTTCGAGGGGGTGACCCAGCGGAGCAGACGCGCACGACAACCTCGAAATGTCCTCGTCGGTGAGCGGCCCGATCTCCAGCCGCCGACAGCATGAACCGCACTGCCGGCACGAGAAGCGTGTCCCCGGCAACGCCTCGACCGGCAGCCGTTCCCAGGCTGGAGCTTCGAGCAGGTTCTGATCGTCGAGCTGAGACACCAGGGCGACCACCGCTTCCCGAGGCGTCGCGCCGACGGTATCGGACAGGTACCGGCAGACTTCGTCGATGTCTCGTTGGCCGTCGAACGCGCGAACGACTTCGAGCACAGCTTCTGGCAAGGGAACGGAGCGACCGCCGAACAAGAAACGAGCGCGCGCGAGGTCGCCACAAACCTTCGGCACAGGCAGGGCAACAGGAACGAGCGGCGACGCGTCGCGACCGAGGGCCATGGACGTGAGCCTAGCACCTCAGCTCACTGCGATCGCCCGAACGTTTGCGCCCAGTACACCCCGTAGGACCCGCCCTGCGCCCGTGCGATACCCATGTGCTCGAAGTCCGGGCTCATGATGTTGGCGCAATGTCCCGGACTCGACAGCCAGCTGTCCATCACTTCCTCGGGGCTCGACTGCCCCGCCGCCACGTTCTCCCCCACCGCAGACCAAGCATATCCCTCGTCGGAGACGCGGTCGGCCACACTGCTCCCGTCCGATCCCGTGTGGCTCATGAAGCTGTGGGAAGCCATGTCCTGCGCGTGACGCTCCGCCGCGCTGCCCAGCTTGTCATTCCAGCCCAGTGCGCCCGTGGGACCGAAGGTGCCCTCGCTCCCGCAATTCCGTCCCTCACTGCGCGCCTGGTTCACGAGCCCAAGCACTTCGGACGGTTCCCCCTGGGGGACCACGTCGGACTGCTCTTCCGGGCCCTGCTCGAGGACCATGCAGGAGGCAACCCAGGGAGCGGCGAGAAGGAACAGAGGCAAGAGAGCACGGCGACGCAACGACATGGATGGATTGTGTTCGACAGGGTCGGTCAGCGCCAGTGTCTCTATGTGCACAGGGATCGGGAGCGGATAGGATGGGCGTCTACACGGAGGGTTCGATGAAACGACTGCGGTACGTCAGCAGCTTCGCCCACCCGATGGACCGGCAGGCCATCGACGAGCTCGCGCGTCAGTCTCGGGAGAGCAACGAGCGACAGGGCGTCACGGGCATTCTGGTGGCCGCCGGGGACCTCTTCTTCCAGGTCATCGAGGGTCCCGACGACAAGATCGACGCGTTGTACGCGCGCATCTCGCGGGACCCACGACACCAGCAAGTGCTGTTGCTCTCCTCGGAGCAGGGCGACTTCGACAGGCTCTGTCCCGACTGGGCGATGCGCAAGGTGGACCTGTCACTCGAGTCCGCGGAGCGTGCGGCGCCGATCCGGACGCTGCTGCGCATGGCCTTCGTGCAACGCCAATTGCTGGACGAGGCGGTGACGGCGCTCGAAGCCTTCACGTGGCGCGGGTTCATCGACGCCGAGGTCGAGGCGCTGGCGTCGGAGGCTGGGGTGGACGACTCCCCTTAGGTCGCTCGACCGCGCTTCGCGCTGAGCACGGGCGCGGGACACCCATCGATGAGATCGAGACACAGCCCAAGAGGTGCGCGTGCGGGCGGTTCGCGCTAGCCTTGCGCCATGGGTCAACATGACAGTGCAAGCCGGGGTCCCGTAGGGCAGGCCGTGGGGGTGGTCTCGGCGCTGGGCCGCGTGGTCAAGCAGCGCCTCGGGGAGTTTGCCGCCGAGGCGGACGAAGAGATCCGCGAGAAGCTGGCAAGCGCCAAGACAGACCTCGAGGAGGAGTTGAACGACGCGGCAGGCGTGAAGGAGAAGGAACCAGCGTCGGAGTAACGACACAGGTCGAGACCGCGCCCGGAAACCACAGAAGGCGCAGAAGCCACAGAAGGTTGGTGCGGAGATTGGCAGAGCTGTGGTTTTGCGGAAGCGCTACGGGCAGCCGGTCGGCGAGAAAGCGACGGAAGACAGCGTGGAAGGCCGCTGCCCGTCGGCGGAATCCTGGAGGGTACCGATGATCTGCAGCGAGCCTGCCCCGCAGAGGGCGGCAAAGTCGTCCTTGGGCAGCTCCATCGCGGTGATCGGCGCGCCGGGCTGCGCCTGATCCCCGATGTCGAAGTGGATGGTGGTGCTTCCCCCGGGCTGAATCCGCAAGGGTGTCGCCTTCGAGCCGACGACGCTGAGGTGTTCCTTCGCGAGCACGGCAGCGCCCGTATCCGCCCGCACGAGCGAGAAGGTCGAGAAGGACACGTCGGACGCGCCCGAAGCCCGCTCGCCGAGTTCGAGGTAGACGTCGAACCCACCCTCGAGGTTGGCGACGAACCCTTGCTCGGACACGGCGACGCTCACGTTGCCAATGGATCCCGTGAGCGAGACGGCGCCTTCGGCGGAGCAACCCAGGAGGCACACGGTGAAGATGCAGAGGGGGAAGAGGCGAGCGAGACGCATGGGGGAAGGATAGCAGCGAACCGGGTGCCTACTGGATCCCCTTCTGCCGTGAGAGCTCGCACCCGGTCTGCACGCCCGTGTCGCCCTCGTCGGTCTTGATCACCTTGAACTCGACGCGGCGGTTCTTTTCCCACGCTTGTTCGTTGTTGGCGGGGTCGAGGGGACAGAACTCGCCGTAGCCCGTGGCCCTGAGGCGGCCGGCATCGACGTTGCGTTGAATGAGGGCCTGGCGCACGGAATTGGCGCGATCGCGGGTCAGGCGCAGGTTGTGCTCGTCGGTGGATCGCTCGTCGGCGTGCCCGCCTACCTCGAGCAGCTTGAACTCGGGATGGTGGTTGAGGGTGGTTGCGACGGCATCGAGAAGCTCGAAGGACTCGGGTCGGATCTTCGCGCTGTTGGTCTCGAACATGATCTTCTCGAGGATGAGGATCTCGTTGTCCTCGATGACCACCTTGCCCTGGTCGGGGCAGCCGTCCTCGTCCTGGAACCCATTGAAGGTCTCGGGCTCGTTCGGGCACTTGTCGACCTTGTCCGGGATGCCGTCCTTGTCGTTATCCAGATCGGGACACCCGTCCTCGTCTTCGAACCCGTCGAAGTCTTCGGGCTCGTTCGGGCACTTGTCGTCCTTGTCGAGGATCCCGTCCTTGTCGTTGTCCAGGTCGGGACAGCCGTCCTCGTCTTCGAACCCGTCGAAGTCCTCAGGATCGTCCGGGCACTTGTCGAACTTGTCCAGGATGCCGTCGCCGTCGCGGTCCCCGTCGTCGCCCTCGGGGCATCCGTCCTCGTCTTCGTCCCCGTCGAAGTCTTCGGGCACGTCCGGGCACTGATCGTCCCCATCCAGGATGCCGTCGTTGTCGTTGTCCGGATCAGGACACCCGTCCTCGTCCTTGAATCCGTCGAAGTCCTCGGGCTCGTCCGGGCACTGGTCCTCGTCGTCCTTGTAGCCGTCCCCGTCGCGGTCGCCGATGGAAGGCTCGAACACGAAGCCGATGAACAGACGCAGGTCCGCGGCCTCGAAGCCCGGCGTGTAGCGCGTGCCGGCGCCCATCATCAGGAAGGACCGGTGCTCCACGAACAGCTTGATGCCGCCCACGGCCTCCGCGGAAAGCTTCTGCTTGGCGTCCGCGTTGCCCGAGGCGATCTGGGTCATGTAGGTCTCACCCACCAGGTCGAGGGCGTCCATCGCGCGGTAGGAAACGGCGAACCCGCCGGTCAGCAGATTGCCGGACTCGAACTCCCCCTCCTCGAGCTGGCCGAACCGCGTGCTCTTGCCGCCGTGCACGCGGTATCCCGCGTTCGCACCGATGCGCAGCGCGTTGGAGCTTCCGAGACGTGACTCGAGGACCAACCTCGGCCAGAACCAGGGCTTCGGGTCCGACCCCAGGTCCCGCGCCACGCCCTCCGAGGTGGGAACCCCGCCCTGCAACGCGACCGCCACGCCGAACCCCTTGTCCGGTCGCAACAGCCTCAGCTTCGAGTGAAGCGCCACGTACGACAGGTTCTGCACGTCGAGCTTGCCCGAGTCGTACTCGGCACCCGCCGGTCCAATCTGGTTCGCCTCGTCCCCGGACATCAGGTTCACCGGCGCCGTCACACCGATGGTCGCCACGTTGAACAAACCGTAGTTGAACCCGAACGTCCCCTGAAACGAGTGCGCCACCAGCTGATCAGCCCCATGGCCGTCGGACAGCCGCATCAGGTTCCGGCCATAGTCCATGACCAGACCAAAGCTGATGTCGTTGGCCCCGAGGATGTCCGCCCCGTCGACCGTGAAGAAGCCCTTGGAGTCCAGCGCCGGCCGGAAAAGGTGGGTGTCCATGCCGTCGCCGTTCGTGTCGGCGACGCGGGCCTGGGCGTGGGCCGAGGTCGCGACGCACAACACGGCTGCACAGGGAAGCAGGGAGCCGAGCGACTTGGCGAGTGCTGAATGGCGCATGGTGTTCCTCGGTCCGCGATCGAGGCCGCAGACGGGATGAATATCCAACAATTTCAATGATATCGGGAAAGGCACGCTACCAGAGCCGGTCGAGCAGTGTCAATCGGCACAGGATCGGTGCGCCCATGTCGATTTCGCGCAACCGGATCGCCCGCTGTCCGAACGGGGGACATGACACACCGCACGCTGAGTTCCATTCTTCTGGTGCTCGTCTGTCTCACGGGTTGCGCGGGGCAGGCGCCCCTGCCGCCCAAGGCCGTCACGCTCAACCAGGCGGGCGTAGAAGCGCTCGAGCAGGGGGACCTGACCGTGGCCGGGGCCCGCTTCGCCCTCGCCCTCGAGTACCACCCTCGCTTCGTCGATGCCCTGGTGAACCTCGGCTTGGTGGAGCTGCAGCGAGGGAACTTCGCGCAAGCGAGACGCTGGCTGGACGAGGCCGTCGGGATCAACCGTCACATCGCGCAGCCTCACCACGGCCTCGGCTTGCTGGAGGAGCGACGCGGCACGTGGGCTCGCGCCGCGGAGCACTACCGCGAAGCCTTGCGCGTCGACCCGGGCTTCGTCCCTGCCCGCGCGAACCTCGCGCGGCTCTACTTCGAAGGCGGCCGAATGGACGACGCACGCGAGCAGTTCCTCCGCCTGGTCCAGGTGGCGCCGGAGGACCCCCACGGCTGGGCGGGGCTCGCGGACTGCTTGTACCGGCTAGGACGAGACGAGCAAGCCGAGTTGGTCGTCACAGAAGCGGTGTCGCTGCTCGGAAACGAAATCTCGGCGTTGCGGATCCATCACGCGAGGGTCCTGCTACGCCAAGGAGATCCTGCCTCGGCCCGGGACCTGCTTGCGAGCGTGACGACCGCGCCTGGGCCCGCCGGACGTGAAGCGTGGGCGTGGATGGGAATGACCTACCTGGTGGAGGGACACCCCGCGGAGGCCGCAAGGTGCGCGGAGCGGGCTCTGTCGTTCGACAGAAATCATCCCCTGGCGACCTACGTCCTTTCCATGAGCCTGGCCGAAGCAGGGGACCCAGACGCGGAGGCTTGGCTCGCCCGCGCTCGGCAGCTTGCCCCCGGCAACAGCGTGATCACCGAAGCGCTCGGACCAACGAAGCGATGAGCCTTCGGTCCGATTGTGACGTCAACAACGGGTGAGACGGGGACCGGGGACGGGGAATGGGGAGCCGGGCCAGAGATCGCCATCGCCCAAGACGGCGGTTCGCTGACGGCGACCGATCCCATCGCGACGGCAACAACCGGTGAACTGGGACCGGGGACGGGAAATGGGGAGCCGGGCCAGAGATCGCCATCGTCCAAGACGGCGGTTCGCTGACGGCGACCGGTCCTATCATGACAATCACTTGACCATTCCCGGCTCCCAGTCCCCGGCTCACCAGTTCCCCGCCCGCTTCAGCGCTGCTTCTCCGCCTTCGCCAGGACCTTGCCCTCCGCCAACAACACCTTCCCGACCGCCGCCATGTTGAACGGATCGATCCCCGTCAAGGAGAGGGAGAAGTCATCCACCCCCCCGGCCGTGTGGTGAACCTTCACCCTCGCGTCCGGCGCCTCCCCGGCCAGCGCATCCGCCAACCGGTCCCGCTCCGCTGCCACGTCCGGCGGGATCGACGGGTCGCTCGTCGTGCGCCTTCGCTTCGCCGAGCGCACCGCGTGAGCGAGATCCTCGTCCGAGATCTCGGAGAACAGGACCGAGACGTCTTCCCCGTCGATGCGGACGACAACCTCGATGCGGAGCAAGTCGAGGGCGTAATGAGCGCTCGGTGAGGCATCGAGATACTGCAGCAGCATGTCGAGGCGCGCCGCGCCGAAGCGCATGGCCATCTCGCGCGAGAAGTGGTGGGCGACACGACGAAAGCGCAGGGCGTCCGTCTTCGACAGTCCGACCTCGACCGCGGCGAACGCAGCGAAGTCGTCGAACGAAATTGGAACGAGACCGCGCGCCGCGATCTCGTCGAGCAGCACCCCGATCTCCCACCACATCTCCTCGCTCCGCGTCGCGAGGAGCCGCAAGCGGTCCGTCATCGTCGCCAACGGGGCCTTCGAGGTCGGCGCGTCATCCGTCGTGTCTTCGGGCTGATCGTGGCATTCCTTGGGCATGGCGGTAGAGGTCGCGGGAATCCAGGAGCCCCCGACCAGCCTCGTCCTAGCGCCAACGGGCCCCGATGAAAATGGGCAGCGGGCAGGATCCTCGCGAACGCCTACGATTCACATCCGGTGCGCCGGGCAAGCTTCATCCGCCAGTCCACCGCGATGCCGTCACCCGGCCTCATCTCCTGCCACACATTCTCTCCCTGCAACGGCTCGCTCGTGACGATCAGGTGGTTGACGAACCCCGTCTGCGTCGGCGCCTCGCACTCCGCCGACAGGCTCGGACAAGTATCCCGGTCCGCACACCGCGTCTTGTAGCTCGACCAGCGAAGCTCGCGCCCGCCGTGGTACGCGGCCATCGTCGCCCCATCCGTCACCACACACGTCAGCAACACCGGCTCCGGACCCGTCTCACACATCGCCCGCACCAATCGCATCGTCTCGTCCAGCGTCTCCAACACCTCGGCCGCGTCGTGAGACCGGGCGAGCGGCCCACGCTCGTGCAATCGGGACAGGAACACGAAGAACAGCACCTCGCTGTCCGTGTCCCCCAAGATGTACCGCCGGAAACGCGGCGCCACCTCCGCCACCAGCGGCTTGCGCCACCGATCCGCGAACCCGGGAACGTCCCCGTTGTGCGCGAACACCCATCGCCCGTGCTGGAACGGGTGACAGTTCAACACCGTGTTCGTCCCCTGCGTCGCGTTGCGCACGTGCGCGAGCACCGTCTCCGACGACACCACGCCGCTGAGCCGGTGGAAGATCGCATCGCTCAGGGCGTGCGTCGGGCTCTTCGTCAGGTGAGGCGCGCCATCCACGTAGTACGCCACGCCCCAGCCATCCTGGTGACGGACACTCTGCTGGCCTAGCGCGTTGTCCGCCGCCACGAGGGAGCGATGGACCTGACTCTGCAGGACGCTCCGGAATCCAAACAAACGGCACATGCTGCCTCAGTCCTACGTCGATTCGTCACGTCACACCACGTCGAATTCTTGGCCCTGGGGCCGCGCTTGTCCGACGTTCGTCGGGTGAGAGCCAACCGGGGGACAAGATGATCGTTTCGTCCGCTCAAGAAGCCAGCGGCAGGACGCGTGTCGACGCGTTCCGCTCCACACTCGTGGACCCAGCCGTCTCGGCGCTGCAGACGAAGACAAGCCTTCCGCGGGATGTCGACGGCAATCTCGAAGCGGCCTTCTCCCACGCGGTGGAAGAGGCTGGGGCGCACGTGGGCTTGCTTCACCGTCGCGGGGACGCGTTCATGTACACGATCGGCGTGCACGGTCTGGATCGGGGCCTGCACATGCTGGTGTGGGTGTCGATGTGGGACCCGGCCATGCAGGCAATGCTGCGTGGGGAGACGCTGGTGGGTTCGAGCGAGAAGTCGGTGGAGCATGCGACGGTGGCTCGCCGACTGCAGAGTGCGTGCGCACCCGGGCATGTGGTGGCGGTGCCGGTGATGGTGGGGGACTCGGTGGAAGCCGTGGTGGAACTCGGGCGTTTCCGGTCCGGTTTCGCGCGCGGGGTTGAGCTGCAGGTACTCGCGACCATGCAGGACGTGGCGTCGGGGCGCCGGAGGGCCAGCGCTCAGGTATGACCGTCTTGAAGACGGGGTGCAGGGCTGGGGAATCTGCGGCCAACACTACCCCTGATCCGGAGCGAAGCGACGGACCGAGGGGGTATCCTCTGGATCTTGCTTTTCGAACGGCAAGGCGACCTGCCACCAACAAGGTGGGCGGCGCGTGAGAGGGCTCCTTCCCCCGACGGCGGGAAAAGGCTGGGATGGGGGCCTTAGCCGAGACAGCAAGGGGATTGTGACTCGGGGAGCACGCGCCGTGCCTCCGGATCTGGGACTACCCCGATCCGTGTTCCCGTGCTATCGCGCACCCTTCGATGGGCCGGCACAAGCAGAAGGACAAGCTCGAACCCGGCGTGACGCTGGTCGCCACGAACCGCAGGGCGGGCTTCGACTACGAGCTGGGCGATCGGTTCGAGGCCGGTCTCGTGTTGCTCGGCAGCGAGGTCAAGTCCCTCCGCAGCCGCGCCGCGGGTATCGCCGAAGCCTGGGCGAGCGTGATTAACGGGGAAGTCTTCCTGGAAGGAATGCGCATCTCCGTGCTCGATCACGCCGCCTACGGGCACACCAACGAGCGCCGTACGCGCAAGCTACTGCTGCACCACAAGGAGATCGTCGCGCTCCAGAACGCGATCGACCGGGGCGGCATGACCGTGGTGGCCACGAAGCTGTACTTCCGCAACGGCAAGGCGAAGGTGGAGCTGGCCATCGCCCGCGGCAAGAAGAAGACGGACAAGCGCGAGGCGATCAAGGACCGCGACGCGGAGCGCGAGGCGCGGGTGGCCATGCGCGAGAGGAACCGATGAGCGACGCGTTGGAGCTGCACTGGACCGACGGGGGCGACGCGCGGGTCGTCAAGACCGACGGCAACTTCGCCACGCTGCACTCGACCCGGCAAGCGGCGACGGGGACGCCGCTGTCCGCCACGGTGCGCATGAAGTCGGGCACGGGCGTGCGGTTCAAGGTGAAGGACTGCCGCCGGCTGGACGAAGGGCTCTTCTTGCTCGTGGGCCGGTGGGTGGACCTGTCCAAGGCGATGCGCGAGGAGATGGTGGCGGCTGGCAAGGACGAGACGTGATCGAGCGTACGACAGGGATGCGATAACCATCTGCGGCGACGCGAGCTACGGACAGGCGGCCAAGAAGAACACGAGCTTCGCTCTACGAAGATTTCGCGGCGGCAAGCTGTGAATGAGGTGGAGGGAGCTGGGAAGCAGCCGACCGCGCGTGGAGGAAAGAAGCCCTTCGCGCCCCTCCGTGGCACCACGAGGCTGCACAACGGCAATCGACCGATTGTTGGTCCGCACCTTTTCTGTCAAAATGTGGAGTCTTGCCATGACAGACGATTTCGAAGTCCGGCCTGGGGTCGTCCTGGGCCGTTACGAATGCCTGCTTCCGATCGCTCGCGGTGGCATGGCGGCCGTTTGGGCAGCTCGTGCCCGAGGCGCCCGGGGATTTCAGAAGATCGTTGCCATCAAGACCATGCTCCCGTCGCTGTCCACGGAGCCCGACTTCGAGAAGATGTTTCTCGACGAAGCCCGCGTCGTTGCCGGCATCCGGCATCCCAACGTGGTCGAAGTCATCGACCTCGGCGAGGAAGCACACCTGCTGTACATCGTCATGGAGTGGATCGACGGCGAGCCTCTCAGTGCGCTGATGCGAACGCGTCCCTCGGGAGATCGCAAGCTTCCCTTCGGCATCGGTGTGAAGGTCATGATGGACGTTTGTGCGGGCCTTCACGCGGCGCACGAACTGAAGGACGAGACAGGCCAACCGGCAGGGCTCGTGCATCGCGACGTGTCGCCGCAGAACATCCTGATCACGTACGATGGCGTCGTGAAGCTGGTCGACTTCGGCGTGGCGAAGTCCCTCGCGATGAGCAGCACCCAAACGGCCGGGGGCCAGATCAAAGGCAAGGTGCCCTACATGGCGCCCGAGCAGGTCCTCGGAAAACCCCTGGACCGTCGTGTCGACGTCTTCAGCGCCGGTGTGGTTCTCTACCAGTTGACCACCGGCACGCACCCGTTTCGCGGGGACAACGACGGGGCCACGTTTCACAACCTGCTCTATGCAGATATCCCTGCACCCACCCGGATTGTCGCAGGGTATCCGCGGCCTCTCGAGAAAGTCGTCCTCAAGGCTCTCGCTCGGGAGCCGGAGCAACGCTTTGCCACCGCCGCGGACATGGGGGATGAACTCGCAAGCGTGTCGAGACGGATCGATGGAGTGTCGGCGCGCAAGCTCTCCGAGTGCATGACGACCGTGCTCGGGGCAACGGGGGATAAGCGTCGTGCGGCCATCCAGCAGGCCCTGAGGGTTGTCGACCATCGCGGTAGCAGCACGGCGTCGGTCCTGGCTGACCCCGCGGACCCAGTCCAGAACACGCCGGCCTCGGGCCTCGCTCTCCTGACCGAACAGCTCCCCGAAACCCTTGTGGGTCAGCCAAGCACGACGGATTCGGTCGTCCGTTCCGCAAGTGTCAGCTCGGTACGGAACGGTGTCGCTGAATCGTCGCGACGGCCTCTTCGGCGAATTGTCGCGGTCCTGATCGCGGTCGTTTCGCTCTTGGGCATCGGATTCGTGGCGGCTCGGACCTTCGTTCCGCCAGAGCCGACGGCCGCAGCCACCGCCACCGTGGAAGTCGAGCCACCGCTCGATGTCGTCGAGCCCACCGCGTCGTCGACCCTCAACCCTCTTGCCAGGCCCGAGGCACCGGCTGAGTCGGCAGCGTCGGCAGCGTCGGCAGCGTCGGCAGCGTCGGCAGCCCCGGGCGAGCCCCCCGTGGATGCACCCGTCGAGGCGACAGCGAAGCTCCCCTCGAGTCAGCCGCCGCAGGGAAAGAAGCCGGTTCCCGAGCCCAAGGGGCGGTCCACGCGCCCCTCGGCTCTGCCTCCCCTGGCGGAGCCTGGGTTTTAGAGTGCATTTCACGCGGATGGCACGTTCGATTCGCAACCCATGACCGAGCGGACATCGGAGGGACGCCCGGGTCAAATTCGATTCAAGCGTTCGGCTCTCAGGGGCTGGCTGCGGCGTAGTGTGCAGCAATCCGCGTCGTGGACAAGGCCTTGTCGTAGATTGCGACTTCGTCCATCCATCCGTTGAAGAAGCCATAGGAAGGCATGCAGGCGCCGACAGTCAAGCCATAGGGGCCCCAGTATTTCAGTGTTCCCGTCGCGGCCTGTTGTCGCTGGAGCACACCGTTCACATAGACGCGCGCGGTATTGCCGTTCCAGGTTGCCACGTAGTGGTACCAGGTATCAGCCTCGAACCCATCGTAGTCCAGCCAATAGCGCTGCTCTTCCATCGTCAGCGTCAGCGTGAAGGTCTTCGCATTCGTTGCGAGCCCGCGTTCGACACCCCAGGAGCCCCAGGGGGAAGCCGTGCTGTCACCGTACCAGATCAGCTTCTCCCAGTCGGTCGGGGTGCCCGTCTGCTTGAACCAGAACTCAATGGACAAGGCTTGCGTTGGCTCGAGCAGCGGATCCCGTTCATGGAAGACATGGGTTTCCGAAGCATGGGTGAATCGGACTGCCTCGTTCGCGTCGCAATACAACGCACCTGGCTCGTTGAGCGTGGCCGCCAGATAGGTCCCGTCAAGCCCGTTGCCGCTTGCATCGTGGGCCAAGCCCGCACTGTCGCCCAGACGCCAATAGAGCACAGGACTGTCGGCAAGAACTGCAGCCGCATAGCTCGACCGCGCCTCCTCGCAACCGTTGGATGCCACACCATCGCAATCGGCGTTTCCGGGCGCGCAACTCGCGATCACACAAGCGCCCGCGTGGCACGCCGCGGTCGCGTTGGCCAACGAGCAAGGCGTGCAACCGGTTGCCGTGCAGCCGTAGTCGGGCTCACCCACGTTCACGCATTGCCCATCGCAAAGCTTCGCCCCACTACCACACACGATCGGACCGTCGTCCGAGGTCTCCAAAGGCGCGTCCGTGGCGTCCTGGGCAGCATCGACGTCCGTGACGGCATCTTCGGGGGCATCTTCGGGGGCATCTTCGGGCGCATCTTCGGGAGCATCTTCGGGAGCATCCTCGGGAGCATCCTCGGGAGCATCTTCGGGAGCATCTTCGGGAGCATCTTCGGGAGCATCGGACCCTTCGTGCCCCGTGTCGCCGGGCGCGACGTCCGTTTCGCTGACGTCTTGCGTGCTCGCGTCCTCGTCGCTGGTGTCGCCGACGGTGTCCGGCTTGGCATCGACGCCGCTGTCGGAAGATGACTGGGGATCGAAAGTGACCTCAGGGAAGGAGCATGCTGCGAAGCATCCGCTTGCTGCCAGCATCGCCGCGATTCCCAGGACGCTTCGGGGGCTGTCAGAATGCGCCGACAAGGCTCGCTCCTTTGCCGTGAACGATGACGTGAGGGGAGGACTTCGTCGAGCTTGCCTCGGAGCTGGTGCCGGAACTGAGCAGCCAGGTCAGTCCGAGTCCCACGCCGACGATGCCCGCGCCGAGCGTGATGTTGGCGACGGTCGTATACGTCTTGCCTTTGTCATAGGTGCTGCGGTCCGCTTCCGTGCAGTGCAGTTCCTTTCCGCATCGATCCTCGAGGGTGGAGATGGCGTTGGCGCGAAGGCCGTAGAAGACGCCGGAGGCAGTCAAGCTGGCGGCTCCGGCGCCGGTGATGATCCACGGGACGACGTTACTTCGCGTGGCCGAATCGTCCCGCACCGGTTCGGGCGTAGGTTTCGTGGGGGGTGGTTCCGGGGCGGAGACCTTGATGGGAACGAACGCGGGAACGGTCACGGTCGATTCGTCGCGCGCGGCGACTTCGAAAGTGACCACCTGGGGTTGGTGTCCGGGCAGGGAGGCTTCGAGCCGGTGGCTGCCGGGGTCCACAACGATGGTTTCGGCCAGAGCGGCAGCACCCAACTCGACCCCATCGAGTTGGATCGAGGAGGTCTCGCTGCCGGGGGCCAGCACGAAGCGCACGCGGGGAATTTCTTTCTCGAGTGCGGAGAGAGCCGCTTCCGCCTCCTTGATCACGTCCTTGGCGTTGGATTCACGGGCTTGCGCCAAGGCCAGGCGGTAGGCGCCGAGGGCTTCGGTCCAGCGCCCGAGTTTTTCCTGGCATCGGCCGATGTGAAAGCGCACCTGGGGCGCCGAATTGATTTCTGCCACCTGCCGGAACTTCGCGAGTGCTTTTCCCCAGTCGCCGGCCATCTCGAGCGCGATGCCCTCACGATAGGCCTCGCGAGCCTCCGCAAGCTGCGCCCGGGTCGGCGCCGCCTCCGCGGCCGAACCAGTCAACACCGTCGATAATCCCAGGAGAACAATCGCCAAGATGCCGCGGTGCACGCGTCCCAACATAGGGAGAAGGGTACACGCGTAACGAGCGTGGAACAAGGCGGGGCCTGTTCCCCAGATCCGCAGCCCTCGGAGTTGGCCGCAGATTCCGCAGTGAGCCGCAGATGGTTTCGTTGCTTGTGCGGATGTGGGTAGCTGCGCGATCGTCCCCCACGGGTGCGACGGTCGTCACGGCGATTCTGGCTTCTGCGCGACCACCACCTGGTTGACGTATGCCAGACCCGACAGGGGAACGGGCCGGACGAGGCGGTCGATCCACAGCGACAGCCTCGGAGGAACCGGCACGCGCAGGTACGGCAATATCCCCACAGGCGCGAGCATGAACCGTGCGAAGTGCGGGCGAACCAACCCGGCGTCTCGCACGATCTCGAGCATTCTCTGCTCGGTCATCCGTTGCGCGTGGTGCTCATCGGCGACCAAACGCAGCGCGCCCGCGACATGGTCCCAAAACACGTTGGGGCAGGTGCCCACGAACACACCACCAGGTGCGAGCACGCGTGCGGCCTCCTGCACGCAGGCGAGAGGGTCGTCGAGGTGCTCGAGGATCGCGAGGGCCATGCACAGGTCGTAGCTTCCCGCCTCGATCTCCCCAGGCAGACGCGTCACGTCACCGGGGATCAGCCGCACGTTGGGCGGCAACTCCGGAGCCGCCGCCAGAAGCGCGGAGGAAAGCTCCACGCCGTCAAACTGGCCTTCCCCGCCTAGCAGATCACGGGCGTGCAGGAGCGTGAGGCCCTCCGCGGCGCCCAGGTCCAGCACACGGCGGGCGTTCGTCTGAGGCAAACGAGTCCGCATGGCGTCGATGGCGACCTGAGCGCGCACGCGCAATCGAAACCGCAGATGCGGGGCACGCCTTCGCCCCACGGCGTAGTCCGCCCCCATCACGCCCACGCTGTGCTCGTCCATGACGGCGGCGTACTATGCCACCCGGTCGCTGTCCAGCCGCTCTCCGGCAGGCTCCAGCCGCGCGATGGACACCACGACCAAGCCAAGCCCCACGGCACAGCCGACGACGATGGCAGCATACAGCTCGGTTGGACTGTCCACGCCGGCCTTGAGGAAGGCCTCGACGGTACCGAAATCCTGGCTCTTCTCGGACTGCTTGGCGTAGCGACCCAGGATGCGCGAAGCGCAATCGAAGTTGAACAGAACGAACGCACAAGCAGCCCCGATGAGGCCCCACCTGCGGTGCCAGCCAGAGAACCCGGCGGCAAATGCGAGCCCGAGTACCCACGCGGAGGTGAACATGTACCGCGCGTTGCACGTCCCGCCGCGTGAATGAAGCTCCATGAGCGAGTACGCGCTGAAAGCCACCGCGAGGGCCACGATCCCGAACGCGAGAGCGCGGGACCACTGCGCCCTGGTCAACGTCCGAAGCCGGGCGGGAATCGCACGATACTGCATCACTTGCGGCACCGCGGCCCGGAGAACCGCGAAGGCAAGGCCACCCAAGGCCACGAACAGGAGCCATTTGCCGAGGTCCTGAACGGAGGGACCAAGCCGATACCCCGCGAGAAACAGGCTCCAGAGCTGTTCGTAGACGTCCTTCCACTTGTCCGGGTCGAGCATGTACTCGTGCCAAGGCTTGCCCGCTGTCCGCTTGAACAGCACGAGAGCCGGCTTCGCCCCCGTGAAGTCGTCGTAGAGCCGGACATTGCGCAGGTACCACCATCCGGAGGTCGCAACAGGTGCCGCCACGAGCGCTGCGCAGGCGAGGCTCGCATGCCCGATCTTCCGCAACCATCCCTTTTCTTGCAGCATGAAAGCCAGAAACACCGCCAGCAGAGCAGGCCCCATCGTGAACAGCGTGGACAGGCGCGTCATGCCGGCAAGCCCGAACCAGATCGCGGCGTGCGCCACCCTCGGCGTGGTGGGGCCACGGATGAGAATGACGAGGCTCGTGTACAGGATCGCTGACGACATGAGCAACCCGGCGCTGTCGTTGAACACGGCCCCCATGACGTTCAGGAAGAAAGGGATCACGGAACCGAAGAGCGTGCCGCCCACGGCCAAGGAGGGACGTTGCGGAAGCAGCAGACGGAGCGTCAGGAAGATGAAGACCAGGCCGAGACCGCTGATCGCGAGGCTCACGAGACGCCCCCGGCGCAACGCGACCTGGGGTTCGCCACGGTCCAGGGCAGGGCCGACAGCAGGAGCAAGCAGTGCGTAATAGAGCGGCGGGTGGATCGCGACCCAGATCTGCGGACTGTGATGGCGCCGGATTCCGATGTCCTTGAGCGGCATCGGCGTGGAGAACTTGGGCAGCTCACCCCGCCACACCGACACCACGTAGCTCAGGTGCGAAGGTTCGTCGTACGAGACGAGATGAGGGACCCCGTACGCGTACATCGTGCCCAGGCTCAAGTACACGGAGAGCACGCCCACGAGCCCGAGCTTGGTCCATCGGTCCCCCGAACGGACGAAGCGCAGCACGCTGGCGAGCACACGTTGCCAAACGGCCAGTTGCATGAGCACCCACTATCACGGATCCGCTCGTGGTGAGCGCAAGCCACGCACAATCGGAGCATCGGCCAGACACCATCGCGGACATGGCGGGATTTCAGCTCGTCGCCACCGAGCCTCGGGGCAAAAGCACGTGCAGGTACGGCAACACCTCTGCTGGCACCCCTAACCCCGCGTCCGCAACCCCATCACCCCCGCGGCCGCGACCGCAAGACCCACGAGAACCCCCGCGCTCGCCATTTGTGGAAGCCCCAGCACCGGCTCCGCCCCAAGCAGGTTGAGCGCGTGCGACCGCGGCAACAGCACCGCCCCCGCCCCCACCATCGGACCGAGCAGCCAGTCGGCCAAGAGCGCCACGAAGCGACCGCCGCCGCGGCGCCCCACCGTCGACGCCGCGCCGAAGAAGAACGCGTACACCCACCCCGTCAGTCCCCCGATCCACGCCGACGTGAACACGTCCGTGAGGGTCCCACCGTCCACGCGCGCGTAGGCGATGAGCACGGTCGTCGCGGCAGTGAGCAGACCCACGAAGGCTGATACGACACTCGTGGCGATGAGCGCGCCCATCGCTGCGGTGCGACGGTTGGCGCCCAGCACGGCCGCGCCTCCCACCGCATCCTCAGGCCTGGCGCGACCGAGGGCCACGGACACGAGCGCGTAGGTGGCGAGCGGGATGGCAAGACCGAAGGCGGGCCCTCGCAGGGCAAGGCTTGCCGCGGCGGCAGGGTCCGCGTGACGTTCGGCCCAAGCAGCGAGCGTACAGAAGGCGCCCGCGCCAGTCGCGACGAGCAACGTCGACCGCCCCCCAAGGCGGCGAAGCGCCATGCGTCCCCCGAGGGTCAGGGCCGACAAGGACGCGCTCACGATCGTCCCTCGAGCGCCGTCGCGGCGTAGGCGGCGTTGTGTCGCATGGCGAGCGCAAAGCCCGCCGAGGCAGCGTTCACCTCGGGTGCGCCCGGAACCACCTGCTGGATCGCATGCACCGTGATGCCAGCCTCCAAGGCCGCACGTGCGACCGCCCTGGCGCACCCATCCGCGCTCGAGCCGTGAACCCGCAAGGCGCCGCTCCCCTCCGTGGCGGTCCAGGACAAGGACGTGACCTCCGGCTCGAGCACCAGCGCCGACGCGAACGCGCGCGGCATGTCACACCACACCATCAGCTCGACGGGGCTTCCCGGCACGAGCTGCTCCACATCGGGCTGGCCCATCGCACGCCCGATCCGTCCCCGTTCGAGGGTGGCCACGTCGTCCGCAAGCGCCGTCGCGTCTCGTGCGGAAGGCGTCAAGACAAGCACGCAGGAGCCCTGCTCCGACCTCGCCTGCAGCAAGGGGCGCAGGGTGTCCACCGACGCACCGGAGACGGCGAGCGGGTCGTACAACACGAGGGCGATGGGGGACGGGACGGCGAGGGCCAACGCGAGGGCCACGGTCCGAGCTTCCCGCGCTTGCAGGGACCCCACTTTGCGAGAAGCGAGGGAGCCGACGTCGAGCGGCTCGTACCACGTGCCCCGGGGCGCTTCTGCCCCGCGCAGTCCGCGGACGAGCGTGAGAAGATCGCGAACACGTCCCACATCGGGTAGCTCGGGGTCGGGCAACAGCACACCGAGAGACCGCCTCAGCTCCGGCGAAACGCCAGGGTCGCGACCTCCAATCCTCAGCGCTCCGCCATGAGGACGAACCAGACCGGCCAAGGCTTTGACGAGCGCCGTGGCTCCGTCGGCAGGGCTCCCCAGCAGGGCGCCGATGGGTCCGGCGGGCAAGGCCAGCTCGAGCCCTTGGATCGCGCCAAGCTCGTCGCGAACCCGCAGCGCGCTCATGCGAATCACGGGCTCGCTCACGCTCCACCTACCTTCGTCACGAGATCCACCAGAAAGCCCAGCGCACCGGGAATGGAACCGACCTGGGCCCGAGAGGTCGTCACTATGCCGTCGAGGGACCAGGGAAACAGCACGATGGCGATCAACCAAGACCGACCGTGACGGGGGGAGAGCCATCCGCAAGCGCCGGCCAGAGGCCCGGCCACCAGGCCGACGGACAGGGCAAAGCCGACGAGGGGGAGCAGCGACAGGAGGCGCATCAGGGCGTCGGACGCGGTCGGGGAAGCGGCGAGGGATGCGAAGGCGACGGGCAAGCAGGTCAGCATGACGAGGGCGGCGACCCGAAGCGCGGTGGCCAGCAGGCGGCTGGCGGCGAGGGTGCCAGGTCCGATGCCGTGGGTGCGAGCGAGCAGGTCGATCCCTTCGAGGTGGTCGGCCTTCGCTCGGTCTCCGGCGCTCCACAGCGCGACGGCGGATCCCCCGATCCATGCGAACCAGACGGCGGTCCTTGCCACCACGGCATGGACTTCGTGACCGAGTCCCTTGGCTGCGAGGTAAGCGACGGCGAGGGTGAGCCCGAAGGACAGAACGACCCCGGTGGCCTTCGCGAAGCTCCACGAACCGGAAGCGACGAGGCGCGCGCTCGACAAGCGCAGGGCGCGACGAGCCGCGGAGAGGGACAGGGCTGGTGAAACGGCAGACATGAAGCGACGGCATTCAACAACGGACGGCGGGGGAACGCCAGGGCCAACGGGCTAGGCTCACGGCTCATAGCCTCCTTGCGCGCCGACGGCGGCCCGTGTAGACCCGTGGTCGCGCATGTTGCTGCAGCCGACCATCGTGGTGGAACGTCCGCCGGAGGGCCCTGCTCGGGGCAAGTGGGAAGGTGCGCCGTGGATGATCATCACGCTCGTGGTGATCGCCGTCCTGGGCGCGGCGGCCTACTGGCTCGTTCGACTGCGCAAGGCACGCGATCCCGAAACCTAGCGCCGTGTGCGCCACCCCATAGGAGAGAACCCAGATCATGGCCAATCCGCAGGTATTCTTCGACATCACCATCGGCGGCGCCCCCGCCGGCCGCGTCACCTTCGAGCTGTTCGCCGACGTCGTCCCCCAGACCGCGGAGAACTTCCGCGCGCTGTGCACGGGAGAGAAGGGCATCGGACGCAGCGGCAAGCCCCTGCACTTCAAGGGCTCGAGCTTCCACCGCATCATCCCCGGGTTCATGTGCCAGGGAGGCGACTTCACCCGCGGCAACGGCACCGGCGGCGAGTCCATCTACGGCGAGAAGTTCGCGGACGAGAACTTCAAGCTCAAGCACGGCGGCGCGGGCACCCTGTCGATGGCCAACGCCGGCCCCAACACCAACGGGTCCCAGTTCTTCATCTGCACCGCCGACACCAACTGGCTCGACGGCAAGCACGTCGTGTTCGGTCGGGTCATCGACGGGTTGCCGATCATCCAGAAGATGGAAGCCGTCGGCTCCCGCGGCGGACAGACGAGCAAGCCCGTGGCGATCGCGGACTGCGGCCAGCTCTGATCCTCTCGCCAACGCTCTCCGACGGCTCACCGAAGTGATTGGGTCCGCGGGCCGCAGACCCTCCATTCCCAATCTGCGGCCTCTGCGACGTCTGCGGCTACTCCGGCTACTCCGGGCTCCACGCGCGTCCCCGCCGTCAGTACCGCGCCCCCCCGTACATCGACGGGTGACCCACCGGATTCGGATACTGGTTGTAGGGTTGGATCGCGTCCCGGAGGGCTTTCTCACCGATGGTGTGAAGCATTTTTCCGAGCCGAATGCGCGCTTCGTCCCACTTCGCCCCGTCGAGCTCGTAGCCGAAGACCGCCGCGCCCGCCTGTCCGTCGGAGGATTCCGTGGCCATGCGCAGGGTTCCGAGCAACGCCTTCGCGATGGCTTCGGCCTCCTCTCGCTTGCCCATCTTCTCGAGCAAGTAGAGGTACTCGAAGTCCTGCGCCCCCTGCCGCAGGTTCTTCAGGCGAAACCCAGGCAGGGGACCGTCGATCCCTGCCTCGGTCCCGGGGTAGATCAACACGCCATCGCCGTTGAGGCGCAAAGCCCAGTCCACGGGATAGGGCGACCCGTCCTCCTTCAGCTTCTTCGCCTCGTCGAAGGTCAACGGGTCGTTCCAGAGGTCCGTGCGGTACGCGACCGGGTTCTTCCTCACGTCGTCCCGGTTCTTGCGCCACTTGTTCTGCAAGTCCACGACGTAGGTCGCACCCCAGAAGTACCAGGCGCGCGCCCCGGTGAGGAACCCGGCCCAAGCGTGCGTCCGCATGGCGGGCCCCGGAGCGTCCACGTAAGGGGCGCCCGCGTGTCCTCGGTTGTAGGTCCACACCGCGTTCTGCCGGGTCTCGATCGGTTTGACCTGGTCGGGGTGGATGCCCCCCGAGCAGAAGATGTCGGTCTCGGAATCGAGGTGCGGCCAGCCGGGCTCGGTGGGCGTGTACTGCTCGGTCACCATGCGCCGTAGCCCGACTGCGCCCGGCGCCTCCCGAATCGCCTTGCCCTTGCGAAGCACGTCCAAATACTGCTGCCTGGAGCCGGGCTCGTCTTCCAGGATGACGAACGCCCGGTTCAGCCACCCGCTCTGCTCGATCAGCTTTCCGAAGCTCGGCTCCGTGGGCAACAGCTCGAACCCGAACCCCGCGCCGAACGGCCCCTTGAACGCAGCGCCCGTGTAGTAGTCGAAGTAGCGACGTTCCGGACCCTTCACGTACGCCTCGTCGTAGTGGAAGCCCTCCATGAGCACCAAGCGATGGTCGTGGGCGAGCTGGAAGTAAGCGTCGAACGCCTTCTGCATCTGGGGGATCTGCTGGTGCGTGCGACCCAACGACCACGCGATTTCCTCGGGTCCCGCGTAGGCCCAACTCGGGAAGTGGCTGACCGACGGCAGCGTGAAGTTCCAGACTTCGAGCTCGACTTGCAGGGTCCGACCCGCCGTGACGATCGTGCCTCGGTACGCTCCGGGGGCCGTCCCCTCGGGCACGAAGTAGTCGACCCAGACCACCTCGTTGCCGGCGTCGGTCACGTCGAAGGGCGCGCCGTGCTTCGGTGCATCGAGCGGGACGAGCTGTACGGGGAACTCCCTCGGGGCGTCGAGCTGACCGCAGCGCATGTCGATTTCCATGCAGTCCCAGGGGACGTTCTTGATCGAGTACTGGGACATCACGGGGGTGGGGACGAAGTGCTCCCGGTAGGCGCGCGGCCTGTCGATCAGCTTTCTGCCGGCCCCGGTCAGCGGCTGGGTCTCCAGGGACAACCCCTTTCCTCTGCCCGCGTAAACGATCTGGAACGAGACAAACTCGTTGCGCGCCGCGTGCAGACGAACACGCCCCTGCGCACCGTCCCACACCACGCTCTCGGGCGGCGAGGGCTCGGCGCGAAGCACCTTGTGGGAGGGCCCCGTGACCCACACGGACACCTTCGACGCGGCCGGCTGCTGCCGTGCATCCGTCGGGTCAGGCTCCTGGTACACGTCGGCCTCGGTCCACCGCTGCTGCGCCCCGCAACCTGCCAGACCCAGCGCGGCAACCATGGACGCCGACACGCCCCAGAGCCGAAGCCCGCTTCGTTCGTGTTGTCTCATCTTGCCCCCTCGGTTGTGAGGAACCCGCGGGTCGGTGTCAACCCAAAGAGTCCTTGGTCGTCCTGACTCGTGGTCACCCCGCCCAATCGATGGAGCACCGAAAGGCGGGCTGCGCTACAATGCCCGCATGATGCCCCGGGTGTTCTCGCGGTTGCGTTGGGTAGGCGTCGGTGCGCTTCTGGGTCTGGCCGCCTGCGGGCCTGCCGAGCCCACGGACGAGCCTCTCGGCACCGTACGCCAACCGATCGCTGCTCCCCTCCCCCAGGCGTATTGCACGATCCAGGTCGACGGGGTCGGAGCCGTGGACACCGAAAAAGACTACCTGCCGCACCTCATCCAGTGCGAAAACGGCGGCGCCAACCTGCAGGCGCTGAAGGCGCAAGCCATCGCCGGACGGTCCGTGGCCTACTACGCCATGGCGGACTCCGGATCCATCTGCAACAGCCAGTCATGCCAGGTCTACTCGTGCGGAAAGACGCCCGAGCCCATCCACTACCAGGCCGTCAACGAGACGGCGGGCATGTACCTGAGCTACGACGACATGCTGACGTACGGGTTCTACGTCGCCGGGGACAGCAGCGTGACACCTCCGAGTTGCGTGGGTAGCACCGGAACGACGGAGCATTGGGTCACGTACAACGAGGGGAAGACCGGGGCGGACGTGGAGCAGACGGAGCTCGGGTACGTGAGCTACCCCATCTTCGGACAGAACCGTGGGTGCATGAGCCAGTGGGGGGCACGCTGCCTCGAGAACCACAAGAGCTACGACTACGTCGGGATCCTGCGGTTCTTCTACGGCGCCGACATCGAGGTGCTGACAGCACCAGGGTCGTGCGTTGTGCCTGTGAAGCCTGAGCTCGATGCCTCGCTGGTCGGCTCCGGGTCCGATGCGGAACCGAACGGGTCGGGTGGGTACCGCGTGTGCGCCGGCACCGCGTTCCACTTCTGGTTCGAGCTGGAGAACACCGGGTCCGCGGCATGGACCGACGTGAGCGGGACGACGGCGGGGACCGCGGTGCGGCTCGGCGTCCCGGGCGACGGGACCGATCCTCTGTCGGGTGCGAGTCGCGTCAGCCTGACCGAAAATGCGAACGACGATGTTCGGTCGTCGGGAGGGGACTGCAACGACGCGCCGGGGTGTCGTCGTACGCGGTTCGTGGAGGGGGCGGGGATTGCGGCGGTAGCACCGTCGCAGGCGGGGCCGGTGACGACGACGTGGCAGTTGGTGGACGAGGGGCGGGCGTGGTTTGGACCGCAGGTATCGCTCGCGTTCGAGGTGGTGGACTGTGCGGGTGGTTCGGGTGGTTCGGGTGGTTCGGGAGGTTCGGGCGGGACGGGGGGCGGAGAAGTCGGCGGAGGGGCCGGGGCATCGGGGGGGCCGGGGGGATCGGGCGGGTCTGCGGGTTCGGCGGGGGCTGCGGGTGGGTCGGCGGGGTCAGGATCGGCCTACGTGTATGCGGCGGAGGAGCCGGACGGGTGCGCCTGTGACGTGGCGGGCGGTCGGCAGACGGGGCTGCCGTGGGTCGGGTTGTGGCTCGGCTGGGTGGTGTGGCGGGGGAGGCGTAGGGGTCGCCGGGCGAGATTGCCAACGTGACAATCCCGCGTTCCGCTGGAAACCGGGGTGTTTGGGTCGGGGGTCTGCGGCGCCTCGCCGGAGGGGCGGGCCCAGCGGCTCGCGATTGACAAATTGACAGGCAGACCACGCGCCCGTGTCCGTGGCCGCCATCCTGGCGCAAGCCCATGGATGGGGATTCACTGATTTCCTCATGCAATCGCCACAGACAGGCCTGGGCACGATTGTTGCTGCCTTCGAAGCGGAATCATGGGCCTGGACGCAATCCTCAAACGCTACTTCGTGGTCGTCATCCTCGGCTTGGTCGGTCTTGCGGCCTACTTCCAGGCATCGGGAGTGTCCCAGTTCGCTGGGTCCCGTCTCGCGGTCGACGCGAAGGCGATCGCCGCACCTCCCCCCACGGGACACGCTACGGCTCCCACGGCGCGGGCGGCGAGCCCTTCGACCACCAGCAAGACGGCAGAACCGATCATCGAGCGCAACCCCTTCGATTCGGTGACCGGCCCATTGAATCGGATCGACGCAGGACCCGAGACAGAGGCGGGTGTGTCCGAGTCCTCGGACTACTCCAACCCCTACGGGGCGGCTGCCTGCCGTGACGCCACCAAGGTGCTCATCATCACGGCGTCGGACGACCCGGAGTGGTCGATGGTTGCGCTGGCCGGCGGTACGGGGGACGGCAAGTCGCAGATGCGTCGCATCGGGGACACCTACGGGTCGAAGAAGATCTGGTACATCGCTTGGGATCGGGTGTGGTTGGACGGGGGTGGTGAGTTTTGTCAGGTGCAGATGTTCGCGCCGCCGCCGACGGGGGACAGCGCTGGGATGCCGCCGCCTCCGGTGGAGAAGAAGGACCCCGCGGCAGGCAAGCGCGGACCTCGCTCGGTTCCCTCGGACATCGCCTCGAAGATCCAGAAGGTGAGCCCGACGGAGTTCAACGTGGACCGCTCGGTGGTGGACCAGATCATGGAGAACCAGGCCGAGCTGATGCGATCCGCGCGCATCGTTCCAGAGCAAGAGAACGGGAAGGTCGTGGGGGTTCGGCTGTTTGGTATTCGACCGGACACGTTGCTGGGCACGCTCGGTCTGCAGAACGGAGACCGTCTCGAGACGATCAACGGCTTCAACATGGCGAGCCCCGAGAAAGCGCTGGAGGCCTACGCGAGGCTCCGGACCGCAGACCACCTGACCGTCACCGTCAACCGGCAAGGAAAGCCGGTCAACATCGACTTCAACATCAAGTAGCCGGAGCTTCCCATCGTCATGACCCGTTTCATCCAGGAAGGTCCCATGTGGCGCAGAGCCGTCGCGACAGCCATCGCCATGGTCGGCGTCTCGGCGGTGTTCGTGGCCGCCGTGCTGCTCGTTCTCGGCTCTCTGGTCGATCTCGCCGTGGCGCCCACGCCCGACACGAAGGCAGACACGGATGTGCAGACGCCCGACGGTGCCTCGGCGCCTCGCACGAAGGACGGGGCTCGTGATCCGAGCAAGGGCGGGATCACCTCGAAGGAGCAATCGTGAAGACAACCGTCCGCGATTGCCCTCTTCGCAGGATTGTCGTAGTCGCACGTCGCACGAACCCGAGCGCCTCATGAAACGAACTTCTTCCCTGCTGTGGCCTGTCGCGCTGCTGCTGCCTTTGCTCGCCGGATCTGCGGCAGCGCAGCCCAAGCCTCCCGTGACTCCGGTGGAGCGACTTCGCCTGCCTCCTCGTGCGGGAGCGACCCCCGCGGCCAACCCGGCTGCCCCTGCAACCCCGGCGACCCCGCCCCCGGCAACGCAGCCCGGGACGACTCCCGGTGCGCCTCCCGGCGATGCCGCCCGGTCCGGAGACACGACCTCCCTCCCGCAGTTTCCGGAGGAAGTCGAGTTCCAGCCACGGCCCGACGGCTACCGCGTGGCCTTCTCCCTCGAGGACGCGAACCTATCCGAGCTGGTACGCGTCATCAGCCAGCTCACGGGACGACGATTCATCTTCGGCGGCAAGGTCCGTGACATCAAGGCCACGGTCTACTCTCCACAGAAGGTGACTGTGGCGGAAGCGTACCGCGCGTTTCTCGCCATCCTCGAGACCAACGGCCTCACGGTCGTTCCCCACGGGCGCTTTCTCAAGATCGTGGAATCCCCTGGGGTCGTGAACCAGACCACGCCCGTGTACGCCACGGGGCAGCCCGTTCCCCAGGAGGAGCGCTACATCACCCGTCTCTACCGGCTCAACCACATCTCCGCGGACGAGGTGGCCAAGCTCCTCGTGAAGTTCAAGTCGAAGGAAGCCGACATTTCGACCTACCCCCCTGGCGGGCTGCTCATCATCACGGACACCGGCTCGAACGTACGGCGCCTGCTCCGCATCGTGGAAGAGATCGACGTGGGCGGGGCTTCGAACCAGATCTGGGTCGAGCCCGTTCACTACGCCACGGCCTCGGAGCTCGCGACCAAGCTCACCGAGATCTTCGACATCAGCGGCAAGGGTCAGCCTACGGACGCTGCGGACGCGAGCGACACGCGCATCTCCAAGATCATGGCGGAGGATCGCACCAACTCCCTCATCATCGTGTCCACGGAGTCCGCCTATCTGCGGGTGCTCGAGCTCATCAAGCGGCTAGACGTGCAGCAGACGGGCGATGGCGACGTGCACGTCCTGGCGCTGCAGCATGCCATGGCGGAGGAACTGGCGCAGACGCTGAACAACGTCCTGTCCGGGATAGGAACCGCCGGAGGGGCGAAGGGCGCGCGCCCGGCGGGAGCCACCGGCTCGCCCGAGGGGGTCTTCGAGGGAGCGCTTCGTATCACGGCCGACAAGGCCACCAACTCCCTCGTCATCACGTCCTCTCTGCGCGACTACGCGTCGATCCGGACCGTCATCGACAAGCTGGACCGCCCGCGACGGCAGGTGTTCATCGAGGCGGTCATCCTCGACGTCTCGGTCGATCATACCAACCAGTTCAACATCAACTATCACGCCGGTGCGGCCCCCAACGTCGGCGGCGGCGGCGACTCGCTCGTCTACGGCGGGTTCAACCCGCTCACGTCGATCTTGCTGCCCTCTGCGGACAACTTGCAGGGGTTGGCGCTGGGCGTGCGCGGTCCGGACATCGATGGCACCACGAACTTGCTCGGCACGGGTTTGACGGTTCCGGCCTTCGGCGTGGTGGTCAACGCGCTGGCCACGAGCAGCGACGCGAACGTGCTGGCGACACCGCACATCATCGCGACGGACAACGTGCCGGCGGAAATTAGCGTGGGTCAGAACATCCCGCTGCAGACCAACATGGGCGGGATGGGTTCTTCCCTCGGAAGCCTGGCAGGCTTGGCGGGCGGGCAAGCGGGAGCGGCGTCGAGCCTTGGCGCCCTGGGGGGTCTTGGCTTCGGCGGGTTCGCAGCGCCTCGTCAGGACGTCGGCACCAAAATCAAGGTCGTGCCGCACATCAACGATTCCAGCGAGGTTCGTCTCGAGCTGACCGAGGAGATCAGCGAGCAGGGAGCCGCTTCCGGCGCGCTGGGGGCCGTGTCGATCACCAAGCGGACGGCCCAAACCACGGTCGTGGTGCGGGACCAGCAAACGGTCGTCATCGGCGGCTTGATGCGAGACGCCGTAGTGACCAGCGAGAGCAAGATCCCGGTGCTGGGAGACTTGCCGCTGCTCGGGTTCCTGTTCCGCAACTCGACCAACACGAAGCAGAAGACCAACCTGCTGTTGATCCTCACGCCTTACATCATCCGGGACCAGAACGATCTGCGAGCCATCTTCGAGCGCAAGATGCAGGAGCGCCAGGAGTTCCTCGACCGCTACTTCGTCTTCAGCGACCAGAAGCCCTACGAGCCTCCGAAGGACTTCAGCCGCGCGAACGGGCTGGTGGAGACGATCCGGCAGGCGCAGTTCCACGTGGACGAGCGCAGGCGCCTGATGGAAGAGAGCCGCCCGGACGTCTCCAAGAAGCACGACCCGGGCGTCCCGATCGAGTGGGTGCCGTCAGGCCAGGCCGGAGGGCAGCCCGGTCGAGACCCGACGTCGCCTCCCGTCGCACCCCCCGCCCCGGGAGGGCCTCCCAATCGAGCGCGGGTGGCCCCCATCAAGGTGACCCCGCCAGCGAGGAACCTCGCTCCGGAATCCGCGCCGGATCCCGCAAGGTAGGGCAGCCATGCGCGAAGATCGATTCCTCGGTGATGTCTTCGTCCGGCACGGTCTCTTGCCCCCGGAGCGCCTCGAGCCCTTGTTCGAGTTGCAGCGCGAGAAGGGTACGGACCTCATCGGCCTGCTCGTCTCCGGCAACATCGTGGACGAGGTCTCCCTGCACCGCGCCCTCGCCTCCGAAGCCGGAGTGCCCTTCGTCGACAAGATTGACATCGACGCCATCCCGACCGCCCTCGCCGCGCACTTGCCCATCACGTACGCCAAGGCGCACAAGGTCATCCCGATCGAGGAGTCCGAGACCCAGGTCACACTGCTCTGCGCCGACCCCTTCGACACGGCGACGATCGATGACGTCCGGGCGCTGTTGGACAAGCGCGTCGAGCTGCTGGTTTCCACGGGCGAAGGCATCACCGAAGCGATCAACCGGGTGTACGAGCGCGAGGTCGGCCACGCGAGCGACCTGAAGACCGAGAGCGGCGAGGATGCGGACGACGACGAGATCGTCGACATCCTCGATTCGGACGACGACGCGCCGATCATCCGGTGGGTTCGTTCTCTGTACCGGCAGGCTGTGAAGGAGCGAGCGAGCGACATCCACATCGAGCCGGAGGAGCGCGAGGTACTCGTCCGCTACCGGATTGACGGCAAGCTCTACATTGCGAAGAGGGCGCCGCGGCAGTTCATGAACTCGATCGTGTCGCGCGTGAAGATCGAGGCCGGGTTGAACATTGCCGAGAAGCGGCTCCCCCAGGACGGTCGCATCTCTTTCAAGATCGCGGGCAAGAGCATCGACGTGCGCGTGTCGACGATCCCCACCAGCCGCGGGTTCGAGCGGATCGTCATGCGCCTCTTGCACAAGACGGCGGTGTTGCTCGACCTCACGGACCTGGGCTTCTCGCTGCGGGACTACGCGCTGATGGACGGGCTCATCACCAAGCCCAACGGCATCATCCTGGTCACGGGTCCCACGGGCAGCGGCAAGACGACCACCCTGTACGCGTGTTTGAACCGCATCAACAAGCCCAACGTCAACATCCTGACGGCCGAAGACCCGGTGGAGTACGAGATCGGCGGGATCCATCAGGTGTTCGTGCAGGCGAAGATCGGGCTGACCTTCGCGGCCGCCCTGCGCTCCTTCTTGCGCCAAGACCCCGACGTCATCATGGTCGGTGAAATCCGCGACCGGGAAACGGCGGAAATCGCCATCCACGCGTCGCTGACGGGCCACCTCGTGCTGTCCACCATCCACACGAACGACGCAGCGAGCGCGGTCACCCGCCTGGTGGAAATGGGGATCGAGCCGTTCCTGGTACGGTCCAGCGTGATCGGCATCCTGGCCCAGCGTCTGGTGCGTGTCCTTTGCCCCGACTGCAAGGAGTACTACCAGCCGACTGGCTACGAGCTGAGCCAGCTCGGGATCGACCCCGAGCGCAGCCGGCAGCGCCGGGAGCGCAACTTCTCGCCGCGATACTCGCCGCACGACTGCGACTACGTCCCGGTGGGAACGGAGGAGGGGCAGGTGCCGATGGTCTATCGCCCGAAGGGGTGTCCTTCCTGCATGGACACCGGATACACGGGGCGAAAAGGCATCTACGAGCTGTTGATGATCGACGAGTCCGTGGCCCCGCTGATCCTTCGCAACGCGGATGCGCAGTCGATCAAGCGGGTGGCGATGGAGCAGGGCATGGATTCGTTGCGGGACGACGGCGCGCGCAAGGTACTGGAGGGGGTGACGTCGGTGGCCGAGGTGCTGGCAGCAACGCAGGAGGACGTGGCGACGGCGGAGTGAAGCGATGGCTGTATACGAGTATCGCGGGATCGTCATCGCCTCGGGAAAGGCGACCAAGGGGCTTCGGGACGCTGACAACCCGAAGCACCTTCGTGCGATCCTGCGCCGCGACGGGGTGATGCTGACCTCCGCTACGGAGGAGGCGAAGGCCAAGGCGAAGAAGAAGCGCGAGATCGATCTGTTCGCGATCTTCCGCAGGGCCAACTCGTCGGACATCGCGGTGATGACGCGGCAGCTGGCCACGCTGGTGCGGGCGGGCATTCCGCTGGTGGATTCGATCACGGCGCTGACGGAGCAGGTCGAGAAGGAGGACCTGAAGCGGGTGCTCACGAACCTGCGGGAGCGCCTCAACGAGGGGACGAGCTTCGCGCAAGCGCTGGAGCAGCATCCCAAGGTGTTTCCTCCGATCTTCGTGAACATGGTGGCCGCCGGAGAGGTGTCTGGGACGCTGGAACAGGTCCTGGAGCGTCTGGCGGACTTTCTCGAGAGCCAGGCCCAGCTCAAGGGCAAGGTGTCCGCGGCGCTGGCCTACCCCGTGCTCATGCTGATCATCGGGACCGTGCTCATCAGCGTGCTGATGGTGGCGGTGGTCCCGAAGGTGACGAGCATCTTCGACAGCCTGGACCAGGCGCTGCCCTGGTACACGCAGGTGCTGATCGGAATCTCGGACTTCCTCTCAGGCTACTGGTGGATCTTGTTCCCCTCCCTCTTGCTCGGCATTTACCTGTTCAACCGATGGCGCAAGACGAAGGAGGGGCGGCTCAAGTGGGACACGTTCACGCTCAAGGCCCCGGTGTTCGGGCCCCTCATCCAGATGCTCGCCATCGCGAGGTTCGCGAAGACCTTGTCGACCTTGCTCGGGGCCGGCGTGCCCCTGCTCAAGGCGATGGAGATCTCGAACCGGGTGCTGACCAACGCCCTGCTCGAGCGCGTGGTGCAGGACGCCACGGGTTCCATTCGCGAAGGCGAGAGCATCGCGGTGCCGCTCCGCAGGAGCGGACAATTCCCGCCGATGGTCACCCACATGATCGCCGTGGGCGAGAAGAGCGGGCAGCTCGAGGAGATGCTCGAAAGCGTGTCCAAGGCGTACGACGCGCAGGTGGAGACGCGTGTGCAGATGCTCACCAGCCTGCTGGAGCCTCTCATGATCGTGTTCATGGGCGGCACCGTGGGATTCATCGCCTTCGCCATCCTGATGCCCTTGATCCAGATGAACGAGTTCGTGAAGTGACCGCCGAGGCAACGACGCATGGGGAAGAAGCGCCCGAAGGACCGCAACATCATCCTGCCGTGGGAGCAGCGAGGCGGTTTCTTCCGGCGGCCGGGCATGTCCCGCGCGCGCCCGGTGTTGCTCACGGTAGCCGTGATCATCGTGTTCTTGCTCATCGCCCATCGCGAGCGGACTGCCTCCGGGGTTCGCGCCACACGCGCGTCGTTGCTCATCGTTCGACGCGCGGTGGATTCGTACCGGGCCGACCACGCGGGCGAGTGTCCCCCAGAGCTCGCCGAGCTCGAGCGCAAGAACTACGTCAAGCAACTGCCTGCCGACGCGTGGGGACGACCTTTCGTGCTCACGTGCCCCGGGCGCTTCAACCCGGATGGCTACGAGCTGTCGTCCGCCGGCCCAGATGGGATTCCCGGGGGGCTGGACCGAATCGAATGAGGACGTTCCAACGGAGAAACCAGACATGCACCGCAACACACGCTCCCTTCGCCTCGCCCGCGCCGCAGCGCGCGGCGTCACCCTCATCGAGGTTCTGATCGTCGTTGCGATCCTGAGCCTCATCGCCGCTGGCGTCACGGTCGCCGTCTTGCCCAAGTTCCGGCAAGCCCAGGTCGACACCGCCACCACCAACGCCCGCGAAATTCGCAATGCCGTCAACCGCTGGCGTGCCACCCGCGGTGGGGAAGAGTGCCCCACTGTGTCCCAGCTCGTGCAGGACAAGGAGATCGACAGCGCCTCCAAGACCACCGACCCCTGGGACTCGCCCTACAAGATCCAGTGCGTCGACGACGAAACCATCGTCTCCTCTCCCGGTCCCGACAAAAAGGAAGGGAGCAAAGACGACATCACCGTCCCGGAGAAGGGCGGCCCGTCCTGAAGCGCTGAGGAACCATGAAGGCGCCCAGGAGAAATCGACGACACACTGGCGGGCTCACGCTGATCGAGCTCATCGTCGTCGTCGCTCTCATGGCGCTGTTCATGGGCACGATCATGTTCGGCATGGGAGCCGCGACGAACTCCCGGGTCCGCGCTGCTGCGACGCTGGTCGCGAGCGGCGTGCGCGTGGGCTTCACCCGCGCGGCATCCACCTCCAAGTCCATGCGCGTGGTGTTCGACCTCGAGCAGAACACGATGGTTCTCGAGGAGTCGGACATGCCCATGCTGGTGCGTCGCGATGATGTGACGGGCAGCGACGGGGCGACCGGTGCGACACCGCAGGAGGAGGCGGCGATTCACGAGTCCGAGCGTCTGATCAAGGGCCCGACGGCGCCGCGCCCGCTGTTCAAGCCGGTGAACGCCTTCGGCTTCGACGCGGAGGACCCGACCAAGGGTCGTGAGCTCGGCCGGGGCGTCGCATTCCGGCGGGTCGAAGTCGCGCACGCGGAAGATCCCTATCTTTCCGGCCGCGCGTACCTGTACTTCTGGCCGGGTGGGCAAACGGAGCGGGCGTCGATTCAGGTGGGTCGAAAGGGCGACACGGGCGACGACGGGGTGCTCTCCGTCCTCGTTTCGCCGTTGACCGGTCGCGTCCGGATCGAGGGCGGCGCCAAGCCCATGGAAAGACCACGGGACGACAGCGAGCGAGAGGACACGGGCTTCTGATGAGCAACCGCGCCTTCACTCTGCTGGAAGTCATGGTGGCCGTCGCCATCCTCGGGCTCAGCCTCACGGTGATCTTGTCCGCACAGGCGGGACTGTACGCGGCGACCACGCACGCGAAGAACGAGACCGTGGCCATCGGCATGGTGCGGTGCAAGATGGGCGAGATCGAGGAAGAGCTGCAGCGGCTCGGCTACCAGGAGACGGACGTCCTCGAGGAAGGGGAATGCTGCGAAGACAACACCCCGACGAAGGTGCGGTGCAAGTGGAAGATCGATCGGGTCGAGCTGCCCGATCCGCCCACCTTCGACGAGATGAATCCCGCAGGGGACGGGGGCACGCTGAACCTCGCCACCACGAGTGACCCGTCATCGATGATGCCAGGGGGAACGGGGGCGCTGGGCGTTCTCGCGAGCCTGGGGTCGGGGGATGGGAACGCGCTCAAGTCCGCGGGGCCGGAGGGGGGCATGGGCGCGCTGTCCTCGATGCTCGGAGACGCCTCCGGAGGCGTGGCCGGTCTCGCACCGATGGTCATGTCGATTGTGTACCCGAGTCTCAAGCCGATGCTCGAGGCGAGCATCCGGAAGATCACGGTCACCGTCTTGTGGAAGGAAGGGATCAACGAGCGAGAGCTGTCCGTGGTGCAGTACGTGACGAACCCGATGCGCGGCGGGTTGGGCATGAACGTGGAGGGAATGGATCCGGAAGCCGCGGGCGGGCTCGGCATCACGCCGGGCGGGGCCTTCGGGGCGTCGGACAGCCCTGTTTCGACCAGCAAGGTTCCCCTGGTTCCCCCCATGCCGACGGGGAGGGGCAGGTAGGCATGGCTCGCCGCTCCACGAGAGGCTTGCACCGGGGCATCACGCTGCTCGAGGTGCTCGTGTCCGTGGCGATCCTGGCCATGGTCTCGGTGCTGATCTACGGCGCGTTCGATGGAATGACGCGGGGCAAGCGCGGCGTGGCGGAAGTGAACCAGCGCTACCGGGAGGGCCGTCTGGCGATCCGTCGGCTCGCGCGCGAGATCCCCAGCGCATTTCTCTCGGCCCACCAACCCTACAACCAGAGTTTCATCGTGAGAGAGACCTTGTTCGTGGGAGAGAACAGCACCCCGGCGGACCGCCTCGACTTCACATCGTTCTCCTACCGTCGTGTGCTTCGCGACGCGCACGAGTCGGACCAGAACGAGCTGTCCTACTTCGGTTCGAGCGATCCGGACGTGTCGGGCAAGACGGACCTGGCGCGCCGGGAGTCGAACCTGATCGACCTCGAGGCGGACCGAGGCGGAGCCGTCCAGGTGCTCGCCGAGGACATCGATCTGTTCGACCTCGAGTACCTCGACCCGATCTCCGGCATGTGGCAGGAGCGATGGGATTCGACCTCGACCACGGGGCAGCTCGGCCGGCTTCCGTTGCAAGTCAAGGTCACCCTGGTGCTGCGGGGCGGCCCCGGCGGCCAGACCATTCCGTTCGTGGCGCGCATTGGGCTCGCCATGCAGAACCCCCTGTCCTTCGCCCTTCCCAAATGAACCACGGCAACCACCACCCCACCGTCCTTCGCCTCCGCACGATGCGGCGGCGTCGCTCACGACGGGGCGTTGCCCTCATCATCGTGCTGGCCGCCGTCACGATCCTCACGGTGATGCTGGCGGAGTTCCAGGACGAGTCCTCCGCCGAGCTGTCGGGGGCGCTTTCGGACCGGGACGCGCTTCGGGCGGAGTACATGGCGCGAAGCGGGATTCAGCTGTCGCGTCTTCTCATCGCCGCGGAGCCGACGATCCGGCAGGCGGTCGCGCCGCTGTTCATGATGATGTCAGGGGGCAAGGGATCAGCGCCCCAGATCCCGGTGTGGGAGTTCTCCGACCGGGTGCTTGGGGCGTTCAACGACACGACGGGCCACGAGGAATTCCAGTCGCTGGCGGGGGTCGACCTGACCCAGGGGCGCAACCTCGGCATCGAGGGAGGGCGTTTCGAGCTGGTGATCGTGGACGAGGACTCGAAGATCAACATGAACGTGGCCGCGCGGGGCGACGCCTTCAGCCAGACTCGCATGGCGCAACAGCTCATGGGGTTGATGGCGGCGGACCAGTACAAGCCCTTGTTCGAGGAGCGGGACATCGACGGGCAGTTCTCGGACTCGATGACCCTCTGCTCGGCGCTCATCGACTGGGCGGACCCGGACGAGAACTATTACAACTGCGACCCCCGCTCGACAGCCACGGCCTCGACGACCGCGCCGGAGGATTCGTTCTACCAGATGCTCAAGACCCCCTATCGTCGCAAGAACGCGGCCTACGACAGCTTGGAAGAGCTTCGCATGGTGCGGGGCGTGGGGGACGACTTCTGGGCGACGTTCGTGGACCCGGAGCCGGGCAACCCGAAGAAGCGGGTGATGACGGTGTGGGGGCAAGGTCAAGTCAACGTGAACACTGCGAACGCGCAGACGATCTGGGCGATCGTGTGCGCGGGCGCGCCGCTGGCGACCTTGTGTGTGGACCCGGTGCAAGCGCAGTCCTTCTTCATGTTCTTCAGCATGGCGAAGGGGTTCACGATGGGCGCGCCGCTCTTCTTCTCGCCCAAGGCCTTCGTCAGCACGATGAAGGGACAGGGCATGATCGGTCCGATCTTGACCAGCCTGGGCATCGAGCCCGTGCAGTTTCTGTCGGAGGCCGAGACCATCAAGATGGTGGCCACCGAGAGCAAAGTCTTCAGCATCTACGCGGACGGGGTGGTGCCGGGCTACCGTCGTGAGACCCGGGTTCGGATCCACGCGGTGGTGGACTTCCGAGCTGCGCCCGCGCCGGGGTACGGGCCAGGGTTCGTTCCCGCGGGGATGGAAGGGATGGTACCGGGAGCGACGGGTGGCGCCACGCCGGGCGCCGTCCCGAGCACGGGCACCGGGTCCACGCAGTTTGGCGCGGACGCAACCGACGTTCTGGGCCAGAGTGCCATCCAAGGTGCGCTGGTGCCGAACCCCGGCGGAACCATCATCTACTGGCGAATGGAGTAGGAACACGCGGCATGGCCAACCTTCTGGGCATCGACATCGCGGAGGATAGCGTTCGAGTCGCGCTGCTGCGAACCGGCTACCGGAGCATCGCCATCGCGGCCCTCGAGGAGCTCCCCATCGCAAGCTATCCCACGCTGGCGGACGCGGTGCGAGCGGTCGTAGCGCCGTTGTTGTCCCGGGGGGACTCCATCGCCACGCTGCTACCTGGCGACAAGCTCTTCGTCCGACGGGTGGACTTGCCGCCCACGGCGATGCGCCAGCTCGCGGAGGTGCTGCCTTTCGAGCTGGAGGCCCAGCTGCCCTTCGACCTCGAGGAGGCTGTGTTCGACAGCCGGCTGCTGCCGCGAGAAGGACCCAAGGCGCCCGTGTCCGTCCTTGCGTGTGTGGCACGCCTCGACCAGGTCCGGGGCCGGATCGAAACGCTGCAGCAGGCCTTGAACGTGGAACCGGAGCGCGTGGACGCGTCGAGCTTCGCGCTGGCGAACCTCGTCGTGCTCATCCCAGAGCTTGTGGTGCCGGGCCCCATCATGATCGTGCACCTGGATGGGGCCACCACGGACGTCGCGGTTCTGCGCAATGGCAAGGTCGAGTACGTTCGCACCGTGACCGGGGGAACGGAGGGGCTGCCGATGTCGGCCAAGCCGCTCGCGCGAGAGTTGCGGCAGAGCTTGCTCGCGTGGCGTTCCCAAGGGGGAGCGGCCCCGGAGCTCGTGTACCTGACGGGTCCTGGGTCCGCGTTTCAGGGGGCGGAGGCGTACCTTTCGTCGGAGCTTGGGGTGCGGGTCACGGGCTTGCCTGCGCCGCGCATGGAAGGACTCACCCCGGAGCTTCAGCAGAAGCTGCCCCGGTACACGCGCGCCGTCGCCCTCGCCCTCGGCCTGACGCGCGCTCCGGGCAGCGTGAACCTCCGGCAGGGACCTCTCACCTACGAGCGAGGCTTCGGCTTCCTGCAGGAGAAAGTCCCCCTGCTCGCCGGGATCGGTGCCCTCATCTTCACGAGCTTCCTGTTCGCCACATGGATGGAGCTGCGAACCCTCTCGCAGCAAACCGAAGTCCTCGAGGAAGCGCTCGCGACCGTGACCACCCAGGTCGTCGGCGAAGCCATTCGGGACCCCCAAATGGCGGAGGATGCCGTGAGCGTCACCACCACGAAGGTCGACGACCCGATGCCGACCGTCGACGGCTTCGACCTGATGATCGAGATTTCGAAGGCCGTGCCCCCCGACATGACGCATGACATCGAGGAGCTCGACTTCCAGAAGGGGAAGGCGACGATCCACGGCATCGTGGCCACGATCCCGGAAGCGCAGCAGATTGCGACCTCGCTGGGGACGGTTCGTTGCTTCGAGAACGTCAAGATCGTGCGGACCAACCAGGTGGTGAACGAGAACCGGCAGAAGTACGTGCTGGAGTTCGACATCAAGTGCCCGGTGGAGGGGGCGGAGAAGAAGAAAACTGATGCCGCCGAAGCCGAAACCGAGGCCAAGGCCAAGGAAGGTGACGAATGAAGCGCCTTCGTGCGTGGTTCGACGGCCTGGCGGAGCGCGAGCGCAAGCTCGTCTTCGTGTTCCTGGCCTTGTTCGGCGTCTTCGCCCTTCTGCTCGTTCCCTACGGCGTGTCATCCTCCCTGGGCGACCGCCGGGATCACAACGAGGCCCTGCGCAAAGCCATCCAAACCGTGCAAGGAAGCCGCGGGCGCATCGACGAGGTCAAGGAGCGGCGAGCGCAAATTGACCGTCGTTACGACAAGCCCGCGCCGGCCCTCGCGGGATTCATCGAGAACGCCGCCCGCAAGAGCGGCCTCGAGATACCTGAGTCGCAGGACCGTGCGGAGGTCCCCCACGGCAAGAAGTACGTGGAGCGCTCCACGGTGGTGCGCCTTCGCAAGGTCTCGCTCCTTCCCCTGGTCAAGATGCTCGAAGCGCTGGAGAACGCTGGACACCCGATCGTCGTCTCCCGTCTGAACATTCGTCGCCGGGGTCGCGAAGCGGACTCCTACGATGTGGAGCTTGGCGTGTCGGCCTTTGACCGGGTCGCGAAAAAGGAAGGCGCCAAGACGACGCCTTCCACGTCTTCCAGCGGGGAGAAGCCATGAGCCCGCGGCTGCGCAAGATCCTGCTCTGGGTGCTGTATCCGGTGTTCTACCTGGTGTGCTTCGCGCTCTTCGGGTACCTCACCTTCCCGTTCGACAGCCTTCGCGACCGCGTGGTCGTGGCTTTCGCAGAGGATCAGCGAAAGTCTGGCGGCGACTCGCAACTCGAAATCGACAGGCTCTCCTCCTACTGGCTCTCAGGGGCGGAGGCCCACGGCGTCCGCATCATCTCCGCCCCGTCGGTGAAGGACGACGGCACCAAGGGGCCGCCATCGGAGTTCGAGATCGATCGGGTGGCGGCGCGGGTCGCGTTGCTTCCGCTCCTCATTGGGCGCGTGACGATCCATTTCTCCGCGGACCTCCTCGGCGGAACGCTGAGTGGGTCCACGCGAAAGAGCGGGGAAGACCGATCGATTTCCCTCGAACTCTCGGACCTGTCCGTGGGGGAGATCGGACCGTTGGTCGAGGTCATCGGCCTACCGCTCACGGGGCGTCTGGGCGGAACGGTGGACTTGACCTTGCCGGAGGGCAAGATGGCGAAGGCGACGGGGTCGATCGAGCTGACCCTGCAAGACCTCTCGGTGGGAGATGGGAAGTCGAAGATCAAGGACACCATTGCGCTTCCTCGCATGGTGGTCGGGGACCTGGAGCTTGCCTGTGACATCGCCGAAGGGCGCGTGACGATCACGAAGCTGGCGGCCGCAGGCAACGACCTGGACTTCAACGCCGACGGGAAGATCACACTCCGTGAGAAGCTGGCGGAGAGTCAGGCGGACCTGTATTTGAGGTTCAGGTTCTCGGACAAGTACAAGAGCAAGGACGAGAAGACCAAGGCGTTGTTCGGTGCGCCCGGGTCCAACGCGCCCGCGCTGTTCGAGATCGCGGACCCGAGGATCCGCCAGTCCAAGCGCCCGGACGGCTTCTACAGCTGGAGGGCGTGGGGACTGCTGCGCACCTTGCGGTTCGACCCCGCGCCGGCAGGAGGGGCGGGACCGTCGCGCGGACAGCCTGCGGCACCGGGTGGAGTACGCGGGTTCACGCGGTAGGCCTGCGACGATCGGTCGACGCCCTCTCGTCGCGAGTGCGGCTGACGTCTCCGTGACGCAGGACGGTTGCCATTCGGGGTCGATCCAGCCTACATACCCATGGTTCCGTTCACCAAGACGGGGAGAAGCCATGCAACCACAGCAACCAGGCATGCAGGGGGCCGGCGTGCAACCGCCATCGACGGCGATCGTTCCGGCGGGTTCCGTCGCCCAGGAGATCACCCACGGTCCGTCTTTCGCGATGCTTCGCATCGACCTGGCGCCGGGTCAGACCATCGTGGCCGAAGCCGGCGTCATGGTGGCGAAGCACAAGTCCGTGAACATGGAGGCGAAGCTCAATGCCCCGGGAGGCGGGGCGTTCGCCATGTTCAAGGCGTTGCTCATCGCCCTCGTCCGCAAGTTCGTCGGCGGAGAGACGTTCATCGTCAACCACTTCACCGCCCCCGCGGGTGGCAGCGTGTGGCTCGCCCCTACCATGAGCGGCCCGGTCGTGTATCGGCGGCTCAACGGAGAGAAGCTGGTGCTATCCACAGGCGCCTACCTCGCCCATGCGGGGGACGTCCAGATGGGCCTCAAGTTCGGAGGAATCCGGGGCCTGCTCGCGAAGGAGGGCGCCTTCTTCCTCGAAGTCACGGGCCACGGTGACCTCTGGTTCACCAGCTACGGCGGCGTCGAGGCCATCGACGTGAACGGCGCGTTCACCGTCGATAATGGACATCTCGTCGGCTACGAGGGCAACCTCTCGTTCGACATCGGGAGCGCGGGGGGCGGTCTCATGGGGATGGTGGCATCGGGAGAGGGACTGGTCTGCAAGTTCAACGGGCAGGGCCGCATCTACATCCAGAGCCGAAACGCAAGCTCACTTGTGTCCTGGCTCTCGGGCATGGGTTGAGAAAGGTCGTACCATCATGCAAATCAACCTGATGTATCAGCCAGCTCACTCGCTGGCTCGCGTGGTGCTCGCGCCCGGGGAGTCCTTGGTGGCCGAATCCGGAGCCATGGTCGGGATGTCCCCCAACGTGCAAATGCAGACCCAGTCCACCGGTGGCTTCACCGGGGGGCTCAAGCGGCTGTTCGCCGGCGAGTCGTTTTATCGCAACACGTTCACCGCCACCCAGGGCGCCGGCGAAGTGCTCCTCGCCCAGGCCTTGTGCGGCGACATGGCGATCCTCGACATGGCGCCCCAGGGCTTCTACATCCAGAGTTCCGCGTTCGTTTTCTCCACCCCGAACGTCGAGATCAACACCAAGGTCGGGGGGCTCAAGTCCTTCTTCTCCCGAGCCGGCATGTTCATCCTGCACGCGACGGCGCAGGGGCCGGGCCAGTTGGTGGTCGGGGCCTTCGGCGGGCTCCAGCTCGTGCATTGCGATGGCAACATGGTGATCGACACCGGGCATCTGGTGGCCTGGGACGCGACGTTGCAGTACAGCGTGGGCAAGAGCGCGTCGGGGTGGATCGGGTCGTTCCTTTCGGGGGAGGGCTTGGTCTGCCACTTCAGCGGTCAGGGGCGGATCTGGATGCAGTCGCGCAATCCATCCGAATATGGTCAATCCGTTGGGGGCATGCTGCCGCCGGCCTAGCAAGGAGAGCGTAGAATGCAGACCCAATTGCTGCAGAAGCCCGACTTCGGAATGCTGAAGGTCACCTTCGAGAACGCAGGTGAACAGATGCTCGTGGAGGCCTCCGCCATGGTCGCGATGGACGGCGGGGTCCAGATGAAGACGCAGATGCAAGGAGGGCTGCTCGCCGCCGCCAAGCGCAAGATGCTCGGCGGGGAGAGCCTCTTTCAGAATACCTTCACCGCCACCGCTCCCATGCAGCGGCTCTACCTCGCCCCCGCGCCGGAGGGAGACGTGGAGCAGGTGATGTGCGACGGGGTCACGCCGATTTTCCTGTCCTCTGGAGCCTTCATGGCTTGCGGAAGCGGCGTGACGATGGACACCAAGTGGGAGGGAGCGCGCGGCTTCTTCAGCGGTGCGGGCCTCGCCCTGCTGCGAGCCCAGGGCCAAGGGCCCCTGTTCTTCTCCTCCTATGGCGGGATCCACGCCATCGACGTGCAGGGTGGGTACATCGTGGACACGAGCCACATCGTCGGCTTCCAGGGCGGGCTGCAGTACCGCGTGCAGAAACTCGGCGGTCTGAAGAGCCTATTTCTCAGCGGCGAGGGGTTGGTCTGCCACTTCACCGGTCAGGGTCGGTTGTGGATCTCCACCCGCAACCCCGGGGCCCTGGCAAGCTTCCTGGCCCCGTTCCGACCGGTGAAGTCCGGGTAACCTATCCCTTCAGGGATAGTCGACCTCACCTCCAACGGCTTCCCTCCTCACCCCGCATCCCATGAGCCGGAGCCCCGACCGGTTCACGGTTCCCTGGGCCTGGCGGCCCACTGGGTATCCACGACCCGCCGACACGCCTGGCGCCAGCGCCGTTTGCCCGTCGGACGTTCAGCCCCTCCTCGATTGCAGCGCCCCCTTCCACCCATCTCCCACCCGGTGCATGCTCTCCCCAAGCCATGATCCCCGACGCCTACGACGCCAAGACTTCCCTCCCCCGCCCTCTTCGCGTGCTGATCGTCAGCGCCGAGCTAGCCCCCTTCGCGCGCGCAGGCGGCCTCGGCGACGTGATGCAGGGGCTCTCCCACGCCCTCGGAGACATGGGCGTCGAGGTCGTCGTCGCCACGCCCTACTACGGTTCGACCCGACTCGAAGCGGGCACGGCTCCCCGCACATGGAAGCGCCCGGTCTGGGCCCCCCTCGGCGGCGACGTGAGGCAGGTGGGGGTCCTCGAGACCGTGACGGACGGGGACGTTCGCGTGTTGCTGCTTGACTGCCCTCCGCTGTTCAAGCGCAACGGAATCTACGGCTCCGAAGAGGGCCCCTTCCCTGACAACGACCTGCGCTTCGCCGTCCTGAGCATGGCCGCCCTGCGCGCCGCCGACGTCCTGTTCGAAGGCCCCCCCGACATCGTGCACGCCCACGACTGGCATGCGGGCCTCGCCGTCGCCTACGCCAGGCTCGCGGACGACGAAGCATGGCGACAGACAGCCAGCGTGTTCACCTTCCACAACATCGCCTACCAGGGAAGCTTCCCGGTCGACCGCGCACCCGTGCTCGGCCTTCACGACGCCGTTCTTCACGAGGACGCGGTCCTCGCCAACGGTCGCATCAACTTCCTCAAGGCCGGCGTGGTGTACGCAGACCGTGTCACCACCGTCAGCCACACCTATGCGCACGAAGTGCTCGACCAGGAGCAGGACCACGGGCTCGAAGGCGTCCTCGCCGCCCGGTCGGACAACCTCGTCGGCATCACCAATGGCATCGATACCAACCTCTGGGGACCCTCGCGCGACCGCGCCCTGGCCGCCCGCTATGACGCACACGATCCCACCGGTCGGATCGCCTGCAGGACTGCCCTCGCTGCCGAGTTCGGCCTCGACATGACGGACGACCCACCCATCGTCGGCGTGGTCTCCCGTCTCACGCACCAGAAGGGCATCGACATGCTCCTGCAGGCTCTTCCCCCCCTGGTCGAGGACGGCATGCGGTTCGCCATCGTCGCGTTCGGCGACCCCGCCATGGAGGCCAAGCTCGCAGAGGCGGCCGGTCGCTACCGAAGAAAGGTAGGCTTCCGTTGCGCCTTCGGCGACCCCATCGCCCGACGCGTCTACGCAGGCGCCGACATCTTCCTCATGCCCTCGCGATTCGAACCCTGCGGGCTCGGACAGCAATACGCCATGCGCTACGGCGCCGTCCCCGTGGTCAGTCCCGTCGGCGGACTCGCGGACACCGTGGAGCCCGTCGACGAAGCCAACTCCACCGGCACCGGCTTCTGGCTGGGCGAGGTCTCTCCCGACGGCATCGTCGCCGCGCTTCGAAGAGCCGCGAAGGCCAGGCAGAACAAGGCACTCTGGTCACGCATCGTCCGCAACTGCCTGACCCGGGACGCCTCCTGGGACGCCAGCGCCCGCAGCTACTACGCCCTGTACCGCGAGCTAGCCGGGGCCGTTCCCAGACCGTCCTTGCCACCACCGCTTCCCGTGGGTACACGCGACGACGGATCTCGATAAGGGCCCCCGAAGGCCCCGGACTCCTACCAAGAGACCCCATCATGAAGGACAAGAAAGCCACTCCCATCACCCTGGCCGTGGACGTCGGTGGATCGGGCATCAAGGGCAGGTGCTTTCGCGGCCCTGAGGACCCCGTCACGGACCGCCTCCGCATCAAGACCCCGCGCCCAGCCAAACCCGAACCCGTGATCGCCACCATCCACAAGCTCCTCGAACGGCAGCGCCCGTTCGAGCGCGTGGCCGTCGGCTTCCCAGGCGTCGTCATCGACGGGGTGACCAAGACCGCTCCCAACCTGGATGGAAACTGGTCCAACGTCGACCTGCAGAAGCAGATCGAGCAGGTGGCGGGAAAACCCGTGAGAGTCATCAACGACGCGGACATGCACGGGTTCGGGGCCATCGAGGGCCGCGGCGTGGAGATGGTCATCACCCTGGGCACGGGCATGGGGGCAGCGCTGTACGCGGACGGACGCCTGCTGCCCAACCTGGAGCTCGGTCATCATCCGTTCGAAAAGGGGATGACCTACGAAGAACGCCTAGGGCAGGCCGCGCTCGACAAGGTCGGAAAGGCCACGTGGAATCGTCGCGCCGACCGCGCCTTCGCCCTGCTGCGCCGCATCTTCAACTTCCGGGTGCTGTACGTGGGCGGCGGCAACGCCCGCAAGCTCAAGCGAAAGCAACCCGAAGGCATCGTCCTCGTGCCAAACTCCATCGCTTTCGCCGGCGGAGTCAAGCTCTGGGACGCGAAGTAGCCCTTCACTCCGCGATCACGAACTCCGGACAAATCGTATACCCACCAAGGCACGGGAATGTGAGTCCCGACAACGCCCCGAGCACACACGCCTCGAGGTCCTCCGGTACCGGCGTCCCCGGCGACACAGGTGTCATCCCCACGGCCTTCCCGGTCGCATCCAGGACGATGGCGAACGACCCCTCCTCCCAAGAGAACCAGTCCGGGCATGCGCCCACCAGCACCTCTCGAAGCCTGTCCGCGTCAGACGTCGCCCCACCCCGGACCTCCATCCACTCGTTCGCCAGGCACGAAGTGTCCACCGTCGAGAGCGCAGCAGACGCGGTCTTCTCCGCCACGCTCTTGCGTTCGGCGTTCGACGGCGTGTCGCAAATCATGGGTCCCATCCCGTAGAACGGAAGGTCGAACGTAGGCGTGGCGTAGCCACCTTCATCGAGCGTCACCTCACCGGAGAAGCACGCATCGGCCTGCAGGATCGCGTCGTGCGCAGCATCCCGCTGCTGCTCCTTCGTGCCGGGCGTACAGGCGATTGTCGTTCCGCCTGCGCCCGAGACGCCTCCCATACCTCCCGTCCCGCCCATGCCTCCCGTCCCGCCCATGCCTCCCGTCCCGCCCATGCCTCCCGTCCCGCCCGTCCCCGAGGCCCCCCCTGACCCCGAAACTCCTCCCGTTCCTCCGTCGCTCCCAGGCACGTCTTCCGCCTCGACCTTGCCTCCACACGAGGGAACTCCCGCGAGCATGACGAACGAGAGTGTGCCGGCTGCCGCCGCACGCATCGGAGAAAACACGCGCGCGGGTGTCCCCGTTCGCTTGCACAGCACCTCCTCGCAACGCGCAAGTCGTCGTGTCAGCGCGAAGGCCTTGTCCCGCGCATCCGCCACGATCGGCCCCGCCTCGAACCAGCCGCAACCGCCCTCGGCCGCCGCAAGCGCTGAACCATACGCGTCTACGTACAGCTCGTTGACGGCGCGGCGGATGCTCTCCAGTTCGCCCTCCGCCTGCGTCGTCACCCTCGACGCCTCCAGCTTCCTCGACAAGGCAAGCAGCAGATACGCGTCGTGGGTCCGGTACGCGATTGAGTGGTCCCAGAACGCCTCCGCCCGCAACCGCGTGAAGATGTGCGAGAAGCGCTCCACCACGGGGTCCTCGAACGTGTACCCGTAGCGCAGGGGATTGCCCGTCAAGCGGCCCGCGGCCCGCATGCGCTGCCACAACCGCGTCCCGTGATAGACCATCATGCGGGTGGTCTCGAAGACGCCCGACGAGAACCTGGAGAGCAGGTCGAGCCCCGCCCGAACGGACGCTGGCGTGGAAGCCGGGTGAAGCAGCATCAAGTTGCTGATGACGGCAACGCCGGCACGGTCCAGCCCATGCAGCAGTGCGATCGCGCGCTCCGGGTTCGCGTTGCGACCGTAGCCGCGCGCCTCCTCCTGCGTCCCAAACTCGATCCCGAGAAAGAGACGCGCGAGCCCAGCTTCCGCGAACGCTCGAACGATGGCAGGCGTGATGCGGTCCGCACGCAGCATCGTCCCGATCCCCAGGGCACCCACCCGACGCGCCGCCAGACCGCGACGGAGCCCTTCCAAGTAGGCCAGCGCGCCGCGTTCCTCGTACGGAAGCAGGTGCTCGTCAACGAAGTAAAAGTAGCGCACGTCCTCGGCGTGCCAGAGGTGGGAAATCTCGTCGCAGAGCGCGTCGACCGATCGGTGGCACACGCCGCCAACCCCCGCTTCGTCGAGCGTTGCCTTGGAGAGTCCCGCTCGAAGGCCTTCCGTGCGCGCGAGGTCCTGCAACGCAGCCGGGCCACAGTACGCACAGCGCCCAGCGCACCCGCGGCTCGCCAGGACGTGCGCGCACCTGTGCCCCGCGATCGTCCAGAGCCGGTCTCGTACGGGAACCAAACCCAGCGGGTCTCGGTCGCACACGGGAGCAGGCAAACCATCCCCCGCACGCGTCGTCACGCCAGCCATCCCCTCGGCCGACCGCCCGAGAGAGACCGCCCTGCACAGCGAAGGCAGGACGCGCTCTCCTTCGTGCCGAACGACGGAATCGATCCATTCATAGCGCTCCAGCAGCCAGTCGCGCGCAAGCGTGGCGAAGGGACCGCCACACGTGATGTGCCCGTCGAACCCCTGCGCGTGAAGCATTTCCCCGAGCGCCAGCGCCAGCGGCGCAGACCCGCCATCGCTCAGGGACAGGCCCACCACCGAGACGGAATCTCGAAGGATGGCTCGAGCGATCGGTTGGACCTCAGCGAGATGGTTCAGCACGTGGCGCTGGCAGGGGATGCCTTCTCGGTCGAGGGCCGCCTGCAGGTAGCCGAGGCCGAGGTTGTCGTTGTCAGGAAGGCGTCGCCCCACGAGCGCGACGCTAACGGAACTCGACAGAAGCTTCATGGCAGCGCACTCCTCGTGCTGGAGGTAGCGAAGAACGGATCAGATCAGTCCGGCCTTGCGCACGGCGCGCTCGACCTGTGCGATGCGCTCCTCGAGCGATCCAGTGTAGCCGATCGCGATGCGGAGCAACCCGGGAGACAGCCCCATTTTCGTCTGATCCTCGGGAGGAATCTCGGACGAAGTCGACGACCCAGAGCACGAGATGAGCGTGTCGAAGTAACCAAGGGAGACGGCGATGTACCCGAAGCGCTCTTCGTTCTGCAGGATCGACATGGTCTTCTCGGCACGTTCGGCCGTCTTGCAGTCCAGGGTGAGCATGCCGCCGAACCCGAAGCCTTCGTTCGCCATCGACGCGAACAGGGCGTGCTGAGGGTGCGAAGGAAGCCCGGGGTAGACGACGGGGGCGCCGAGGGATGCGAGGTGCTCGGCGATGGCCTTGGCGCGACGGCTGTGCTCTCGCATCCGGAGGGCGAGGTGAGGAAGGCGCTGGTGGACATCGAACGCGGTGCGAGGGTCCATGGTGGGCCCGAGCAGCATGACGCGGCCGGTATGCAGGTCCATGAGCTGGTAGATGAAGTCCTTGGAGGCACAGACCGCACCGGCGATCATGTCGCTGGCTCCGTTGACGAACTTGGTCAGGGAGTAGACGACGATGTCGGCGCCGAGCTGAGCGGGAGACACGATCAGGGGCGTGAACGTGTTGTCGACGACGAGCACGATGCCACGGTCGTGAGCGACGTTGGCGAGCGCGCGGATGTCGGCGACCTTGAGGGTGGGGTTGCCCACGACCTCGGTGTACAGGACCTTGGTCTTGGGAGTGATGGCCTTCTCGAAGGCGGCGGTGTCCGACGGGTCGACGAAGGTAGCGTGCAGGCCTAGCTGGGGGAACGTCTCTGCGAGCAGGGCGTGGGTGCCACCGTAGATCGTATCGCTGGAGACGACGTGGTCGCCGTGCCTGCAGATCTGCAGCAGAGCGCAAGAAATGGCGGAGATCCCGCTCGCCGTGCAGACGGCGTACTCGGTGCCTTCCATCGCAGCGAGGGACCGGGCGAGGACGTCGACGGTGGGGTTGAAGTGTCGACTGTAGAGGAAGCAACCGCCCTTTTCGGGGCCTCGGAGGCCGCCGAAGATTTCGGGCATGGTGCCTGGCTCCAGCACCGTGAACGTGGCGGAGCGCTCGATGGAGGGGCAAACCCCGCCATGCTCACCAAACTCGCGCCTGATCTCGACGAGGGCGCGTTCCGGATCGAACCGCAACGACATGACCTACCTCCTGGATGCGTTCGGTCTTGGTACCAACGCATGTCTGGGATGTAAAGGGACGGGTCGAACGGTCAGGAAGTGCCCGTCGACTTGCCGTGGGCGATCTCGATGAGCGCGGAGACCTGCTCGGGCTCGAACTCGCGCTCCCAGATCAGAAGAGGGCAGCCCGATGCGAGGGCCAGGCGGTGGAAGGCGAATCGGTCGAAACCGTAGACGTCCTCCGGCACCACGATCACGAAAGGCTTCACGTCCTTCGCTCGGGAGGAGGCGGACATGAGCGCGCAGGACACCATTCGCACCGGCAGCAGAAAGAGAGCACGATGGCACTTGCGGATGAAGTCCTCGTCGGCACCCACCACGAGCACGACACCGTCCTCCTGCACGGATCGGGGTGTCGGGACGGGTTGTACTTCGAAGGGCTCCGGTGAAAGCTCCTCGGGGGCTCCCTCCTGCAAGTCGACATCGATGTCTTCTGGAAGAATGGAGTCGGCCACCGGCATCGGCGGGGGGGGCGGTGGCGGGATCGCCCCGGGCGGAGGCGGCGCCGAGGCGAGGCTCTCGCTGAACAGAAACGCGGGAGGGGGAGGCAGCGGCAAAGCCCCCGGAGTCGTCTCCTTGTGCGGAGCCTCCCACGAGGACGAGTCGAACAGGGCACTCGTGTCCGAAGGAGCCTTGCGTCCGCGAGGCCGCGTCTCGCCTTCGTCGCCAAACACCGGCTCGGTCACGCGCGGGAGGGGCTTCTCCCGCACCTCCTGGTCCTTGGGCGAAGGCGTGGTCTCCGGCACCGGGTCGCGAGAGAACAAGGCCTCTGCCGCCTCGTCCTCCACTTCCAGGTCATCGATCTCCTCGATCTCGTCGTCCCCTGCACGACTCGAATGGGCCTCGACAATGCGCGGGGCAACATTCGGAACGCCCGGCGTCAGACCGGGAACCGGAGACACCTCCCTGGGGATAGGCGACGCCGCGGCGCGGGGAGGAGGCGGACTGGAAGCACTCGGCCCCGCGACCACGCGCGGTGCAGGCGGGCTCATCCCCCCGGGTCGCTCGTTCGAAAGCGTGACTGCAGCCAAAGGCACCTGCGGAACGTCGCTCAGATCCGGCGACGACATCCTCGCCGCGGCAGCCGCCACATCCGTGTCCGGCAACGAGCGCGGAGCCGCTTTCGGTACGTCCAGCGCGGTCCCATCGGGCGCCGTGTCTGCCAGCGCGTCGTCCGCCGGCGAAACCTCGCCTTCCCCGTACTCCTCCGCGAGCGCCTTCGTCACGTCCGTCGGCGTGGCAACCATCATCCGCACCGGCATTCCCGCCGCCCGCTTGCACGCCTCGAGCGCTTCCTCGCTGGTGGGATCGTCCGTGGCCACGTAGAGCGTCATGCGGCCATCCGAGTTGCGGCGCCGCATGTGCACGGGAACGACACCGTACTTGACCGCGAGCTCCACGGGGATCAGCCGGAGAAGCTTCGGAGAAAATCGGATGTGGTCCAGCGACACCCACGGCAAACACAGCTGGTACGAGAGCATCTGCGCCAGCTTGGCCGCGGCGACAAACCCGCTCTGGATGAGCACGGGCGCCAGCCTCTTGTCGTCGCCGCTGGCTTCGAGGACTTCCTGGATCTGCTCCTTCGACACCAAGCCGGTGTCGACCACGAATTGAGCAAGTCCACTTGTTGCGCGGGGATTGTCCAACACCGTCCTCGTAGGCGCCACGTTCGGGAGTACATCGGCCTCGCGCGAGCGTCAACCCAGCTGGACGAGCCACGGCATGAACCGTCGCACCGAACGAGCACCAAGCCAGCTTCTGCTCCAAGACCCATGGCGCGATTCCCATCGTTCGGGTATTCAAGTATTCTATGTTCATGACTCGCGCCCCTGGACCGTCCGAGATCGGACCTCCTGGCTTCTCGCAGACCCGTGGGGAGACTGCATGAAGGAGCGCGACTTCCACATCCCCGAGTTCAGGGTCTCCCAGGTCCCTCCGGACCCGGTCGCCATGCGTGAGCCCGACGTCGGACAACCGCGAGAGTCTCTCCGAGCCATTCGCACCATGGTTTCGGCCGATGACCTGCGCGTCGTCTTCCAGCCCATCGTGGAGCTGGCTACGGGTCGCCCCTTCGCCTGCGAGGCGCTCGTGCGCTGCCGCCTGCCGGAGTTCCAGCCTCCCCCCCGACTCTTCGACCAAGCCGTCAAGCTCGGTTGCGTCGGCCGACTGGGGCGCCTCATCCGCGAAATCGCCGTCCCCTTGTGCAGCGGCGTCCCTCTCTTCCTCAACGTCCACCCATCCGAGCTGAGCGAGGGCTGGCTCGTGCGCCCAGACGACCCCATCTTCTCGCACGACGCCGAGGTCTATCTCGAGATTACGGAGTCCGTCCCCATGTCACACTTCGGCCTTTGCCGGAGCGTACTGCGAGAAGTCTGCAGCCGCGGACAGTTCTTCCTCGTAATCGATGACCTCGGCGCGGGGTACTCCAACCTCAAGCGCATCGCCGATCTGCAGCCACGCATGGTCAAGATCGATCGTGGGCTCGTCCACGGCCTCGACGCAAACCCGCGGCAACAAACCCTCGTTCGCCGCGTGGTCCGGTTGTGCGAGGACCTCGATGCTTTCGTGGTGGCCGAGGGGATCGAAACCGCCTCGGAGTTCAGCGCCGTGCGGGACACCGGAACACACTTCGGTCAGGGATTCCTCCTGGCACGCCCCGCATATCCCATCCCCACGGTCACCCTACCGCCGTTCCCGTGACGGGACGTGATCAGCTTGCCCAGGAGTGGGATGCTCCCCCGCAAGCGCCGGGTTGACAAGGAAACGATGCACCGATGGCGCATCCCGTCAAGCAGCGCTTGACGTACGGGGCGAGCTCGTCAAGTCAGAGCGCGCCCGCCGATGTCACGACGAAGCTGCATCCCTTCGAAGGAGACCTTCTCACACGCGTCGTAGGCGCGGTCCCTGGCCTTCGGCAGAGAATCCGCCAGGCCAACGATGCTCACGACCCTGCCGCCGCCCGTGACGAGGCGGTCGCCGAGGGCTCTGGTCCCAGCGTGGTACACCAAGACGTCCTCGAGCTGCTCGACGACGTCGAGGCCGCGGATGCTGTCGCCGGTTCGCACGTTCCCAGGGTATCCGTGGGAGGCGAGCACGACGCACAAGGCATGCCGGTCTTCGATGCTGAGCATGCCTTCCTCGAGCTCTCCTCGGGCGCATGCGTAGCAGGCTTCCCCGAAGTCGCCCTTGAGCAGGGGCAACGTAACCTGGGCCTCCGGGTCGCCGAAACGCACGTTGAACTCGAGCAGGTAAGGATCCCCTTCGGGGGTAATCATCAGCCCCGCGAACAGCACACCGCGGAAAGGCATCCCTCGATCGCGCATACCCGCAAGCGCGGGCTCGAGGATTCGTTCCCGAACGCGTGCACCAAGCGCGGGAGTAATCACCGGGGCAGGAGCGTACGCCCCCATGCCCCCCGTGTTCTGCCCTTGATCGCCGTCCTTGAGACGCTTGTGGTCCTGTGCCGCGGGCAGCACAAACATCCTCTCCCCGTCGCACATGGCCTGCACGCTCGCCTCCTGCCCATTGAGCCGTTCCTCCACCACGATGGAGGCCCCGGAATCCCCAAACGCACGACGCTCGAGGATGGCATCGACCGCGGATAGTGCATCGGAAAGGGAATCGGACACGACGACCCCCTTGCCCGCGCACAGACCGTCGGCCTTGATCACAGGCGGCGTTTGCAGAGTTCGAACGTACGCACGCGCGGCCGTCGGGCTCTTGAACACCTTGAACGGCGCGGTCGGGATGCCGACCTCCTGAGCGAAGGTCTTCATGAAAACCTTCGACCCCTCCAGCCGAGCTGCCTTCGCAGAAGGCCCGAACACCGCCACACCGCGCTTGTTCAGCTCGTCGGCCATCCCTTCCACCAGCGGCCCCTCCGGCCCCACGACCACCAGGTCCACCGCGTTCTGCTCCACGATCTCGAAAAACGTGTCCTTGTCTCCGTACCGAATCGGGTGACAAGACCACTTGCGCCCGATACCAGCGTTACCGGGAACCGCCATGACGCGGCCCACCGACGGGGACTTGTCCAGGGCAACGCACAGCGCATGCTCGCGCGCGCCCCCACCTACGACCAGAACGTTCCGCGACGCCATGATGCTGGAAATATCACGACCGCCTCATCGCGTCTCGATCAACAGTACACCCCGAGCGAAGTAGGAAAGCCTTGGATTTTTGTAGTGCGCTCGGAGCGGGTCGCGCGAGACGAACAGCGAAAAGCGCCCCCTTCCTGCGCCTCGCCGTCCGCCGGGTCCGTTGACGGGTGGACAGCCAGGTACTAGATAACTCTGTGTTTCCGCGACTGTGACGCCCGTTCACTCCGTCAAGAGAGCCCATGACCCTCGATCAAGTGCAAGTTGGCAGTGACTTCACCATCTCCGCCATTCGCGCCCGGGGCGAAATAAGAAAGCGACTCGTGGACATGGGCTTCGTCCACGGCGCCAACGGCAAGGTGCTTCGCAAGGCATTGCTCGGGGATCCGATTGAGCTGCGCCTGGGAACCTACCTGATCAGTGTCCGCGCGGCCGAGGCCCAGAATATCGAAGTCGGCGCCTGAACCACCCCGCCAGGCCAGCGTGGCGCCTCCCTCGGCATTCGCGCTACCATGCGGGAATACCGACGGGAGGTCTCTCATGCTTCGACGCACCAGCTTCCGCACGCGCATCTTCCTCGCCTCTGCCTCAGCCCTCACGCTCTTCTCGCCCAGTGCGCTCGCCAAGACGGTCACACTCCAGCACGACACGCTCGTCGACAACACCGACGCAACGGCCGTCTGCGGCTTCGTCGTCGGCGAGCGATTCGCGGCCAGCTTCACGCCCCCTGCCTACCCAGCTCGCTTGCTCAAGGCGCGCATACTCCTCACCAATGTCGCCCTGAGCGTGCAGCCCCCGTGCACGGAAACCGGCGTTGCCAACGACGTCAGCATGCCCCTCGAAGTCTTCCACCAGACCAACGCGGCTCCCGGCGCCAGCCTCGGCGTATTCGACTCTTTTGCCTTCTCGAACGACAACGCGCTCAACGAGATTGACGTGGGCGCGTCGAACATGACGATCGACGACGGCTCTTTCATGATCGCGTACACGATCGACCAGACGAACGCATCTCCGGTGCACGACAACTCGAACGCCGCGGACAACGGCGCGAACTTCATCTTCGCGGACCTCGGGACTGGACCGAAGTGGTTCTCGTTCTCCCAGCTCGCAAACTATGGTCTGAACCCAAAAGGGGATTGGGTCGTCCGCATCGACGTGGACGTGCCTGATGACCCTGTGGATGGGGGAACGGGGGGTGCGGGAGGCACAGCGGGTGCGGGCGGGTCGGGTGGAACCGGTGGGTCGGGCGGTTCCGGCGGCGCAGAGATGGGTGGCTACGCCGGAACGACGGGAGGGAGTGCCGGCGCGGGGGGCACGGATGGAGGCCTGGCGGGCACCGGCGGAACAGCGCCCGAAGGCTGCTCGAAAAACACCGACTGCGAGGGCGGCCAAGTCTGCGACACCGACACCGGCCGGTGCGTTCAGGTCTCCTGCACGGTCGACTCGGAATGCGACGGCGGCTACGTGTGCCGCGACACGGCCTGCCGCAAGGTCTGCACGACGCTCTCGGACTGTCGCGGAGGAGAGAAGTGCGAGCCGTCCGGCGGCGTCAGCGTGTGCATGCCCGCGGCGCAACCAGCGTCCGGTGGAGAGGGAGACGACAGCGGCTGTGCCGTCGCAGGGTCGGCCGGGGGAGCCTGGGGTCTGTTGACTGCCCTCGGCCTGCTCGCCACCTCGCTTCTGCGGCGCCGCCGCGCACGATAGGTCGGTTCGCCCATCCCCCCACAAGGAACGCTCGAACGCCACGAAGACCGGGTGTAGGATCCCCTCATGGAGGGCTCGAGCACTGCTCCGACCGATCTACCGATCGCCAAGGGCTACTCGTTCGTGCGCCGCCTCGGGGACCGCCCCGTGCCCGTCTACGCGGCCATCACCTCCTCCAAGGGACGCAAAGTCGATCCCGTCGTGATCGAGCGCTTCGCGCGGGACAAGTCGATTCATAACGAAGACGTCGTCGTCTTCGCGCGTGCCGCTCGCGCCCTCGTGACAATACGCCCATCGCGTATCGCGCCCTTGCGCGAAGTGGTGATCGACGCCGACGCGATCCTGCTGGTGAGCGAGTTCGTCGACGGCGAGTCGCTCGAAGGTTTGTGGATCCGAGGCAAGGACACTGGACTTCACATGCCCCTGGAGATCGCTCTCCGCGTCATCGTCGACGTGCTCACGGGGCTGGAAGAGCTACACAATCTCACGGACGGCGTGGGAGCTCCCCTTCACCTCGTCCACGGTGAGCTGGCGCCCGGCAACATCCTCGTGCAAACCGACGGGGTAGCGAAGCTGGCCCACGCGTGTCGGACCAAGTGGGCGGCTCTGAAGGTCCCCTCGTCCGTCGGATACCTCGCACCGGAGCATCTCCTGCAAGAAAAGGATCTCGATGAACGGGCCGACCTGTACTCCGTGGGGGCCATTCTGTTCGAGGCACTCACGGGCTCCCCGCCCTTCCCGCAGAGCAGGGTCTCATCGCTCATCCGACAGTTCGCGTCCGGCGCACTGCCAAAACCCGTAGCGCCCGCCAGCGTGGCCTGGGCTGCTCCCCTCGAAAGCATCATCGCGAAAGCCATGTCGGTCGACCGCGCCGAGCGCTACGACTCCGCCGACCGAATGTCCCAAGCCGTCCACCGAGCCGTGGGACGCTTCATCGCCACGGACGCCCACGTGGCCGCATGGGTCGCACGACTGGCCGGCAGCCGTATCCTGGCCCGACGCAACGAGCTCTCGCTGCCGGGGCATCCGCGAACCCGCTCCCACCCACCTGCGCCGCTTCCCCCCGCGTCCGTCGAGATCGCTCCCGAGAAAAGCCCGCACGCAGGCATCGACGTGTCGGCGGTCCCGCTGCCCCAAGAGCACAACGGAGACCCTTGCCTCGAAGCCCCTGCGGACGAGCAGACGACGGGGACCGAGGATCGGTTCGACAAGCCCGCCCCGACACCTGGAAAAGCTCGGCCTTCCGCCGAGGACGAGAACCAGGATGTTTCCTCCGTCGAACCTCTCTACGCCGAAACATTCCGCCGCCCGCCTTCCGGCAAGCGCATCGGGGTCGTCGCAGCGGCCGTCGGGGCCGGGATCGTCCTTGCGGGTGTGGCTGCCTGGATCGGCCTCCGCAGTCCCGAACCGCCCTCTGCGCCAGCTTCTGCGCCTTCGCCCGTCCTGCCCTCCCACGAAGAGCCCGACACTGGGCACCGTGTTCCCTCCGTTCCGATCGACACGACACGCGATGCCACGCCCGATCAGGGCGCGCCCGCGGCTTCAGGAAGCACAGAGCCGGCTGCTTCGGCCGCGCCTCGGAAGATCAGGCGCAAGCCCATCGTGAAGCCCATGCCCACAGGGGCCTATGACCCCAACGGCATCTGAGGCGTGGCTCCACGGCACCTCGGCCGTGCTACGTTGGGCTCACATGACATCGGACCGCGGCAGGCTTGGGTCGAATCGGCCATCGGACGGGGGACGACGATCCGTTCGCCGCTCTCTCGCGATGCTCGCGGTCGCCTCAGCTGTGCTCGTACTGTTGCTCGTGTCCTTCCTGCTCCATCGTCTGCTGGGGACTGATCGAGTGGAGGAGGCCCAGGGCGGAGTGCCCTCGTCATGGGCGGAGCCCCAAACCGCAGAGCGGGCTGCGCTGCTCGAGCGGGTCGCCGCCAAGCGACTGCAACTCGACTCCATGGTCGGACGGACCATCCCAATCCCCGGTGGCACGTTTCAGATGGGCGACGACGATGGCAACCACAACGAACGACCGAGCCATGAAGCGAAGGTGGCACCTTTCGAAATGGACGAGATCGAGGTGACGGTAGCCGCCTACCAGCTGTGCGTCGGGGCGGACAAGTGCACGGCGCCGGGTACGAGCATCCACTGCAACTGGGGCCATCCCGATCGCAGGAACCATCCTGTGAACTGCATCGACTGGAACCAAGCGCAGGCCTTTTGCACCTGGGCGGCCAAGCGCTTGCCCACGGAATCAGAGTGGGAGTTCGCGTCGAGAGGACCGCGTTCCGGCCGCTTTCCCTGGGGTGATCATCCCCCAAGCCCGGATCTTTGCTGGCAACGCGGTGTCGCCGAAGGGGAGACGGCGCAGGGCACTTGTCCCGCCAACACCGGGCTCACGGATGGGCGGGGCCCCTTCGGTGTCCGGGGATTGGCAGACAATGTCCGGGAATGGACCGCCTCCGTCCTGTGCGCCTACACACGCCCCGACTGCACGAGCACCGCGATGGTCATTCGTGGAGGGGCCTGGACAGACACGGATCCCCTCGGCATGCGCGCGGCCTTGCGCAACGCCAAGCCCCCCGCCTACCGCAGCCCATCGCTTGGCTTGCGCTGCGCACGAGACGTCCTCGAGAAACCATAGCTCCGCCTTCCCTCGTCCCAAATCAAGCCCTGTTCGAAGAAAGGGCTTGGGTTTGGGCCTATCCGAGCCGAAGGCGAGGCGTTTTGGGGTGAGCCGCGGTGAGCGCGGCGAGG
>CAZAWR010000060.1:0-60722 GCA_964488865.1 uncultured Polyangiaceae bacterium | reverse complement strand
GGCCCCAATCCGCCTTGCGCTTCGCGCTCGGCCTTCGCTTGATTAGGGGCTAGTTACACACCGCAGGAACGCTCGACACGGCGTGGCACGTTGAGTGGACCCGTGGTACTATGCCGTCGACCCTTGCCAAGCACGTCATGGCTCCCTCTTTCAACGAATCAGATCGCAAGCAGTCGGACGCAACCCTGTCTGGGGAAGAGATTGCTTCACAGTGCCCCAGTGAGGGGTTGCTGGCGCGCTTCGCCGAAGGGCTTGCAAACACTGAAGAAATCGAGATGCTTGAGGCGCACTTCGATACGTGCTCGGCATGTTGCGTCATTGCTGGTTGTGTTGGAGAGGCATCTGGTCCTGCTGAGTCGGAGTCTCCCTTCATAGTGAGAGGCGCGCGCATGGGGCGCTACTTGGTGCTTGACCCCATCGGAATCGGCGGGATGGGCGTAGTTTATGCCGCATTCGATCCAGAGCTTGGACGACGAATTGCCCTCAAGGTTCTGCACACTGGTGCCATGGACGGCGTACCAGCTGCACAGGCCAACATGTCAAGGGCGATGCTGCTCAGTGAGGCGCAGGCGATGGCAAGGCTGTGCCATCCCAATGTCGCATCGGTGTTTGATGTTGGGATGTGTGGGAACCGTCTGTTCGTAGCGATGGAGTACATTGAAGGCAAAGCGCTCTCGGCTTGGCTCCGGGAGGAATCGCGCAGCTGGCAAGAGATTCGTGATGCATTTGTGGCTGCCGGCAGAGGGCTTGCGGCAGCGCATGGGGCAGGAATAGTCCATCGCGACTTCAAGCCTGACAACGTGCTCATCGGCAACGATAGCCGCGTTCGGGTCATGGACTTCGGATTGGCGCGCTCGGTCGACGGACTGGTGGGTGCGGACTTCAGTGCCCGGTTCTCGCTGGCTGGGACACCCGCCTACATGGCACCGGAGCAACTCGCAGGGCAATTAGGCGATGCACTGTCAGACCAGTACAGCTTCTGCGTTGCGCTTTACGAAGCGTGGTTCCACACGCGAAGCCTACCTGGGTCGGACAACGAATTGATGTCTGCGATTGAAGCTCAAGCCCGACCCATGCCAGTCCGCTCGCGTCCCCCTGCCCTGCAGTGCCGTTGTTTGGCGCGCGGACTAAGCAGGGTTCCCCGAGAGCGCTTTCTGACGATGAACCAGCTGATCGATGCGCTTGCCTCAACGCCGCGTCGCAATCTGCATCGCTGGTGGATTGCGGCTTTGGTCAGTGTCGTGATGTTAGCGGGAGCTGTTGTGGTCGCAGGTCGGCCCGAGTCCGTTTGCACGGGGTCGCGTCAGCAGGCGTCGACAATTTGGCACGATTCCCGCCGCGGCGCTGCTTTGCAAGCCTTTCGTCGGACCGCTAAGCCCTTTGCAATGGACGTGTTTGTGCACACCAGCGAAGTGATCGACCGTTGGGAAGACCAGTGGGCCGACGCGCACCAAGACGCGTGCGAAGCCACTCGAGTTCGGGGTGACCAGTCCGACGAAGTGCTATCGCTGCGCATGGCATGTCTCGATCGACGCCTTCGCCAAGCTTCAGCCTTCACAGCGCGATTGACCCATGCCGATGCGGAGGTAGTAGAAAGTGCCCTAGCGGGACCTTCGCAGTGGCGGCAAGGATTGTCTACAAAACAAGGGTCTTTCCGCGACTTCGCATGGATGAAGGAAGTATTTGTGAAAAGCCGGTTTGGGCGTTTGAAATGAAGCAGAAGCGCGTCGACGAGCAGAGTCGGTCGTCCGAATCTGCTTCCAAAGGCGACATTTGGGATTCTTCATGCCGTTGCCGAAGAGCGTGATCGACACAGTTTCTCGCGCCATTTTCGTTGATCCAGGGGACCGGGTGCGAAGGTCCCGCTAGAAGGCGCGAGTGGGCTTCCGTCTCTCGAGCCATGTATGGACGTAAGCAACCTCATAGCAGCAGCGGCCTGGCCCACAGATCCACAACGAGCGGCGCGGGCGGCTGAACTGCAGTCGTTGGTTGATCGCGGGCAGGCGAGCATGCTTGCTGGCAAGCCATCAGAAGCCGATGAGTTGCTTTCCCAAACATGCCTGAAAGCGAAACAGTTGGGGTACAAGCCGTTGGAAGCGGAGTGTCAGCTCCTGCACGGGGACGTATTGGCCGATGTCGGCAAACACCAGCAAGCAGCTGAAGTCCTATTTGGAGCCGCTCTCGCGTCTCGTGAAGGACAGACCAAGGAAGTCGAAGTACAGGCTTACTTGGCGCTCGTACGCGTGGTGGGGCGGTTGCAGTGGCATACCGAACGAGCGCACGTATATCTGGAATACGCAACAGCGTTGGCGAGCCAGTTGGGAAGCAGCGCGCGACTGCAAGGGCAGCTTGAAGGCTCACGTGCCGAGCTTCTGTATTATAGTCAAGGCCGGCCTGCCGACGCTCAAGAACCGGCTCGCAATGCCCATCAGTTGCTGCTCAATGCGTTAGGGCCACAGCATCCACGGTTGTTGTGGAGCGCCTCACTGCTGGGGTGGATCCTGATGGACTTGGGGCAGTTGCCGGAATCGACAAAGCTGCTCGCTCACGTACATCATGTTCGAACCCAGTTGTTTGGGCCAGACCATCCTGAAGTAGGCAAGAGTCTCTTCAATCTGGCCTCGGTGCAGCTTGCAAACGGAGACCTTTCAAAAGCGACTGTGTCCGTCGAACGGGCGATTGAGCTGTGGACCAAGACGCTTGGGCCCAATCATCCCCTCACGCTGCGAGCCATGGCGCTGCGCGCTGAATGCGCCTTGGAAAGCTCTCGCGGACTCGAAGGCAGAGACCGTCTGCTCCGGGTCATTCCACCGATGGAACAAGCCTATGGTTCTTCCAATCCCCGCGTTGCGTTGGCTAGGGTCTTGTTGGGTCAGGCGTGGTTGCAACTTGGAGAACCGTTGAAAGCTGAAGAGCAATTTGAGCATGCGCTTCATTCGATGGAATCACAGAACGGCGCTTTGCATCCGTGGCTGAGCGAGCCGCTCATTGGGCTTGCTGAAACGTCGCTGATGAAGGGCGACGTCGACACCGCGCTCGCGTACGCCGAGCGTTCCGCTAGCGTGTATGGGGATTCCGGCAACCGATTCCAAATCGCCCGAACCCGCTTTGTGCAAGCTCGCATTTTGCAGGAGCTCGGAACACCGCAACAGCAGACGGACCAGCTAGCCAAACTCGCTCTGGAAGACCTCGAGGCAAGTCGTCCCCAAGGCTTCCACATTGCGCAACTCCGGCATTGGATGGCTTCGCGCTCGAAGAAGCTGTGAGTAGTGCCTGTGTTGCCTACATAGGAACAGCGCTCTAGCCTTGAACGGTTCACGTGGCGAATAGCAGTGATTACCTCTTGTTGGCCTTCTTGCAGCGTGCGTCGCCCGCAGTGCGGTCCTGCGTGGACAGCGATACCGACGCAGAAAGCTGTGTGCGAGCGGCGTTGCAGCAGGCAGCGAGCGCTCACCCGGACATCAATGTAGACCCAGAGGTATTTGCTGTGTTTCTAGGTGAACGCGCGGTCGAGGGGGGTTGTGCACGTGAGATCGTCGAGGCGCTGTTTGCCGCAGACTTGTTCTTGGTGCTTGCTTGTATGCAGCACGATCCTCACGCGGTCTCAGCGTTTCGGAACTTGCTCTCCGCAGAGGTTGCGCGGGCGGGTCGACGGGTCGGTTCGAATGCAAGCATGGGGGACGAAGCGGTGCAGGCGTTATCCACGTCGATGCTGGCTGGGGAGGGCACGCCAGGGCTGCTTCGGTATTCCGGACGCGGGAGTTTGGTGGGGTTTCTTCGTGCGGCCGCAATGAGGACGCTGATGCGCGCGCGAGTCACGGAACGTCGATCGGTTTCCTTGCAGGCACCTGGGCTGGCTGAGACACTGGCGGATCTTCCGGATCCTGACGTCGAACTCATGAAGCTTCGCTATCGAACTGACTTCAACGATGCATTCCGTATCGCATTGCGGAGCTTGGCGCGACGTCAACGTGCGGTACTTCGGCTACACTTGGTGGGAGGGCTGAGCATTGATTCAATCGGTGTGTCGTACAAGGTGCACCGATCGACAGTGGCGCGTTGGATCGCGGACGCTCGCATCAAACTGCTGGACGAAACCCAACGGGTGTTGATTGGCAGACTGAACCTACAACCAGCGGAGGCCCAGAGTCTGGCGCGCTTGCTTCGCAGTCAACTCGATCCGGGCTTGGTGACGATCCTGCGCGAATCAAAGTAGGCACGTAGCCAGCCGAACGGGCCTCAGCCTGTTCTGCGGGCTCCTTGCATCGTGAATCGCGGATGCTGCGTCAGATGGCTGTGTTTCGGAAATCTTTGCGACAGATCCCAAGCTGCTGCACTTCACAAATGGAACGAGCAGGAGCAGGACCAGAAGCGAGCAGGAGCAAGCTCAGGAACAGGGGCGCGAGCACGGTGCGGCGCCCTGCCTGACTCTGTCACAAGATGTGCGAAGCGCGAGTCAGAGGAGATGAGTCATGGTATTGTCGGTCTTTCGGCTGCGAACTGGCGACAAAGCGACCGTCTGGGTTGCAGCGTTGATGGTAGGATCCGCGGGTGTTGGAGTGGGCTGCGGTGACCCCGAAGCGTCTGGTGCTACACCCACGCAGGAGGTTGACGCCTCCGACGATGTTCTCACCGCGGCAGACGCGGGGCTGGATACGCAGGAGGAAGTGCAACAGGATGCGCGGGAAGAGAACGAACCGGACGGGCCAGCGGATGACGCGGACGGCGGAGTCGCGCTCACATGGACGGCATGCGACACGTCGAACTGGGCGGATGGGTATCCAAAACCCGCGCTTGGTGTGGAATGCACGACCGTTGGTGTTGCGCTCGATCGCGCGCATCCGGATGCGGGCACAATTGCCTTGAGGGTGGCTCGGCACAAGAGCAAAGCCGGTCCAACGGGAAGAGCGGTCTTCCAGTTGGCGGGGGGGCCCGGCGGAGGTTCTGTCTACCAGAGCGGCATCATTCCCTGGTACATGCCGGAGTTGCGAGACGAATTCGATTTGATTTACGTCGACCAGCGTGGAACAGGGGAGTCGGGGTATCTGGATTGCGCAGAAGAGTATCCCGAACACAAGCAGCAATGGGTCTCCTGCGGGCAGCAGCATGCCGATGACGCTCTCAGCCACTTTGGGACCGTGGACGCTGCACACGACCTGGATGACGTGCGTGCCGCGCTTGGCTACGACAAGATTCACCTAAGAGGAGGGTCCTACGGCACCCGCTTGGGATTGGAATACTTGCGTCAGCACGGCGATCGGGTTGCCGCTGCGGTGCTCGATGGCCTGGTCCCACCAGATTACCCTCTCTTCGAAGAGGTGATTCAAGACTTTGATTGGGGCGTCAATCGTCTCATCTCAGATTGCAAGCAGAGCGCGTCGTGCACGTCTCTTTCCCCGACCTTGAGCGCGGACCTGACAGCGCGCCGCTTGGAGCTGAGGGCCAACCCACGTCCTATCAAGGTTAATGGCTCGTCCTATGTCGAAGACGAGACTCTGTACTTGACTATTTTGCGATTCACGATCGCCGACTCCTATTGGAGATTCAGCGTTCCGCACGCGGTGCATGCAGCGGCTTCGGGTGAGAACTCCCGGTGGAACGCGCTCATGTCCGATGTATTCGGTGCAGTCGTTACCGACACAGCGCCCAGTTCGGTCAAGCCGCTACGTCTGCCCCGTCCCATCACACGGGGAGCTAGCTACGTGGCGCCTGGACTTTATGCGGCTATTGCTTGCTCCGAATTCCTGCCCTTGTCTGGCGGGGTAAACGCACTGCAGATGCTCGCGGAACAGCAGACTTGGGGCAACGATTCCACTGACTACTCCATCATAGGTCTTGCTCGGGCATGTCCCCAGTGGAACATCGACGCCCTTGACGCGAGTCTCTTGCAGCCAGTGTCATCGGATGCGAAGGTTCTGCTGTTGAGTGGGGACATCGACATGACGACAAGGCCTGAGTGGGGCGCAAGAGCCTTGGCGACGCTACCCAATGCGACGCACATCGTGGTTCCCTATGCGACGCACGCCACGATGGTTGTACCTTGCGTCGGGGAAGTCATTACACGATTCTTGGAGGCGGACGGCGAGATCCAGCAGGTGGACGCGTCGTGCGTCGGCCAACTGACCGAACCACCGTGGTATTGACGGTATGCGATGCGATCGCGGTCGTCCTGGTTGGCAGGTGCAGGGGCAGAGGCACTGGTAGCCGTGGCGTGGCTTCTGGCGCCAGAGCTCGCTGGTTCAAGCGCACAAACCAGTGCACGGGTTGGCAAAGGCCGTGTCGTAACGACTTGACACAGTGCGCTATGTGCGATTCTCTGAGGATCCTACTTCGCAGTATGACGCCATGCAGCTCGTGGCGCAGGGGCTATCTAAGTCAGCTCGAGGGCGCAGGGATCCCCGCGCCATGATCGCGGGATGGGTCAGAGCTCGCGCTCGTACAGCCGGTAGGTCTTGTACTTCTTCCCGCCCATGAACTTGATTCCGACGTTGACCGGGGCGTTGTCCTCGAGGGTCCAGGACAGCTCACCGTCGAGGACGTTGAGCCGCTGTCCCGCGCGGTGCATCTCCACATACATGAACGTGGACAGGGCGGCGTAGCGACGGACCTGGCGGAGTTTCCTGCGGATCCCGAGGATAATGAGGCGTGCGGAGCGGGGGCCGCGCACCTTCAGGCGCCAGAGCAGCTTGGCGGCGCCGAAGGGCAAGAGCTTGCCGTGCAGGTCCCCGATCATTTGGTTGATGTTCGGCAAGGCGAGCCCCACGGCCACGGGCTCCCCTTCGACCTCCACGATCTGGGTGAGCTCGGGGACCAAAATCAGCTTCATGTCCTTCGCCATCTTGGCGAGCTCTTTCTCCGTGAGCGGCACGAAGCCCCAGTTCGAGCTCCAGGCGTCGTTGTACACGTCCATGACGATGCGCACGTCGCGCTCGACGTGTTTCATGTCAACCGTGCGCATCTTGACCTCGGGCATGTCGGCGATGGTGTCGTGAGCCTTGATCGCGCGGTTGGGGAGGTCGCCGGCGGTGTAGCGCCAGGCGAAGAGGTCCTTGGCCTTGGGGAGTCCTGCGGCCTCGATGAGCCCGCCCTGGTAGGGCCGATGGTGCGGCATCATGATGTAGGGAGGCGTGTCGAAGCCTTCGACGAGGCACCCGAGCTCCTCGTTGACACACAGGGAAAGGGGCCCGCGCATCTTCTTCATCTGGCGCCCGCGAAGCCAGTAGGCCGCGCGATCGAGCAGCGCCTTTGCGACCTTCTCGTCGTCGATGGTGTCGAAGAAACCGAAAAACCCGCAGCCATCGTCGTAGCGTGCGATGTGCTCGCGATCGATCTGGGCGGTGCACCGTCCCACGCAGCGACCGTCGCGGAAGGCTGTGAACACGGTCCCTTCGCCATGCTCGAAGAACGGGTTGCGGAGGCTGAGCCGCTCCCGCAGGTCCATGTCGAGGGGCCGCACGTAGCACGGGTCGTCGCGGTAGATGGTGTCGACCACGTCGAGGAAGGGACGCAGGTTGCCGCCCAGACGGGTTTCGCGGACTTCGATGCTCATGGGTTGATGCGCCTACCGCGCGTTGCCGCGGGAAGCAATGGGGATGGGTGCACCCAGATCCGGAGGCACGCCCCCATCCCAGCCTTCCCCCGAACAGTCGCGAACAGTCGGGGAGCCCTCTCAAGCACCGCTCACCTTGTTGGTGGCAGGCCGCCTTGCCATTGCAGAGCAAGATCCAGAGGTTGCCCCCTGATCCGTCGCTTCGCTCCGGATCAGGGGTGCAGCCGGCTCTTGACCGAGGGGCCGCGGGGTGGGAAGCCTTTTTCCATGAAGCGTGGCTTGCTCGTCCCGATCATCGCGGCCTTGTCCTTCGGAGCCGTCGAAGCGCGTGCCCAGAACTTCGAGATCCTCGATCAGAAGCTGGATGCCTCCCGGGAGGGGTACACGGTCGTGAGGGTGTGGGGCGACAAGCGCGAGATCGGACAAGCGATCGGGGTCGCGTTCGCCGGCGACATCGTGGGTGCCTGCGCGGACCTCCGCGCCTACGCCGGGACGGGCTACGACTCCCTGCGCACCGCCATGGGCATGGCAGCGTGGCTTCCTTCCGGGGTGGACGAACAGTTCGAAGGCCTCGCGGAAGGGGTGCGGTCCGTCCACCCCAGCGCGAACATCGACGCCGTCGACATGAAGGTCCTCAACACCTACGGCGATTGGGCCTACGCGTGCCGGTCCCACAGCTGCTGGGGCTCGCGCGCGCAGGCGCCCTACACCACGATATCCACGCGACGCCTGGACTTTGGGTCGCCCTTCGCGGCGGTCCACCACCATGTGCTCTATGCCGTGCAGCCCGCCGACGAGCCCGTGCGCTGGGTCAACCTCGCCTGGCCAGGATTCATCAGCGTCATCACCGGTGTGAACGAGCATGGGACCCTCGCGTCCGTGCACGACTTCAACTCGAACGTGGCGGCCCATCCCGGCGTGGTGTCTCGCGCCATGGCCGTGCGACACTTGCTGACCTCTGTCCCATCCGGCCCAGTTTCCTCGCACCTGGGGTGGGCAACCCAGCAGCTTTCGACCCACCCGATCGCTACGGGCACGTTCCTCAACTACTACGTACCGCAGGGGTTTGGCGGCGTATTCACCTGTGCGGCCGGACAGACCTGTACGGGGCCGCGGGTGCCCCAAAGTGACTATCTGGGCGGCGAGGTGCTCATCACCACGAACAGCCAGACCACTGGGCATTCCACCCCAGAAGGGGCGAGCTTCCTCGACCCCTACTACCAGCAGCCGGGGGGAAAGTCCCCCGAGAGCCACTTCGACGTGATGGTCGACCAAGAGTTGCACATGCTCACGGTGGGGGTCCGGGGACCCGGGGACATGCGCCTGCTCGCGCACGGGCGGACGAAGAACGGCTGGACTCCGCGCATCGACGTCGAGTGGACGGCGCTATTTCCGGCGACCGTTTCGGATGCGGGTGTGGAGGACGGGGCAGTACCGGATGCGGCGCAGCCGGACGTGGTGGAGCCGGACGTGGTGAAGCCGGATGCCGCTGGACCGGAGGGGGGAGAGGAGCCGGACGCTGCGGGTCCCGTCGAAGCGGCGGTGAACCCGGGCGGGAGCGCGGGGGCGGGCGGGTCCGCGTCCTCGGACGATGGGTGTGGCTGTTCCGCGCCGGGTCGAGGGGTGCAGTCCGGCTGGTGGGTGGCTGTCTTGGCGCTCGTGATGGTGGGATCGCGGCGGCGCTTGCGCGTCAGTTTGTAAGGCAATCACAGAGGTCGCAGAAGGCACAGAGCGGGCCCGCCATCCATCCAGGTGGCCCCATGTCAAATCCAAACAGGACTGTGCGGACGCACAGCCGTGCTTCTGGTCCAACGAACGTTCACACGCGTGTGCGACGCAACGGCTTCACAGTGTGGTGGCCCGAAGCTTGCTCCCTTTCTATTCAGAGTCCCTCGACTGGCACACCTTGCGCCCGTCGGGAGAACGGAGAGAGTCGATGCCCCAGTACCGATCGATGCCCCCATGTCCGCGTCCGAAGCCTGCGACGCCGCGCTATCCCAAGCTGGTGGGGTTGGGGCTCCTGCTGGCGGCGGCCTGCGGGGGCTCCGTGGTGGAGCCGGGCGGCGGTGGCACAACCGGCACATCCGGGGACATCGCACCGGCCTTCGACAGCGGGTACGGGGGTGAGGCGGGTTCTTCAGGCGCGGCCGGTTCTTCAGGCGCGGCAGGCTGGGGATCCGGCGGTGGGGTAGTCCCCTCCTACGATGCCGGGGTCGCCGGAAGCGCTGGCGGGGGCATACCCGAACCCTACGACGCAGGTGTCGGTCAAGACGCGGGCGACGCCAAGGACGAAGACCCCCCGCTGCAGGGAGAAGCCCCCGACCCCTTCGATGCAGGCAAGGACGTCGAACCCGACGTCCAGTCCCCTGGGTATGCGCCCGGCCCCTGGGACGATGCCGGCTCGTAACCTTCAATCCTCTTCGACGGCTTTCGCCTCGATCTCGAGGTCCTCGGGCCTCTGCCACCCAGCCTTCTCGAACCCGTCGAGGATCGCGTCCAGCACCGATGCCTGGTAGCTCAGCGTGCTCGCGGTCGATGGGGCCCAGGCCATCAGCGTGAGGGCCTTGCCCACCCAGGCGGAAGTCCGGGCCGCCGTCTCCGACGTCACCTCTCCCACGTCCAAGCTGCCCAGCTCCTTGCTCGAGAGTCCGCTGATACCGATCTTCGGCGTGAGCCCGTCGAGCTCGATGGAGGGCTGAATCGAGCTGGTGTCCGGGCGTTTTCCGGACTTCTCTTCGATGACGTCGGCGAGGAACACCTTCGCTTGCGTCTGTGCGTCCCCGAGGAGGCTCGGCGCGGCAAGGGGATAGCGGACGAGCGCGGCGCCGATGGCCTTGTCCGCGTCTTCCACCGCCTCCCGCAGACGAACAAGGACCTTTCCCGTCTCGTCCCGCACGTCCTTGGGAACCTTGCCCGCGCAGGTTCTGACCTTCTCGACGAAGGCGGCCTTTGCTTCTTGGAATGCCTCCTCCGCGGCATCGGCCTCCTCGTCCATCCGATCGACCTTGGCCTTCTCGGACGCGAGCTCCGTTTCTGCCAGCGCGCCTTTGCGCTGGTCGAGGTCTTCCTCTGCCTTCGTGGCTGCTTCGCGCCGCGACAGGAAGGCTCGGTTCTTCTTCGCCACGTCGGCGTACTCGACTGCCATCTCCGTGCTGATTCTCTTCATCAGGCTGGCATGCTCCCCTTCGGACGACGTGGCCTCCGAGAGCACGCGGGCCCACGCCTCCACCGGCATCACCTCGGCGGGCTGGTTCGCGTAAGTCCCGGACTTCGACGCCTCCGTGAGGATGCGTTCGGCACCCTCGCGGGTGATGAGCAGCCGTGCCGGCCAGTCCGCGTCTTTGCCTACTGGGGTTTCGACGAGGAGCCGGTCCACGTGGGCGGCCACCTCCGAGGAAGCCTGGGCGCGGCGAACCACCACGCCCAGTCCTGCCCCTTCGACGGCCTTGAGCGCGGTCGAGGGCCGGCCCACGGACATCATGGCTGCACATCCGGTGAGCGAGGGGGAGACGGCCAGGGAAACCAGCAAGAGACTGACAGCGGGTGAGCGCCACAAGCGAGAAAACGAGAGCATCTTTCTACCTCCGTGCATCGGGCGCCGAGGTGCGCCTTCCACCGGGAGATGCAGGGCCGGGCGGGTTGTCGCAGAAAAAAAACGACCGAAAACGCGGAGTGAAAAATCGACACGGCCTCCTGCGACAAGCGTCGACACGTTTCATCTACCGGCTGACACCTCAACACGAACCCGAGCAGGCGCGATCCCCGAAGCCCATGGACGCAGCCCGTGAAGGTCCCGCTGGGGCACGGACGAACGTAACCGTCCGTGCACGGAAGGATGGAATCATGAAGATGCAACTTCGTCATAGCTTGTCGTCGACCCCGTTCCGCAAGATGGGAGTCGCCGTGGTGTGTTCTCTGACCCTGGCGCTCGCGGCGTGCAGCTCCGACTCCGGAGAAGACGAGGACGGCGCCGGTGGGTCGACGGCAGGTTCCGGCGGTTCCACCGCGGGCTCGGGCGGGTCGACGGCAGGTTCCGGCGGTTCCACCGCGGGCTCGGGTGGGTCGACGGCAGGTTCCGGCGGTTCCACCGCGGGCTCGGGAGGCGGCAGCTCCTGTGTCGCTTGCGGCGACGGATGCCCCAACATCGTCTGCGCCTGTCAGGATGGCAGCATCATCAATACCACGTACTGCAACAACGGGTGCTGCGAGCCTGCGGAAGTCGCTTGCCCGGACGCCTGTTCGGAGAGCGGAGGTTGGACAGGGGGCGGAGGAGGGAGCGGGGGCGGCACCGCGGGAAGCGGCGGTAGCAGTGGGGGGACCGGAGGCGGGACGTCGACCGGCAGCCCCCTTGGAGGAGAATGCCAGGCAGACCCGGACTGTGAGTCGCAGATATGCCTGTTCAAGGGGGATGCCACGTTCGGATACTGCTCGAAGACGTGCGAGGACTGGACCGAATGCCCCGACTTCTGGGACTGCGGCTCGGTCGGCAACGCGTCGGGCACCTACTGCATTCAGGACTGACAGATATCCGTCAGGGCACCCGGATGGCCCATCCGAGCCCGCCACCGTCCACGGGAGGACGTTCGGGCTCGGGCCGGCTGGCGTAGTACGTGCCCACCGCGGTCCCCACGACCACCGCCCCGACCGCCGTCCAGAACCACCACTGTCCGGTCAACCCAGGCTCGTCGGGCTTGAGCATGGCGCGCAAGTCCACCCGCTCCCCCGCCGACAGGTCCGCGTCCGTCTCGTAGGTGAGAAAGCCGCGCTTACGAACCACCACCCGGTAGCTTCCCGCGGGACGAACGAGAGTGACCGGCGTCGTGCCGACGTCGAGATCGTCGACCGAGACGACCGCGTGCTGCTGGCTGGCGTCGATGTGGAGGCTTCCGGGGAGCCGTTCGAGCACCAGGGGCAGGGACTGGTGACTCCCCGGGCGGACGGTCACGCGCTGCACGATGTCGGTGAAGCCCTTTCGGGAGATGACCACGACGTGGACGCCGGGGTCGAGGAGCACGCGGAAGCGCGCTGCAGGGGGCGGATGGCCCGCTCCCGGGGGAAGGGTCCCCGCGAACAAGACCGGTCCCTCGGGGCCGGAGCCCGCGACCTCGAGGGGGCGGCCATTCACGGCGATGGTCGCCGTGGGTGGCTCGAGGGTGACGTCGAGCGTGCCGAGCACGCGCTCGATCTCCTGAAGGAACGTTCTGATCTCGGCGACCATGCTGTCGGCGAGGGCGGTGCTGCCCTCGGCTTCGTGCTGGGTGAGGGCGCGCGTGAACGAGCCGCGTGCGCGCAGGTACTGGCCCAGGGCGCGGTGACAGATGCCGATGTTGTAGCTGGTACCGGCGTGGGGACGCAGGCGAGCGGAGGCTTCGAACCGGTCGAGCGCATCGCCCCACCGCATGTCCCGTGCGAGGGATGCGCCCTCGACAAAGGCCTCTCGTGCCTGCACCACATCGTCGGGCTCGGTCTGCGCGTGGGCCGAGGCCGTGACGAGGCTGGCGGCGCAGCACAGAAGGGGGAGAAGCCAACGCATGGGGATTGCAGGATAGCAGAGCTGCGGACCCCGTGGCGAGCGAGCGCCACTAGTTGATGTCTGACATCCGGTTACGGGCTCCGGCGCGGCGTGCCGCGCCCAACGCTCGACTCGACATGTCGAGTCGCTCCGTTGGCGGACTTGTAGAGCTGCCATCTCACGATCACCCTTCGGCTTCCGGTGCTGGGATCATTGCTGACCGTCGCCCGGTCGTCCACGCAGGCCACGAAGCGTGGCTGTTCGCGAACGAATCTTGGGTCGCGGCTACGGGTGGAGAACGCCGGAGCCGTCCGCCAACGCAGCGAATCGCGACGATGCCCCTCCGCCGCGGTAGCGACTCGGCACTGCCGAGTCGAGCGTGTGCGCGGCACCGCCGCGCCATAGGTCATGGGCCGGCGTGAGCACGACCATGGGAAATCAAACGGGATCTGCACCCGTCAAAACGGCGGTTGAATCAACAGCTTGGTGGGGTCCTGGGTGGCGGGCGGGACCGCGCTGGGCGCGGGCGGGGCACTTGCGGGGGATTGTGTTCGTGGGGCGGGTGCGGAGCGAGCGGGCGGGACGGGCTTTGCTGCGGAGGCGGAGGGGGGAGTCGGGATGGGGGCGAAAGAGGGCATTGGGGTCGAATCCACGACAGGCACCGTGGGCGATGAAGCGGAATCGGCCGAGGGTGCGGCAGGGGACTCGGTGGTGGAGGGGAAGCCGACCCCCCAGAGGAGGCCGGCGGTGGCGAGCGTGAGAGGCAGTCCCAAGGCCAGCCAGCGAGGCCACCGGACGGTTCGCGGCGGCGCGGGCTGCTCGTGCGAGGACACGGCTTCGGCAAGGCGCTTCTTCGCTTCCTCGGCGGTAGGAATCCGAAGGCTTCGCTCCTTCAGCAGTCCGGCGACGAGAGCGGCGAGGCCTGGAGGCACGGAGGGGGCGACGGTCTCGAGGGCGGGAAAGGACATGTGGGCGAGCGCCTTCAGGACCTGCCCGACGTTGTCGGCCTCGGTGGGTCTCTTGGCTGCGAGGCATTCGTACAGGATGACGCCGACGGCCCAGAGGTCGGCCCGGGCGTCGACGTTCTTCTCGCCGAAGGCCTGCTCCGGGGACATGTAATAGGGAGTGCCTACGAGCGCGCCAGTGTCCGTCATGCCCGCGCTCTGGGCGGCGGGACCGTCGAGGGCGGTGAGCTTGGCGACGCCGAAGTCGACGATCTTGACGTCTCTTTCGCCGGTGGCCGTGACGGAGAGGAAGATGTTTTCGGGCTTGAGGTCGCGGTGGACCACGCCGAGGGCGTGGGCGGCTTGCAGCCCGGAGAGCACGGGCAGCAGAATCTCTCCTGTTTCCCCGACGGATAGGGGGGCTTCTCGGTCGAGCTTGACCCGCAGGGACTCGCCGACGAGCAAGTCCATGACCAACACCGGGGAGCCGTCCTCGAGGGCGAGGACGTCGTGCACGGGGACGACGTTGGGGTGTTGAATCAGGCTTGCGGCGCGGGCTTCGCGCTTGAGGCGGGCGCCCAGCACGCCGGCGGGTTGCGAGGGGTCCGCGCGCAGGAGTTTGAGGGCGACGTTGCGTCGGAGCTCGGTGTCCTCGGCGGCATAGACGACTCCCATGCCTCCCGCCCCCACGCGACGGAGCACCCGGTAGCGACCGACCCGATCGCCGGGCAGAAGACCCCGCAGGGGAGCGAGGAAGGGTTCCTGGGCCGCGTCGTCGGAGCCGGTGGGGAGCAGGGCTTCCGCGGTCCGCGCCAGCACGCGCCGGCACGTCGCGCATTCCGCCAGATGGGCCTCGACCGCTTCTCGACGGGAGGCATCGAGCCTCCCCTCCATGAAGTCCACGACCTCGTTATCGTCGAGGCAACCCATCGAAGCCGTGTAGCACGAGCGCGTCGGCCGTCGTGAGCAATTCGGGGCACGGCGGAGGAGAAACCACAGAGGGCGCAGAGAGCACAGAAAGCGGTGCAGCCAGCCGATACGGCGAACCGGTTCAGTCGGTGGTCGCACCCTCTTCCAAGATGCGACGAACACTCACGTCGAGCTGGCTGCGCACGAGACGAACGATGCTCTCGAACTCCGCGGCGTCGAGGTGGAGCTTCTCCCGGAGGCGTCGACGGGTTTCGTCGTACAGCTCGTCGCGCGTGCCCGCGATCCATCGTGCCACGGTGGCCCGATGCACCTGATAAACCTGCCCGATCCGCTCGATGTTGAGGCCGTCGACGAGGTAGAGCTGCAGGATGGTGCGTTGCTTTGGGTCGAGGGCGGTGAGGGACTCGGTGAACGCTTCGCGAAACTCGGTTCCGTATCGGACACGGAGGTAGTCGAGCTCGGGGTCGTCCGTGGCGGGGAGGCCTTCAGCTTGCCCCTCGTCGGAGGGGACCGCGGGCTTGCGAGACCGTTGCAGCTCGAGGGCCACCCGGACCGCGACGACGCGGAGCCAGCTCATCAAGGGGCCGCGACCTGCGTAGTCAGCGATCCGCGGAGGCGACGACGCGGTGCCCACGAGCAAGCGCTCGCGCAGGATCTGTTGGACCTCCTGGGCCACCGCATCGGACCTGTCAATGCGGCGGATGAAGTCCGGTACGTGGGACAGGAAGCCGCGATCGAACGCCTCGATGGCAGAGGGCGACCCGTACAGGCACCCGCACGCGAGGTACAGGTCCGGGCCATGGACCTCCTCGATGTCCGTGTCACCGAGCCTCGAGCGCACGAACCCGACGACCTTCTCCGGCTCGACGTCCACGCCCGGCCAGGCCTGCCTCCAGGTGCTCATCCGCTGCCGTACGTCGTCCTCATCCATGCGAGGGAGCGTACACGCCCTGGCGAGACCGTGCCACAGGCCCTGCAAAGCCGCCGTCGCCATGGCGAACGCCATGGACGTGAACCGGACCGGCAGCAAGCTGTGAAGAAGCATCCCATCCTTCCCGAGGTTCGACACGCGGAGCCTCGATCGGGAGATGCGGCGAGACGGGATCTGTCGCACCGAAGCTATGAGCTATGAGCTATGAGCGCTCACTCACAGACGCACGCGATGTAGTCGTCGTACGTGGCGGACGCCTCGGGGTGGTCGTTCCGGCAAAGGTCGAGGCATTCGTCACGGGACAACGTGCTCGACGCGCACGTGGCCACGCAATCCTGGTGTGCCGCTCGCTTGGGGGCGAACAGATAGGTGAATGTCGCGAAGCTGCAGGGGGACTGGGAAGCGCACACGCCACAGGTCTCGGTGAGCACGCCGTTGTCGCAATTGTCGACGCAGTCGTTCGAACAGTCCTCCTCGGGGAATCCGCAGGTGCACATCTCGTACGCGCCTTCCCAGGCGCACGCGGTCGCGTACTTGTTGCAGCACGCGTTGGGGCACGCGGTGTCGGATCCACACGCCTCGATGCAGTCGAAGAGGGCGTCGCGGTTCGGCGCTTGCTCGGCCTGGGTGCGGTAGTCGCCACAGACGGTGGAGACGCACGTCTCGCAGTCGCCCTGCATGGGACCCTGGGTCGCGCAGGCCTGTGTGCATGGCTGTTCGCAGCTCGTGGGCCCGGCCTCCGCGGGCGCGTCGGGCACGTCGGGTGTCGTGTCCGTGGGGACCGTGGAATCCTGGGGCGCGAGCGTGTCGGTGTCGCTCGCGTCCGAGGGGCTCGCGTCGGGGTGGTGGGTGCCGGGGGTACTGTCCTCGGTGGAGCTGCACGCGGGGAGCGATGTGACGCCTGCGAACAGGAGGGCGAGGATCGAAGCCGTGGAGCGCATGGGGGGAGAAGCGTATCACCGTTGAACCGGTTGTGCTGCTTCGAGTATCCTCTTCATTTCCCGCCCCCACCATGCCATGGTGCCCCAGAAGGTGGACCCGGCGTGGGCGTGCGAAGTGGCAGAAGACGATGGTCGATGGTCCCGCTGGCGACGGCGATGGCCGTCTCGTCCTGCGGCGTGGACCCCCTGCCCCCCCTCGGTGAGGTGGTTCTCTTCGTCCACACCGACCTGCCCTCACCCCGCATCGCCGGCCGGCTTCGTATCGACCTGTACGACACGGACGGCCACTGGTTCCTCTCTCGCGACCTGGCCCGACCCAACGCCGACGACTGGCCCCCAAGTTTTAGCGTGTATTCGGAGGACCCTTCCCCCAAGCACGTCTGGGTGCGACTACGCGTCTATCCGGAAGGCAAAGTGCGGGACTACCTCGGCGAGCGACTCCAAGACTGGCCCGAGGTCCTGTCCCCCGACGCGGACGGCAGCGGACTCCCCCGACTGATTCTCGACGGAATCGATGAAACCCCCGCGACCGAGCCGGACCCGCTGCTCTCCGTCGACCGCCTTCTGTTGCTGCAGATTCCGAGCGAACAGCGCGTCTACGTGGGTGTCACCCTTCGGGGCGCCTGCGCTGGGACCATGCCTTCCTTCGGACAGGGACCCGTCCCGGGAGAAGCACGCAGCTGCGTCGATGTCGCGCAACAAAGAGAGGCCGTGATCGCCGAGCCCGTCTCGTCCACGCCTCCCGCGATCGACAAGACCTCGTGGCTCGACGCGCCTTGCGAGCGGTCAGGAGACCCGGGCCCCCTCTGCGTGGCAGGCGACGTGATGGTGTTCGGCAATCGTTTCCTTGTGTTCGGTGACTTCACGGACGCGGCGCCAGAACGCTTGGTGGGCATTCCGCGCTTCCGCATGGACGCCCAGGAGGTGACCGTGGGCCGGTTCCGGGACGCGCTGCGGCGCGGGTTCGTGGCCCCTGACCCGGTGACGCCTCTCGATGAGCCTCTGTCCCCCACGCAAGGGGCGTGTACCTTCACGTCCGCCCCCGGCGATCGGGAGGACTACCCCCTGAACTGCGTGACCTGGGCTACCGCACGCGCTTTCTGCGTGTTCGAAGGCGGCGACCTGCCGACCGAGGCGCAGTGGGAGCTCGCCGTCACGCAAGAGGGAAGGGACGTCAAGACGCCCTATCCCTGGGGACAAGACGACCCCGCCTGTGGTGAGGTGGTGTTCGGCAGAGCCGAGCTTGCAGGTACCGAAGGGTACTGTGCGCAGAACGGATGGGGCCCCGTCGCGCTCGGTGTGCAGGACGCACGGGATGTCTCGCCTTCCGGCCTGCGGGGGCTCGCGGGGGGCGTTTCCGAATGGGTCCGCGACGCGGGCGAGGGCTACGAGCACCCATGCAGGGCCACGTCGGTCGTGAACCCGTGGTGCGACCTCGAAGGAGCCCCAAACCGAGTCGTGCGTGGCGGAGCTTGGGCGTCTCCCCCTCCCACCCTCGTGGGCACGTTTCGCTTCACCCGTCCTGCCTCCACGCGATCCGACTTCGTGGGCTTCCGCTGCGTGGTCGAGGACGAGCCATGACCTCGAGCCACGGACCTTGGCTGGTTCTCTCGTTCGCTCTCGCAAGCTGCGGCGTCGATGACCTGCCCCCCGAAGGGCAAGTCGTCCTTCATGTCGCCACGGACGCGCCCCTGCCGCTCGCGCAAGGGCAAGCCTCTTCGGACTCGCATGTGGCCCTCTTCGACCGGCTGTCCTTCGAGGTCTTTCCTCCCGGGTCCAGCGAACCTTGTGACGCGTGCTTTCGCGCGTTCGAGGTGGACGAGCCGATGTTTCACGCGTCGCGAGCGTCCGTGGGCATCGTCTCCGCTGCGGCCGGCGTGCGCGTTCGCGTGAGGCTCTTTCGTGCCAACCTGGATGCGCCTTCGCCGCGGGACACGTCGACGATCGAGTCGGTGGTGCTGCTGCCCGCGGTCGGCGAAGGTGACGTACGGCACCTGACGGTCGAGCTCTGGACGGAGGAGGTCGGGCGTCCGCGTGGGTCGATCGACGATCCTGCGCGTGCCGCGGAAGGAAGGCCAGTGGGTCCGCTGGCCGGAAGCTGGCGAGGCTCGTCCCGCCCACCGTGCGAAGGCGAAGCGGGCTCCGACGAGGTTTGCGTGCCAGGGGGAGGGTTCTGGATGGGAGACCCGCGCCTCGACCTCGCCGGTGCGCCCGAGTACCAAGGGGCAAACGAGCGAGTGGTCGCGCTGTCTCCGTTCTTCCTCGACCGGACCGAGGTGACCGTCAGGGCGTTCCGGGCGTCGGGGCTCGCCGAGACGCTGGGGACCGGAGAGGTCTACAACCCGCAGCCTGCGAGCGCGGGCAGCTTTTGCACGTACGACGAGCAAGAGGGAGCCACCGAGAATCTTCCGGTCAACTGCCTCACGTGGCGCCTCGCGCGCGCCTACTGCGAGAAGCAAGGCAAGCGCTTGCCCACCGAGGCGGAGCTTGCGTACGCATCGTCCGCGCTGGGGACGGCCTCCTTCGTGTGGGGAGAAAAGGTGCCGTCGTGCGGAGAGGCCGTGTTCGGTCAGGGCATGGCGTGTGGATCGTCCGAGGTGGGACCGAGCGTGGTGGGTTCGGGGACGATCGACCGTCTGTCGCTGCCTTCGGGCGAGCTGTTCGATCTGGCGGGCAATGTAATGGAGTTCGCGTCGGACTTCTGGCAGCTGGACGCGGAGCCTTGCTGGATGGGGAGCGGGGTGCTGACGGACCCGCGGTGCGACGCGCCGAGCTCGCTGGATCGCGTGGGCCGATCGGTGCGCGGAGGGCACTTTGCCGACCCGCCTCTGTTTTTGCGCGCGGCCTTGCGCACGTCGATCGAGGGCGAGTCCAAGGCAGTGAGCGACCGCGTGGGATTGCGCTGCGCGCGCGACGGCGTCTAGGAGAGCAAGGCAACCGTGTCGCCGAAGACCTCACGGCATTCGACGATCCGTGTTCGCATTCCTGTTCTCAGCTCCTGGTTTCCTCAGGACAGGCTCACGAGTTCCTCCCACCGAGCCACGCTGGCGTCCACGTCTTCGCGAAGCCGCTGGTGACGAGCGAGGGCTCGCTCGATGCGCTCCGGGTCCTGCGACTCGATGGCAGACCGCACGTCGGCCGCCGCCATCTCCACGTGACGGTCGAGCGAGTTGACGAAGAATTCGAGGGTGGTGAGCGCCACGGAGAACCGATCCGGAGGGACGTCGATGCGACGGGTCGATCGTCGCGAGCTGTCGGGGGGGTCAGGGGCCATCGCGATCTGGGCGCGTGCCACGCGTTCTGCGAGCTCCCCGAGCGTGATGGCGATCTGCTTGGCGGACAGGCGTTCTCGCGCGGTGGGGTGGTGCGCGACGAGGCTGTCGATGAGCTCGACGACGGCGCGAGGGACGCCGGGTCGGACCTGCGCGAGGGAGCGACGCGCGGGGTTGATGATGGCCTCCTTGCGCACGTGCATGGGGGCGTCTTGCAGGGGGCAGGGCAGCACGAGGGGCGTGTCGCGGGTGAGCATCCAGAAGACGGTGGCGGCAGCGGAGTAGATGTCCGCGGCTGGGGAGACCTGGATGAAGTTGCGAACCTGCTCGGGTCCCATGGTGAGGGTCGAGCCGCCGGCTTCGCCCGCGAGGGTGATGTCCATCGCGCTCAGATCGATCCGGCTCTTGGCGAGGCCGAAGTCCGCAAGCTTGGCGCGCACGCCGGCGCGGAGGTCGCGCCCCGTGAGCAAGACGTTTGCAGGGGACACGTCGCGGTGGACGATGCCGAGCTCGTGCGCGTAGCCGAGGGCACGAAACAGGTCGGCGCCGAGCCAGAGCACGTCTTGCACGGGCTGCTCGTGTCCCGCGAGGTCGAGGGCGTTGCCCCCGCTGACGAACTCCGAGACGATGTACGGGTGCTCGTCGTGCGTTCCTACCTCGTAGCAGCGGACGATGTTGGGGTGCCGCAGGGCCGCTGCGATGCGCTGCTCGCGCAGGAACCGATCCATGGCCTTCTTCGCCACGCCGCCTGCTCGGAGCATCTTGATCACGACGTGGACGCCGTCGTCCGAGACGGCCTCGAGCAGCAACCCCATGCCACCTTGCTGGAGCTTGCCAAGCACCTGGAAGCGGCCGACGCGGTCGGGCAGGTCGGGAAAGAACTTGCGCTTCTCGTCCCTGCACGAAGGGCAAAGCCAACCCGCGTCCCACAGGTCCGGCGAGGGCGCTGGAACGCCCGTGGCCCCGCACGCGTCGCACGAAAGGACTTCCTCGGCCTTCGCATCGCCCGACAGGGCTCGGATGCCGCGCGGTGGGGTCAACGACGACGCGGGTGAGATGACGAGCTGGGGCTGGTGATAATGCGACGCGTCCGCGACCTCGTAGATCGAGACGTCGTCCGCGCCTTCCGGGGGCATGGGCCTGTCGCTGCCGTCGTAGACGAGGCGCAGCAAGGTGTTGCCGAGACGCACGACGTTGCCCGGGGCAAGCCGCGCCCATCGCACGGGCATGCCGTTGACGGAGGTGGTCTTGCGTCCCGCGAGGTCGTGCAGGTAGACGCCGTCGGGTTGCACCTCGACGCGTGCGTGGTGCCGGGACAGGAAGCGGTCTTCCTGGGGCAGGAGCAGGTCGACGTCGGCGGCGCGGCCGAGAGTGACGGACTGGTGGTTGGGCAGCGGGAGACGCAAACCGGCGCGCGGGCCTGAGGAGATGACGAGGCTGTAGGGCATGACCGATCCTGCTCGCGCGAGGGCAGACGAGCGCCCCCGACCTTCAGCCCTATACCATCAACCCGGTCAGGTATCGACGTGATCGGTGGATGCGCCTACCCGCGCACTGCCCCCCAAGCCATGCGTGCCGTGAACCCGGCCCCCTCCCCCCCCAGTGCGATGCGCGCGATGTCCTCCTGCAGCCTCTCGGACCGCAAGGAGGCGCGGAAGAGCCGGTCAAGCAACCACGGCACCGCAAATACGTGCCTCAGCCAGCCGTTGAGTCGAAGGATCGAGAGCAGCTGATCGGTGCACGCCCACGCATAAGGCATCAGATCGCGACGCCCGAAGGAACCCAACTGCGCGGCTTGCACCACGACCCTCCCCGCGAGGTCCCCCGACTCCAATGCATACTCGATTCCCTCGCCGGTAAGAGGGTTCACGAACCCTGCCGCATCCCCCGCCAACAGCGCCCGGTCGAACACGAACTCCCCAGGCGAGGCCGTCATCGGCAACGGATGCCCCTTCACACGGCCCACCCGACACGCGTCCCCAAGCACCCGACGAATACGTGGGAGTGCCAGAAACGCTTCGTGGACCTCGTGAAGACTCCGCCCCCTCGCCCTGAGTTGGTCCATCCGCAATCCGATTCCCACGTTGGCTTTCCCCCCGGGCAGCGGGAACACCCACCCGTACGCCGGAAGCACCGCCCGGTCCCACACCAACATCAACGCACGGTCGTGCTCGAGCACCACGTTCTCGTAGATGCCGCGCATCGCCGTCGCGGTCTGGCTGGGCGCAAAGGCAGGCGCACCCAGCGACCGACGGACCACCGACGGCATCCCGTCGCACCCGATGACCACGTCCGCATCCAGGGTGGACCCGTCGTGCAAGTGAAGGCGTGCGTACGTTGGGTGGACGGAGACGCGGTCCACGCGGACGTCCTGTCTGAGGTCGGCGCCTGCTTTGGCGGCACGTTGGGCAAGTCGCTCGTCGAGGGTCGCGCGGGGAATCACGAGCGCCTGGCCGCCGTGGATGGTCCCCGGCAGCTTGGCCAGAAGCTCGATGCCGCCGGGTGACACCAGGTGGCTGTGCGTGATGGGCACGCCCTCGAGCGCGAGGTCGAGCCCCATACGACGCAGGTTTTGCACGGCGCGCGGGGTGCACCCTTCGCCGCACACCTTCTCTCGCGGGTGGTGCGTGCGATCCAGAAGAACGGTGCGCAGTCCATGAGATGCGGTGACGTAGGCTGCGGCGGACCCCGCGGGTCCTGCACCGACGATCGCAACCGTGGCCCTTCCATGTTTCATGGGAAACTCCGGCCATCCTGTCCCAGGAACCGTCGATCACCTAGAGCCTTTTTCTAGGCGCAGAGACGCACGGGATTCGTGCTGGCGGGAACCCTCAGGCCAAGCCCCCGCAAGTTGATACCCACACAGTCCGAGCCCGAGCCGAGCCGGAAGAGAAACCACAGAGGTCGCAGAGAGCACAGAAGGCAGAGGGTTGTTTGGTGTTTTCTGGTTCCTTGTGAGGATAGTCTCAGCCCGAGCCCGAGCCCGAGTCCGGAAACCACAGAGGGCGCAGAAACCACAGAAGGGGATGGTGTTGGTGCGGAGGTTGGCAAGGGCGGCGGATTCGTCGACTCTCAGTTCACCGCCATGCCGGCCTTCGCGCTCGCGTTGTCGGGGGAGAACGCGAGCACTTGCTGGAACATCGTGCGCGCCTCCGCCCTCCTGCCCATCTTGAGGATTGCCCAGCCGAGACCCGTCTGGAACGTCAGGTCCGCGGGGTACTCCACCATCAGCTTGCGGTACGTCGTGGCGCTGTCCGGGTAGTTGCCGAGGGAATACTGCGCATGCGCAAGGCGCGCCCGCGCGACCATGTTGTTTGCGTCCAGCTTGAGAACCTCCCGGCACGCACGCTCCAGATCGCGCCACTTGCCCTGGGCCAGCAGCGGAAGTGTCAGTCCGAGCTTCGGCTCGATCGCCGCGGGTTGCAGCGCGATCGCCTCTTCGTACGTACGAACCGCGTCGTCGAAACGCCCCGCCAGGTAGGACAGCCAGGCCATGCGCGCCTTCAGGAAGTAGGAAGAGCCCGCACGCGTCTGCACCTCGCGCATCTTCGCGAGCGCCCCCGCGGCGTCCCCCTTGGCCTCCAGGTCGTACGAGCTTCGATACAAATCACCGGCGGCTGGCGGGTCCGCCGACGCAACCATCGACATCGTCAGCAGGGCAAGCCCAACCGTGGCCGAAACAAGGGAGCGAGTCTTCTTGATCATCGTCGGTCTCCTCTCTGCAAAGCAGGTGACCAGCGCAGTCCGATCGACGCGCCGGCGTAAATTCCCTTCGTGTCGTCCAGACGGAGCGTCTCCACCTGGGCCTGCAAACCGAGCTGCCAAGTCGGGCTCATCGGCACCAACAAGGCAACGTTGCCTCCGAGCCAGGTCTCCGGCGTGAGCGTGAGCACCGACGGCTCTGCCGCCGAGAACGCCCACCGCTCCGTGCCCAGGTGCCCTCGCACGTGCAGCTCGCTGCGCTCCCTCGCCCACGAAAACCCAGCCCACCCGCTCGTGTCACCCCCCGCTTCGTCGTTCGTGTGGCGCACGCCCGCCGCGAGCCCGACCGAGGGCGACGGCCACACGTACAAGCCCGGCACGACCTGGAGGTTCCAGCCTGTCGAGCGGTGCAGCGCAGCAGCGTCGGCCTGCAGGCCGAAGGTGGACCCGGCTCGCAGCTGCAACCCCGCCCCCGGCACCGCGTCCTCGTCGGGCGGCATCACCCCGATGCCCAGCACCTGCCCATCCACGTAGGCGCTCGTGAAACCGAACCCGCCATACACTTCGTGCTGGTGCAGAAGCTCGATCCCCCCGTCGCTCTGTTTTCCTCGCCGCGACCCGGAAGGCGGGCCTTCGATCTGCAGGGCGCTGCCCACGTACCGATAGGCGGCGCGAAGCTGCCAGGTGTCGTCGACTTGCCAGGGGATGTGCAGGAAGAGGGCGCCCGCGGTCCATCGATCCTGCGGGAACGATTGATGAAGAACGCCGAGCCACAGCTCGGGGTCCACGTGGGACGCTGGGCCTGCCACGTCGAGACCCCGCAGGGCCTCCGCGTGGTTGGGGTCGATGGCGAGGGCGGTGTCGAAGTCCTCCCGCGCCCCCGCCTTGTCTCCGCGATCGAGACGCGTGAAGCCTCGCTGCGCGTGGGCCGAGGCGAGCCCCTGTTGGGCTTCCGGTCCGCCACCCACAAGGTCTTTCGCGCGCGCGTATCCCGCGATCGCCTGGTCCGAGTCCCCCAGCTGCAGGCTCAGCCACGCGAGCCGGACCGTCACCTCGTAACCCTCCGGCGTCGCTCCCCAGGCCTGCCACAGCAACCCCCGAGCCCCCTCGACGTTCCCCTGCTGCTCGAGCTGGACCGAGCGGTCCCACGCGCCTGCGCGCAGGTCCTGCGGATCCGCCGAGGGTTGCGCCCCGGCTCCTGCGGCAAGCGCTGTGACCAACGCCACCCCACATATGACTGCGCGTCGTCTCATGGCTCGCGGCCCTCCTCGTCCGGCCCCAAAGGCTGCATCGACACCACCGTCTTGCGCCCCGCATGATCGATCTCGAAGCGGTGCGGACCCGACCCGAGCGATAGCACGGCCCTGGTCGACCATCGCTTTGCGGTGCCCGTAACCACTACCTTCCCTTCCTCGCGCTCCACACGGTAGTCGAACGAGAGGCTTCCGAAGTTCGGCGCCACGACCGCGAGCAGATCCGCAGGCACACGGAGCCACGCTGCCAGCAGCAAACGACGGGGTAGCGAGTCGCTGAAGGACAGCGGCGCCGCCTGATCGAGCGGCACGCGCGCCATGCCGAGCAGCACGTAACGAAGCAAGGACCGCGGGCTTCCCTCGAAGTCGACGAACACGACGGCCGCGTCGTACGGGTCCAGGAAGAGCCGGGCGAGCTTGGACCGAAGGAAACGCCGCCCGAGCAAGTCCACCTCCACCACGACCTTTTCCCGCTTGCCGCGCGTCTTGTCGACGAGCTCGAAGGCCATGCCCGGCTTGAAGGCGAGGGCGCGCGCCATCGCTTCGTCCCGGATGACGGGACGGACGAGCTCGCCTTCCCGCGGAATGACGCGGTTGGCGAGCCTGTGGCCTGTCTCGGCTCGGGTGACTACATCCCCGAAGTCGGCCGGAATCGTCGGGCTTCCGATCGTGGGGGCGCGCTGGACCTGGAAGTGCAAGTGAGGCGTGGGGGAACGTCCGGAGTTGCCGCAACGCCCAAGCTCCATGCCCGCGGTCACCACGTCCCCCACCTTCACACGGAGGCTCCGCGCCTGCAGGTGCGCATATACCGAGTACAACCCAGCGCCGTGCGCGATCACCACCGCATTGCCCCAGCTGTCGTCCGTGTTGAGCCCGCCGGGCTTGTTGTCGGCAATGCCGTCGACCACGGTCGCCACCGCGCCGCCCCCCGCCGCGACCACCGGCAACCCGTAGCAGACATAGTCTCGAAGCTCGCTGCCCGAATGCTCGAAGGCTTTTCCCTGCGCCGTTCGACCTTCGAAGTCCAGCCCATGCCGCCACAACCCCTTGTGCGTATGCGCGCCGTCGTGGCCCTGCGAAACCAACCACTCCCCTCGAAACGGGAGTCGGAACGGGAGCCACGCCGCGTCTCCGTAGCGACGCGACCACACCAGATGCCGCGCGAGCGTGTCTTCGGGCCGATCGCCCGGGACGGCGGAGCGAGGTGAGCGATCCTGCATGCGCCGTCGCGCCGCGGTCAGGATGAGGTGAGTCACGACCACGAAGGGCAACGAAAGGACCGGCAAGGCAAGGACGCCCATCACCGGGAACAGCGCGTAAGAGAGCACGCAGGCGAGGGCCGAAGAGCCCGCGGCCAGGAGGATCGACGACCGGTGGGGGACGAACCACACGCCGCCCATGGCCATGGCTGCGAGCACCGCATTGAAGCTGGCCGTGAGGTCCACCGCGGACCAAGGGACCTCCGCGCGAAGCCACAGCCGCATGCCGAGCGCCACGAGCCCGCCGACCGCCGCGAGGATCAGGGCGATGCGACTGTGCAGCACGATCGCGACGATCAGCAGCACGCCAGCGACGCTACCGTGCAAGAACACCAGGGAAGCGGGCACGTCGAGCCAGGAGGGCTCGAGCAAGTGCGCAGGCAGGAAGGGCCACGGGGCGGTGAGCTCCCACGGCGCGGAAGCAGGGAGGCTGCGCGCGCCCAGGTGAGCGACCCATGCAGAAGCGACGAAGGGGAGCGAATGGGTGGGCAACGCCACGGGCGCGAAGACCGCCTCGAAGGACGCCGAGAACAGGACCGCCGAAGCGGCCCCGAGGGTCACGACGGCGATCAGGTTGCCGCCTCCCGGGTCGAACACGCCCACCGCGAGGGTCGTCAGCACGGCCGTGCACGCGTAGGAACCCTCGCGCACCGCCGCGGACCCGAGCCCGAACAGCCACGTCACGACCCCTGCCACCACCACGGCTCCGAGGGTTGCCAGGGCGAGACCCGGGAAGCACGCGATGGCGAGCAGCACCAACAGTCCAGTGCGCACATCGCGCGAGAACACGATCTGTCCGTAGGGACGCAGCAGGGCGTCCAACAGGAATCGCGTAACGGACAGGACTGACGTCATGAGGTCGCCAGCCACGGCGGCATCTCCTCGAGGGCCATCATGGCTTCCAGGCCCTCAGCGCGACGCAGCAGTGCGGTTTCTCCCTTGGCGGACACCATCACCACGTTCGGTCGCTCCGTGATGAACTGCATCCACTGCGTGACGTTGTAGGCGCCCACATGCCCGATGACCACGCGGTCTCCCGCCTTGAGCGGGGGAAACATGATGCGGTCGCGCACCACGTCGATGTTCATGCACAGCGGCCCGAAGAAGACCGTGGGCTCCACCGTGCCGTACACCTCTTGGGCCGGGTGAATCGCGTGTCGGTACCACCAGGCGGTGGGCAGGATGTTGACCCCCGCGTCCAGAATCACCGCGCGACGCCCGTCGACCAGGCGCTTGTTGCCGACCACGCTCGAGATGAGGATGGCCGCATCGTCCACCAAGGCACGTCCCGTCTCGAACACCACGCGAGGAGGCTCGGCGCCGTCGTAGGCCTCCTCGAAGCCCATCGCGATGCGCTCGACGTACTGGCCGATCGAAGGGGTGCTCTCCTCGCCTGGGAGGTACTGGGACTGCAGGGTGTTGTGCGAGGCGAACCCGCCGCCGAGGTCGATGGTGTCGATGCGGATGCCCAGCTCGAGGTCCAGTTGCTGTGCGAAGCGGCCCATGCCTCGGGCCAGCATGCGATAGGCGTCGGGGTCTTGGACGAACGTTCCGATGTGGGAGTGCAGCGCGCGAAGGTCCAGGCGTCCGCCGCGTTGGATGCGACGCGCCGCCTCGAGCGCTCTGCCGCTCTCGAGGTTGAAGCCGAAGCGGTCCCAGTGGGGCACGGGCAGCTCGGACAGGCTCACGCGGATGCCTACCTCGGGGGTGACGCTCAGCCGGTCGGCCACGCGCTCCGCGAGGGTGAGCTCGTCGAGGTGATCGAGGTGAACCTGCACGCCTTCCCGGAAGGCGATGTCCAGGTCCGCATCCGACTTGCCTGGGCCGTTGAACAGGATCTGGCGTCCTGGGATGCCGAGGGCCAGCGCCTTTCGCATCTCCATGCCCGAGACGACCTCGGCCCACGCGCCCTCCTGGTGAAAGACGCGGCAGACCCCGCTTAGGTAGTTGGTCTTGTAGGACCAGGCGATGGTGAAGTCCGCGAACCGGCGTGCGAGCTGGTCGCGAAGCTCGCGGAAGCGGTCCCGGAGCAGCCGCTCGGAGAAGACGAACAAGGGCGAGCCGTACTTCTCGACGAGCTGGGCCACGGGCACCCCTTCGAAGGAGCTCATCGTGCGCAGGCCGGTAGAGGGCCCGAACTTGGATATGCCGCCCACCGCGTGGCGGACGATGACGGGTCTTTCGTAGCGAGGTTTCATCGGGTCACCTGCCGGGGGCGCATCAATCCAGATGCGGTTAGCTGCTCGAAGGTGGACAGATCCGAGATCTGATCGAGAGAGATCCGAACGAACAGAACGCCGGATCGATAGGCGGGCATGGGCGGGGCCGGGTGGCCGAGCGCCAGCAGCGCGCAGGCGTAGGGAAGGTTCTGTCCCGCCCCTGTCGAAAGGTGGACCCAGGCAGGGAAGCGCGGGTTGATCTCGACCACGTTCAGCTCCCCCGAGTCCTTGTGACGGAGAATCTCGACCTCGAGCGGGCCGCGCCACTGCAGCGCCGTCACCACCGCGCGCGTCATGTCGAGCAAGGCAGGGTTGTCCACGGTCACGCCGCTCCACCCCTTGCCCTTGTCCGTGATCATCATCTTGCGCATCGCGACCGCGCCCACGAGCCCCCCCTCCCCATCCCCTACCGCCGCCACGTTGTACTCCTCCCCCGGGATGAACCGCTGCACCACCACCGGCACACCCCACGTCGCCACGTAACGGTGGAACGAAAGCACCGCATCCGCCTCGCTGTGGGCCACGTCCCCGCCGTAGTACACACCCTTGATCATGATGGGCAGGCCAAAGCGCTTCACCAGCTTGGGGATCGCGTCCGCCGACACGATCGGCTCGGAGTCGGGTACCACGACCCCCGGCGACCGCGATAGCTCGTGCAGCCGAGGCTTCGAGGCCCGCTCCAGGCTGTCAATCCGTGGCACGAAGGTGCGAATCCCAAGCGCCTCCAGCTCCGGCCCCGCCGACGCGATCGCGCGCAGTTCCGAGTCGAGCGTCGGGATGACCACGTCGATCCCGAACTCGTGCTTGGCCCGCGCCAGCGCCGCCAACATCGCGTCGCGGCCCGCCGACGGATAGGGAAGGATCACGCCCCCGTCGAGCAGCCCCTCGGCGTAGAACCCCGGGTCCAGCGCGTCATATCCCAGCCCGATGACCCGCCCCCGGAACGACGGCTCGTGGCGCAAGGATCGTGCGACTGCCACGCCGGGTGCCGGGTTGTCCGTGGCATTCATGCCCGTGACGGCAATGGTTGCGTCGATGGTTTGCACGGCTCACCCCACCAGCCCGTGTTCGCGCAGCCGGGTGAGGAACTCGGCCACGTCCCGTGCGACGTCCTCGCCGCCTTCTTGTTCGAAGGACTCGGTCAGCTCCTCGATGATCTGGTCCTCGGACTTGCCGGTCTTGAGGGCTTGGAGCACCGCGAGACCGGTCGCGTTCACGTTGAAGGTGTGGCCGGTCACCGGGTCGAAGAGGAAGCCGGACTCGCTGACGGCGAGGTTGCGGAGGCGGGAGAGGTCGTGCATGGGCGGAAGGTTAGCAATCCTCGTGCCGCGGCCGTTGGCGTCATCTTGCAGGGGATTGCGAGGGTGACCGGGCGGGAAGAAGGGGTTGCAACGTTGCATGCAACGCGGACAGGCGCCCCACCTGCGGGTTTCAACCACCGGGCGGAAGGTAGCTCCTTGGCTGGTTTGCGACCCAGTGCTCGCGGAGCTCGTTCCGACCTTACGGCCGTCGATAAATGCTCACCACCGGCACCTCGTCGTGGGCCACGACATAGACCGGGGCTCGCGTTCCGAACGCGACCCACATCTGGAACTCCACCTCGTTCATGTGAAGCTCGTGGTGCACGATCGCGAAGTCGCTCTGGTGCGGCGCCCCCACCCCACGCAAGTCGGAGCGCACCCTGCCTTCGTCAATCATGCGCGCCCACGAGTCCCACGCCGTGTCGTGGATGAACACCGCGGCGCCCTTCCGAGCGTGCTCCTCAAGGTACTCCTCGTTCGCGTTCTGCGTCGTATACCCCCAAAACTGACGGTTCAGCCCGAGCGTCGCACCGCCCTTCGTGCCTCCCACGATTGGCACGTAGCTCGCCAGCCCGAACGGGTGAGCATGGGTCGTGATCGCGAGCGGTCCCGCCACGACGACCCCCATCACCACCGCCTTCGCCACCGCGGGCGCCCACCGCGGCAGTCGGTCCATCGACGCACCCAGCGCGTTGAGCGCCAAATCGAGCCCGTGCGCCGCAAACAACGCCATGAACGGGTACGCCGTCATCCAGTGTTTGGTCCCGCCGAAAATCGGCGTCTTCGTGAAGAGCCACGGCGAGATCGCCGCAAGCGCCGCAAGACCGAAGAGGACGTTTGGGTACGTCTCCCGTGTCCCTTCGGCAAGGGTCTTCGACCGCCACGATCTCATCCAGCCCACCGCGCGACCCACCTGGTTACTCACCCCCACGCCGCAGAGCAGCAACGTGATCGTCGGCACGGTCGCGAGGATCATGAGCGGCATGTAGCCCCGGGGCGATGGCGCATCGAAGTAGTTCGTCCCGAGAAACTCCATGTTGTAGTAGACATGGTTGAAGTGGAAGTCGAAGTACTCGCGCAGGCGCGCGGCCGTGTCGTGCCACATCCACGGCCATAGCGCCCAGAACACAATCGGGCCCACGAGAGCCATGGCGACGAGGCTCATGGGAACCCGAAAAACCTGGTTCTTCCAATCGCCGCGCAGGTAATTGCGCATCACCAGCACCGCGTGAGGGACGAATACCGCGGGCAGAATCCACGCGTTGTGCTTGGTCTCCAGCGTCAGACCGTACACGACGCCCGCGACGAGCGCCCACCCCATGCCGCCTCGCTCGATCGACCGCCAGTACACGTAGATGCAGAGCGTCCACATGGCCACGATGGGTAGGTCGAAGCACGCGAGGTGCGCGTGGTAGAAGACGCGCGGCGTGAGCAGGAAGAGCAGCGCCGCGATCACACCTGCGCGCCGCGAGTACACCCGCGCCCCGAACAGGTACGTCACCCAGACCGCCACGCCGGACAGCACCATCGCCGGCAAGCGAAACGCGTCGCTGGCGCTGCGAAGGATCGGCCACTTCTCGTGGAGCCCAAGCCACGACAGCGAGAACAAGCTCTTGATGAGCGACGGGTGCTCGTGGTTGTACCCCCAGAACCGGTCGATCGCCGCGCGCTCGAAGGCCTGGGACGGGTCGGAGAGCAGCAGCTTGAACCAGCCTGCGTACTGCGTGGCCGCCCGGAAGTAGAACCCTTCGTCCCGCGCGAACCCGATCGCGTCCGCCGTGACGAGCAGCCACACCGTGACCCCGACCGCCATCAGTGCGCCGAAGACGTGGTCGCGCCATCCGACGTCGGGCGGGAGCTGAAAGAGTTTCTTCACCGCGTCGTCGCCTCGAAGCAGTACGTCCTGCGGTCACCCCGCGGGGACGAGATCTCCACCGTGAGCTCTCCGGTCCGGCTCGCCAAATCCGGCGTGTCGAAACCGAACGACACCCACCCCTGACCGTCCTCGTGGGATGCCTCGCCCAGCGGCTTGCCGTCCGACGAGAACGCGATGCGCACCGGCGTTCCCATGCGGTCTCGCTCCGCCTCCACGTACAGCGCGTGATGACCCTCCAAGCGGGCGCCGAAGCGAACCTCGCGCCATCGCAGCCGCAAGGCCTCGTTGCCGCCCGGCGGCGGGGCGTGGATACACCGACGAGGCGCGTAGTCGAGGTCCGCGTTCACCGTCTCGCCCACCCATGCGTTGCGGCTGCAGTGGAACCGATCCCCGGGCAACGCGGGCCCGAACCCCAGGGTCCCCGTCACGGGCTGGCTTGGCCTCCACGCGCACCCTTGCGGTACGCCGCCCCGCACCGTCGACACATCCATCCTCGCGCCCGTCACGTGCGCCACGAGATCGTCGATCACCGGACGCGGTTCCGGGTTACGCAAGCGACGCACCCGCAACGGTCCGAACCTTTGCTCCTGGTCCACAGGCCATGCCGCCAGCGCTGGGCTTCGCGCCGACCCCAGCCCGACCTCGTGGGCCACGGGAAACCTCGACTCGTCCGCGCGCGCGACCCGCCCGACCGTCATGAGGTCGTCGCCCAGGTGCATGCGCCCGACGGGGTCCAACCACGAGGGGGCGAGGACCACCAGGTCGGAGGGTTGCACTTGCACCTCGAGGGCGGAACGCACCGCGGCCCAGTCCTCCGGTCGCATCACCGTCCGGCTCTGCCACGCGTGCAGCCCCAGCTCGATGGCCGCGACCAGCAAGATGGGCACGAACCACCATCGACGGACGAGGACCAGGAGCCTTGTCTTCGGCGCGTCGGGCGGCTGGACTGGCTGGGCGTCTTCGTTCACGCGGGCATCCTGGCGTGGGGGCGAGGCGCATTCCTAGCACAACCCTCGCGAGGGTGTGCCCGGGTCGCGCGCTAACGACTCAAGACAGGTCGAGCGCAAGCTTCAAGCCTGCGTCCACGCGATCCATCGTCTCCGCGTGAGTCCCGTCTCGTGCTGCTCCAGGAGCGGATTCCCCATCGCGGCGGCTCGCCGAAGGTTCGGGGAACCGCAGGCGTAGCCGGCACCCTGGGAACCTGCTAGCCCAACTGATCCACGCCCCGTGAGTGGCCCGCACCATGCATTCGCGTCTCAATCTCCTGCTCCCTCTTGCCCTACTAGCGAGTTGCCGCACCACACCGCAGCCTTGCACCAGCCACTGGGTGTGCACAGGCTACGGGCTCTGTACCACCGATAGCCCCCGGTGCACTGCGACATCGGACGACGACTGCGCCAGGTCGAAGGATTGCGCGAAGAGAGGGGCCTGCCGGGCACGGGACGGCTTCTGCCGTCCGACCGCATCAGAAGCGAGGTCTTGCTCATCACTGGGGGAGGACCATTTCGACTGGTGCAAAGAGGACGGACGGTGTCAAGTGCTCGACGGCTTTTGCGTCGCAGCCACGGCAGCGGACTGTGCCGGTTCACGCGGCTGCACCGCCTTCGGGCAGTGCACCCCGCTGGGCGGAAGCTGCGTGCGCGCTGCCCGCGAGGACGTCGACTGCGCAACGCCCGGAGGCTCGGAGGGTCATGTCCCATGCAAGACGAACGGCATGTGCACGGCCCTGGCTGGCCGCTGCCAGGCCAAAGACGATGCGTCGTGCAGGGCCTCCGAAGTCTGCCGCCGCTCGGGTATGTGCGCGGCCCACGATGGGCTGTGCGTCGCCAGACGCCAGGAAGATTGCGCTGCCTCGTCCGAGTGCAAGAACGACGGGGCCTGCGGCGTGTGGGGGGGGACTTGCGTTGCCACGCCCGCGGACTGCGCCCTGCTGCCTCGGTGCCAAGGCGCCGAAAAGTGCACCATCGAGGCGGGCCTGTGCGTCGGGCCGTTCATCTACTTCCAGTTCTGAGCTGCCGCGTCCTCTCACACCGCCTCGACCGGGAACCAGAGCCCCGAGGTGGTTGCGCAAAATCGACATGCCCCCGCATTTCGATCCCAGCCCGAGGTTTCCCCCCGTTGTAGTGTCCCCTCGCGATGCGCCTGCCCCCCCGCCTGCGGCATATCACACCCGAGCTACCCTACCTGCTCGTGGCACTCGGCGCGTCCGCCCCCGCCTGGATCGTCAAGTACCCCCCGATCCAGGACCTGCCCTACCACGTCGCCACCATTCGCGTCCTGCACAGCTTCGGGGACCCGTCCTTCGGTTTCGATCAGCACTTCCACCTGCAGCTCGGAAACACCCACTACCTGCTGTACTACCTGCTCGGCAGCGCGCTCGCTTACGTGATCGGCGTAGCCTTTGCCAACGTCGTCCTGATGAGCGCGTACTTCGCGGGCACCGTGCTGGCTGTCCGCTCCCTCCTGCGCAGTATGGGACGCGACCCGCGCGCGAGCTTGCTCGTCATTCCCCTGCTGTCCAACGTCCTTCTCATCTACGGTCTGCTCCCCTTCCTCATCGGCTTGCCCCTCATGTTCTGGGGCCTGTCCGTGACCCTGCGCCACGTGCGCAAGCCGACCTGGACCTCGGGCCTGCTGCTCGGGGGCATCGCGATCGCCTGCTTCTACGCGCACATCATTCCCTTCGGGCTCTTCGGCATCGGCTTCGCAGCCCTGTTTCCCTGGCTCCGCCCCACCCGCTGGCTCCCCGCCGCCGCACCTGTGCTCCCCGCCCTCGGTCTGCTCACTTGGTGGACCACCGCCACCGATGCCGGACAGACCACCCGTGGCCTTCTCACCGGGGACGCGGGCGTCCGCAAGCTCGACGCAGCCTTCGCCGACCTCCCCGCATGGTTCGCCAACGTCTTCCGCGACGACTCGGACGAGCGGTGGCTCATTGCCTTCTTCGTGGTGGTGATCGTGTCCATCGCCGCGGGCTTGGGCGAGCGGGAGAAGCTCATGCCTGGGGCGCGCCGCTACGCCCTCCTGCCGATCGTCTGCGTGCTGCTGTACTTCGGGACTCCGGTGGGTCACGACTTCATTTGGCCCCTCGCGCAGCGGTTTGCGATCCTCGTGGCCCTCACAGCCGTCCCTCTTCTTCCCTACCCGCGTGGGTGGCGCGGTCACGCCGTCACCCTCGGTGCGCTCGTGGTGGCCGCGGGCACGACCTACAACACGGCTCGCCACTTCGTGCAGTTCCAGCTCGAAGAGGTGGGGGACTTCGACGAGGCCAAGGCCGTCATCGAGCGGGGCAGCAAGGTCTGCACTCTCGTGTTCGACAAGAATTCGAACGTCACCCACCATCAGCCGTTCATCCACTTCGGCTCTTGGGTGCAGGCCGAGAAGGGCGGCGTGGTGATGTTCACCTTCGCGGGCTACCCGCACTGGCCCTTCGACTTCCAGCCGGACAAGTACCCGCCGCCCGGTGGTCCGGCGCGCCGTCGATGGGAATGGACCCCCGAGCGTGTGCGCATGGATGAGCTCTATCCCTACTACGATTACGTGCTCGTACGAGGCAGCGGGTTCTCGCCCACGCCGGGACGCTTCGATCGGGCCTACGACGGGCAGAAGTGGACGGTGTGGAAGCGCGCGGGGCAGACGCCTTGAGCGGAAGGTATCGAGGAAGGTTCGCACCCTCGCCCACGGGAGACCTTCACCTGGGGGGGGCGTCGACGGCGCTGTGCGCGTGGCTGGCCGCGAGGTCCGCAGGGGGAACGCTGGTGATGCGGGTGGAGGACCTCGACACGCCGCGCGTTCGCGCGAGGAGCGAGCAGCGCATCCTCGAGGACCTTCACTGGCTCGGGATGGATTGGGACGAAGGCCCGGAAGGACCGTATGGACCCTACCGCCAGAGCGAGCGGACGGCGCTGTACGAAGCCGCTCTCGGCCTGCTCGACGCGCGCGGGCACACCTATCCTTGCGACTGCTCGCGCAAGGAGATCGCGCTGGCGGCGAGCGCGCCCCACCCGGGTGAAGAAGGGCCGATCTACCCGGGAACCTGCCGTCACGCCCCGCGCGATCGCGCCTTTCGTCGCCCTCCCGCGATGCGCTTGCTCGTTCCCGAGGGGACGAAGGTCCGGTTCACAGACGCCGTGTTCGGCGAGCACGAGACCGACCTCGCCACGGAGATAGGCGACTTCGTGCTGCGTCGCGGGGATGGCGTGTTCGCTTACCAGCTTGCGGTGGTCGTGGACGACCTCGCGCAGGGAATCACCCAGGTCGTACGAGGCGCCGATCTGCTCTCGTCCACGGCACGACAGGTATTCCTCGCGGCGTGTCTCGGGGCGAAGGCGCCATCGTTTGCGCACGCTCCGCTCCTGGTCGGGTCCAGAGGGGAGAAGCTCGCGAAGCGGGCGCGCGGGGTTCCCGTGCGGGATCACCGCGGCGCGGGGATCGACCCGAGGAGGCTCGTGGCTCGCCTCGCACGCGGCCTCGGCTTGGCGGACGATGGGGAAGAACGGCTCGCACCGGCGGACCTGGTGGCGCGGTTCTCGTGGGACCGGGTCGCGAAGGGGCCCATCGAGGTCGATCCCTCGTGGAACCTCACGTCCTCGCTTGGCTGAACGCGAGTTCTTTCGCTGACAAGCGCACCGAAGCGCTCGTACCATGGGACCCCGGACCCGATGCGCTGCAACGGTACCGCCCCTATCTCGCTCGCCTTCGCGCACCTGAACTTGCGCTTCAACCCCTTCGGTGAGCTCGACCCGGCGGAGCGGGCGCGCGTCGCCGTGCTGCCGCCTCTCGAAGTCCGGTCGGGCGAGGTCGTGCAGGTCATGGGCGAGGCCGGACGAGGCAAGACCACCCACCTCCTCGCGTGGCACGCCGCGACACCCGCCTCCGGTTACGAGTACGTCCCGGAGGGCAGCGTCCGCCTCCGTACGCGCGCTCTTCCTGCCGTCTTCTTCGCCGACGAGGCGCAGCGGCTGTGCCGTCGCGACCTCGACCGGGCGGAAAGCTTCGCATCATCGCGACGATCATCAAGCCACTGGCGATCACCAAGATCCTTGACAGCCTTGGGCTTCCTCGAGCCCACCCCTTCCTCACGCGCGCGCTCCGGATCCACAACTGGAGTTCGACCCGGTCCTGTCCGTGGTGTAGCTGCTGCTCGCCGATGGCACCGGGTTCTTCGCTGCGGGCAAGCGCGGCGACGCATCGGTGCATCTTCCGATCGCGCTCACACCATCCATCCGCACTGATTCGGTCGTGACTGCCTTCACGCCGACATGACGACGTGACCCGCGGCTTGTCTTGACTTGCCCTCTCCAACGCCACGCTCGCTCGCATGGGTCTCGTCAGGCAACCTGCTATACTGTGAGCATGTCCACCGGAGCCGCCGCCCGAAGCCGCATGACCCTCGCCGAGTTCTTCGACTCTGATCCAGGCGGAGACCAGCGATACGAGCTCATCGAGGGCGTCCCCTACGCGATGACCTATCCCAAGCGATCTCACGGGATCATCGCCGCCAACCTGGTTCGGAGGATTGCCGAGGCGCTCGACGCGCGCCCACTCTGCCATGTGGTGTCTGAGGCCGGCGTCCTCTCGCCAACTCGAAACGACACCTACTACCAGGCCGACCTCGCTGTGACCTGCCAGCCTCATCGAGTGGACCGCCCTGAGACCCCGGATCCGCTCCTGATCGTCGAGGTGCTGTCGCCAACGACCGAGAACCATGACCGCAAGCTCAAGCTGGCAGATTATCGCAAGATCCCGAGCGTCCTCGAGATCCTCTTCGTCGATCAAGAGCGGCCCTACTGCGAGCTCCACCGGCGGCTCGACGACGACCGGTGGCTCGTCGACCTCATCCTCGATCTCGAGGCCCGGATCGAGCTCGAGAGCCTCGGCGCCGAGTTCCCGGTCGCCTGGATCTACGCCAACGTGACCTTCGCCGAATCCGATCAGCCCACGCCATTGTAATGGATTTCGGGGCCGTCTTCGTGTGGCCTGCACGCGCTGCGGATTGGTCCTGGAGACGAGGTCATTATGCCTGACCTCACCTTCTGGGTTGGATTCCTGGGCAGCGCGAACCAGAAGCCAGGCGCGGCCGTTTCGCGGGTCGACGATCAGGGCGTCTTGCTCGACACGCCGAACGGCTTTCCCGTCGTGGCCACCAACGACAACGAGCTGTATACGTCGTTGTTGTTCCAGGGCGACTTCTACTATGCCACGTGGAAAGACGCGGACTCGAATCTCCGCGGCGCGCGGCTCGACCCGGTCACCGGACACCGCCTCGACGGACCGGCCACGGATCCGGGCGCCATCCTCGCCTCCGTCCCGGCGTACACGGAGCCGGGCGTAGCGCTCGCTGCGAGCCCGTCCGGCGTGGCTGTCTTCGTCAACGGCAGGGCGGTACGCGTAGGCACGAACGGAACGGTGCTCGACGCGCTTCCCATTCGGGTGACCGACTATGGCTGGGACCAGGCCGTTAGCGCGGTGTTCGACGGTACCAACTACTTCGTCATCTGGGAATCCGGATCGCTGCTGCGCGCTTCGCGTTTCGCGCTCGACGGGACCGTGCTCGATCCTCCTGACGACTTCAACATGCTGCCAGGAGGCATCGAGGTTTGCACGACGGGCTCGCCGAGGCGGCCCCGTCTCTTCCGCAGCGGCGCGCGACCGAGCTCGTCTTCGACAGCGGTTCGACGGTCAAGCACTCTCGCATCGACACGTCCAACGGCTCGCTGCTCGCTGCTTCGGCGAGCTCCTGTGGATTGAGCATCGCCGGCGCTCCCAGCTCGGCCGTGGCCACGGTGATGGGCACTGGGCAGCTCATGCTGCTCACGAAGACCGAGGCCTACCGCTTCCAGACGTCGGACTATTCGCTCTTGCCACCGTCTCCGCTGAGCTTCGCCCGCGTCGGGAATCGTCAGCTCGAGCCAGCCGTCGCCTCCAATGGCAACGACTTCTTGGTCGCATGGATTGACCAGCAGGCCACGATTCTCGGGAGCACCGAGCGAGACGTCTATGCCGTACGCGTTCGGGGATCAAATGGAGCCGTGCTCGGTCCCCCCATCCCGCTTTCCGTGACCGCACCCGACGCGGAGTTCGTCTCCGTTGCATCCAACGGTCTCGATTACATGGTCGTTTGGCAGGAGCTCGAAGGTGCGAACACTCGTATTCGTGGCACTCGAGTGAGGGCATCGGACAGCATGGCGCTCGACGGGACACCGGAGACGGGTGGTGTGCCGCTGGACCTGAGCGCGAGCGGAGGGGTCCACTACCGCGAGCCGGTCGTTGCATCGGATGGAGTCAACTACCTCGTAGCTTGGCTCGATTCGTCAACGGGGTACTGAAAAACGGAGATGATCCACGCCGTGCGCTACGACGCCGGCGGCGTGGCGCTCGACAGCTACGGTGGAGCGAAGCGGATCGATGCGTTCGAGGACTACGTCGACAGTGCTGAGTCCGTGATGCTGGTGGCGGCGGCGGATCGAACGGCCGACCCGAGCCTCAGGACGTTCTACCTGGCTTGGCGGTACATGGCGGAAGACGAACACGGGACGGAGCAGCAGCACATTCGCGGCCTTCGTATCCGCGCGGCGCTGGGCAGGGTGGTGGACTACGGTGGGACGCTCGTGCCATCGACGGCGGGCCGTCCCGACGAGCCTCAATTGGTGTCGTCGGGCACGGATTGCTACCTTGTTTGGCAACAGGATGGGCCGTGGGTGCAGGGCGGCAATCACGACATCTTCGGGGCTCGCGTGAGCTCGGACACGGGTGGCCTCATCGGGTCTCCCGCTGCCTTGTCGAACACCATGTTCGACGAGTACGAGCCGACGTCTGCGTTCGACGGCAGGCACTTCTGGGTTGGATTCCTGGGCAGCGCGAACCAAAAGCCAGGCGCGGCCGTTTCGCGGGTCGACGATCAGGGCGTCTTGCTCGATACGCCTTCGGTTGGTGGCGCGGAAGTCTTGATCAACGGAACGAGGACCGAGGGCTTTCGCTTGGCGGGCAATTCGGCCGGGCGTGTTCTCGCTGCCTACGTGCAGGCGCAAGATGTCCCCCATGGCGTGCCGCGAGTCCTCGTCCGTATGCTCGAATCCACCGATGCCGAGCTCGATGGGGGGTTTGCGATGCCAGAGGCCGCGGCCGACAGCGCACCCGATGTGGCCGACACTGGATCGCCCGACGTCACCTCGCCCGACGTCACCTCGCCCGACGGGGACGTGGAAGCGGAGATTCCCGACTCGGGCGAGCAGGATACGCTTGTGTCGCCTGACACGGGTGAGGACGCAAGCGGTCAAGATGCGTCGGCCGACGCGAGCGAACCTGACGGCAGCACGCCACCGGTAGAAGGGGGTGACGATGGCAACGGCGTGGACGGTTCCGCGGGCACCGCTGGATCGTCTGTTGAAAACGATGGCGGGTGCGGATGCGGCGTTCCGCGGAGCACGCGCTCCGGCGTCGCCGGGCTCCTGGGGGCTCTGTTGCTTCTGGCCCGGCTGCGAAGAAGAACGAGCATCGTTGCGCCGAGCGCCCACAGGTCGGTGCGATGGTAGACGGCCCCGCCACCCAACATCTGGGAGCCCTGCACTAACCGCTTGCTGGACGAGTTCTTTCGCTGACAAGCGCACCGAAGCGCTCGTACCATGGGACCCCGGACCCGATGCGCTGCAACGGTACCGCCCCTATCTCGCTCGCCTTCGCGCACCTGAACTTGCGCTTCAACCCCTTCGGTGAGCTCGACCCGGCGGAGCGGGCGCGCGTCGCCGTGCTGCCGCCTCTCGAAGTCCGGTCGGGCGAGGTCGTGCAGGTCATGGGCGAGGCCGGACGAGGCAAGACCACCCACCTCCTCGCGTGGCACGCCGCGACACCCGCCTCCGGTTACGAGTACGTCCCGGAGGGCAGCGTCCGCCTCCGTACGCGCGCTCTTCCTGCCGTCTTCTTCGCCGACGAGGCGCAGCGGCTGTGCCGTCGCGACCTCGACCGGCTGTTCTGTTCGGTCGACCGGCTCGTGATCGCCACCCACGCCGACCTCGCGCCCCTCGCACGACGGCCGGTGCGCACCCTCGTGCTCGAAGGCCTCGACCTCGACAAGCTCGAGGGCATCGTCTCGCGCCGGATCGAAGCCGCCCGTCGTGGCGCCGGACCCGTTCCGTCGCTGTCGCGCGCCTCGTTGGCCGCGCTCATCCGTCGTTTCGGTGACGACCTTCGGTCCTTGGAGGCGCACCTGTACGAGGTCTTTCAATCGCTGGAGGAACCCTGCGATGTCGAAGTGTGACTTGACCATCACCCTGGACCGTGACCCACCTCACTACGCACCGGGGGAGAAGCTGTCGGGCAAGTTGACCGTGGACGTGAACGAGCCGTGCCGGTGCGATGCGTTGACCGTCGACCTTCTGTGGCGCACCCACGGCAAGGGAAACAAGGACGCGGGAACCCCGGATCGCGAGCTTCTCGGAAGTTTCGAATGGACGCCCGGCGAGATGCACGAGCACGCGTTCTCCTTCACAATGCCCCAGGGGCCCGTCAGCTACCACGGCCACATCGTCAACGTGGACTGGTACGTGGAGGCGCGCGCCGATGTGCCCTGGGCGATCGATCCGAAGGCGCAACAGGACGTGTTGCTGTTGCCGCTGCCGGCCCGAAGCGAGGCGTCCGCGGCGTACCGCGCGGGTCCCCGCCGCGTGGCGCAACCCCACGTGATCGGCGACCGCGCGCGCAAGGACTCGCCGAAGGTGAGGATCTTCGTCGTCGTGGTCATGCTCGCCTTCTTCCTCTTCTTCTTCGGCAGTCAGCTCGTGATCGATGGGTCCCCCAACGTGATCCTCATGGGCTTCTTCCTGCTCTTGCTTGGCTTTTCCGCCAAGATCCTGTGGAGCGACGTGCGCAACTTCGCGGCCAAGCAAAAGGTGGGCGAGCTCAAGATCGAGACCGAGCCAGCGGAGGCGACGCGCGGAGAGTCTTTGCGCGTGCGGGCGTGGTTCGTTCCGCGGTCGGAGGGGCGCGTGAAGCGCGTGTGGGCGACCTTGCGAGGCGAGGAGGTGGCCATCAGCGGCAGCGGGACGAACCGCACCACCCATCGTCACGACCTGCACAAAGTCGAGAGTGAGATGTGCGGCGCGATGTCCTTCTCACGCGAGCAGCCGATCGATCTCACGTGCGAACTGCGCGTGCCGGACGACGCGCCACCTTCGTTCCGCTCGAGCGACAACAGGGTGGAGTGGTCGGTCGTGGTGCAAGTGGACATCGAAGGGTGGCCGGACCTGGAGCAGGCGGTCGAGATCGACGTGTACCCGAGCCGGTGAATCGTCTCACGGGTGTGTGTAGACGAGCGTTCCCCCTCGCAGTTGCAGCTTCGCGTGCCACCCCTTGGGCACCTCTGGGTCCGTCCACCCAAACAACCACGCCGCATCGTACGGCGACAGGTTGATGCACCCGTGCGAGCGCGGTGTCCCGAACCCGTCGTGCCAGTACGCCCCGTGCAACGCGTACCCCTCGTGGAAGTACTGCACGTACGGCACGTCCTGCAGGTCGTACACGTCCCCCTCCTCGTCGCTGCTCATCGTCGCCGTCACATGCTTGGTGTGGATCAGGAACGCCCCCAACACCGTCGAGCGCGTCTCCTTCGGATCTCCCAATCCATCGGACCCCGTCGACACCATCGTCGCGAACACCGGACGCGTCCCCTCGTACGCCACCAACGTCTGACGCAGGATCGACACGTCGATCCACTTGCGACCGGGCGTGGCCCACGACGGGACCTCCTTCATGGCAGGGACGACCACCATGCGCGGGCCTTCGCGCAGGAACGTCCCTTCTCGTGTTTCGAGGTAGACGTGCTCGCCCACGCGGGCGCGTCGTCCTGTGAGCGAAAAACCCTCACGAAAGCGGACGTCGCCGACGTCTTGCACCACGCGGGTCTCGAGGTCGATGCGGTACAGTCGGGCGCCTTGGGCATGCACGAACGCGAGCGGGAGGCCTTGGTCTTCGACGAGGTGGGTGCCGACCATGGTCGAGGTCACGACAGGTTTGGTTCGGTCGAGGGGGATGAGGTCGAGGTCGGTCGTGACGCCGAAGAGCCGGTCGGTCCAGGAGAAGACGTGCAAGAGACCCCATCCGCTGCGTGGGACCGGGCGTCCCGTGTGCAGCGCCTCGGGGGAGCGAGGTTTGGCATAGGGGGATGGCAGGGAGCGGTCGTAGAGCAGGGAGCCCGGGACGGCCTCGAGCAGAGGCTCGAAGGCGGATAGGTCCTTCTTGCGTTGCCGGTGCTTGGTGAGGTCGAGTTCCACCTCGGCTTGCTCAGACTCGGTGGGCAGGCGCACGTAGCGGGGTGGCGGTGGGAAGTCGGCCATCACGTACGGATACGGCAGGCCCTTGGCGCGCTCCGGCGCGCGTCCCGCGGCCTCCGCCATCGCGTGGTGTGTCTCGAGTGTGGCGGACTTGCCGATGCACACGTACCCCTTCGGATCGATCCGGTACCACCCTTCCTTGCAGTGCTTGAAGCCAGCCGCGTGCTCGTCGCGACGGATCGTCGTGCCGGATCGCAGGTAACCCAGCTTGGGAGCGTTCCAGCGAGGCTCCGCGAACACCCACGTCTCCTTGCGCAAGGCGACGAGCTCGAACACCTCTTCGCGGGGCGCAGGTTCGGCGATCGGCTCCTCGACTTCTTCGTTCGGGCGGTCTTCGGCCGCCTCGCCGGGTGGTTCGGCCACGCCTTGCTGTGCCTCGCGGTCCCCGGCGGCGCGAAGATCGGAGGGGGACGGCACCGCGACTTCGGGCTCTTGCACGGGAGCAACCTCCTCGGCGGCGAGGGGGGCTTCGAACAAGGGGGCGACATCACCGGGCGTGGAAGGGTCTTGGGTTGCTGCCGTGGATTCGACCTCGGGCGGGGTCGCGGGTGTGTCGGGCTGAGGACCGGATTGCGGGCAGCTCAGACCGACGACGGCGAGGACCGCGGCAATCGAGGTGGACAGGCGACCGGGGACACGGGACATGGCTCCATCGAGGCGCTACCCGATTGGCTGCGAGAGGGCCAAGTCTTGGGGCGGAGAGACACCGGCATGGGAGAAACCACAGAAGGCGCAGAGGGCACAGAAGCCAGAGGGTCGATCAGGGCATGGGAGAAACCATAGAAGGCGAGAAGGTCGATCAGGGCATGGGAGAAACCACAGGAGGCGCAGAGGGCACAGACGCCAGAGGCTTCTTTCACCCCCGTCGCCACGCAGCTACCCACATCCGCACAAGCAACCAAACCATCTGCGGTTCTCTGCGGAATCTGCGGCCAACTCCGGTGGCGTTCCGGAGTTGGGTCCTGTGGTTTCTGTGACCTCTGTCGTTGCTTGAGAAATTGGGGCTGCTTCGAAACCCGTTCAAAGATCCTCGTCAGCCGAAACAAGGTCGAGCTTGGCGGTGCGGGGGGACTCCCGCAGGCTGGCTTCCACGCGCGCGGCTCCGGCGAGGCTCTGGATGGTCTGCTCCATCTCGCGGTCCAGCGGGCTCGGTCCCTGCGCCACGTCGTTCGGCGCGCCGATGACGAACAGCGACGCCGGCCTCGCTACGGCCACGAGACGCACACGCTGCGCACTCGCCTCCACCCACGTCACCACCACATCGAGCAACTCCAGCGCCGCCTGGACGTTGGTCCGTACCCACACCGCCGAGGGCATGCGACCCATGAACACGTGCGGATGACGTGACCGCGCCAGCCACACCAGCGCACGCGCATCGACCACCTGCACCCGGTCGTCCACGCCTCCCTCGAGCTCCCGCAGCACACGCAGCAACTCCACGATCAGGTCGATGCGATCGCACAGGTCCTCCCGCACCGCTTCGGCCTGCCCCGGAACTACCGCCAGGTCGTCCAAGGCCACACGAACCCCCGAGACCAGCACCCGCAGGTCGTGAAGGTAATCACCGCGTCCGAAGTCGTCGCCCATCCACCCCCCATGCAATCACATCACGACGCCACATTCCAGCCGTCGACCTCATCGCGGGATGGCGCTAGGCTTGCCGGCATGCTCGACCGCGTCGCGATGCACCAAACCCGCCTGCGGCTCCCGGGGCTCGGCATCGATGGAAAGGGCGTCGCATTCGGCTCCCGCGGCGTCGTGCTGCTCGCCTCCCTCGAACGGCTCGTCGCGTTTTTGTCCCTCTACACCTCGTCCCAGTCCCTCGCGGACTTGCTGGCTTCCCTGCACATCGAAGTGGTGCACTCCAAGATGGGAACCCGCGAGGTCGTCTTGTCCTTCGCCGCCGAGGGCAGCGAGCGCATGGACCGCGTCAGCGAGGTCGCACGCGTGACCCTCGGCCACACCTTCACCGGCTCGAGCCGCCACTTCGTCCAGTACCGCGACGCGGGCGCACCCTTCGGCTACGACGTATCCCAAGTCCTCGCCGCCGACGGCGACTACATCCTCTATCACAACGCGTTTTCCCAGGTGTATCACCGCGAGCGCGACCTCGACCTGCGAGGGCTGCTGCTGCGCCTGCACCCCGTTCAAGACCCCGCCTTCGGCCGCGAGCCCGGACCCTGTCTCCTCGTGGCCGAGGAAGGCCTCGGCCCTGCCGTCATCCAGTACCTCATCCGCTCCCACGTCGACGCCCGCGTCGGCGTCGCCGAGTGGCCTCCCCTCTCCGCGCTCGACGACGGCAACGTGCGTCGCTACCTGTTCGACGTGGCCTCGCTGCCCGAGCGAATGTCCCCGATGGTGCGCAGCACGCCGGGGCTCACGGCGTTCCGCGTGGTCGCGCCCGGAATCGCGGTCCAGTTGGGGTACCGGCACCCAATCACGCTCCGATCATGCCCCGTGTTTCCGTCGCAGGGCATGGTGCTGTTCCGGGGCGAGCAGACCGAACCCCTCGTGCTCGACACCATGCCCGCCATGGGCAGCGTCTCCGCGTTCGCCCGGGTCACGTTCCACGACGGGACGGGCCTTCGTGCGCTCTCCGGGCCGGACCTTGCCGTGCCGGCCACGACGGTCCCGGTGCGGCTGCTCCCGAGCATCGAGCCCTGGCGTAGCGTGCGCGCGACGTTCATCCCTCCCTCGGACTACCCCGCGCTCCGGCAGATCCTCTACGTGCTCGGCACACACACGTTGCAGACCGCCACGATCGCGTTCACCCGGCACGGCGCGTTCCTGCTCAACCCCTCGGGAGTGGAGTCGACCCCGGTCGGTCACTTCCTGCGTGAGATACGCCCCGGCGTATACGTGGCCGCAGGCTACGACCCGGTGCCGGCCGTCGACCCCGAGGTGCTCTACCAGGCGCTCGGATCTCCTTCGAATCACTGCGTTTTTATGCTTCCCAACACGCAGGCGATCGGTGTGCCCAAGCACGCGTTCGTTCGATTGCAGAACGCGATGATCGAAGGACACGCCTGGTCGCCCGTGGACGCTACCCCCCTCGAGCCCGCGCTCGCGGCGAGCATTCCGCGCGTGGTGTTCGGCGATGCCGACCCCACCCCAAAGGAGTAATCGATGGGTTCGGAGACTGCCACGGTCCTGGGGTTGTTCGAGCAGGTGGCCAAGCCCCTGATCCTTGGAGGTTCGCTGCGCCCCTTCGACCCGATCGGGCCGTCGGCTGCCATGGGACTCGCAGCGCAAGCCGTGCGTGGCCTACCCGCGTCCGACATGTCCTGGCTCACGGTCGCGCGCGTGCGCCAGGCGCGACGGCTTTGCCCCCTCGACGCCCTGCCGGACCTGACCGTGGAGGAGTGGTTGATGATCGTCGCCGTCCACGACCTGGTGCGCGCTACCGACCCGGAGGTGGGGTCGTTCCTCTCGCCCGGACGTGCCGTGCAAGTGACGCAGGGGGCCCTGGGCGTGCTGGCGCAGGTGCCGGCCCCGCGTGACGTCGGCGAGGCTCTGGCGCGGCACGCGACCTTCGCGAGCCTGCTGTCGATCCGACGCACGGACACCGCGGTCCACTGGTGGTGCGGGTCGAAGACGTTCGCAGGACGCAAGCCGCCGGCGCGCTTGTTGTCGTGGCCCGAGGTTCGTCGGGTGCGGAGCCAGTCGGTGGAACAGGACGTGGGCTCGATGATGTCGGGCAGCGAGGCGTTGCGGGAGAGCTACGAGGAAGTGTTGCGGGCGCTGCTGGCGCGCACGCCGTTGACGGATCTGGCGACGGCGGGCCGTTCGATGCCGGTGTTTCAGTGGACGCCTCCGGTGGTGGGGATGCTGTCCGGACCGGGAAGACACCTTGCGATGCGCGCCCTGCGGTGGGGGGATGGGACCAAGGCCCTTGTCGCGGCGCGCACCGCGGCGGCGTCGCTGAACGGTGCAGGGTCAGTGCGCACGGTCCTCGAGGGAGCGATTGCGGAGTTGGAGGCCTGGGGCGCGGCGACGTAATCAGGGGGGCTGCTCCGCGGAGCCTTCGACGCTGTGGCAGGGATCGATTCTGATGGTCCGAATGTTGCTCCCCCACAAGCGACCGTCTTGGTGACACAAATCGGCACAAATAGATTTCAATCTAAGCCATCGACAAGCCGCCGAACGCAATGAGATCCTTCCCCCTGTCAGGAATGGTTCGCCGACGGAACCGTGCGTCGAGTGCACGTGCTTTCGCCCGCTCAGGGTTTCTTGTCCCAGCGATTGGGACACTCGTGCTTTGCAGCACCGCGACGGGTCGTGCTGACACCATTCAGCCCGTGGACCTCGTGTGGGCTCGCGGACAAGACGCGGATGGCTGCGCGACGTCGCGCGAGGTCAAGGCTCTCGTGGCGCAGCGCCTGGGGGTCGCCCCCTTCTCCCCCGAAGCGCCGAGAACGATCGACGCCATCGTGGAGCGCGTGGAGGATCGATGGGTCGTGCGCATCCAGATGCGGGATCGAGAAGGTCACACGCAGGCGACCAGGGAGCTGACGAGCGAATCGCCGGACTGCTCGCCGATTCAGAACGCGGCGGTGCTGGCCATTGCGATCGCCATCGACCCAAACGTTCGCTTGCTGCCCCTCCCATCCGCTTCGGAGAGTGCGATGCCGACCGAGCCCACGGCTCTCTCCGACTCCGCACCCGCCCCGCCCAGAGCGGAGAGCCCCGCGCCCGCCGCCCCCACCGTCGCGCTCGCGCCGCGCATGGCGCCAGTCGCGCCAACGACGCACAGCCCACCTGTCGCACCCGAGCCGATCGTGTCTTCGCTGCATGTGCATTGGCAATGAGTGCAAGTGCACCGGTGGGATTCCGCCGTCGTGCACCACCGACGAGGAGTGCGGGCCCGTCTGCGCAGGGTTCTCCTGTGTGGCAGGGCAATGCGTGGGCGCATACCCGTTCTAACGAGCACCCCAACCGATTCAACTCGTAGGCCACACGCCCGTTGCGTGACCTTGACCGATTGCACCAGGCGACTCACATTGAACCAGCGAGCGTCCGCAATAGACTCAATTCTCGCAGGCCTGGCCCAGCTTCTTCCGCGATCGGAGTCTTCGTGACCGATCCACGACCGCAATTCCCCCGACGGCTCAACAGCCCAACGCTCCTCGTGTTGGCCCTGCTTCTTTCGGGCATCGTCGGCGTTGCCGGAGGCTATGCCCTGTCCTTCCGGCCTCCACGCTGGCAACCCCCCCCCATGACCTCTTCGGTCACCATCGTCAGGCCCACTCCCAACGTCGTCGTCGCCGTTCGCGACCTCGCTCGCCTCGAAACCACCACCTATCACGTCGAGCGCGTCGTGGATTTGCGTGACAAGCAGTCGCGGCTCTTCGGGTTGATCGAGTCGGAGGATGCCATCTTGCTGGTGGCGGCGGCTCGGGTATCGGCCGGGGTGGACCTGGGAAAGCTGCGCAACGAGGATGTGGTGGCGGACCCCGAAACGGGCGTGGCTCGCATCGTGTTGCCCGCTGCGGAAGTGTTCCACGCGGCACTCGACAACGAGCGGACTTTCGTACACAGCCGCAGCACGGATTGGCTGGCCAAGCGCGAGATGCACCTCGAGTCCAAGGCGAGACAAGCGGCGGAGCGCACGGTGCGGGACGCCGCCCTGGAAGCGGGCATCCTGGATCGAGCCTGCGACAACGCGCAGCGCACGGTCGCCTCCTTCGTTCGCTCCCTCGGATACGACGACGTTCGCGTCACGTGTGCGCCTTGACGTTCGGCGCCAATCTATCGAATTGACCGGTCGCCCGGTCATGTCGATGGCATCAGGACCCTCGCACGCGTGCTTTCCGCGGAATTGACTCCGGAATCGGCTGCGGCACGGGCCTTGCTCTAACGCTCGAGTGGCAGAGCAGATCTGCCCCTTTGCCTGTACTTGCGTCCGCCATGCGATGCACGCCGCAGCTCCGCGCCCAAGGGCGCGGCGAGGTCACACGTCATGGGCCGTCGTGTGCCGGTAACGACCTTGCTGAAAGGTTCTCATGCGTCTTCCAAGTCCCTTGTTCCCTTTGTTCCTTGTGGCCCTGGCAGCAGGCTGCACGGCAATGCACGAACCGACCAGCCCCAGCGTCGGCCTGCGCAAACCCGTGGACACCCCGGGCCAGCCAGACCTTGGACGCTACGCTTCACGCTCGCGCACCTCGGAGACGTACGGTGTTTTCGTCCACACCACGGTGAATTCTTGCTCAGGCCTCTACCCTACCTTCGAGTTCGACTCCGCGAAGCTCGACGCCGAGGAACAGCAGGGCTTGCGCACGCTGGTCGAGTGCATGAAGACGGGGCCCCTGCGCGCGAGTCGGGTGCTCGTGACCGGCAGGACCGATCCCCGCGGCTCCGACGCGTACAACCAAAAGCTTGGACTCGAGCGCGCGGCGCGGGTCAAGCGTTACCTCGTCGCGCATGGCATCTCCTCCGACCGCGTGCAGACGGCGTCGGTCGGAGAGTCCGACGCCAGCCCGCTTCCGGGTGACTGGCCCCAGGATAGGCACGTACGGATTTCCGAGGTGCCGTAAGGCCGGCAACGTCCCGTGTCACTGCACTGTGAACCCCGGGGCGCCCACCGGCTGCTGGTCAATGACTACCCCACAGACCTCGCCTCTCGCGTTCACCTAGGCAACTGGAGCGAAGACCATGATCAAATTCAAGACAAGCGCACTGGCGTTGTTCGCATTCTTGCTGCCTGCCTGCGGCAGCGACTCGGAGATCGTGACCGACCCGGGACCGGACGCCAGCGAGGGCGGGCTGGACGCGAGTGGGTCAGACGCTGGCCCGGACGCCCCCAAGGACGCTTTCACGGACGCTCGCCCCGATACCAACGTCGAGCCGGACGCAGCCCAGGAAGCGGGCGCCTACCAGGCGCCGGTCACGCTGGGAGCCAGCTCTCCCTTCGCCATTCTGGCTTCGGCCGCGGTCACGAACATCCCCACGTCCAGGATCACCGGCGACGTCGGCCTGACCCCGAGCGCCGGGGCCAACCTCAGCGGGTTCACAGCTCCGATGACGTGCCCGGAAGTGACGGGCAATGTATACGCCGTGGACGCGACGGGTCCTGCTTGCGCGCTGATCGACCCGGTGCTGCTCGCGAGCGCGAAGTCCGATGCCGAGTCGGCCTTTCTCGACGCCAGGGCGGCCGTGCGGGGGACTCCTGCCTCGATATCGGGCGACCTCAACGGGCTGACGCTGTACCCGGGATTGTACGAGTCGTTGACCTCGGTCGAGATTTCCGCAGGCGGTACCCTGTACCTGGATGCGCAGGGTGACGCGAACGCCGTCTTCATCCTGCGGAGCGAAACCTCGATCACCACGGAGGCGTCCAGCCAGGTCGTGCTGGCGGGCGGCGCGAAGGCGGCCAATGTCTACTGGACGGCCGGCAGCGCCGTGACGCTCGGAACGACCTCCATCATGAAGGGCACCCTGATGGCAGGAACCTCCATCTCCCTGCTCACCGGGGCCAATCTGGAGGGCAGAGCGTTGAATCAGGGTGCAGCTGCCGAAGCCGTCACACTGGACCAGAGCACCATCACCGTCCCCTCGCCTTAGTCGGCTCGAGCTCCCCAAACCCGTGGGCACGCAGCCAGTTCAGGTGCATACCGGGACACTGGGCCGCCCACGCACACGCCCCGCATCGCAGGCTCTTCGCGCGAAATAGCTCCCGCACGTACAGCGACGTCATCCCCTGCGGGTCCACCGTCCCGTCGCTCCGCAACACGGACGCGTCCAGCATCTCGGAACGAGGCAGCGGCTCCCGCCCCGAGAGGCACGGGGCGATGCCGCGGGTTCGTACAACGAACCCCAGGGTGTCGAAGAGATTGCGCAGGTCCACGTCCTCCCGGGCCGCCAAGGTGAGCCTGGCGTGCGTCGGCTGCTCGAAGACGATGCGGTCCGCATGAGGACCGAGGGCGCTCAGAAGGGGCCCCATGTCGCGACACAAAGGCACGACGACGTCCACGCCGCGACACGCAAGGGCGGCTTCGAGCTGGTCCGGACGCGACACGACCACTTCGTGCAACGGGATGCCCGCGACCTGCCCGTCGGAGTCGATCATGGAGGCAAGACCTTCGAGTCGGTCCAACCGGAGCCGCAGGGCTTGCGCGTGCAACGCAGAGGCAACGACGACGGCTTGCGCGGGATCGGGGGCGACGACCTCCAGGAGCTCTGCCGCAGGCAAGCGGGCGAGGACTTCGGGAGACGTGGAGGCATGTACGCGCAGGGCGGGGACGGATCGGGCGCGCGCCAGGTCGCGAACACGCTCGAAGGCGTCGCAGAGCCCTTGCAGGTAGCAGCGCTTGCAGCGCTCGGGAGCACGACAGGGCAAGTGGGGTCCCCCGGCGACGAAGGCCTCGAACGACGCAGCCCGTCCTCGCACCTCGTCGTGAAGCTTGTGGGGGTCCTGGATGAGGAACTCGAACCCCTCGGCGTGCTCGGGGGGGAAACGGTTGAGCCACAGCTGCACGCCCTCGTCGCGACAGAAGGCCAGCGCCCTGCGGATCGGATCCGCGTGCTCGGCCAGGTCGTAGAAAAGGTCGCTGTTGGAAGCCTCCCACGCCCCGCCGAAGGGGATGAGGTGGAGCAGGTCGAACTCACGCACCCCCCAGCTCACGAAGGTCCGAAGCATGTCCGGCAGGTGGTCGACGTTGTGCGCGTTGATGACGATGTCGATGTTGACGACCAGGCGCTTCGACGCCAGGGCGGACCGAATGCCCTGGGAGGCCTGGTCGAACGCCCCAGCCACGCCCACGAGCTCGTCGTGCAACGAAGGCGTGTGTCCGTGCATGGATACCGTCACCTCATCAAGCCCAGCCTGGATGACACCCGCCAGAAACCGCGGGTAGGAGAGCATCCTGCCGTTCGTGATCGACTGCACCCAACGGTACCCCGCTCGCTTGCCGAACCTCACGAGTGAAGCAAATCTTGGGTGTGTCGTGGGCTCCCCGCCCGACAGGATCAACCGCTCCGCCCCCTCGCGGCGTCCCTCCACGATGTCTCGCTTGATCTCGTCGTCCGGACGCATGTCCGCCCGGCCAGTATCCCGATCGAGACAGAACCTGCACCGGTTGTTGCAAGCCCAGGTGACCCGCACCCAGTGCCGTCGCTCGTGCGCCGCCTGCTCCCTCACCTCGACCTCGTGCAGAGCCTTGGCACCCACGTCGTCGCGTTGCGTTCGGGCGGCGAGCTCACTGTCGCTTCGGTGTCTTGCGTACTCCCGGTAGATGCCAGGACACTCGGTTCGCACGGAGCACCCATCGCAACGGGACGTCTTGATCGAAAGCGACGAGTCGACGGCAACGAGGTCGTCGTCCTCTGGCTCGGACATGCTGCGGATGTCGTGGGTCTCGAGGTCGTCGCGGAGAGACGAAAAGCCGGGCACGAGGCAGTAGGGAAAGCCCTCGAGGCCGAAGCGGACGGAAGCGCCGCGAGCGGCCGCGTGAGCGATGGTGTCCATCACCGCGGACGCCGCGTCCGTGAGTCGCGGGACCACGCTGTCGAAGTGGTCGAGAGCAGCTCCCTTGGGCTGTGGGAACGTGAACTTCACCAAGAGCCCGGGGATGCCCTCGAGCAGCTCGACGATGCCGCGCAGTTCGAGCAGGTTGTCCCGCGTCACGACGGTGTTGACCGTCAGGTCCTCGACCCGTCCGGACAGGTTGTGGATGGCGGAGAGGGTTTGCTCGAACGCCTGCGCGCGCACGATGGTGTCATGGACGGGGGCGCTGGCGCCGTGCAAGGAGACGTAGGCGTATCGGAGGTTACGACGCAACAGCTCGTCGACGAGCGAAGCGTCGGCGAGGCGTCGCCCGTTGGTGACGAGGCCGAGGTGCATGCCGAGGCCCGCGACGCAATCTGCGAGGGCGAGGAGGTCGGGGTGCAGGGTAGGTTCCCCACCGGACAGGATGACCATGCTCGCGCCGCGCTCGTGGGCTCGACGGATCTTGTGTTCGAGCGAGGAGCGGGGCTCGGACCCTCGCCGGCGGTCGGAGGCGTGGCAGAACGTGCAATCGTTGTTGCAGGACCGACCGACCTTGATGAGGACGCGCACGATGAGGATCTAGGGCACGGGGCGGGCGTATGCCAGCAGCGCCTGGTCTACGTCCAGTGACCGGCGCGCAAGGCGGCGGGGTCGAGCGTGCGAATCCTGGGAGCCAGCGCTTCCCGGAACACGTCCTCGTCGTCGACGCCGATCTCGGCTTCACCGAAGCCGTCGGCGACTTCCATGGCGATCGTGAGGATTTGTAGGAACTGCACGAAGCTGGAGGCCGCCAGATGGGGGTCCCAACGCTCGGTGCCGCTCATGGCGGTGAAGACGGGGCAGTCCCCCTCGGCGTCTCCCTGGGAGGTGTCCAGGAAGTATGGGTCTCCGAGCACGCCGTAGGCGATGACGACCCACGAACGACGCCACGTGCCTTCCTTGCCGGGGGCGAGTGGCTTGAGGTCCGCAGAGAGCGAGAAGCCCACTTGCTCTTGCAGCATGTCCTCGACCGCGATGAACTGGATGCTCTCGACGGGCGTGACGGTTTGCAGTTCGACGGGGTTGGCTTCCAGCAGGAAGGAGCGATAGCGAGGTGGAAGCTTCAAGCGTTGCTTGACGCCCTCCACGACATCTCTCGGGGAGGTCCCGAGGGTGTAGGGAATCGACCGTTTGTCCAGAATGGCCTTGAGCTTGTCAACGGCCTCGACCAGATCGCTGTCCACCGTTGAACCCTCTCGCGGAAGAAAAAGGTACGGCTATGCAGGGCGAACCAGCCTATACCAAGTCGCCGCGGGAGCGAAGGGGTTGACCTCGGGAAATGCACGGCGGCGTTTGTGCACGGAGTTGCCCCCGGGGCGGCGGCCTGCTGCTAGGCTCCTTCGCCATGGCCGTCGAATCAGCCTATCGAGAGAGTCACTTCCGGCCGGACGAAATTGCGCACCGGTACGGAGAAAACGTCCACCTGCTCGACGATCCGGTGGCATGGACGCTCCTGGCGCGCGCGAGCGCTCGGGAGACGGGCATGCCGGAGGTGGGGCGGCTCATCCGTACGCTGTACGAGGACCTGGCGCGAAGGGTCATCGGCGCGGAGTTTCCTCGGGAGACCCTGCGGGTGCCGACCCGGATGGTGGGTTCCCACCCGGAAGCGGTGATTCACACGTGCGGCATCGCACATCGAACGCGCGTGGTGACCGTGGGGATCGCCAGGGCCGGCACGATGCCGTCGCAGGTGGTCTACGAGCTGCTCAACGAGGTGCTCGATCCTTCCCTGGCTCGGCAAGACCACCTGTTCATGAGCCGCGAGACCAACGAGCGGGGAGAGGTGACGGGCGCACGCTGGCACGATGCGAAAATCGGGCGCGACGTGGGCGGACGCTACGTCCTGTTCCCCGACCCGATGGGCGCCACCGGCTCGTCCATCGCCAGCGCTCTGTCGCTGTACAAGACCCAGCTCGAGGGAACCCCGTCGCGCCTGATCGCGATGCACCTCATCGTCACGCCGGAATACCTCAAGCATGTGCTGCGGGAGCACCCGGAGCTGGTCGTCTATGCGCTGCGCCTGGACCGAGGGCTGAGTCCCGACGACGTCCTCAAGACGGTTCCCGGGGAGAGATGGGACGAGGAGCGCGGGCTCAACGATCACCAGTACATCGTCCCCGGCGCCGGGGGTGTGGGAGAGATCCTGAACAACGCGTGGGTTTGAGGGCGCCGTGAGCCTCGAGCCGTGATCTCCGAGGTCACGAGGCCCAGCTGCGACTCGCCGCCTCGAACGCTTCCACCAGCGAGTGCGATCCGGATCGATGCGCGACATCGATGGCCTCGCGCAAATATCGGAACGCGTCGTCCGAGCGCCTTCGCGTCCTCTCCAGGTTCGCGAGCGAGAACAGAACCTTGGCCCGGTCTTCCCCCGTGGGGTCCGCCAGGTCCAGCGCCTCCCGCAACACGCCGTCCGCGTCCGTCACGTCCCCCGAACGCGTCAGCGCATCCCCCAGCTTGCGACTGAAGATCACCACCGCGCGCATCGGGTCGTCGAGCTCCCCGCGGAAAATCTCGCGACGCGCCACCTCGAGACACCGCCGAAATGCCAGGACCGCACCGTCGACGTCATCCCAGCACAGGGCGGCCTCCCCCACCTGATCCAGCAGCAACAGCGCGTCGAAGGAGTCCTGCGCCACCAGCGCATGCAGGGCGCGCGCTTCCCTGGGCATGGAAAGGTCCGAGCCGAGGTTGCCGGCGTGCTCGTGCAACTCACGCCGGACAGCGGCGGGGATCGTGGCCCCCGCCACCTCGCGAATCAGCGAATGGGAAATGACGATTCCCGCCCCTTCCTGCGTGATCATCCCCGCGTTCACCAGGTCCTTCAGCCCTCGATCGAGGTCCGTGTCCGCTCCCACCATCGAACCCACGTGCAGCGCCGCGGCACCGTGGCCGAGCACCGCGATCGCTTGCAGCACACGACGGGCCCCCGCGTCGAGGCGCGCCACGCGCAACGCGACGAGGTCCACCAAGTTGGCCGGCGGCTCCGTGCCGGCCTCCTGGGTGAAGCGAATCATCTGCTCCACGAACATCGGAGGCACGCCCCGCTGGTGCGCGGCCACGAAGGCTTGACCTCGATTGCCCGGCATCAGCGGTGTGGCAACCTCGATAGGCAGCCCCTGCAGCAAACGCGCGGGGTGGTGCCCCGGCCAGCGCGCGTCGAACCCTGGAACGTGCTCGGCCAGCACGAGCAACGGCAGATCAGGGGGCTCCCCCACCACGTCCGCAAACGCATTCCGACTCGGCCCGTCGATCCGATGCAGGTCGTGGATGCACAAGGTCACGCGGCGCCCAGGATGGTTGGCCGTTGCCTTCCGCAAGGCCCATCGGAGAGCGGAAGCCACGTGGCGACGCGCCTGCCCAGGCTCTGGGCCATCTCGCCCTACGCGGCCGAACACCATCTCGAGACCGGCCTTCGCATCGGCGGGCGCATCGGCCCAGGCCTTCTCCCGGGCTCCGTTGTCGGGCAACCCCGCAAGATCGCAGATCGCACGATGAACGGCGTGGAATCCAACCTCGGCCCACCAAGGGTCGGGGCCCGTCACGAACACCACGTTGTCCTCGGTGGGGAGGCGCTGGACGAACTCCTTGACCAAACGCGTCTTGCCCATGCCCGGAGGACCGATGAGGCGCGCCGCCACCAGCTTGTCCGCCGCCTCACCGTGCCGGTCCAGAAGCCACGCAAGGTCGTCATCGCGCCCGATGAGCGCCAAGGGCAACGACGGAGGCTCGGACTTCGGTGGGACGTCCCGGACAGCGGGTGGCTCGGGCCGGAGGTTGGGCGCAGGCTGCGACGTGGTCGCCGTGCGCGCTCCACACTCGCCACAGAATCGCTGGGCCCGAGGCACCAACGAGCCGCACGCAGGGCACGCGATCATCGACTCGTCCGGGAACCCCGACGTGGAGATCGGAACCTCGAGCTGCGCCTTGACGGCGGTCAGGGCGGTCGAGAGCGCGTCCGCGTCCTGGTACCGGTCCTCACGCTTCTTCGCGAGAGCGCTGGCCGTCACCATGGCCAGGGCCGCCGGGATCCCCCGATCGGGTGCCACGACTCGCGGGTCCGGCGCCGGTGTGGTCAGGTGCATCAACACGACCTGCGTAGGAGACTCCGCCTCGAAGGGCAGCCGCCCGGTCAGCAGCTGGAAGAGAATCACCCCTACCGCGTACAGGTCGCTCCGCGAATCGAGCGCGTCGCCCCTGCCCTGCTCCGGCGACATGTAGTCCGGTGTTCCGCAGACGATCCCGGTGGCGGTGATGCCGGGCCCCTTCTTGCCCGTCAAGAGCTTCGCCAAGCCGAAATCCACGACCTTCACGAAGTCTCCGCCCGTGCGCATGGGCTCGATGACGATGTTCTCCGGCTTCAGATCGCGATGAATGATCCCGAGATGATGGGCCTCGGACAGCGCCGCCAGCACCTGCCGCAGGATGTCGATGATGCGAACGAACGAGAGCGGCCCCTCCTCGTACATCACACGGGCCACGTCACGGCCTCGCAAGTACTCCATCACAAGGTAGAGCTGCCCAGCCTCGGTCTTGCCAAAGTCGATGACCGACACCGAGTTCGGATGATTGAGCAAGCTCGCGGTCCGTGCCTCCGTGATGAACCGCGCCGACGCGCTCTCGTCCCCGAGCAACGAAGGGTGGATGATCTTCACGGCCACGGTTCGTCCGAGCGCTGTCTGCTCGGCTCGGTACACCCGTCCCATGCCGCCCACCCCGATGAGCTCGAGGATCACGTAACCGCCGGGCAACGTCGTCCCAATCAAAGGATCACTGTCCGACGCGCTGACGGCACCTACGGGATATCCACACGCCGGACAAAACCGATGCGTGTTGTCGCACGCTTCCGAGCACTGCGGACAGCTTCTCATAGGAAGCTAGGACCCTATCATGATCTTGCCCCGAGAGGACCTCCGACCTCCTTCCACACCGACAAGCCAAGCAGTTCCGGTATGGTTGGAAAGTACGTCCAGCCTCCAGACCCCCGATTCCTGACCGCTGTCTGCAAATCCTCCGAATCGTGCGCACGCTCAGAGGTCGTCCCGGGCGACGGGCCCCTCTGCGAGGGGTCTGCAAACAGTCCCTAACAATTCGGCCCCTCTCGCGCGGTTGAGCTACCCTGATCACCGATGGAACCCGCGCGACTTCGCCTCGGAGAGCTGCTCGTCGACGCTCGCATCATCACGCGCGAGCAGCTTGAAAACGTGCTGCAGCTGCAGAAGGGCGACGGCCGACGTCTGGGGACCCTGCTGGTCGAACAAGGCTTGGTCAACGAAACGCAGGTGACACAGATCCTTTCGCAACAGCTGTCGGTCCCGTGGGTGTCGCTCTACCACGTGGACTTCTCCAAGCGCCTGCTCAGCCTGGTCCCGTCCCATGTCGCCCAGAAGTACTGCCTGATCCCGATCTACGTGCGCCACGTGCGCGGCCAGGGCGACACCCTTTACGTCGCCATGGACGACCCCACCAACCTCGACGCGCTGCGCGAATGCGCGAGTTGGTCCGGCCTGCCCACCCGCGCCATGATCGCGTCGCCCGCGGACATTCTCCACGCCATCGAGATCTACTACGGTGTGGCCGCACCTGCTTCCTCCTCCGCACAGACCGTCCGCGAGGGAGCCCTTCATCCGCGCCCCTACGCGCCCCCAAGCGACCGGCCGGAGCCCGCGCAGCCCGCGCAGCCCGCCAGGCCAGACGAACCTGCCGCCGACGAGCCTAAGCAAGAGGGCACTGCCGAAGCTGCGCCCTCCGATGCCGAGACGCCGGAACGTGCCCAGCCCGAACCGACCGAGACGAGCGAGCCGGAACGTGCCCAGCCCGAACCGATCGAGACGCAGGCCGACGCCCCGACCGCCGCTGCCCTCGCCCACGTGTCGCTCGATCAGACCCTCGACAGTGCATCGGACCAGCCCCCTCAGCACCGCGATTCCATTCATGAAGTGGCTGTCGACGCGGATGTGGCCCCCGCCGTGGAAGCCGCTTCCGCGTCCATCCCCAAAGCCCAGGACGACGAGATCAGCGTGGAGGTCGGCGAGGAACTCTCACTCGACGAGCTGCTCAAACAACAGAAACCGTCCGAACCCGAGCCGACCACCCGCCCGCGCGGTCGATCCAGTGGCAGGCTGATGAGCCTGACCCTCCTGGACGGCACGACGCTCGCCCTTCCCATGCCGTCGCGCCAGACCAAGCGCAAGGAGAGCCTCGTCGGGTCCCTGACCGACTCGCGGCCCGGACCCGAAGAAGTGGTCGACGAGCACCTCGCAGGAACCGACGCCTTGCAGGTGCGCGACATCCTGGCTGCGCTGCGTGCCGCCGCCCACGGCGTCGACGCGTCGGAGGCGCTCGGCCGTCACGCGAAGTGGGAAGCGATGCTCGCCGTCGTGCTCGCGATCTTGATTCGCAAGGGCGTCATCACGGAAGATGAGCTTCTGGAAGAGATGAGGAAGATCTAGGGGCGGCAGATCACTCGTAGGCGAACAGCTTCGACAGCTTCATCGCCAGCATCTGGTTGCCCTGCACCTTCAGCTTGCCCGCGAAGAACAGCTGCATGCCCGCGGCCTGCGGGTTCTCGTGAAGCGCCTGGAAGTCCTCCGCCGTTACCTGCATCGTGACGTCCGGGTCCTCCCCCGTGCCGGCCACACACGTCGGCCCCGTGTCCGTGCAGTCGATGAACCACTCGCCCGCCCCATCGATGATGAGCTGGAACTTCGCGTTGATCGTCTTCGCGTCGTCTGCGTTTCGACCAAGGGCGCCGGGAAGATGCTCGTTGAAGAGATGGACGATGTCGACTGCCATGGGACGGCCTCCGTGGGTTGCCGCGGTCGATGAACCGCGGTTCATGTGTCAGACCATTATTCGGACGTCGCGCGCTGCGTCAAGCCAACAACACGCGGAGTCCCATGCCCCACGATTCCTCACCCCGGGGTCGAATCATCCCCCGAGGGATGCATCCCCAGGGATCGAGTCCCGCTTCTCGACATGCGCAGCATCGAGCGCACGACGAAGCGGCAGCATGAACAGGCGGTCCACCGCCACCCGTTGCTCGACAGCAGGAGGCGCCGCAGGAGAGCCGTTCGCAAGCACCGCGTCCTGACGCAGCATCGCATCCGGCCAACCTCCCGTTCGCGCCTCGATCTCGTGGATCGATTGACGAACGTCCCCAGCCATCAGGGACACGAGCACCATCTCGTTCTTCCCTTGGCGAACCCACGTCCCCTGGTACTCGACCCCCATCGCGCCGTTGCCTTCACGAAAGACGAGACCCCGCCACTCCAGAGGTTGGTCCAGCCGGATCGTGCAGCGAGACGTCAACAACCGATCCCGTTCGAGCACGACCTCACGCCCCAGGTTATCCGTCAACATCACCCGGCCGAACGACGTGGCATCGACCTGCGTCATCAGGTCGATGAGACGAAGCAAGGAGGTCGTGTCCACGAGCATCACGGGCCCGCGTGTCGACTGCATTGCCATGGCCAGGTCCTCACGACACGCCGTGACCGCGTGGGACATCAACCAGCTCAATCGCTTGCGATCCGCGGGGCCCACCTCCGCCCCCACCCACAAACTCGACGCTCCGTTGGTCAACGCAACGGCCAGCCTCGAACGATCCGCCGTCGCGAACAGCGCGAACCCGAACTTCGGCGTGAGGGAGAAGACACGCTCAGCCTGCGCGTCCTTCGTGACGAGCAGGAGGCCGGATCGATCCGCGGTCAGGTGGGCCGGCGACACACCAGCCGAATCCGAACGCAAGATCGCGGCTTGCCGCAGCCACGAGATCAGCGTGAGAACGCCCACCCCTGTCGCGGCAACGAGCAGACCCGGATGCGACACCAGCCCGAACATCACCATCAACGTCAGCGTCAACGCCAACCCCGCCACGAGCATCCAAGGCAGCCGTCTGCGCGCAGGCGAAACCGGACCCGCCTTGGCAGCCGTTACCAGTGCCAGTCGAACGGGTTCCTGATGCAATCCACCTTGCGCCATGGTGAGCGTCTTGGGGTTCATTGTAGCGCAAGCGCGCGCCCCGTCCTCCCGCATGAAAGGCCTATCGTTCGGCTGCCTCGCCCCACTCGGATCGAGGAAGAATCCGCCGCGCACGGAAGGCCCAACCCATCAGGTGGGTGGTGCTCTTTCCCACGAGGCGGGTCAGCATGCGTCCCTTCGGACGCACAACCCGTCGCTACGCA
>CAZAWR010000059.1:29942-61091 GCA_964488865.1 uncultured Polyangiaceae bacterium | reverse complement strand
CCTTTGGGGCCCTCGAACTGCCCTGATCGGGCCCTCCAAGTGCCCTGCTCGGCCCCTCAAGACGTCCCCAAGCGGGCCCTGCGAGTGCCCCGACCGGGCTCTCGAACTACCCCGAAGGGGCCCTGCAACTGCCCCAACCGGGCGCTCGCACATCCCCGAATCGCCCTGCAAGTGCCCCGAGCAGGCGCTCGATCGGGTGTCCCTACGACGTGGGATCGCCTTCCGACGGATCCCGCGCCGGCCGCGGGCCGAGCGCGAAGAAGCTCAATACCTGGTCGAACATCAAGGTCAGCGACGGGTCGTGCTTCGCTTGCGCCTTCACCTGATCGTTCATCTTGCGGATCTGCTCCCACGCTTCGGCATCGAACAACAGGTTGCTCTGCTGGAGAATCTGCCGGACCACGTCGAGGTCCAGCAAGTACTGGTCGATGTCTTCCGCACGCTTGCCCACGGCGCGCAAGCTGTCCGCGGTCACCCCCGCCGGAGGCGTGAACTTCGCACCCGCTTTCTCCATTGCGTCGGCCGCCTGCGCACACGCCAGCCCGATCCCCCGGCGTGCACGGGGGATCCGCGCGATCTCCTGAGGGCTCATCTTTCCGGCTTTCTCGGGCGGAGCCAGGTGGTCCTCGATCGTCAGGTTAATCGTTCCATGTTTGATCGTTGCCATTGGTAACTACCTCCGGCGGGGAGAGTACGTGCGCTCGTCCAGGCGTGTCACGCAAATCCGTGCCTGACCCAGACTCGACCTGAGTAGACATCCACCCGTCCTCGTTTGTGCTACTTCCGCTTGCGAGCCCGCAAGATCCGCACGATGTCCCGGTACGCCCCGTTGCCCGGCTGGTCGTGCAACAGCTCTTCATACAGCACGAGCGCTTCGTCGTCGCTGCCCGCCGCGAGCGCATCCGCAGCCTTGCGTTGCAGTGTCTTCTGCCCCTTCGGCAACGGAGGCGGCGCGTCCGTCCCCGCGTCTGCCGCGGTGTTCACCACGGGTGCGGACGCGTCCACGTCCCTCGGAACCTCCGGAGGCGTGGGAGCCGGCGTCGGCGGGGGCTTCGGGGGCTGTGCGACGGACGAAGCCGTGGGCGTGGGCGACGGCACGGTCTCCTCTTCGTCCCCGTCATCGAAGACGATGAACATGGAAGCGAAGGCGAAGGGCATGAGCGCGATGATCGCCTTCTGCGGAATGGATGCGATCTTCCACTGCTCCACGACGGTGTGCAGTGGATTCTTCTTGGGTTCCTGAGCGAGAGGGGCACCGGGCGGCGGCGCGACCGGGATCGTCCCTAGCATGGGCCCCGAAACGGGTGGACCGAGCATCGGGGGACCTGGCATCGGAGGACCGCCCGGCATCGGACCCGGCATCGGAGGACTGCCCGGTATCGGACCCGGCATCGGAGGACCGCCCGGTATGGCCTGCGGCGAAACCCCTGGAGGCACCCACGCACGCGGGGGAGGCGTCGACGCTGCCGGCGGCAAAGCTCCCTCCCCACCGATCAACCCCGCAGGAGGCCGGGTGGGCACCGCGCCGGGCGCGGATGCCATGTCCAGCGGCGCAAAGCGCGTGGCGTCCGCATCGTCCGTCGGGTTCTCCCGCGCACTCTGCCGGATCTTGAGCTTCTTGGGCTTGGCCGATGCCGACCCAGGACGCGGGGCGGGAGGTGGCACCCCACCCCCCTGCATCGGCGTCATGATCGTTGCTTCGTCCGGCATGCCCAGCGATGGCGACGGTGGCTTGCCGCGAGGTTGACCCCACGCTGTCGGGTCCGGGTCCGGCTCCACATCCATCACCTCGAGACCGTCGCCTTGGACCCCAAGCCGTGCCGAGCCAAAAAGGATCTCGCTGCCCGGCCCCACCGCCGTCCAGTCGGTCCCCACCGCCTGGTCGTCCACGTACACCGGATGCCGCGGATCCACGCAGGAAACGAAGAGCGTCACGCCATCGAAGAACAGGTACGCGTGGACCTCAGCGACGCCGTCGGCCTCCACTCGCCACGAGGCGGCGGTCCCCACCGTGAACGGCTGCACGGGCTCGTTGGGGGTGAGACCCACTGCCATCTGGCTCGCGTTTCCCGCGAGAACGTCGATCTGCAGGTTCCTGTTCTGCTCGGTCATGGGGTCGGGAGGCCAGCTTGCCGCGCAGCATGATACACGGTGGCCGGAAAGTCCACGCCATGCTCGCGAAGCTGGGCCACGCACTCCGGCACGATTCCCGTCGGGCCGAACTCGCTGACGATCGCCCCGCCCGGACCCATGCCGCCGTACGTGCGCGTGTAGATGTCCTGGGTGATGTACTCGCCCTTGTCGACGTTGAACCCGAGGACTTCGGTGATGTGAGTGACCTTGCGGGAGCCGTCGCGCAGGCGGCTGACCTGCACGATGGCGTTGATCCCGGACGCCACCTGGATGCGCATGGCGATGAGGGGCATGTCGATGTCGCTCATCATGCACATGGTTTCGAGGCGGCTGAGGGTGTCCCGGGGGTAGGTGGCGTGCAGGGTGGTCAGACAGCCACCGTGGCCGCTGGTCATGGCCTGCACGAGGTCGAGCGCCTCTCCACCTCGAATTTCACCCACGACGAGCCGGTCGGGTCGCATGCGCAACGTGGCCCGGAACAGGTCTCGGATGGAGACCGCCCCTCGACCCTTGTGGTCCGGCGGGCGCGCCTCGAGCTGAAGCACGTGCTCGCGCTGCGGCTGCACCTCCTTCGAGTCCTCGATCACGATCACCCGCTCCCCCTCAGGGATGTACGCCGTGAGCGCGTTGAGCATCGACGTCTTCCCGCTACCCGTCCCTCCCGCCACCACGATGTTGAGCTTCGCCACCACCATGGCCTCGAGCGCCTCCGCAGCGTCCGGCGTCAAGGACCCGAACCCGATCAACCGCTGTACCGTCAGCGTCTCCGTGAAGAAGCGACGAATCGATACGAACGGGCCATCGGGCGCCACCGGCGGAATCAACGCCTCGATGCGCGACCCGTCCGGCAATCGGCCCTCCAAGATCGGCCTGCTCTCGTCGATCTGCTTGCCCACGAACTGCGCTGCGTTTCGCAGCACCGAGATGAGCGACTCTTTGGAGTCGAACTTCGCGTCGGTCTTGTACAGCTTGCCCTTACGCTCGACGAAGATCTGATCGGGGCCGTTGATCATCACCTCGCTCACCGTCGGGTCCTCCAGGAACGGACGGATGGGCTCGAAGAACTGAAGCAGGGTCTCGTCGTAGACTTCTCGGGGGATCACGGCACACTCTCGAGCAAGGAGCTTCTCGCCTCATCGGCATAGGGGCCATCGGGACGCAGGCGCAAGTACTCACGGAAGTGTCGGTCCGCGCGCATCAGGTCCCCCTCGTGGTCGCGAGCGATGACCGCCAGGGAGTAGTGGGCATCTGCATGCTCGGGCTCCGTCGACACCACGCGCTCGAGCTGCTCGCGGGCGGCGGGGACCTCCCCCACGGCCTGCAGCATGGAACCCAGAAGGAACCGCAAGGGCACGTTGTCCGGGCGGACCTTGAGGTGGTTGCGGGCGTGATCGATCCCCACCCGGAAGCGGCCGGACTCGATGCAGATGCGCAACAGCAAGGGCATGACCTCGTCCGGGTCCGCGCCTTGCTCCATCGCGGACGCGAAGTACTGCTCCGCCCGGGTCAGGTCCCCCATCTGGGCGAACGCCTTGCCTCGCGCCACGAGCTTGTCGGGCTCGCGCTCCTCCTTGACCTTCTCGATGTTGTGCTTCACAGGGGTCGCCGGCGGAGGCCCGCACGCCACGGCAGCCGCGATCGCCATCACGGTCGACCCAGCGAGCAGGAGCCGGAGTGGAGCGGAAATCATCGGTTTTTTCGGCCGTACTTGAGCTGCAGCTTGCGGTCGAGGTTCGAGAGCCAGGTGACGTAATCGCCCTGCAGGCCATCGGTGAAGGCGAGCAGGACACGCGCCTCGACCTGTGCCGTTCTCCAGTCCGAGACCGAGATGGCATGCTCGAGCCGGACCCGGTGCGTGCGGTAGTCCTCCTCGACCTCGAGACGCAGCTTCTTGCCCGCCTCGGCAGCGTCCCTCGCGGCCGCGGGATCCCCCGCCGCCTCGAAACAGGCTGCCGCGGTCTCGAACAGAGGCACCGCTTTGACCCCGTCCTGCACGTGGAACGGCCTGCGTTCCCGGCGGGCCAACGCCAGCACGTTCTGGTCATTCGCCAGCGCAAGCGCTTGCTCTTTGCCGGCCTGCGGACACGACGTGATGGGCTCCGCCCAGAGCGCGGGAACTTCCGTGGGCGGAGGCTGCTCGTCCTGCGTGTCCGAGTCCGACAAAATGACGTAGAGCGACAACGGAATGGCAATCGCCGCGAGCACGTAGGTCGCAGGGCTGGTCTTCTCCTGCTTGCGCGGCGCCAGCCCCTGCTTCTCCGCTACCTCGATGACCGCCACGGTCATCTGCACCTGCCCAACCCCCAGGATCGCGTCGGGCAACAGCTGCGCTCGCTGGAACGGAGAGCCGTTGATCGTCGGCGGCGGCTCGAACGCCCGCGCCTCGGCCAGCGCCGAGGCAGGCCCCATGCTGATCGCCACGTGCTCCATCGCTGCCTGGTCCACCGAGAGCCGGATCTCGCAGTGCGCCCCGCTTCCGATCAGCACCCGCTCGGCCTCGATCGTGAGTTCTTCACCGCGCCCGTCGGGATAGCGAACCAGAAACCTGAGAGCCTTCACGCGCTTCTCCTCAATCCGCCTGGGCGGCAAGCTGAAGGACCATCGGGCCCATCACCAGCAACATGATACAGAAGAACAGCAGGAACAACGGGCCGACCATCTGCACCCCAGCCTTCGCCGCAGCCTCCTCGGCCTTGACGCTGCGACGCATGCGCGAGACCCCCGCCTGGATCTGCAACACCTCCGCTACCGGGTTGCCCCGCTCCTCCGCCTGCACGATCGCCGACACGAACTCGCTCACGGACTCGAGGGGGGCTCGGTCCGCGAACCCCAACAACGCCTGCCGCCGCGTCATGCCCACCTGCAGCTCCTGCAAGATACGCGTGAACTCCTCCACCAGTGCGTCGTCCGGGTCGCTCGACTTGTCCACCACCTGCCGAACCGCCCCCGGAAAGTCCTGTCCCGCACTCATCGCCAGCGCCAAGAGGTCTGCCGCGTACGGAAGCCCACGGTTGATCTGCTTCATCCTCCGCGTCTGCTCCCCGCTCACCGCAAAGTACGGCAACGCCGACCCCACCGGCGCCGTCGCCAGCGTCAACACAAACCCCATGTCCAGCATGTAGCCCGCCACCGCCCCGAACGCCGCTCCCCCGAGCGTCGACAACAGACTCAACGCCAGGTACTCCTCCGGCGTCATGCCCAGATAGTCCCCCGCCAGCGCCAGCTGTCGATCCATCTTCCCCCGCAACGGGTCCTCCAATACCCCGCTCACGCGAACCCCCAACCACCGCACCAGCGGCTCCACCTGCGCCCACGCCGGATTGTCCGCCAGCGCCCGCTGCCGCTTGAGCCCCCGCATGCCCAGACGGTTCGCCACCCGCGACGGCGCCGCCGCCACCGCGTACGTCGCGATGGCCAACGCCGACGTCAACGTGCCGATGAACAGATAGCGCAAGACCTCGAAGCTCAGGTTCATATGTCCACCGATAGAACCTTGCGCGCCACCAGCAGCGACGCGAGCCAGAAGCCCCCCGCGAAGAACGCAATGACATAGCCGATGATGCTCGCCTCCAGCGGCGCGAAGTACCCCGGGCTCACCATGTCCAGCGCCAGGATCATCACGAACGGGAAGGCCGCCATCACCCACATCTGGGCCTTGCCCTCCGCCGTCTTCGTCTTAACCACGCCCTCCAACCGCGACATCTCCCGCAACGTGTTCGCCGTCGTCTCCAGGATGGTCGGCAAGTTGCCGCCGATCTGACGGCCAATCACGATCGCAGACAGCGCCGAGTCAAGCTGCCGGCTTCCCACCCGCCCCGCCATGTTCAGCAACGCCTGCTCCAGCGTGCTGCCCACCCGCATCTCCTTGATCGCCAGCTCCACCTCGTCCCGAAGCGGCGCCCGCAAGATCGGCTGCACCGACACAAACGCACTCGAAATGCTCGGGATCGACTTGAGCGCGTTCGCCAGCCCCACCAGGAAGCCGTCGAGCTGCTCCTCGATCATCTCCACCCGCTTCCGCCGCATCCGCTCGATGTAGTAGTACGGCGCCGCCGCGATCAACCCGAGCCAAATGTACCAGAGCGGCAAGTCGACCCCGACCGCGCCCACCATCACCAGGAACGCCGCCGCCATCTGACCCCAGGCAATGTACTTCGCCGGCGTCCAGATGAACATCGAACGCAGCTTCCGATCCAGGTGCGCCAGGTACCGTACCCAGTACCTGCGAACCATGCTCTGCGGATCCGCCAGCAGCGACCACGTCCCGATCAACAGCCCCACCGTGATCAGGACCATCCCCGACCACTTGAAGACGTCCGGGCTCACACCCGAAAATGCATTCATAAATAGGGCTCCCCAGGCTTGATCAGCCCCATCACGATGAACTCGTCCAAGAACGACGGCAAGTACCCCGTCGACCGGAACCTTCCCAAGACCTGCCCCTTCGGACCCGTCCCCGTGCGCTGGAACTCGAAGATCGGAAGCAGCTCGATCGTCCCGTCGTCCTCCATGCCCGCCACCTCCGTCACCTTCGTCACCTTGCGCGTGCCATCGCTGAAGCGAGACTGCTGCACGATCACGTGCACGCTCGAGGCGATCTGATCGCGGATCGCCTTCGAAGGCAGATCCACCCCCGCCATCAACGCCAGCGTCTCCAGCCGCGACAACGCCTCCGCAGGCGAGTTCGCGTGCGTCGTCGTCAACGAGCCGTCATGCCCCGTGTTCATCGCCTGCAACATGTCCAGCGCTTCCCCGCCACGACACTCGCCCACCACGATGCGGTCCGGTCGCATGCGCAACGCGTTGCGCACCAGATCCCGGATCGTGTACTCCCCCTTGCCCTCCATGTTCGCAGGACGCGTCTCCAGCGACACCACGTGCGGCTGCTCCAGCTGCAACTCCGCCGCATCCTCGATCGTGATGATCCGCTCGTCCTCCGGGATCGCCGCCGACAGCACGTTCAACAACGTCGTCTTCCCGCTGCCCGTGCCCCCCGAAATCACCACGTTCCGCTTCGCCACGACGCACCGCTGAAGAAATCGCCCCATCGACTCGGACAACGCACCCAGCTCGATCAGCCTCCCCAGCGTCAGCGGCACCCGCGCAAACTTCCGGATCGTGATGCACGACCCACGCAACGCGATCGGTCGAATCACCGCGTTCACACGGGACCCGTCCTTCAACCGCGCATCCACCAGCGGGCTCGACTCGTCGATCCGACGCCCCAGCGGTGTCACGATGCGTTCGATGACCGCGCGCACACGCTCGTCGTCCGTGAAGCGCGCGTCCGTCCGTACCAGCTTGCCCTCACGCTCCACGTAGATCGCGTCCGGACCCACCACCATCACCTCGCTGATGGTCGGGTCCGCCAGGAAGCGCTCCAGAGGCCCCAGCCCCAACGCCTCGTCCGCCAACTCGCCTACCAGCCGATCCTGGTTCGTTCCCGGTGGAAGGCGCCCTTCGAACTTGCCCACGATCTTGCGCAGCGCCGTCAACACCTTCGGCCGCATCGACGGGTCGTCCAGCTTCGAAGCATCGATCGCCGCCAAATCCAGGTGCTCGAGCAACTGCTTGTGCACCTCCCGTCGCAAGGCGATGTCGTCCGCGGCAGCCCTTCGCTGGGCCTCGGCCTCGATCGCCGACTGCGCCGAAATGCGCTTTTGTGGCGCAGGCTTCGGACGCGGACGTGTGGGAGGGAGCCCGTTGGGTTGGGGCGCGGCGTCACGCACGAGCACGTGCGCAGGAGCGATGGGCAGCGGCGCCGAAGCGGGCGGCCTGGCGGTAGGCGACGACGCCACGCCGGGGGGCATGAAGCCGGGCGGGAGTGGCGCGGGCGGCGGAACGGCAGCTCCTACTCCAGGAGGGAAGTACCCCGTCGCGGACATTGCGGCCGCAACCGGGTCCACCACGGGAGGCTGCGGCGGCAACGGAGCTGGCGGCGGCAACGGAGCCGGCGGCGGTATCGCGCTCGGCACGAAGCCCACAGGGTGAACGCGAAGCGTGAACTCCCCCACCACCACCGGCGTGTCGAAGGGCACCTGCACCGCAACCCGGCGCAGCAGTTGCTGCCCCGCCATCGTTCCGTTGGTCGACACGTCCTCCACCAAGACGGCGCCTGGCCCCACTTGCAGGACGGCATGCCTTCGCGACACCAGGTCGCTCTCGAGGCAGACCGTGCACGTGGGGCTTCGCCCGATGGAAATCGGCGCCACTGCCGACATGCGCTCCACCCGGCGTCCGCCCTGTTGCGAGTCGATGACGACCTCGATGTCCATGCCGTCCGGCCCCGCTACTCCTTCTCGTCGGCCTTCTTGCCCGACATGGGCGGGCGCTTGTTGTACGCGTTGATCGCCTCGATGTCGCCCGAGTACTCCTCGAACTGAGAAGCCGCGCTGTTCACCAGGCGCATCGAGTCCCGCGGGAGAGACTCCACTACCGAGGGGATGATGAACACCGCCCCCTCCACGTCCTCACGCGTCTGGGACTCGCTCCCAAAAAACAGCCCGAGGATCGGAATCTCGCTCAGCAGGGGAAGTCCCCCCGTGGAGCGACGCTGTGACTGGGTCCGGATTCCGGACAACACCAAAGACTCCCCGAGCTTCATGTTGACCAGGGTCGTGAGCTTCGACGTGCTTCGTCCCGGCAAGCTGGTCGAGGCGATCGCGGGAATGAGGTCGCTCACGTCCGCGGCGATCCTCACCTCGAGCTCCCCGCTGTCGGAGTCGAAGCGGGGCAGGACGGTCACGTTGGTGCCGTAGGTGATGGGCTGGATGTTCGCCGTGAGCCCCGCGGAGATCGGGTAGTTCTGCTCGCCGCCGCTCTCGAACGTGGCCTCGGTGCCATTGGTCGTGATGACCGTGGACTGCTTGAGCACCTTGGCCCACCCGTTGCGCGCGGCGATATCGAGGCCTGGCAAGGGTTGGTTGATGACCGAGGCTTGCGCCGTCGTCACCGTTCCAGAAAGGAAGTCGTAGTTGACCTCGCTCTGGATCGCTTCTCCGCCGATTCTGCTCGGCCAGTTCACGCCGAACGCGTAGTTCGAGTTGCGCTCGTATTGCACGAAGTAGAAGTCGACGCGGATGTTGACCTTGCGCTCCACGGGCGCCGCGCCCACCACGACCAGCGACTCGACTTGCCCCGGGTACAGCTCCGCGATGCGCTCGATACGCTTGACGTCCGAGTCCGCCGTGACGCCGCCCTCGATGAAGAACCGCGCCCCCACCCGACGCACCCGCACCCCGGATGTGCCCTCGAGCAACTGTTTCACTTCCCGCTCCACCGAATCCGGTGACCGCGAGAACACGTTGATGACCCACTTGGTCTGTGAACCATCCTTGTTGATCAACAACAAGGTCGTCGACCCGGGAGCTCGCCCCACGATCACGAACCGCTTGCCGTCCGTCGTGAGCTTGACGTCCGCTACCCCCTTGGTGCCTTCGGAGTAGTTGTTCACGTCCGACGCGGAGATGGTCTTGTTCTCCCCGACCGCGAGGCTCAGCTCCTCGGTGGTCTCCACCACCGTGCCTGTGTCGCCCCTCTGCGCGAAGGACGTGCCTGCAACCACCACGAGCGACAACGCCGCTGCTAGCGCCACGAAGGTTCTCACCGTGAGCCTCCTGCTTCGAGCTTGACGGGCCCAGTTCGAATGCTCTGCACCGCTTCTCGCTCCTTGGTGTTCGTCAGGGCGGACGACGACATGTCCGGGATTCTTTCGGCAATGCGCTGGTCTTCGGGGTTGCGCAGGGCCACCGCGATCTGACCCTTCTCCAGGGCCAGCGAGATGAGCTGTGCTTCCTGCAAGTGAAGGCTCAAGGTGAGCACCATCTCCTGCGTGCGCGCACGGTTGCGATCGTTCGGGTCCATCGTCACTTCCGTGGCCGTCTCCAGACCGACCGCGAGCACGAGGACCTTTTGCAGCAACACCACTGCGCTTCGCTTGTCACCCTGGCCGCCCGCCTCGGGCATGATCGCCACCACGTCCACGTAGTCGCCGGGACGGATGAGCGCGTAGCTCTTGTCGCCGCTGCGCGCCCGCACGGACACCGCACGGCTCCCGGGCTGCACCAGCGCCGAGAGGTCCCGTCGCTCGTCCGCAGCGATCGCGAGGTCCGACCACATGAGGGTCTGCTGAGACTGCACGTTGTTGCCCAACCGCAACCCCACCACCTTCGCCCGCTCAGCCGCCTTCACCGCACGGTCTTCCACGTACGCCAAGGGCACCTCGCGCACCGCCAAGGCGTCGTCCGTCACCACGGCCCCGCGCTCGATGGGCTTGATCGCGACGAGCAGCTGAACCCGCTCGCCACCGGAAGCCTGCTGTTCGAATCTCCTGACGTACAGCAGCATCAGCACGAGGCCGAGGACCGCGACGACGAGGGCAAATAGAAGCGCTCGTTTGCTCATGAGGGGGGGTCAGTATAGTCCGAGAAGGGGGAAGAAAGAACCGGTGAGAGCGGGGCCCGGCGATCTCTCTGCCTCCGAGCCCGTGCTTTGGGGTTTACTGTGGGGGAGAGGCGTACGGGGTGAGTCGGTCACGAAGGTCAGCGAGGGCTCATCTCCACCACCGAGACGAAGGAACGCTCCTTCTCCTCGAAGGCGAACACCAGCATGTCCACACCCTCTCGGGTGTACGCCCGGCCGTGGGGCACGTCGTCCGTCGCATGAGGGATGGGCTTCCAACCCCGCGAAGGCATTTCCGTGTCGTACATCGCCAGCACTTCCTGCTGGCGCTTGCCACTGTCGTAGATCCGAACCGCGTAGGGCGCGCCCTCGACCGTCGCACTCAACAGACGGACCGCATCCTCGGGACGGGGCGCGTTCGGTGAGTCCGACCCCGGAGCCTCCTGCCCGTCCATCGGCGCCACGTTGAACAGGTTGAAAGGACCGTCGGTCCACACCGTGATCACGTGCGTCCTGCCCTCGCCCGTCTCCTTCGCGTAGACGTACCGCAGGTCGCCCACGTGCGTCAGATCGCCCGAGCCCATGAACTGCTCGATGCGCGACGGCAAGTTCTCCCACCCGTCCAGCGGCTCCTGCGCGAGGCAGGCCACCATGCCCTCGGGCCCGTCCTGGTTGCGGATGATGCCGACGCCCGCCGTGCCGTCGACCTGTTCGAACTCGTCCTTCAGGTTCGCGGGGAGCTCCTCGAACATCTTGTCCAGCCCGCCCGCGTTCTGGCGGCAAAGCGTCTCGAAGCGACCCAACACCTCACCGACAGGCGCCTTGGTCACCGCGCTGGTCACGTAGATCGGTTCACCGTTGAGGCGAACCCGGTGGATCCTCCCCTCGAGGTCCCCGAAGCTCGCGAGCTGACGGCCCATGATCATGGCCGAGTCCTTGAAACTTCCCCAGGCCGACCGGATGGAGAGACCGCCGAGAACCAGCGACACGACCATGCAGTAGGCGAGCACACGGACCACCCCCCGCAGATGGATTCGCCGCCGCGTTTTTACCGCGAGCCGCGTTTTCGCAGATGGCTTGCTGATGGGATCGAGATCCGCGCTCATCTTGTCACCATTGCTTGAAGAGGTCCCAGGCAAAGTAGAACACGCCGCGCAGGTTGCCCTCCTGCGGCTTCTCGTTGCACTGCACCTTCGTCGTCGTCGACAGCTCGTTCGTGAACCCGCCAATGGCCTTGCTCGCCGTCACCGAACCCGTGATGGTCGCCGACGCCGTTCCCCAGCTCTTGTCGAACTTCTCCATGCCGGGGTCGGAGCCCTGGAACTGGCCCATCGGGTCCGAGTTCACGTTGGGGTCGGTGGACTCGAGCTGGCCCATCGGAGAGCCACCCGTCTCGAGCGTGGTATTGGCCCCGCCCGACTCGCAGTTCGCCATCGCGTACGTCCACGCGTACTCCTTGGATACCCGCAACGTGCGCTGCTTCTCACCGTAGAGCTTCGCCACGAAGATCATCGAGGCGAAGATGATGAGGAAGAAGGGGATCACCACCACGGCCTCGACCAGCGCGGCCCCGCGGGAACTCCTGATCTTGCGTAGCTTTCGCTTCATGATCGCCTCCCGCATCAGTGGATGATCTCGATCTTGGCGCCGTTCGCCAGGTTCGGGTTCTTGATGAATTGACCTTCCCAGGGACCGCCACCCCCGTGAACCTTCCCGACCGCTTCCTCGAACGCGCTGCCGGCCACCTGACCCAGAAGCCAACCACCGATCTCCGAGCCGCCCAGCGCCCCAGCCACCGCCGGGTCGAGCTTGCCCGTGATCACGCTGAACACCTCGTCCCAGATCATGCTCGCGAACGTAGGCGCGGGAGTCCGCACACGGCGAAGACGCGCCCGCCAGAACATGTTCCACATGGCGTCTTCCTTGTAGTCATCCCACGCCCCCGACTCGTCGTAATAGAACTCTGCCTGGGCAAATGCCACCTTGCCCCAGGGCGCCTCCGGCATCGTCATGGACTTGTTCCACGCCGCAATCTGCACCCCCTTCTCCGCCTTCTTGGGCCACTCGTCGTTGCCCACCAACACCGACCAGATCTGGAAGTACCCGTTGCCATTCTTCGCAGCCCAGAACACCTTCTTCGGCGTCTTGCCATTGCCGTCGACCCCAGACTGACTCGCGCTCTGCTTCTTGAGATCCTCCTCGACGTCCTTCTTCGCGTCCTCGAGACACTCGTCCATGTCGAAGTTGGACTTGCCCTTGCCCTTCTCCTCGCATGCTTCCTTCGCGAACGCGTCGATCGCCGCCTGCGAAACCCCCTGCGAAACGCTCCCGCTGCCACCACTTCCCCAGCCGCCACTCTCGCCGCAGAAGTAACCCGGGAACGTGCTCACAATGCTGCCGATCACGCCCGCTACCCAGCCCCCGAACTTGCCAAACGGGGAGAAGACCAACTCCCCCACGTACGTCCCCGCCTTCTCGCAGAGAAACGAGAACTCGTCCTCCTCGACCGGCAGACCGAGGCGCTCCTTGGGCACGAACGGCACGAGCGACACGCTGACGAACCCCCCACCCTGCACCGGCTCCGTGTACTGCGTGGAAGCAATGTACGCAGCCTTTCCCTGCGCCACCCAGGGCATCGCCACAGCGATTCCCACCTGCGTCTTGCTCAGTACGGGAAGCGTGGTGTTGACCAGCTTCTCGGCGATCTGCACCGCCTTGTTGATCCACGGAGAAAGGCCCGTCGTGAAGCTGCAGATGGCAGCTCCCACGCCCGTCCACGACAGCGCGCAGGAGATGGCCATGGCAATCGTGTTCATCAGCTGCACCAGCTTGAACGCCACCAGGATCGCGAGGATCGCCGCCATGATGATGTTGATCATCGCGATGATGTTCATGCCCCGCGCGTGGTAGACCGCCGCCGCGAACGCCACCGCGTCCGCCCCGTCCTGCATGCGCTGCCGGTACAGAATCGCATCCCCGATGCCGATGATGTACCAGAGCGAGCCCACCAAGAAGGCCGCCATGAACACGCCGACCACCATCACCGCACCGCGCTGGTCCGCGCGAAGGCCGCCCGCACCCGGTGCAAACCCGACAACGTGCCGACAGGTCGCCGTCTCAGTACTCATAGTCCGCTCCCTGGTTGGGTAGGGCGGCTTCGCCCGTCAGGTTGCGTGTCGACGTGAGGAAGTTGCACACGATCCGGCTCGCGATCGGAACCTGGCACCGGTACGTCGCCTTCACGCGCACCCGCACCAAGTCGTCGCGGCCAAAGTCCGTCCTCGTGTCCGTCCCACCAGGCTGGCTCGGGAAGTTCAGCTCGTAGTCGACGAGGCTTCGAACCGAGCGCATCGGGATCGCCGCCGCCAACTCGATCGCCTCCATCCGCTTGCCCGTCGCCGACCCCACCTTCTCGTCCCCGTAATTCGCCGGGTCGTCGTGAAGCACGACCACCGCCGCCCGGGTCGCCGTCACCGCCGCATGCTGTACCACCAACTTCGCCGTCAACATGCCGCTGAGCTGCACCAGACACTCGAAGAAGATGAACAGCGGCAAGAACGCCACCAGAAACTCGACGTAGACGGCTCCACGACGGTCCCGGAGCAGCTTGCCGAGCGCCTTCGCCCGCTCCGGCTCCCTGGCCCGCGTCGCGTCCGCCCCGGCGGTCGGGGCTTGCCCCCCGCGGCACAACGTACTCCGGATCATGGCATGCTCCAGTTCAGCAGCACGGCAACGACGGTGCCGACGAACACCGACGGTCCGAGCCGGGTCCAGGTCATCGCCTCCTTGGACAGCGTGCGGCGGCGAGCCTTCGGAAGGAAAGGATTCACGGCGATGGAGACGGTATTCCCAAGGGTCTGCAGAAGCTTCCCCTCGTAGGCAAGACGCGCTTGGGCGTAGATGGCAGCGACGAGGAAACCGTAGAACACAGCCTCGATGCCAATGACCGTGCGGCACAAGGCGCCGACCGCAGCCAGCAGCTTGACGTCGCCGCCGCGGCCGCCACCCACGGCGTACAGCATCATGGGTACCGCGCCGCACGCGAGGGCGCCGAGCAGAGAGAACAAGGCCCCCTCGAATGCCCCGCGAATCCCCTCGTGGCTGTAGCCCAAAATGGCGTGCAACACGGGAGCCACAGCCAGCGCGCCCAGGGAAAGCCAGTTGGGGATGATGCCCTTCTTGAAGTCAGTCCACGCCGCGATCGCCGTCACCAGCACCGCTGCAATCAAAAATAGCTTGGCGTAGCCCATGACTTCTGTTCACCCGCCTCCGGCGGCAAAACAAACCTCGTCGCGTGGACGTTCACCCACGAGCCCGACGCACCCGGCAAGCGACCGTCAGTTTCCGATCTGCTCGACCTTGTTCGACTGCTCCTGGACCTTCTTGTCGACCTTCTCACCGAAGATCTTGAACCCGGCAATCGCCACCAAGGCGATGACCCCGACCAGGATGATGTACTCGACCAGGTTGGCGCCGCGGTTGTCTCGAAGGAACTTGTTGATTCGAATCATCATGACTCTGTACTCCCTTGTCGTCTGTGCCGACCGCTCGCACGCAGCCTACGGAATCGGACAAATCAAGATGCCTCTGGCTCGCTCGTAGCTCGCGAACAAGACCGGTCCCAGCGCCGCAATCGACGTCGCCAGGGACAAGCTGACCACGCCGACGAGTACGACGTATTCCGACATAACCGCACCTTCTTCGCCCTTGGGGACGAAGCGCCCAAGAACGCGTGCTCGAAGTCGGGTCAGGATCTTCATGGCTTGGTCTTCCATCGTCATGGCCGCGAGGGGCCTGGTCTTTCTGCGATCCGGCGCATAAGCGCCCACAAAAATAGTACCTCCCCGCCCCCTGCCGGACAAAGGAAAACTTTCGACCTGCCCGGGCCCCCTTACCCTTCTGACAGGTCGGTTCTTCCGCTCGCCCTCGACCCCAACCCTCAATGCGTCTTGAGCGGCGTCGGTCCCGTGGGCCTCGAGACCCACCGCACGGCGCGTCGCTCCACCTTGAACTCCTGGTTGAACGTCATGACATCGTCCTGATGCTTCATCCGGAACGTCGCCACCGGGTCCTGCGGGCGAAGCAGTCGCCCCTCTTCCGTGGCCGACGTCTTGAGCATGATCTGGAACGCCTCGTCAGGGCGCATCTTCAGGCTGATGTGAGCCGCGCCGGACGCGTCCGTTCGCGCGATCTCCCGGCCGAGATACACCACGGGCAGGTTCGGGCCCTCGTCCGCGCGGATCGCGACGGCGATCGTACGGGTCTGGGGCGGGCACGATAGCTGGTATTCGGGACGCGCGGTGGGGTCGGCGATGCGTCGCAAGGTCACGGCAATGGGCTTGGGGTTCCGATGCCCGTCGGGACACTTCACCGAGAAGATGATGGCTTCCCCTTCTTCCCCTCGCAGCTTCAACTCCGCCTTGCCTGCCGCATCGGTGGACGCCACCTTGTTCGCGCCGAGCAATATGCTCGCCCCCTCCACAGCCTTGCCCGGGTCACTCTCCACCTGGATGACGACCGGGTAGGGCTCCGGCGCCTTCTCTTTCAGCTTGTCGCAGCCTCCCAACGCCACCAGGCACAACACTCCCGCGGCGAAGACGGCTCGATCGTGCTTCCTGAACGTCATGGACGCTGCAAGCGTAGCACGCGGGAAGGCAACTGGGGGAGGTGGGATTGCCTCCCTCAAGCGTGAACGCCCGGCGCTTCCTGCCCCGTCTCCTCCACGTACTCGCCATATCCACCCCCAAACGCGCGCGGCCCGTCCGCTGAAATCTCGAGAACCCGATTCGACAACGCCCGCAAGAAGTGACGGTCGTGCGACACGAACAGCATCGTCCCTTCGAACCCCCCCAGCGCCTCCATCAACATCTCCTTGGTGTCCATGTCCAGGTGGTTCGTCGGCTCGTCCAACACCAGGAAGTTCGGCGGGTCGTAGAGCATCAGCGCCAGCACCACCCGCGCCTTCTCCCCACCCGAAAGCACTCGGCACGGCTTGTCCACGTCCTCCCCCGGGAAACCAAACGCACCGGCCAGACTCTTGAGCGACCCCACCGACGCCTTCGGGAACCTCCCGATGATCATCTCCCACACTGACTTTTCAGGGTCCAGAAGGTCCATCGCGTGCTGCGCAAAGTACCCCACCTGCACGCTCGCCCCGACGTCCACCCGCCCCTCGTCCGACGCCAACGCCCCCGACACGAGCTTGAGCAACGTGCTCTTGCCCGCCCCGTTGACCCCCATCACACACCACCGCTCCGCACGACGAACCAACAGGTCCAACCCGTCGAAGACCACCTTGTCCCCGTACGCCTTGCGGACCCCCTTCACCTGCACCACGTCCTCCCCCGACCGGGGCGCCGCGGGAAAGCGGAACCGGATCTTGCGACGGCGACGAGGCGGGTCCACCCGTTCGATCTTCTCGAGCTTCTTGACCCGGGACTGCACCTGCGCCGCATGGCTCGCACGCGCCTTGAACTTCGCGATGAACGCCTCCTCCTTCGCGAGCATCGCTTGCTGTCGGTCGAACTCGCTCGCCGTCTGCGCGTCCAGCATCGCACGCTGCTGCACGTAAAACTCGTAGTTGCCCGAGAAGATCGTCAGCTCCCCCCCGTCGATCTCGATGATCTTGCCCACGATCCGGTTCATGAACTCCCGGTCGTGACACGTCATCATCACCAGCCCGTCGTAGGACTTCAGAAACTGCTCGAGCCACAGGATCGACTCGATGTCCAGGTGGTTGGTCGGCTCGTCCAGAAGCAACGCGTCCGGTCGCATCAGCAGGATGCGCGCGAGCCCCACTCGCATCTTCCACCCGCCCGATAGCGTCCCCACGTCCGCGTCCATCACGTCCTGGTGAAAGCCGAGCCCCGCCAGGATCTCGCGCGCACGAGCGTCCAACGCATACCCTCCCAGCTGCTCGAACCGCGCTTGCGCCTCCCCGTACGCGTCGATCACTCGCTCCATCTCCTCGCCCAGGTCCGGGTCCGACAGCTTGGCCTCCAGCTCTCGAAGCTGCGCTCCCGCCTCCGATACCGCCCCCGCCCCCTCGAGCGTCGCCGCCACCACGCTCCTGCCAGCCATCTCCCCAATGTCCTGGCTGAAGTACCCCAGCGTCGTCCCTCGCTCCACGATCACCTGCCCCCCATCAGGCTCCTCCTCCCCCACGATCATCCGGAAGATGGTGGACTTGCCCGAGCCGTTCGGTCCCACCAGACCGACCTTCTCCCCAGGGAAAACGGCGAAGGATGCATCGAGGAAGAGCGCCTGGCGCCCGTGCTGCTGGGATACTGCGTCGAGTCGAATCACCCCGCCCCCTTAGCACACGGTCCGCGCAAGTTGGTACCCACTCAGAACGACCCCGAGCCCGGAGAACCACAGAAGACGCAGAGACCACAGAAGGGGTTGGGGTTGGTGCGGAGGCCGGGTGAGCCCGGAGAACCACAGAAAGCGCAGAGACCACAGAAGGGGATGGGGTTGGTGCGGAGTTGCCGAAAGCCCGGGCCGGTACAACTCCGCCGACGTAGGGACTCGACACCGTCGAGTCCAGCGTTGCGCGCGGCACCGCCGCGCCCAGAAGGGGTTGGGGTTGGTGCGGAGGCAGGCAGCGCGGTTGCCGAAAGCCCGCATCGGTACGACTCCGCCGACGTAGTAACTCGACACCGCCGCGCGTGAGCCCGGAGAAATTGGTGAGAAGGTTGCCAGCGCGGTTGCCGTACAACTCCGCCGACGTCCCCAAGATCCTTTACCCTCCTGGTTCGTACCCTCCAGTCGCACGCCAACCCCCGGGGAACTACCATGCGCCTTCACACCGCCCTGCTTGCACTTGCCCTTCTCACGCCCACCTCCTGCGCCGTCTTCGGCCCGCAGAAGGAACACGTCCGCACCGAAGCCGCCCTCGGCAAAGTCATCATCTACCGAAACGGCGTCGCCTACTTCGAACGCCACGCCACCGTCCAAGGCGACCAGCTCACCCTCACCGTGCCCGCCGGCCGCGTCGACGACTTCCTAAAATCCCTCACCGTCGTCGATGCCAAGTCCGGAGCCACCTTGCCCGTGTCCTTCCCCACCGTCGAGCCCGGCACCAGCACCGTCGAGCTGCAGGTCCACCTGCCCACCAAGAAGCACCATGACCTTCGCCTCTCCTACGTCACCGAGAGCCCGTCGTGGAAGCCGACCTACCGCGTGCTCCTCGAGCAAGCCGGCAAGGGCCGCTTGATGGCCTGGGCCGTCGTCGACAACACCTCCGGCGAAGATTGGGAACGCGTCACGATTGGCGTCGGCTCCACCTCCGCCCTGTCCTTCCGCTACGACCTGCGCAGCGTCCGCATGGTCGAGCGCGAGACCCTCGGCGACGACAACCGCATGGCCCTCGCTCCCCCCACCGGCGGCTCTCCCTACGAGGTTGAGGGCCAACAGGTTCGCCTCCTCGGCAACATCCGTAACGACGAGGTCGAACACCTCGCACAGATCCAAACCGCCTCCCGCGACGGGGACGGGAAGCGCAAGGACGGGACGGCCGTCCCGGTTCAGACCCAAGCAACGTACGGCGCGGCCGCGCGAGGCCGTCGTCCCCCCAACGACGCAACGCCCGTGGGGGGCCTGTCCGCCGCCTCCAACGTGGACCGCCTCGCCGTGCAGCTTCGTGGCACCAACGAGCGAATTCGCATCGAAGGGTTCGCCCAGAAAGGCGACGCCGACCCTCGCGTTGCCTCTCTCGAGCGCGCCAACGTCATCCGGGAACAGCTCATCGCTAACGGTGTCCCCCCGGCCCAGGTCGAAGCTTTCGGCACTGGGACCGTCAACGATCGCGAGGGCGCAAGGATCCTCGCCGAGAACGCAGAGCCGCCTCCGATGGCCGTCGCTCCTCCCCCCAGCGATGCCCCCAACGCCGACGACCCCATCGGCAACGCCCTGTTCGTCGCCGACTCCGCCATGAGCATTCCCGACGGCCGCTCCGCCATGGTCTCGCTCGTCAACGAGCCGTGCGAAGCCAAGCAAGTCTACTACTACGATCCCGTCTCCCCGCGCGGCTCCCAGCGCTTCGCCTTCAAGGCCGTTCGCGTGGTCAACCCGAGCGCCTACACCCTCGATGGGGGCCCCTTCACGGTATACGCAAAGGGACAGTTCCTCGGGGAAGGCCTCAGCGAGCCCATCCCACCCCGGTCCGAAGCCTTCATCCCCTTCGGCCTCGACCGCGAGGTCATCGTCGAGCCCGTCATCACGAGCCGGGAGGAAATCCATCAGCTCGTCACCATGCAGCGTGGGATCGTCTCCACCGAGACACGGTCCATCCGACGTACCGAGTTGCAAGTCACGAACCGGGGCCAGCATCCCGCGGAGGTCTACGTGAGGCACGCCGTGTCCCACGGCTGGAGCCTCTCGGATAGCGTCCCCTCCCACCGCAAGCTCGGCGGCGCGTACCTCTTCCCCGTCACCGTCGCCCCGAAGGCCTCCGTCCGCCTGGGCATCGAAGCCTGGACGCCGATCATGAAGACCATCGACCTTCGAACCGATGCCGGGGTCAAAGCCATCGGCCTGTACCTGTCGACCAACAAGGCCCTGGAACCGGACATGCGCGAGAAGCTCGCCCAGATCGTCAAGATGCACGGCGAGATCCACGACACGCAGGAGCGCGTCCAGACTCTCGCGTCGCAGATGCAGGTCTATCGCCAGCGCGTCGACGAGATCCACGTGCAGCTCGTGACGCTGCGCAAGGTGCCGACGGCGCAGAAGCTGAGCCAGCACCTGGCGAAGAAGATGGAGGAGATCTCGCAGAAGCTGCAGGAGCTTACGGTGGAGACGACGGACCTCGAGGGGCAGCTCATGACCAAGCGGATTACAATCCAGGACCGGATTGCGGAGCTGACGCTGGCGCGCAAGGGGGAGGGGAAGGATCGGTGAGGGGCATTCCGTCGGGAATTCGCCCTGTCGCCCGGTGGGGGATCACCACTGCATCGCGACGCCTCCGGTCCACCATGCGAGGTCGAGGCGCGATTGCCCCGCACGAAGATCCATGCGGGCATGCTCGACGAACAGGTAAGCATTCTTGACCCCCGCGCCCGGGTCGAGGCCCGCTCCGTTGCCCAGGTCCAGGCGAACCCCGGCAGCCCACATCATGCCGCCCACGGTCCCCGACCCCACCGACTTGCCTTCGTAGGCGTCCGCGTCCTTCTCGTTGCCGTATTGCCCCTTGCGAAGACTCCAATAGGCGGCTGCGGCGCCGGCCTTGCCGAAGGGAACGAGCGGAAAGGCGCTGCACCGCGAAGGGCCGTCCAGTTGGGCTACGAGGACGCCATGGGCGGGCACTGTTTGATAAACAGTCTTGGCCTCCACTTCCTTCCCGGACTTCTGAACGACCTCGTGGTGCATGTAATGAGCCCCGATTCCCCAGCCGAACGAGCCCACACACCGCAGACGCAGCGACAACTGCCCTGCCTCGAGCCCCCATGCGAGCGCGCGGGGGCTGTCGAACGTGGCGCGATGGACGTCGCCCGCGGTTCCCCCCAGCGAGACGTCGCGGTGGACCGAGGCCCCGCGAACTTCCAAATAGGCGGAAGGGGGGTGAGCCCCGCGACGCTCGGTCGCGCGGCTTCGTGCGGTGAAGATAACCGCGGCGAGGCAGAGCAGAGAGAGAATGGTCTTGGGTGGCAAGTGAACAGGGAGTCTGGGTTGGCGCAATGGGTCCTCTGCGGGGCAGTGAGCAAGACCCGAGCCAGACACGATGTGCTGAAGTTTCCTCTGTATGAGGTGGTGTTTACGATCCTCGTGGGCCGCTCTTGCGTGTCAATGTGACACGCCGCGTCGCCGAGCAGACAAGCTGGCAACCCGATCATCGACCTCGGGTTCGAGGTGTGTTGCGTGGGAATGAGTCGGGTGTTTGGGCTGTTGTTGCGCCCGATTCACGGGGCGCAACACCGGAAGCCCAGGTTGCTTGCCGTGAGGTCGCGCGGGTACGAGGCCGTCGCGGAGCACGTGTTCTTCTCTCCGTCTTCGGCGAAGGAACCGCCCCGGGCCGTGCAGGTGGTGGCGTCGCAGAGTTGCTGCCACTCCCAGACGTTGCCGACGAGGTCGTAGACCTTGCCCCCTGGCTGCTCTCGTGCGCAGTCGGCCAGGCTTCCGACGGGTACGGTCGTGTCCGTCAACTCGCTCCCGTTGCAGGTTCCGGCCTGGTGGTCTGGACCGTAGGGGAAGCTCTCCAGCGTGCCGTCGTGGCAGGCTTCGCCGAGATCCGTCGGGTCGTCGGGCTGCCAGTAGACGGAGCTTTGTTGCGGATATGTGCCGCACAGCCGCTTGCCCACTGCCGCGCAAAATGCGGCGGCATCGCACCAGTCCACGCACGTCTGCGGGTGATTCTCGCACCCGGAGGCGCATACCTCCGCTTGCGCCATGCAAGCCGGGTCAGGGGCAAACGACTCGTTCGACGCGCACATTGCGTCCTGGCTGGCCGTCGAAGGCGAAGTCGCGAGCCAGGCTTCGTAGTGCGCGCGCGTTGTCTCCGTGACATCGATGCAGGCCATTCCGATCGAGACCATGGGCGCGCCTCCCGCGCCCGGACACGCGGTGCAGCCGTAGAACCCGCAGAGCGGTGTTTCGTCCGTGCACGGAACGGGGGTGGGGCTCTCTTGCCCGCTGCACATCGGATCGCTGGGGTGAAAGATGTCGTCCTCGCAGTAGGAGGAGGCTCCCCCAACCGCGCACGTGCCGCTTGCCGCGAAGCCTCCCGTGCTGCTCCCGCCGATGCCGCCTGTGCTGCTCCCGCCGATGCCGCCTGTGTTGCTCCCGCCGATGCCGCCTGTGTTGCCCCCGCCTGTGCCGCCTGTGTTGCCCCCGCCCGTGCCGCCTGTGCCGGTCCCGCCGGTGCCTCCGGCCTCCCCGTCGTCGCCATCGACCCGCGTGCCGCTGCACGACACCACGAAGCTCAGCGATAGAGTCAGGGCAAGAAAGGTGGCTCGCATGATGGGTGCTCCGATCCCGAAGTGGGTTGTCTTGTTGCTCGACGCCCATCGGGGTGTCGACGCGACCGTGTCATCGAGACCCAGTTTGCAAGCCACATGCCCCCGCTGTCCAGGCCCAAGTATCTCGCAATTTTCGACGGGTCGTCGCGGTCTGTGTCAAGGAATGGCACAGCTTGGCGCGATTCTCGCCCCCCCCATCGCGCGTGCCCAAGTGGGCCTCCGCTTTCGCTGGGAAGGGCTGTCGCTCCGCAGAAAGCCAAGGGCCACGTACGCGGCAGGTTCCGGCTCGTTCTTCTGTCGTTCCTTGCGAACGAGGCGTAACCTTGCTGGCAGGAGGTTCGAGGATGTCAGTAGGAAACACGCCCTGGATTGCCCTGGTAGCGCTCGTTTGCGGTGCCTGTTCGGGCAGTGAGGACGCAGACAGCCCCGGTGGAAGCCCCGACGCAGGAACGCCGGACGGCAGCGGAGGCAGCGCTGGCGTCGGCGGGGCAGGTGGCACCGGGGGAACCGGTGGCAGCGGTGGAACGAGCCTCGACGCGTCGTGGCCGGATGCCGACGCGCAAACGGATGGGCCGGTCGAGGCGGAGGCCGGGGGAGAGGAGGCAGGCCCGGAAGGGGGGCAAGATGCCGCCGTGCCTGCCTTCACGGAGGGACACGTGTTCATCGCGGGCTCGCGCAACGCGGAGGTGTTCGAGTTCGACCACGAGCTGGAGCTCGTGGACCGGTGGACGCACCCCACGTTTGGGCAGGTGTTGCCGGCCCCAGGGCAGAGCCTCCAGCTCGGACCGGCCGGCATGGCCTTCGACTCGGCGGGCCGGCTGGTGGTCGCAACGCTCACCGACTTCTGCGTGTTCTCCGAACCCGGTGTGGAGCTCGCGTGCTACCCCAAGGTCAAGGAGCAACCCACGGAGAATGTCATCTTCGATAGCGAAGGCCACCTGTACACCACCACCTCCACCGGAGGGACCAACGAGGTCCACAAGTACGATGACACCTACCAGCACCTCGAGACGTTTTCGGCGCCGACGGGGGAGCTGACCGGAATCACCTGCGATCCCCAGTCGAACCTGTACGTGGCCAGCCAGACCGGGTCGTGCCTCTACAAGTTCGACCGGACCACCCTCGAGGTGCTGGACACGATCCCCGTCTCGGGCAGCGTGGAAGGACTGCAGTTCTCCGGAACGAATGCCATCTACGTGGCAGCCCATCAGGGAGTGCCCGCCATCCAGCGCGTGCAGGCCCAAGCGCCAGGGAACGTCCTGTCCACGATCGTGCTGCCGGACTTCGCTTTCCCCGTCCCCATCACCACCGACGCCAACGGCTATATCTATGTAGCGGACTACGAGAACGGCAGCGGCACCGCGCCCGCGGACCTCTACGTGGTCTCCCCCGTGGGAGACATCGTTGCGAGCAGACTGGCCTCCGAAGTCTACGGCCCGTTCGGCATCGTCGTGGCCGGGGTCGAGTTGCCCTGTGGGGCCTACCGCCCGTCGAACTGAAGCAGCCTGAACTGGTGAGCCTGGGACCGGGAACCGGGAATTCTGAACGGACGCATTCTCTCGTTCCCTGCTGCTGTCAGGGTGGCGCAACAATTCCGCGTCCGCGGCGACTCGACAGCGTCGAGTCAAGCTCACGGCGTGGCAAGGCCGTGCCGCCTGAACCTGCGCAGCAGAATCCAGAAGCCATCCCCCCTTCTGCGGCTTCTGCGGCTTCTGTGGTTGCTTCGGGACGCTACGCGGCCACCCAGACAGTCTCGTCGATGCGCGGGACCGGCCGGGAGGAGCGTCTCCGAGCGTTCGCTTGCTCCCAGACCACGACCCCGAGGCGCTGGCGCAGCGCCGTGTCCGGCTGAGCGAACGCACGCCCCGCTTCCCCGAACCACGCCGTGAGCTGGGCGACTTCCGTCTCATGAGCCTGGCTGATCGCCACGTCAGACCGAGTCGTGCCGCCGAGCAACGTGCTGGCTGCATCGCGAATGGCCTCGTCCGTGACGTCGTCCGGCTGGATGCCGCGGGCGCAGAGTATGGCCGCGATGGCAAGCCGCACGAGGTGCAACCGAAGGAACAGGTCATGCTGCAGCAGGTGCTTGTGGTCGATGAACTTCTCGAGCACGTTGTCCACCCACAGCAGCTGGTCGATGTGCGCGATGTTCGCCTTCGCATGGCTTCCCGAGCGCGGGAGCCGCACGTCCCCCAGCGCCGCGTAGCCCTTGCGGATACGTGCAAGCGCCAGCCGCGCCTGCTGCTCCTCGTGCGCCTGTCGCCGGCTCTGGGCAACGATCGGCGCGAGGGACCTCACCCGCTGCACCTCTCGCTCGAGGTGCGCGTCGTCGTCGTCGAAGTACAGCGCCATGAGCCGATCCCTGCCGGCCGGGGTCGGGCTCTCGACGTAGGTGAGCAAGTCCCTCTCGTACCGGGACCAGAAGTCGCCGCGAGAGGACGTGAGCAACAGCTGGTGGGATTCGACCGGGTAGTGGGTCAGCTCGCGCTGCACCAGATCTTTGAGCGAGGAGCCGAGCGCGAAGCGGCGCTGCTCGTGAATGGACGCCTCCTCGAACAGCTCCAGCGCGCGTCGCAGCATCGCGTCCCGGTCGTGTCGACGCATGGCATCGTGCACGGAGTGAACGTAGGCCGTCTCGCCCGTGAGCGGGTTGTGGGCCGCGAGGGCCTCGGCGATGCGACGCTGGATGACGCAGCTCTCGGCGAGCAGGGTGGCGTACTCGCGGGTGAACTCGGACAGGCGAACGGTAGGGCCTCCGGGGCCTCCGGGGCATCCGGACGTGTCGCCGCGGAAGACGCCCAGGCGCTTCTTCGCAGACTGCACTTCGGGCTCTTCGAAGATCCAGCCCCGCATGCAACGGGCGGCCACGCGCGCAGCCTTCTTCAGGACCTGTCGCTCGTGATCGGGAAGGTAGGAGAACGGGGCGCTCAATCGCCGGAGGACGTCTTCCGCGCTCTCCGGATGGTCGACCGTCCCGCAGATCTCCTCGACCCGCGGGAAGGGCGGCGGTTCGTGCAGCGGGGCGTTCCAGTCGGAGAAGTGCGTCATCGTAATTTCGCGGGATCGTGGGTTCTCCACTGCGGTGCAATCCGTGTGCCCCGGCTCCGTCACCGTGTGTCCGGATGCACAGGTGACACAGCCGCAGCGCCAACTGTGCGAAGACGCTGGCTTCCGGCGAGCTGGCCGCCGAGAGGTTCCAGTGCAGGCATTCCCAGCGAGCGCCTGGATCGGTCAATCTTCGATTCGTGGCATCGCAGGATCGGTGGGTCGTTTTCAGGACTGCAATCCATCGCGGCGTAACGCGACGAATCAGACCCGCTTCACCGAGGGACCACGCAAGCCTCGATCGCGTCGCACGTATCGTGCTTCGCGCACGCGAGCAGCGCCGCATCGGCATTCTCACATGCGGGTCCCAGGTCCGTCCACCGGCCCGCCTTGCGCGAGCAGACGGTGAGGCGCGCGCATCGATGGGATGGGTTGTTGGACATGTCGGATACGGTGGCGGGTGTACCCGTCCCATAGGTTCCGGGGACGGTGGCCCCGCAGGTGGTCTGTGGCTCGCTCGAGGGGACCACCAAAGCGAACATGGTCGCAACCTGGTTGCAGGTGTTCGCGTCGGCGCACCGAGCCACGATCATGTGATAGCGGGGCACGTCCGAGTCGTCCTTCTGCCGTTTGGGGTACGACTCGAGGTAGACGGCCATGGGCTTGGTGGGCCCGGAAGTCACCAGAGTGAACTCCGGGTGGGCGCGGAAGGCCGCCTCGACCCACGGGACCCGCGGTGCTCTCCACCAACTTCCCGGCTGGGTGATCAGGGCCACGGCAGGCTGGGGGCAGTCTGCTGCCAAAGGGGTCACGCGGTTCGGGGGCACGGACCTGGCGGGCGAGGGCGACGGTGGCGGGGGCGACGGTGGCGAGGACGTGCGGGCAGAGAGGACAGGGGGAGGCACAGAGGGAGGCCCGGCGTCGCATCCCGAGACGATGCCTAGCGAAAGGGCGATGAAGACGACAAGACCGGACATGGACTCTCCGAGGGAAGCGCTCCGCGTCTCCGAGGAGGCCTCCTGGTGATAGCACCGAAGCCGATGGGCACCCGTGAGACGTTGTTCACGGCCCGTTTTCAGGGCGCCCTGCTGAACGAAAACCCTCGCCCCGCCACGAAGTCCACCGTCGTCCCGCGCAGCATCGGCACACTACCGCGGTCGATGGCGATCGGGATCCCTTCCACCTCGATCGGCTCGGCGCCCGGGGGAACCCGCTTGCCGACGTCGAGCAGGTAAGAGATCTCGGCCCCATCCCGGTTGGCTCCCACCCAGACCGTCTCCCCGGGCCCGACCTGACGGCGTAGCTCCTCGATCGCAGCAGGAGAGAAGCGAAGCAAGGGCGCTGGCGTGGCTGCGCTCGCGGACGCCGAGGTGGCCGGTGCCGCTTCGGCTCCGAGGACGACAACGGATTCGATCAATGCCCGTCCGTCTTGCTCCACGCAGCGCTCCGAACCGCCACTGCCATCTTCCTCGAAGATGACCATGACGGCCACGAGCCGTCCGCCCACCCTTCTGCCCACAAACCCTTGCACCAAGCGCCGATCGGGCGCCGTCGCAAGGAACGCGCGGCCGGGTTGGGCTTCCGTGCCGAGCCTTCGGGTGGGGCCGAGCGTCAGACCCAGCGCCGCTTCCGAAGCTTGATCCCGCACGCCCTGGGCAAGCTGGTCGAGAGCCAGATTGGCGTCCATGTCGCCGGCGGGAAGGTCGACCTTCGAGAACTGGATGCGGCGATGCGCCTTCGCATCGCGGAACCCCACGCCGTCCGCGATCTTTGCTTCCTCGTAGGAGGGTGGCAGTCTCGTCTCGAAGAATTCCGCCTTCACCACGCGCCACGAGTCGGTTGGCGCGAGTGGGGGGCAGGTGGGCGCCGCAGACGCCACCGGGGGGGCGGCAGGGGACGGCTCTGCCCGCTTTTCGCACGAGCAGGCCGTCACGAGGATCGCCCACAAGGGCAGGTGGCGAAGGACGGACATCGTCGTTGTGGCTCAGGCTCGCTTCGCGAACACGTTGAGCGCGGACCCCGCCTTGAACCACTCGATCTGTTCGGCATCGAGCGAGTGCTTCAACGAGATCTCCTCCTTGGTGCCGTCGGCATGATCGATGCGGCAAGTGACCGTGCCGTTTGGCGTGAGGACGCCCAGACCGAGCAGGTTGATCCGGTCGTCGACGCGGATCCTGTCATAGTCCTCAGGGATGGCGAAGGTGAGGGGAAGGACGCCTTGCTTCTTGAGGTTCGTCTCGTGGATGCGAGCGAAGGACCGTACCATGACGGCCTTGGCGCCGAGGAAGCGGGGGCTCATCGCCGCGTGTTCTCGGCTGGACCCTTCGCCATAGTTCCAGTCACCGACGGCGACCCAGCTGATGCGGTTGGCCTTGTAAGCGCGAGCTAGGTTGGCGATGGGCACTTCCTTCTCGCCGGTGATCGAGCTGACCGCGGTGCCCGGCTTCTCCGTGAACGCGTTGGTGGCTCCGAGGAACATGTTGTCGCTGATGGCGTCGATGTGTCCCCGGAAGCGGAGCCACGGACCGGCCGGGGAGATGTGATCGGTGGTGCACTTGCCCGAGGCCTTGAGCAGTACGACCAACCCCTCGTAGTCCTTCCCGTCCCACGCCGTGAACGGCTCGAGGCGTTGCAGCCGCTTGCTCTTCGGGTCGATCACCACGTCGAGGGCGCTCCCATCCTCGGCCGGGGCCGCAAATCCTGCCAACCCCGGAGCAAACCCTACCTTCGGCAACCCCCCGTTTTCCGCGGCCGACGGCGCATCCAGCTTCACCGTCGAGCCGTCCGCGTCGAGCAAGTTGTCCGCCAGCGGGTTGAACGACAGGCGGCCTGCAAACGCCAGGGCCGTCACGACCTCGGGGCTCCCAATGAAGCTGAGCGTGGCAGGGTTCCCGTCGTTGCGACGCGGGAAGTTCCGGTTGTAGCTGTTGAGGATGCTGTTTTCCTGGCCCTGGACGATGTCCTGTCGCTTCCACTGGCCGATGCACGGGCCGCACGCGTTGGCGAGCACGGTGGCTCCAGCGCCCTCGAAGATCTCGAGCAACCCGTCGCGACGCAAGGTCTCGTAGATCTGGTCGGAGCCGGGGGTGACCATGAGCGGGGAAGCGAGCTTGAGGCCCTTGCTTTGCGCGGCTTGCACGACGGCGGCGGAGCGAACCATGTCCTCGTAGGAGGAGTTGGTGCAGCTTCCGATCAGGGTGTAGGTCAACTTGTCGGGCCATCCCTCGGCGGCCACGGCTGCTGCCAGCTTGGAGATGGGGTGGGCGCGGTCGGGAGTGTGGGGGCCGTTGATGTAGGGCTCGAGCGCACCGAGATCGATTTCGACGACGCGGTCGTAGAACTTCGCGGGGTCCTTCTCGACCTCGGGGTCTGCGCGGAGATCGCTTGCGTACTTTTCGGCGAGGGCCGCGATGGCCTCACGACGGGTGGCGCGCAAGTACACCGCCATGGTCTCGTCGAAGGGGAACACGGAGGTGGTGGCGCCATGCTCGGCGCCCATGTTGCACACGGTCCCCTTGCCAGTGGCCGAGAGGCTGGCGGTGCCGGGGCCGAAGAACTCGACGATGTGCCCGGTTCCGCCGCGCGTGGTCAGGATCCCCATGAGGTGGAGGATGACGTCCTTGGGGGCGGCCCAGCCGGACAGCTTGCCCGTGAGGCGTACGCCGATGACGCCCGGCCATCGTAGTCCGAACGGCGCCCCCACCATCACGTCGACAGCGTCCGCGCCGCCCACGCCAATGGCCAGCATGCCCAGCCCGCCTCCGTTGGGCGTGTGAGAGTCCGTGCCCACGATGAGTGCGCCGGGGAAGGCGTAGTTCTCGAGCACCACCTGATGGATGATGCCCGCCCCGGGCTGCCAGAAGCCGAGGCCATACTTCTTCGACGCGCTTGCGAGGAAGTCGTACACCTCCTGGTTGTCATCGAACGCCCGCAGCAGGTCCTTCTTCGCTCCCTGCTGCGCGAGGATCAGGTGATCGCAATGAACGGTGGAGGGGACCGCGACCCGCGGCACGCCCGCCTGCATGAACTGCAAGATCGCCATCTGCGCCGTGGCATCCTGCAGCGCTACGCGGTCCGGCCACAGCTGCGTGGAGGACTTGAGTCGCGTGAAGTCTTCCGGCCGAGCCCCTTCGTAGGGCTTCACGTGAGCGAAGAGGATCTTTTCCGCCAGGGTCAGAGGTCGCCCGAGAAGCTTCCGAGCCCAACCATGCCGTTGCTCATGCCGCTCGTAGACCGCTCGAACCGAGGCTTCGGTCAGCTCCGGGTTGCTCTTCATGCGAGGCATCATGGGCCTGGTAGGCTCGATCCACAAGACCGACCGGACGCCCCCTGGACGCTTCTCAACCCCTTCAGTCGTCGGATACTTCGCTCTCGTCCTCGTAGAACGGGCACGCGTCGAAGGCCCTGCCCGAGCTCATCGGGCACGTCCTGTCGAAGAGCCCCTCCTCGTGCCCCGCCCGGTACAGGGTCAGCGCGACCTGCTTGCGCTCCTCTTTGCCCAACATCTTGATGAGGCAGTCATCGTGGCTCCTGTCACGAACCCGCGGCGCCCGGTCCGCAGGGACACAATACGCACAACGCGCCTCTTCGCGTGCCGGCCGCTTCTCCGACGCAAGCTCCGTTACCAGTCTCGGCCCCGAGGGGATTCTCGATCGAGCGACCATCACGTCATCGGATGACGGCCATCTCGTTCCGGTTGCGCGCGAACCCTGGGCGAACGAGATGCCCGCTCAGTCCTCGCTGCCGCGCTGCCCCACGAACCCGTCGTCCTTCGACGTGAACAGGACGTTGAAGGTCGTCAGCGAGCCGTAGCATTGCGTGACGTACTGCTGCATCTGGACCTTCTCTTCGTCGGTCAGGTGCGGGTGGCTGTTTATTTTTTGCTCTAGCACGCGGAGCTTGTCGCGGATGAGCACGACCTTGCGGAAGAGGTTCTCGATCGGGATGTGCTTTTCGGCCACGCCCTCGCGACCGGGCTTAAGAATGACCTCGCCGCCCTCCCACCGAGGTCCGATGTGAGCGTTGCCGAGACCCAGTTCGTCGCGAAGCACGTGTCGGAGCACCAACCGAAACTCGTCTGCATCCATGTTGAGGAGATCCTCCGGGATCGTCAGGGGTTGCTGGGGAGGGCGAACGGGAGGCCCTGCCTTCCTCGGCGTGGTGGGCTGAGGGCGCTTGCCCGTCGATGGCTTGAACTCGCCGCGCTTCGCGTAGTGGGTGCACGTTCCCCGCTCGCTCAAGGGCGAGGGCCACACACCGAGGAGACAGTCGCCGACGCGCTCGACCGTGCCATCCGCGCCCGCTTGCTCCGTCGCGTGAACGAACCGCGCGCAGGACCCGCACCGCCCATCGAGAGCGCTCTCAGCCGTTCGGCCCGCTTCGTTGCCGGCGTCTGCCATGGCGCGATAGGCAATTGCATGTGGCTCCGCGCGTCAAGGCGTCGCACTTCGTACCGGCGTTTGCTCCCGTGATCCATTGCTGCGCACCCCCGGGGGAAAGGAGCTGTCTCGCACAGCGAAACGGTGCCCGACAGGGGGGAAGATGGCGTTCTGCAATGAAGAATGGCGTCCTACAGGGGGGAAGATGGCGTTCTGCAAGGAAGAATGGCGTCCTACAG
>CAZAWR010000059.1:3843-29842 GCA_964488865.1 uncultured Polyangiaceae bacterium | reverse complement strand
TGGCGTCCTACAGGGGGGAAGATGGCGTTCTGCAAGGAAGAATGGCGTCCTACAGCGTAGCGGACGGCGTTCGGAGGAAGACCCCCATCGGCCCAGACAAGTCGCCTCCTCGGCCCGACCGGACTATGTTCGCCACGCCCCAAGAGAGCCTTCCCATGCACACCCTACGCGCCCTGATTCTCCCGATCATCGTCCTGTCGGGTTGCACGCCGTCTTCGCAGCCGGGGGCCCCGACCGTGCCCCACTCCGAGCCCCAGGTCGCCGTGCCCGATGGCGCTGCTTCCGCGGCTCGCCCGTGCAACCCCCAGAAGGAGCCTCTGCCTCCTGCCGGTGAAGGCATGTGGCCCTGGCACGACCTCGCCAGTCTCGACGAACCCGCTCTGCGCCAGCGCGGCCTCGAAGTCCCCCTCGCGGACCTCTGGACACCCGGTCGAGGAGGATTGCTCCGCGCGGTCGCCGGCATGCAAGGCTGCAGCGCATCCTTCGTCTCCGCCGACGGCCTGCTGCTCACGAATCACCACTGCGTCCACCGCGCCATCCAGCGCAACTCGACCCCCGAGCACGACTACCTGAAGAACGGGTTCTTGGCGAAGACGCGAGCGGACGAGCTTCCCGGCCAAGGGACCCTCGTCTTCGTCTTCCAGCAACAGTCCGACGTCACCCCCCGGGTGCTCGACGGGCTGGCAGCCTCTCTGTCGGACCTGGAGCGGCTGCGAGAGATCGAGCGCCGGGAGTCCGCGATCGTGCGAGATTGTGAGAAGAAACCGAACACACGGTGCGAAGTTGCACGGGAAAACCACGGGTTGCGGTTCATGTTGCTCGAGAACCTCGAGCTGCGGGACGTGCGCGTCGTGGCGGTGCCCCCCGAGTCCCTGGGCAACTACGGCGGCGAGATCGACAACTGGCACTGGCCGCGCCACACGCTCGACTTCGCCCTCATGCGCGCGTACGTGGCCCCCGGCGGCCAGCCCGCGGACCACGCCGCCACCAACGTGCCCTACCGTCCGGAGCGCTTCCTCGAAGTATCGACCGCGTTCCCCGAGGCCCCGGACTTCGTCATGGTGGCCGGGAAACCCGGCCGCACCCGTCGCTATGCCACCGCCCTCGAAGTGGAGGACGCCCTCGACTGGTACTATCCCGCTCGGGATAGTCTGTTCACCGCCTGGATCCAGGCCCTGGAAACCGCCGCGGGCAAAGACCCCGCTGCCGTGCTCGCCATCTCGTCTTGGGTGCGACGGCTCAACAACGGCTTGTTCCACGCTCGCGGCATGGTCCAGGGGTTGCGAGCCAATCGGTCGATCGAACGGGCCAGGAGCCGGGAGGCCGCGCTCCGTGCGTGGGTGAGCGAAGACCCCACTCGGACAAAGCAGTACGGAACGGTGCTCGACGATCTCGCAAGCCACCTGCGGGCGTCACGCGAAGGACGAGACAGAGACATGCTGCTGGGCGCGCTCACGTCTGGCGCGCAAGTCTTTGGGTTCGCCCGTCGGATCACCAAGTGGGCGACCGAGCGCGCGAAGCCGGATGAGCTGCGAGATCCCGGGTTCCAGGACCGCGACCGCGACACGATCCGTCGTGAACTCGAGCAGGCGCAGCGGAGCCTCCATCTCGACGCGGACCGGGCAGTGATGCGGCTCGTCGTCCAGCGGCTCTGCGCGCTTCCCGCCGGGGACCGCCCCGCGATCTTGATGGAACCTGGGGGGCTTCCGTGCGACCCAGCCAAGCTCGACCGCACGCTGAGCGAGCTGTATCGCGGCACGAAGCTGGGGGAGACGGAAGGCAGAAGCAGGGCGTTCGACCTGAGCCTCGAGCAGCTTCGGGGCTCGAAGGATCCGATGGTTCAGCTCGCGTTGCGCATGGGACCGGAGCTCGACGCGCTCGATCGGCGTGGCAAGGAGCGGGACGGCGCCCGGGTTCGTCTCGAGCGTCCCTACCTGCAGGCCCTGATCGCGTTGCGGGGCAAGGCCTTCTACCCCGACGCCAACAGCACGCCGCGCATCGCCTTCGCACACGTGTTCGGCTACGCGCCCCGCGACGGCGCCTGGTACACACCACGCACCACGTTCCAGGGCCTTCTCGAAAAACACACGGGCAAAGACCCCTTCGACGTCCCCGAGCCCCTCCGTCGCGCCTTCGAGCAGCGGTCGTTCCCACAAGACGTTCCGTTGTGCTTCCTTTCCAACGCGGACACCACCGGAGGCAACTCCGGCAGCCCGGTGCTCGACGGCAAGGGGCGGATCGTCGGGTTGAACTTCGATCGCGTGTACGAGAACATTGCAGGGGACTACGGGTACAACCCGGAGCGGTCTCGCAACGTGATGGTGAGCACGCGGGCGATCCTTTGGTATCTGGAGCGGGTCGCGGGGGCTGGGCACATTGTGTCGGAGATGGGGGGCGCGAAGTGAGTAGGAGCACGCAGAACTGGTGAGCAGGGAACCGGGGACTGGGAACCGGTGATTCGCCGGACGGCCCTATCCCCGGGAGGCGCGGCAGAAAGAACCCCGAAACGGCGACTCTTGCTGTCGGTTCCGTGCCTTCTGTGGTTGCCTCGGAGGCGGCTCCCGGGTGTAGGCTGGCTGCATGATGGGCAAGCTTCGTGGGTGGGTCGCGGGTGGCGTTTTGATCGTGCTCGCAGGTGCTTGTGGTGGAGACGACGACGACAGCAGCGGAGGCGCCGCGGGATCCGGCGGCAGTGCGGGCGGCGGGGGATCCGGCGCCACGGGAGGTGGTCCCACGGGCGGTTCCGGCGGTTCGGGCGGTTCCGGCACCGGTGCGACGGGCGGATCTACGGGAGGGTCGGGCGGTGCGACAGGCGGTTCGGGGGGAGCCGTCACGCCGTCCCCCACGTGCGAGCCAGCCGCAACAGGCTCGTCCGGTCCGGTCAAAGCCCCCACGCTCCGAATGACCCTGCCAGCCTCCTGGGACGAGAACTGGCTCGCTTCGCCCGCGCTCGTCGACCTGGACCAGGACGGCAAGCTCGACATCGTGGCCGCCCGCCACTCCGTTCTCTACGCCTGGGGCGGCGATGGCTCAGCACTCTGGCAGACCGCGTGGTCCCACTCGGCCTCCGATTCCCCGGAGCACGGGAGCAGTCGCATGTGGGCGTCGCCCGTGGTGGGCGACTTCGACGGCGATGGAGACGTGGAGATCGCGGTGGGGAGCGACGCGGACAGCGACTCGGGGGTGAACGTGGCCGTGTACGATCACGCGGGAGAGCTTTTGTCCGGATGGCCGCAGCACTTCGGGGGGAGCGACGAGGTGCGCAGCATCGCGGCGGCGGACGTGGACGGCGACGGCAGGCTCGAGATCCTGGTGAACAAGACCAACACGGGACCCACCACGGCCGTGTACGAGCTGGATGGGTCGATGGCGACGGGGTGGCCGCAGGTTTCGGCCGCGTGCAACCCTCCCGCCCCCGCCGAGGAATGCTGGGACTTCGGTGGATACAACCAGAACATCGGCGCGGGAGACCTGGACGGCGATGGGGTGCTCGATGTCGTTTCGAGCTACGACGCGATTGGGTTCGGGGTGTTCAAAGGGGATGGCACGCCGTTTCCGACGCACGAGAGCTTCAGCGATCGCGTGATCACGGCGGTGGAAGCGTACCATGACCTTTCGCTATCCCAGCAGGGATGGGGCAGCGGGGACCGGTCGGAGTTCACGTACTCTCCTCCTGTGATCGCGGACATCGACGGGGATGGTGACCACGAGATCGTGCTGGGAGGGGACCACGAGCATTCGAGCAGCACGGAGAACCAGGGCATCACGGTGTGGGTGCTCAACCACGACATGACGCGTCCGGCGGGGTGGGACCCGCCGAAAGACACGGGCGCGCCGCTGCAGGGCGGGGACCTCGGTCAGAACATCGTGCCCACGCGGCCCAGTCCCTCCGTGGCGGACCTCGACGGCCAGCCGGGGCTCGAGATCCTCGTGCCTGCGTACGATGGGAAGCTGCACGCGTTCCGGTCCGACGGCACCGTGATGTGGACGTACACGTTCGGGACGACGAGCTCACCGTACACGGGGGCGAGTGAGGCGTTGATCGTGGACCTGAATGGCGATGGGGTTCCGGAGGTCGTGCTGTGCACGTTCTCGTCGGGAGCGCCGCGGGAGCCGGAGACGCCAGCTCACTTGATCGTCCTGGACCGGGATGGCGGAGAGCTTCACAAGGTGGAGCTGTTCGGTCGGGGCAGCATGGCGCCGCCGTCGGTAGCGGACCTGGACGGGGACGGAGCACTGGAGCTCGTGGTGTCGTTGAAGGACACGCTGGGCGGCGAGCAGGGCGGTGTGCAGATCTGGGACCTGCCCGGGGCCTCGGACAATTGCGTGTTGTGGGGTACGGGACGAGGCGGAGGGCTGAGGCAGGGGTACGTGCCGTGAGGGAGGCGCGCGTAGGTTAGAACCAGTAGCTCGCGACCAACCGGCCCTCACTCTCCTTGTACCCGTCCTTCTGATCGCGAGAGGACTTGACGTCGCGGTAGCGGTACAAGGCTGTGAGCACGCCGACGTGGCGGTAGAAGAACCAGTGCAAGGCGGCCCGCGCCTGCATCTCGTCGCGCTGCTTGCGCACGTCGCTGCCGGCGTCGAAGAGGTCTTCGGGCGGGTTTTCGAGGTCGCCGGCGATGAAGGCGCCGTAGTCCGCGGCGAAAAACAGGTTCTTGGGCACGAGCAGGACGCCGCCGGTGACGTTGTAGGCATACTGCGTGGACTCGAACTCGAGCTCGCGCTTGCCGTAGAACTCGGCCTCCAGGCTGAAGATGCCGGATCGGAAGGCGAGCTGGGCATTGCCGGCGGGGTAGCGCTCGAGCGAGCGCTGGTCGTACTTCGCGCCAAGGGACAGCGCAGCGGTGGTCGGCACCTTCGTGTACAGGAAGCCCGTGTCGAAGCGGTGGTAGTGACCGACGAAGTTGAGCGTGGTCTGGGCGCCGAAGGAGTAGGTGTAGTTGCCGACGTCTTCGTCGCGGAAGTACCGGCCGCCTACGTTGCCGTTGTAGCGGCCGGAGCCGCCGGCCACGTAGGTCCGGAACTGGACGGAGCCGCTGTTGGTGACGGGTCCGCCGAAGTCGACCGCGGCGCCGTTGCCCTGCTCGAAGGACGAGAAGAGGTAGTAGGGCGGGTCGATGAGCGGGCGCTTGGAGGCGGACTTGATGAGGCCGGTGGACAGGGAGCCGCCACCGGAGTTGATGTTCAGGTAGAAGCGGTCGCCGACGGGGATCTGGAACATGGCGAAGGTGAGGCGGGGTGTCCGCTCGGCGCGCATGCTCAGCAAGAAGAAGGAGTTCTGGATGCCACGGATCGGTCCGAGGGCGCGGAGCTGCAGGGCCGTGACCCGGGTGTCGTCGTCCGGCAGCGTGCTCGAGGGATCCTTCTCGAAGAAGTGACTGTGTGAGAGCTGGCCCACGACCGAGAAGCGGATGTCGGGGTTGCCCGTGCACACCGTGACGCTGGGGTCGAAGCGGCAGCCGAAGTCCGCGCAGTCGATGCGCCCGTCGCCGTCGTTGTCGATGCCGTCGGAGCAGAGGATGTCGTTGCGCTCGCCGTCCTTGTCGGACCCGGTGCCGATCAAGTCCTCGACCGACATGCCCGGCCGCAGCTCCGGCATGTCCATGGGAGCCGAGCCCGAGCTGTTCGGCCCGCGCCAGGACCCCTTGCACGCCGTGATGCCAGGCCCCTGGCAGTCCATGTCGTCGCAGTCCACTGCCCCGTCCCCGTCGTTGTCCACGAAGTCGGAGCAGAGGCTGTTGGTCTTCTCCGGCAAGCCACTGGGCTTGCACGCGGGGTCGTCGTAGCAATCCGAATCGGCGCAATCGACCACGCTGTCGCCGTCGTTGTCGATCCGATCGGTGCAGTTGGTTTCCTTGTCGGTCTTGGCGGGAGCGGGAGCGGGGGCGGGCGGGGCATCGCCAGGCTTGCAGGCGGCATCCTCGGCGCAGTCCGCATCGTCACAATCCACCACGCCGTCGCCGTCATTGTCCTTGGCGTCGGTGCAGTTGATCTCCTTGTCCGCTTCCGGTTGCGCAACCGCGGGAGCCGAAACCATCGCCAAGGACAGCGAAGCCAGCGACAGGGAGACTCGGAAGCATGTCCGTTTCGATATCATGCGTCTTGCCTTGTAGGTTGGGGGCGTCCGCCTGCCGTGCAGCCAGCGCCTCGCCAGTTACTCACACACCCGGGGTCCGTTGCCGCAAACCGTCACGTCCGGGTTGTGGCTGCAGTCCCAATCGTCACAGTCAATGAAACCATCGGCGTCGTTGTCCAAGCCGTCCGAACACGCGTCGTTGGCACCGGCAGGGTCATCCGCAGCGCTCTCCTGGCAAGCCCGGCGCACATCGACCTTCTCCGCCTGGCTGCAAGACCAGTCCCCACAGTCGATGTACCCGTTGCCGTCGTTGTCGATGCCGTCCTGGCACCGGTCGAATGTGTTCTCGCCAATGGACTCGCAGTAATCGAGCACCGCCTGCTCCGTGCTCCTCGAGCAAGAATAGTCCTCGCAGTCCGTGTACCCGTTGCCGTCGTTGTCCTTGCCGTCGCTGCACTTTTCCAGCGAGGTCTCGGAGATCGACGCGCAGTAGGCCACCGCGTCCGCCGACCCGTCGCGGTTGCACGAGAAGTCGTTGCAGTCCGTGTAGCCGTCGGCGTCGTTGTCGATGCCGTCCTGGCACTCCGCCAACTCTGACTCCGACGCGTTCGCGCAGTACTCGACCACGTCCGCGGGACCATCCCGGTTGCAGGAGAAGTCGTTGCAGTCCACGTAGCCGTTGGCGTCGTTGTCAATCCCATCCGTGCACGTCGCGATCGTGTTTTCCACCATCGTCGCGCAGTAGTCGAGGATCGCCTGATCCGTGTTGAACCGGCAGGAGTTGTCCGCGCAGTCCCGGTACCCGTTGCCGTCGTTGTCGATGAAGTCGCTGCACGTCTCGAGCGTGTCCTCGGCCTTGCCGTCAGGCAGACAGATCTCGAGCAACTGGCAGTCCTTGTCGACACAGTCGATCAGCCCGTCGCCGTCGTTGTCCACCCGGTCCGAGCAAGCCGCGTCCGTGTTCTCCGGGTCCTTGCCCTGGCAGTACGCGGTGTCCTGGCACCCAGAATCCTTGCAGTCGACCTTCCCGTCGCCGTCGTTGTCGACCCCGTCGGAACAGAGGGCGTCCGTGTCCTCCACGCAGACGGACACGAAGAGGCCGTGCCGGCAGGAGAAGTCCTGGCAGTCCGTGAAGCCGTTCTGATCGTTGTCCCGGCCGTCCGAACACGTGGCGTCCGTGAACTCCTTCGAGCAGCAGTTCTCTTGGACGCCGGAGCACCCGCGGTCCCCGCAGTCGAACTGGCCGTCGAAGTCGTTGTCCATTGAGTCATGGCAAGATTCGAGGATGGCCTTACCCGCACTCTTGCACTTGGCGAGGTCGTAGTAGGCGCTGTTCACCCGGCAGTAGCGCTTGACGAGGCGCATGTCGGGCTCGTCCTCGTATTCCGGTTCGATCAGCGGGATGAACTCTCCACACCACGTCGATTCGTAGATGCAGTCGGGGTCCTCGCAGTCGATGAGGCCGTCCTGATCGTTGTCGAGACCGTCGCTGCAGTTGTGGTCGCCGATCTCGTGTCCGAGCACGGCGTAGGGCGGACGCTTGAAGTCGCAACTCACGAGGGCGGCCGCAGCCACCACGAGCGCGAGACCTCCGAGCACCCACGGCCTGGGGGGAAGCTTGCTTTTTACCACTTGAGACACGCCGGTTTGGGTCGAACGTATCGACGCTTGAAGTCCACGTGAATGGAGCAGGAGCCGTCCACCGTCCGGGCGACGGCGAACCGTCCGGCGCCCTTCATGGTCTCGAGGGCAGCCTGGACCTTCGCGTTGTTCGTCCCGAAGATCTTCGGCACGAAGCCATTCTGGATGTAGGTGTTGATGGACAGCGCGAGGAGGATGTCATCGATGCCGTGGATGGCCGGCCGTACGGCCTGGTCGGCCCGAAGCTCACCGACCACCTTGTAGGCCTCGGCCATCGGGAGCTCCGTGGGTCGGTGGCACACGGCTTGGCACTCGTTGAAGATGGCGTCGTGGTACCACTTCTTGGAGTGCCCATCGACGGTATTCACGAGGCGGTTGTACGTCTTCTTCCCGAAGCCTTCGTCGGCGGAGTGGATGGAGGTGAGGATGTAGGTGGGCACGCCCTTGGCCCAGATGCCACGGCGATGGCGGATGGCCTCGTGCTGGGCGGCGATCAATCGCGGGTCGGCGGGCTCGTCGGTTACCGTCATCGCATGAGCGAAGCCGTGACGGATCTGATCCTCCGCGAGGTCGAGGCAATGCCAGAGGATGCGGCCGTAGCCGTCCGCGGCAAGATCCTTCGACTCGCAATGCCAGACGCCGCGCCGCGCGTTGAGCGTGGCCATCTTGGCCAGGGCGTACAGCTCCTTGTAATGCCACCCACCCCACTGGTGGACGGGACCGTGGTTCTCGAGCGTGTTGAACCCGGCGAGACGCGCCTTGGAGCCGGTGTTCGCGCCTTCGAGAACCCGGAAGCTGTCGCCGTCGTTGAACGTGACCGCCGCGGGGGCGTTGTTCAGGAACACGAGGCTGGCAGGCTCCGCCGAGGCCTTGTCGGCTGCCAGCAGCGACAAGGCGACGCAGACCAACCAGATCCACACCGATCGAGAGACTCGCACCATGCACCTCAACTCGCCGCGCAGGGCAGCCCGAAAAACACGGGTCAGCGCGCGAGGCACGCGAAAGAAATCAAGATGTCTTAATACCCTCGGTGCGGTCGAAGTCAATGACTACGGACGCCCCCGCTCGCTGTCGTTCAACCGTGAATCCCAGGCGCCAACAGGCCGATCCCCGTCAAAGGGACCCTCCCGTCACTCGGGGAAGCCGCAGCACGCCGCGCCCAGACCGCACGCGTCCGTGCCACCCTCCTCCACGATGCACACCCAAGGGAACGCCACCCCATCAATGCGACACGTGCACATCACCGTCTCGTCGAAGCTGCACTCGCTGCGGTAGATCCGCCCATCGTCGCACGACCGATAACACGCGCACTCCTCCTCGGACGAACCCTCGCAGGTCTTGGGCTTGCAAGAATTCGGGCCCTCCCAGCACAGCCCGTCCGGCAGGCAGACCCTCTCCGCCCCGCACTCCTCGGGCGCCGCACACGGCTTCGTGCCGCACGCGTCTGCCCCGTTCGCGCAGGTGTACCCGACCACGCACCCCCTGCCGTCGAACCGCGGCTCTCCCTCGCACCAATTGCAGTCCGGCGTCCGGGGACAGGCACCGGCCGGGCCCACCTCTCCACCCTCAACCCCCCCGGAAGGCGCACCACCCGTCGCCCCCGGGTGCTGCCCCGCACCGCTCGCCCCTTCCTCCTCCTCCTCCACCATCACGGTCCCCCCGCAAGAGGTACATAGGATCATCAGCGCCAAGAATTGAGCTTGTCTCATGGTCGCGCCTCCGGGCGAGAGATACAGGCCTTGGGTCCTGGGTGGCCCCACGGGGGGAAAACGGCTCACTCCCCCGGCCGCGTAGGCCGGGTCATCCGGTCCAAGGCATCGATCACCACCGTCCGCAAATCGCCGCGGTTCGGTAGCACCGCCATCATCCCGTACATCGCCGCGCTCTTTTTCGGGATCTCGCCCCCACGCACCCCCAGCCGCTCCGTGGCCGCCTCCGTGATCTTCGTCACCACCCGCGCCGGAAGAACCCGCGCCATCGTCGACGCCATCATCAGCTTGGACCTGTCGATCCAACGGTCCAGTGGCTCGCGCCTCGACGCTCTCACCGCGTCCCGAAGGTCCTCCAAGAACACCCCCGCCGTGCGCACGTGCGCCCGGTTGACCGTCAAGTGCAGGCTGGGCGGGAACTGCTGCCGGTCCATGTGCCACCCCTTCTCGGTCATCCGGTCCCCCACCTCGAAGATGTCCACCGCATCCGACGCGATCGCAAGGATGCTGGCCTGCGGGTCCCCGAGCACCTGAACCCCGTCCATCCGCTCGATCCCCGCACGGATCCGCCGCGTCGTCCCCATCACCTCCCGCGCGATGTCCTGGTATCCCTCGTAGCCGAGCCGGTGCAACATCGCCCAGGCGCCCGCGATCGCTCCCCCGGGACGCGTCCCCGTCATCGTCGGCGACGCATAAATCCCTCCAGGCCAGTCCATGTGGGCGAAGTACTGATACCTTCGTAAGGCAGAATTGCGATAGAGGATCACCGACGCGCCCTTGGGCGCATAGCCGTATTTGTGCATGTCCACGGAGATGGACGTCACCCCCGGAACCGCGAAGTCGAAGCCCGGCAAGGGATAGCCGAGCGAGCGCAGGAAGGGGAGAATCATGCCCCCCACGCAGGCATCGACGTGGAAGGGAATGTCTTTCTGCCGCGCAAGCTCTGCGACCTCTTCGATGGGGTCGACCACGCCGTGGGGGTAGGACGGGGCGGAGCCCACCATCAGGACCGTGTGGCGGCTGATCGCCTTCTTCATCGCCTTGACGTCGGCTCGGAAGTCCTTGCCGGTGGGCACGTGAACCGGGTGCACGCCGAAGTAGTGAGCAGCCTTGTCGAAGGCGGGGTGGGCGGAGACGGGCAAGATCATCTCCGGTCTCGTGTCCCGGGGGTTCTTGTCCCTGCCCCGATCCCGCGCGGTCTTCACCGCCATGAGAATGCTCTCCGTCCCGCCGGAGGTCATGTTGCCGACCACCTCCGCGTCCCCGCCGAGCAGACTCGCCACCATGGAGACGACTTCGATCTCGAACCGGCGCAGCGAAGGGAACGCCGAAGGGTTCAACCCGTTCTCCGAGAAGAATGCCGTGTAGGCCTTCTTGCCGAACGCGAGAAGCTCCTCCCCGGGGTCGAACACGAGGCTGAACACGCGACCCTCTCGCCACCGCACATCCTGGGTCGCCGCCGCCCGCATCGTCTCGAGAATCTCGTCCTCCCCCAGCCCGCGCGTGGGCAGGAACTTCGCTTCGATGCTCATCGCTCGACCTCCCTGCCCGATGCACGCAGCGTCAGAACCGCCTTGGCATGCTTCCGAATGGAAGGCCAGTCCGCGCGCATGGGGACGTACTCGCCTCGCTTCCAGAGTTCGTGCTGGTCGGCATAGTGCGGTGAACCGGGCCACCCCGACACCCCCGTGTCGACGACCCAGTACGCATGACCCATGTCCGAGAGGTCGACGATCATCCGGTACACGGGACCCGCCATCGCCCGGAATGGCGTCTCCGGATGGCCCAGGTCGAAGTGAGACTTCCACACCGAGTCGAGCCCGCCTCCCACTCCCACCTCCGGCATGTTCACGAACCCCGCCAGGGCCGCTTTTGACCCAAATGCGTGCTTGAACAGCACGTCGTGCACCTGTCCCCATTGCCACGCACGCGGGTCGGACCCCTGACGCTCCGCGAGCCACGCCACCGCCTTGCCAAACGCCGCACGCACCACCTCGGACCGCCCCTCGGGCGCCGCCGTCCCCCGGTGGTCCCACACGACATGGTCCGCCCGGTCGAACCACAGGTCCGCCACGTTCGTCGAGTACCGCTGCGCCATGATGAACTCGAACCCCCGCGCGTCCACCTCGTCCACCAGCGCCGCCATCACCGCTTCTCGATACGTCACGAAGAAGATCGCCGTCGCCGCCGACCCCGCCGGCGCCTCGAAGTCCCAGGCCCGAAGCACCCGCAACGCCTCCGCCTCCACCGGCGTCCACCCCGGCGCCGACCCCAGGTCCTCCAGCATCAGAGGCACGAGCCGCGAAGCCCGCAGTAGGCGCACGTCGGTCTGGATGCGCGCCATCGAACGCACGTCGTGACCGCGCTTGGCCTCGAGCAGCTGCACGATGCGGTCGAGCCGGTAGGAGGGCGCGCTGTCGATCTGGAAGAAGACACTGCTGCGCGTAGGGTCCGTCATCAGGTTGTTGGCGTGGGCGAACACGCCCTTTTTGGCGAACGCGTGCGGCATGAGACCGGGGTCGACCGTGCCCACCCAGTCATAGTCCCGGGACCACCCGGGCACAGGGAACGTCCCGAGGTGCTTCTTGCGCACAGGCACCGTGCCCGTGGCGAAGATGGCAATCGTGCCGTGCCGGTCCGCGGCGATCCAGCTTGCCGCCGGCGTCAGCATCCCCGATAGAGCCTCCCGAAGGGACTCCGCCGTTCGAGCTCGATTCGCTCTGCCAAGCGACGCCAGGCTCGTGGACAAACGGCCCGGCTCCCACCTCACCGCCACCGGGGGTGCATGCTTGGGAAGGAGTCCGGGATACATGTCATTGAGGAGCGGGCCATGGTGCGAACGCCGCACCGTCAGCTTTTGCTCCCGCAGCACGGACCCGTCGCGCACCCGGATCACGTGCTCCTCCCGCTCGAACGGCAAGTACCGTCCCGCCACCTCGAACCGCCCCGGGTCCTTCGGGTCCACCCGCTCGATGTACAGGTCGATGGCGTCCGCCACCGCCGAGGTCGTGCCCCAGGCCACGTTCTCGTTGTGACCGAACAGCACGTAGGGAAGCCCCGCGACCGTTCCCCCGATGACATCGATTCCCGGCGCCGTGAGGTGCTGCTGGTAGATGAGGGAAGGGACCATGTGCGCCATGTGCGGGTCGCTCGCGAGCAGGGGCATCCCCGAGGCGGATCGATCCCCCGCAACGACCCAGGCGTTGCTGGCGGAAGACAAGCGGGCGACGTCGGAGGCGAGCCCCGTACGTGCGTGGGATAGGGGGGTGTCCGACGGGCGGTAGGGCTGCGGTGGAAAGAGCGGGTTCAACTCCGGGGCGATCGTCGGGGGAAGGGTCCTCGCGGGACCGCGGGCCGGGATGCTCGTTCCCCCGCGCCAGAAGTCGTGTCCGTAGATGGCCGACGCGCGATCGAGCCCTACCTGCAGCGCAAGGAGCAGCCGCGACAGCTCTTGGTGCCAGTTGTGGGTCACGCTCCAGGCGTTCAGCCGGCCCAGGGCGAACGAGTCCTCGAGGGTCCAGGGCTCGGGGTCCACCCCGAGGAGCCGGTACTCCACCGGTCGGTACTGCCCCGCCGCGTGATTGATGCCTTCCACGAAGCCTTGCAGCCGCTGGCGCTCCGCGTCGTCCAACCCCTCCACGTCGCCCCGCACCGCCCTGTCCATGCCCCACCCGCGCATCGCCACGTCGAACTCCACCGTCGTGCCCGACAGCACCGGCTGGTCTCCGACGAGCTCGGCGATCCTCCCGCGCGCGAAGCGCCGCATCATGTCCATCGCGAAGAAACGATCGCGTCCTTGCACGAAGCCGGTCGCGCGCAACAGATCGGTCTCGTTTTGCGCGTGGATGTGCGCCACTCCCGCCTCGTCGAGGTAGACGAGGACAGGGTCGGAGAGCCCCGGCAGGTCGATCGCTTCGTTTTCGCTGCGAGGATAGTCGGGAGCGACGCGGTACCCCAGGTACGAGGTGAGGGAACACCCAGCGATGAGGCCGAGGGCCAGAACGCCTCCGAGCCGGAGTGAGCTTTGCAGGCGCTGCATGAGGCGGTTCGTACCCATGGTCACCACAGGGGAAAGGGGACCTGAACGCCCCCGGTGATCACATTGGCCGCCCGCGTGTTCTTGCCGGGCAGCCACGTGAGACTCCGCACGTTCGCGTACACCATCAAGGGCACGCCCCACCGAAGCAGCCCGAGCGTGGCCTGGGCCGTCACGATGTTCTTGTAGCCCGGACGCCAGAGCTTCTCCCGGTCCCAATCCCAGAGGTCCGAACTCGACGTCCAGTCCGATTGCATCAGGTGCGTATACGTGTAGCGGCCGAAGAGCGTCAAGACAGGCGGGAGCTTCTCTGCCTTCGCTGCGTCGCCCCCCGTGATCCAGTTGCCCCGCGCGGGACCCTTGTAGGGGACGACGTCGGCCTGCAGGGAGAAGCCGAGGAAGTCGCCCGGGTCGAGGCGATAGGTGTCTCCCACGTAGGGGTCGTAGTTGAGAAGGAGCGGGTGGCGGTCACCACGGGGCGTGTCGTAGGTGCGGGGGAGGAATACCTCGTAAAAGAAGTCCGCGCCGAGACGGAGCCGGTCGTCGAGGGATGTCTCGAAGGTCTTGTCCACGCCGAGGTGAACGGCGAGCTCCCCCTGGGTGTGAAGCTCCCAGAGCGTGGTCCCGGCCGCCACGATCTCCTCCGGGTCCGCCGGCTTGCCCGTGGGAAGGGCGCCCATGAACAGCAAGGCACCGTGAAGCCCGGCCTGCTCGAACCACCCCATTCGGTCCGTGAAGCGCCAGCGCGCCCCGAGCACGATGTCCGACAGCGTGTACTTGTTTCCCTCCCAGCGATCGGGCTTCGGCTGCCCCATGCTCTCCGCCCATGCCCAGAAGTCCTCGTCACTGTACGCACGCCCCAGCGTCCATTGGTAGTCCCCCGGCTGCCACACAAGGTCCGGCTCCACCGTCGTCTTCAGCACCAGAGGCACCGCCAGCCCCAGCGTCAGGTCGTCGAGAACCCCCACCTGCGCCTGCGACAACAACACGTGATATCGCACGCTCACGTTCGGCGTGATCACCCCCTGCAACCCACCCCCCGGCTCGTACCTCCGCAGCACGTCAATGAGCGGTCCCAGGTTCCCATCGTCATCGTACGCCCCGTCCAGCCACGAGTACTTGTACGACAGGTCGAGCAGGCCCACCCCCTCGGGCAACGTCTCCGTGAAACCCGCCTCCGCCCCTGTCGACACAAGACAAACCGCCATGGCCCACGCGGCACCCAGCGTCCCTCGCCACCACCCGTTCATGGCTGCCCTCCCGCGCCGAAGAGAACAGTCAGGTCCACCTCCCGAAATGCACCGTCCGTCGCCGGCATCGTCCCCAGCGCGTACAGCAGCCTCCGATCCGCAGGCCGGAAGATGGCCGCGCTCATCGAGTCCCGCTCGTCCACCAGCACGGGCGTGCGCAAAATCTCCTTCGCCGTCTCCGTGCCGATCGTCCCGTAGCGCATCGCGATCTGCTCGCCGAGCACGAAGTGCGCCCGAAGAGACCGAAAGAAGAAGCTCGTCCAGAACCGCTGCGGAACGGCCTCCCACAGCAGCACCGTCTGCCGCACGTCCTCCACGTTTCGCACGTAGTGACTCGCCATCCGCAGGTCATCCGCCCCCACGCTCGCCCACCGACGTCCAAGCGGGTCCGCGTTGCCCGCCTCCGTCAGGTCCGGTGTGTAAGCAAGAAATCCCTCGTCGTCCCCGTCGAACGCGTCCCCATCCACCTCCACGGCCACGAGGTCCGAAGCGGCGTCCGCCAAGAGCACGTTCCACCCATACGTGCGGTGCGCCCCCCGCAAGTACGCCGCCGCCTCCTGCGAGGTGGCGTGATGCGTGAGCAGCTCCCGCGCCATCATCGCCACCGGCAGCCCCCCCATCACCAGCTCCGCGTCGAACCCCGCGGCTTGCACGTTCGCCGCCATGGTGTTGTCGAGGCTGTCCGAGTTGTTGATCGCCACGGCCAGACCGTCCACGTTCATGCCCGCGAGCCCGCCGACCACGCCCGTCCACCCCAGCACCACGTGCGGCTTGCCTTCGTCCGGCTCGATCTCGAACAGCACCGCGTGCTTGTGGCTCGTGTTCGAATCCAGCAACGCATAGTGATGCGCCAGCAGCGGCAACCCGTCCGGCGTGGCTGAACCCCGCACCGCGAAGCTCAGCGAAGGTGGCTGCGTGCGCCCGTCCTCCTCCCCCCGGTTCTCCATCTCGTGCGGCGCCTTGCCCGCCCCCACCGTCGAGAACACGAACCGCTCGTCCCGCATCACCCGCGCATGGGCCGGAGGCGGGTCCTCCACCCACGCTCGGTCCGCCGCCTGCAACAACAACGCAACCACCTTGCCTGCGGCAAATCCCCCCGGCGGCCGGAATGCCACCTCCAGCATCAACGTGTTGTCCTCCACGAACTCGCGCGTCTGGATCGACGGGTCCCCCGCCTCGTAGACCACCTCGTCCAGCTGGATCCGGATCGACATGGGGTCCACGCCCTCCGGGATCGCCATCACCGCCGAATCTTTCATGACGATCTTCACCGTACCGTCCGCCGGCAGCTCTGCCATCACGCCCTGCGGGCTCGGGTCGTACGGCGTGACCACCGACTCCTGGGGCTCGTCCACCTCCCCGTCCCCATCGTTGTCCACCCCGTCGCCTTCCAGGCCCCCATCGAACGCGAGTCGCACGATGCTGGGAGCCTGGAGCTTGCGAATGAAGAAGGTCATCCCCCGAAAGCCCAGCATCGTGTCCACGAACGTGTTCAGGATGAGGACCTCCTCGTAGCTCATCCCCGCTCCATCCGCGATGCCCCGCATCTCGTCCAGGTACGCTTGCGGGATGAATGTTTCCATGTGCCGCGCGCTCTCGAGCATCAGCAGATAGGAGAAGGTCCCGCCGTCGTACCGCTCGTCCTCGTAGCGGGTGAGAAACGCAGCGATGTCCGGGCGCTCCCGGTTGAGGTAGGGCAAGATCGAGTTGGTGAGCAGGCCGGCGTACATCGAGCGGATGCGGCTCGAGAAGAGCTTGCCATGCTGCATTCCGCGCTCGTAGGGCGCGCCGCGTAGGCGAGCGGTCGTCGCATGCCAGGGCTCCTCCGCGGCGTCGCTGCACCCTGGGCACGCAAGGCCTGCGAAGCCCAAGGCGGAAAACACCAACGCGGCGCACGTCGAGGTTCGTTTCACCGTCACCATGGGATTCCCTCTCTCGACAGCAACCACGCCACGAACAGTCCCGCGTAGTTGCCAATGGCCAGCCCCACCAGGTTGGTGGAAATGCCGGAGACCACAAGCTCACGATTCTTCAAGCTCACCACCACCGGGCCGATGAAGGCAGGCGCCGTCCGGAACCACGCCACGATGTCCACCGAGAACAACAGCAGGGGAATGGCGAGCGCGACCGCCCCGCTGCACACGGCGAGCGACAAGGCCGTGTCGATCCGCACGCCGGGCAGGTTGCCCAGCACGATTCCCGCGCCGTAGCAGACGAGGACCGTGGGAATGATGCACAGCCATCGGCTGCGACGCTCGAGGGCCATCGCCGCCGCAGGCAGAAGCAGAAGGGCAACCAGCTGAAGGATCGTGGCAATCATCGGGATTCAGAGCAGCAAGCACAGACCGGTGAACAGCAGAAGACCCTGGACGACCTTGCGGAACACCACCTCGTCGACGCGATGGTGGACGAACTCGCCGACGAGGATGCCCACCCCGACGGCCGGCAGGAGCATGGCCGCCAGGGTCAAGGAAGGCTGGCCGAGCTGACCGTGCCAGGCGTAGGACGCGAGCAACGCCACGTTGAGTACCAGCCAGAGCGAGGACAGGGTGGCGCGGAAGGCGTGACGGTTGTCGATGGCGCGGCTCACGAAGTACACGACGAGGGGGCCGCCCGAGGCGAAGAGCCCGTGGAAGAACCCGCCGCCCATCAGGAAGCCGGCACTTGCCACCGGAGAGAGCGCCTTCGTGGCCTCCCCCCGGAACAGTTGCCATAGCCGGAAGCTCGAGAAAAATATGACGAACAGGCCGAGAATCGTCTTGAGTATGTCCGTGGGAAGGTGCTGGAACGCGGTGTTGCCTGCGATCAGCCCTACCGCGCAGAAGGGCAGCACCCGGGTGAAGAGCAAGCGCGTGCGGATGTGCCTGCGCCCGCGGACCACGATCCACGTGCTCTGCAGCAGGCCGATCAGCACGAGCGTGACCACGAGCCACTCGAGTTGCACGAAGTGTACGCCGATGGATAGCGAGATGACCGTCGCCCCAAAACCCGCCACGGTCTCGACCGTCTGTGCCGCGACGACGACGGCGAACAGGACCGCGAGGACGGTGAGGTCAAGGGAGGTCATGTTCTTCCTGGGTGGTCGCCCCCGGCATAACCGTGAAGTATGCCGAGGTGACGACTCGGATCCAAGCGGAAAGGTGGATCCGAAAACGGACAGCGCGCCGGCAACGTCGAGTCAAGCTTACGGCACGGCGTTGCCCCTCACTCTTCCGTCACGATTACCGGAGAACCGCTGAGCGAAAGGGCGATGACCCCGGAAGCGGGCGCCAGCGTCTCCGAGGCCTGCGTGGCGGAATGGTCCCAGGCATGCACGCGATGCGGACCCGAGGCAGCTAGATCGTACGTCGCTGACGCGTCCTCGCCCGCGCCCGTTGCCTTGGCCCATAGGACGTACAACCCCTTTCCGGCCGGGGACCGAAAGGCAGCGCCGCCGATGGATCCGCCAAGGTCCAGCGCGGTCGTGGCTGCCAGGTCGTGGCGGGCGCCGGCCAGCAGCTTTCCCAGCGTGGCATACGCGATACCTGTGGGAGTGGGGACCGCCTCGTCGGGGGTCCCGAGCTGCTCGATGTCCTCGAACAACCCCATCCACCCGTAGGCGTCGTCCGCGCTGCCCGGCTCTGCGTAGTCGCTCAGGACGTACCAATCGATCCCATTCACCCCCACCCCATGGGCCAACGTCATCGCCTTTACGAGGTAGTTGCGCGCGTACGCCTCGCCGCTCGGCGTCCCAGGCAGCTCCACGTGCGGTGCCCCCGACTCCGTCGTCACGAACGTCTTGCCCGTGACCCCCGCGTCCGCGAGCCGGCCCGCCATTCGCTCGTAGTGGGACACGTAGCCCTCCACCGCCGTCTCCGAGTTGCCCGGCGTGTAGAGCGGATAGTGGTGGAAGCTCACCACGTCGAAGTACGCGCCCCCCGTCTTCGGATACTCCGCCGTGATGCTCCCGTCGACGGGGTTGTCCGTGTAGCGCAGGATCGCCGCGAGGAACGTGTCGTAGCCCAGGCCCCCCGTGGCGATCTTGGCTTCCGGGTCAGCGAGCAACGCGGCCTCCCGCGACACGCGCAACATGCGCACGTACTCGTAGATCGAACCCCGGAAGCGTGGGAGCTGCTCCGCTGTCGGCGGCGCCGTGTCCCACGTCTGCGTGTAGCTCCACGTATCGACCCAGTCGGGTTCGTTCCAGATCTCCCAGACCTTGACCCATGTCTTGTACGTGGCGACCGTCTCATGCACGTAGGCGCCCCAGTAGTTGTCGGGGTTGATGGTCCCGTTCGGGAGCGTCACCGGCTCGTACAGGTTCGCCGGCTTGTAGTGGACCAACTCCCAGTCCGCGACGGACGACGGCGCGGTCGAGTGCGCACGGATGGGGCTCGTGAGGAAGGCGACATGGTTGGAGAGGCCGAGGGCGGCGTAGGCTTGCATGTCGGCCACTTCGATTTCATACCCCCACTGGTCGAGGTGCCGTTCCGGCAAGCTCACGCGCGAGCTGTTGCAGCCCGCCTTCACGTAGAGCTGTGCCTGGGTCGCATCGCCCCACGCCTGGTTCCGGTGGCCGCCGTTGACCCCGAAACGAACGGGAAGTCCGAGCGAGGGGTCGGAGCCTCCTGTCCCGGCCGTCCCTCCCGAGCCTCCTGTCGCGCCCGTCCCTCCCGAGCCTCCCCCTGTGCCGCCCGAAAGGCCTGTGCCGCCGTCCCCACCTGTGCCGCCGGCCGCTCCCGCTCCGCCGGTTCCCGCTCCGCCCGAGCTTCCGCCCGCTCCTCCGCTCTCGCCGTCATCACCACAACCCAATCCGAACAAGCAAGCGAGCACCACCGACAAGCCCAAGGCTCTTCCGCGCATGACGAGCTCCTCTCATCCTGAAAGACCCTTGAGCTTACCCGACTCCCAGCGGTCAGGGGGGCACTCTCTCCCGACCTCCCTTGGCGGGTCGGCGCTTGCGCCGCTCACGTCCCCAGGTTAGCTCAGCATGGTGAACGGACGAAGATGGCTCGGGGTGATCGGCGTCGTGTGCTGGCTGCTGCTGCTCTGCACGGTGGGGCTGCGCGCCGCGGGAGCACAGGTGGCCGGGGAGTCTCCCGCTCCTTCGATCGGCAGCACGAGCGCCTCCGCGCCGGTGACGAGCGCGACCGCTTCCGCGCCGCCCGTGACCTCGTCCGATCCCGAGCCCGGACCGCCAGCCGCCGCTGCTTCACCGCGCCTGGGCGGAGACCGACCGCCCCTGGCTGAGCTCGGCCGCAGCCCCGGTCCCATCGTCGTGGTCCCGATCGATGGCGAAATCGACCTCGGCATGGCCCCGTTCGTCCGGCGCAGTATCGAGCAAGCGCACGACGCTCGCGTGATCGTGCTCGACGTCAACACGTTCGGGGGACGCGTGGATGCGGCGGTCAAGATTCGCGATGCCCTGCTCGCCACGGACGTCACCACCGTGGCCTTCGTGAACCGTCGTGCGATCAGCGCCGGGGCTCTCATCAGCCTCGCGGCGGACTACATCGTGTTCACCGACGGCGGCACGATGGGCGCCGCCACCCCCATCGAGGTCAAGGACGGCAAAGCTGATGCCGTGGGCGAGAAGCTGACGAGCTACATGCGCTCCGAGATGCGCGCCACCGCGGAGGCCAAGGACCGCGACGGCGAGATGGCCGCGGCCATGGTCGATGCCGACATCGAGATCGAGAACCTGACGCCCAAGGGCAAGCTGCTGACGTTGACCACGGAGATGGCGGAGCGAACGGGGGTGGCGAACGCCACCGTGGAAACACTGGACGAGCTTATCGGCGCGATGGGGATGCGCGGCCAACCCGTGATTCGTACCGCACCGAACTGGGCCGAGAAGACGGCCGGGTTCCTCACGTCGCCCGTGGTCGCGGGGCTGTTGATGCTGATCGGTTTCCTGGCGCTGATGACGGAGGTCAAGACGCCCGGGTTTGGTGTTCCGGGGGCGGTGGGAATCGCCTGCTTGGCCCTGTTCTTTGCCGGCCACATGGTGGTGGAGCTCGCGGGGTGGGAGGAGATTTTGCTCGCCGTGATCGGACTCGTCGCCTTGGGTGTGGAGATCTTCGTGACGCCTGGGTTTGGCTGGACAGGGGTTCTCGGCGTGGTGCTGCTGGTGGCCGCCCTGGTGCTGGCCATGCTCGATGGTCCGCCCGGGGTCCTGTGGGCCACGGGCGCCGTCACCGGAGCCCTGGGCAAGGTGCTGCTCGTGCTGTTTGCCGCGGTCCTTCTGTTCGTCCTCGTGATGTACCTGCTCGGACGCATGGGGCGAGCACCGAGGGACGCGCGAGGTAGCTGGCTGATCCTGTCGCGAACGCTGCAAGGCGCGAAGTCGGCGACACCCGGCGAGGACGGACCCTCAGACGACGAGCGCAAGGCCAAGTGGGTGGATCGGGTCGGGGTCGCGGAAACGGACTTGCGTCCCGCCGGCAAGGCTCGCTTCGACGCCGAGGTGCTGGATGTCGTGAGCGACCTGCGATACATCGAGCGAGGCTCGGCGGTGCGAATCGTCGACATCGAGGGCGTGCGGGTCGTCGTTACCCGCGAAGGAGAGAAGTGACATGGATATTCTCGTGATCTTGGCCGCCATCGCGGGCGTAGCCTGCCTGGTGTTGTTCTTCTACTTCGTTCCCGTGGGGCTCTGGATCGCCGCCACCTTCGCAGGCGCCAACGTCGGCATCGGTACCCTCGTAGCCATGCGACTCCGCCGCGTTCCTCCCGCGGCCATCGTCAACCCGCGCATCAGCGCGGTGAAGGCTGGCCTCGCCGTCTCCACCGAGGACCTCGAGGCCCACTTCCTGGCGGGCGGCAACGTCCAGTCCGTGGTCTTCGCCCTCATCTCCGCCGCGAAGGCCGGTATCCGCCTCGACTTCCAGCGCGCCGCCGCCATCGACCTCGCAGGACGCGACGTCCTCGAGGCCGTCAAGATGAGCGTCAACCCGAAGGTCATCGAAACCCCCAAGGTCGCCGCTGTCGCCGCGGACGGCATCCAGCTCATGGCCGTCGCGAGGATTACGCTTCGCGCCAACATCGATCGGCTCGTGGGCGGAGCCGGGGAGGAAACCATCCTCGCGCGCGTGGGAGAAGGCATCGTGACCACCATCGGCTCCTCCCAGCACCACAAGCTCGTGCTCGAGAACCCCGACCGCATCTCCAAGGTCGTCATGGAAAAGGGCCTCGACTCGGGCACCGCCTTCGAGATCCTCTCGATCGACATCGCCGACGTCGACGTGGGCGCCAACATCGGCGCCAAGCTGCAGATGGACCAGGCCGAGGCGGACAAGAACATCGCGCAGGCCCAGGCCGAAGGCCGTCGCGCCATGGCCGTGGCCGCGGAGCAGGAAATGAAGGCTCGCTACCAAGAAGCCCGGGCGAAGGTCGCGGAGGCCGAAGCGCTGGTTCCCCAAGCGATCGCCGACGCGCTCCGGAGCGGAAACTTCGGCGCTCTCGACTACTACAACCTGCGCAACGTGATGGCCGACACCGAGATGCGTGAGTCCATCGCAGGCGGCGGGAAGAAGGAAACCTCCCGTGGAACCTGAGAAGCTCGCCCTTGTCTTCTCCCTTCCCCTCTCCCAGCTGGGGCGGCGCTTCGTCCTGGCCGAGGTGCTGGGCAAACCCGTCGCCCTACGGCGCAGGCCCCCGCCCCGCAAGGCCCCTCCACCCCCAAGTCCTGCCCCCAAGTAGGTCCGCATGGAGGACATCGGCAACGTCGTCGCAGTCTTGATCGGCATCGTCTGGTTCGTGCTGCCGCTCATCCTGCGAGCCTTGCGATCTCGCAGGGAACAAGCGCCGTTCGCACCGAGCTCGGTCCTCGACTACGCAGGTCTCTCGCGAACCGTTCAGCACGCCCTCGCCCTGTGCGACTGGATCGAGCTGGAAACCCAGCGCCTCTCCAAGCGCGTCGTCGCTGCCCTTGGCCCCGCACGCGTTCTTTCCGACGTTTTGCTTCGCCTGTCCGAAGAGCAAGCGCGGTTGCGATCGGACCTGGAGGCGGCCGCCGAGGACGTTCAGGCGCGAAGGGCGCCCATGACCCTGCCGGACACCCTGGCCTTGCTCGACTGGCAGCGCCTGCGCCTTACCGCCGTGGAGCACATGATCGACGTGCGATCGGACCACGTGCTGGGCGAGATGATGGCCGATGCGGATGCCGTGGCTGCTGCCCACCTGCGTCCCCTCGTCGAGTTCACGCAATCGCGAGGCATTGCGTTCCCGTCGCGGCGTCCCGTATGCGTGCCGGCGATGCCTGGGCGCGAAGCCGTGTTCTTCGGTCTCCTGCCCGAAGGGTACCCCACGGTGTTCGTTCCGTCGGACTTCGGAGACGACCTTCTGCGATGGCCAGCGGTATCGCACGAGATCGGGCATGTGGTCTGGCGAGAGCTGCCGGGGTTCGCGCGGGAGTTGCGGCGCTCGCTCGACCTGGAGGTGGAGCCTCTGATCCCGGCAGGTCCCCGCACGTTCGACCTCCGCCGATGCTACGGCGCCTGGCTCGAGGAGCTGTTCTGTGACTTCTTCGCCGTCGTTCTGTTGGGGCCTCCCGCCTTGCGAGGCATGACGACCATGTTCGCCACCGAGGCCCGCGAGGACCTGGTCTGGGCCGTCGCACGCGAGGCGCGGTACGACGAGCACCCGCCACCGCAGCTGCGCATTCAGCTCGCCGCGCACGCCCTCTGGGTCATGGGCTTCGATGCAGAAGCCAAGCAATTGCTGCGCGAGTGGTCCGCCCAGGTAGGCGAGCAACCCATGTACGGGTTCATGGCCCTGATGACTCCCCCCTTCGGTATCCCATCCCAGGCGGTCGAAGCCTTCGGCCGCTCGATCGTCGAGCGCATGTACGAGCACCAATTCCGCGCGCTCCACGGGTATTCGCTTCCGGTGATTCCAGGCCTTGCCATGACGCCGGGGCTCTGGGCTCAGGTGCGCGCCGAAAAGGAAGCCTTGATCGAAGGCCAGGTCCGCCACAAGGACCCTCGCGTCATCCTCGCCGCGGCCATCGAGGCGCGCGCATCGTCTTCCCGACCCAGCCGGTCCATGGCCAAGGCCGTCGCCCGCGCCATTGTCGGCATCGACGAACCCCGACGTCGCGAAGCCCCGCCGGAACCGGAACACGACGCACCCGGCTTGCGCGACGAGGCTCTCCAGGCGATGGTCCTGTACCAGGTGCTCGCACGTCGTCCGCACGGTGGGAGGCAGATTCCCAAGCCGGGGTCGCTCCGCGCGCGAGGCGATCGCCTCTAAAGAGAATTGCGCCGGCGAGGAGCCAACGAACTGGTGAACCGGGCACCGGGAAGTGAAAACCGAAACACTTGCCCGTTCCCTGCTCCCGGTTCCGCATTCACCACGTCCTGACGTCGGCTCCGTGCGATCCTGCTCAACCTCGACTGTCCTTGCTCCCGCTCGCCCGTGTGATACGCGTTTGCAGGTAACCCACCATGCGCAACAGCTCCCCCTTGATCTTCGTGTTCTTGCTCGTCGGCTGCGGCGCGGACGACGCAGTTCCTGATTCCACCTCTCCCACCGACGCGGCGGCCGATTCGTTGCTCGATGGTGCCGGCGGAACGGACGCCGGCCACACCGATGGCGCTGCCGCAGATGGGCCGACCCTTGATGCGCCGGACGCTGGGCCCCCCGATGCACAGAACGATGCTCTGCCCGATGTACAGAACGATGCTCTGCCCGATGGCGTCGAACCCGACGCAGAGGCCGACGTTGCACCGGATGTGGAAGTCGATGCAGAGCCTGATGCAGAGTCTGATGCAGAGTCTGATGCAGAGGCCGACGCCGGGAGCGGTATGGTTTCGGTGCGAGTGGTGAGCGGTGACGACGCGCTGGCGTCGTACCTCATGAACGCGTCCCCTGCTGCGTGGAACCTCTTTTCGGGGGCCACGGTGCCGGTAGGACGGCACTTCGATACAGCCCACGTCTCCTACTACACGGCATTTCGCTTCGCAGGTGTGAACGTCCCCAAGGGCGTCACGGTCGCGTCGGCGAGATTGCGATTCTACCCGACCAACGAGGTCGACTCGTCCCTTTCGCTGTGGCTCAATGTCCATGCCGAGCGCACGGGGGACTCTGCCCCGTTCGATCCGAGCAACTACGTGAGCGGCAGGCCCGATCAGCGGGTGCGCACGACCTCGTTTGTCGATCACTGGCTGGTCCGGTGCAATGACTCGTGCACGGACCTGACGGAGTACGACTGTCCGCAGCGCAAGCTCGACTGCTGGAACCGGGACGTGGTGTACGAGGTCCCGAAGGACCTGTCGGCGATGGTGCAAGAGGTGGTGGGCCAGCCGGATTGGGAGCCGGGGAACGCCATCACCTTGCTAATCATCAACGCAGCGACGGACGCGGACGGTTCCCATTACCAGAGCTCCCGATCGATCACGGGGTTCGACCCCTCCCGGGGAGCGGAGTTCGCTCCTGAGCTGGCGATCTCACTCGCAACTCCCTGAGCGGGCGACTCCCCCTATCGCTTGCGCCCCACGTACGCACGCGCCTGGAGCTTCCTTCGCTCGTAGAACGGCAGGACCATGGGCTCGAATCCGGCGCGGCGCAGTCTCTTCAGGAAAGCATCCGCTGGATACCCGCTCCACACCGCGTACGCTCCCCCAGGCCGTAGACTTCGCCAGGCCGTCCTCAACCCGCGCTCGCCGTACAGACGCGCATTGGACCGAAACGACGCCCAGTCCGGACCATTGTCGACATCGAGCAGGATGAGGTCCAAGTCATGCTCCCGCTCGATGACCTTCACGACGTCGTCTTGCACGAGGTGGGTGCGCGGATCCTTCAACACGCCTGGGTTCAGGTGCGCGAGCTGTCCGGCTACGAGGGAGACCACGGTTTCGAGCTTCTCGACCACGATGACTTCGGCCTTGTCGCCCGTGGCTCGCAGGACGCTCGCGAGGGTGGCCCCGAACCCGAGGCCGCCGATGAGGACGCGGGGGGCAGGGCCGGTGCAGAACTTGCCCGCGATCGCGCCGAAGTCACGCTCGGTGCCGAGCGCGGCGCTCGTGAGGATCGGGACCTTCCCGAACATCAGCTCGTGATGCGTTCCGTAGTCATAGAGTGTTAGCCGCTGGCCGGCTTCGTGAAACACCGTCGTACGGGGAGGGGATCGCACGGGCGGCATCGTAGGACATGCGACGGCCTCGCGCCACGATGGACAGGCATGGACCATGTTCCCATTCTTCAGCCCCCGGTGGGCTGCTAGGGTTCGGACGTGTCTCCTGGCTCCCTTGGCTCCCTTGGCTCCCTTGGCTCCCTTGGCTCCCTTGGCTCCCTTGGCTCCCTT
>CAZAWR010000059.1:0-3743 GCA_964488865.1 uncultured Polyangiaceae bacterium | reverse complement strand
GGCTCCGGCTCCTGGATTGGCGCGTTATCGTTTCGTCTAGGTGCGGCCGTCTTCTTGGCGACCACACTTGCCCTTCTGCCGGCCTGTGGGGTCTCGCCGCAGGTGCACGTCACCGGCCGCGCGCAGCCCCCCGCAGCCCGCGCGGAGGACCTGATCCAGCGGGCTGATGTCCCGCATGACCACGAGGCCACGGGGACGGTTCACGCGTCGTGCGATCGGGACGACCGCGACTGCTCCGAGCTCGAATTGCTCCGGGTGATGCGAGAGGCCGCGGCCGAAGCGGGGGCCACCGCGTTCATCGCCCCGTCGTGCGGGGACGCGCAAGGCGCGCTCGCGAAGCGATCGCTTCGGTGTCGAGCGACGATGGCGCGGCGTCGTTCCCTTGGGGCTTCGGATGGGGCCCCCGTGGACGTGGCGCAAGAGCGGCGTTGGGAGGTCAGGGTAGGGGGCCGGGCGGTGCAGGTGACGGTGCGTCCCACCGGATCGAAACGGCCCGCGCGATTCGACGGCGTGGTCGAGCGCGTGTGGTCCGCCGAAGAGAGCAGCGCCGTGCTTGGGACCGTTTCGGTCGAATGCCTGGAACGATGTCAGCGGGCGGATGCGGAGCGCGCGCTGGGGCAGGGGGCGGCCGAGCTGGGGGCCGACGCCGTGGCGGAGGTTCGGTGCCACGAGCGGAGCGCAGGTCGATGGGAATGCACCGCGGACGCGGCGACGATGACGCGGCGGTGAGCTGCGGGGCTTACTTGCCGGTGAGCTTCTTGATCGACATCATGCCCCAGCCGAGGAGCGCAGCGCCCAGGATGGTTGCGAAGGGCGTGAGGCCGAGCACGATGATCGCGAAGGGCATCGCTTCCTGGGTCGCCCGTTGGGAGCCGAAGGCGAACAAGATGATGCCGGCGATCAAGAGGACCACGGCGCAGCCGCAGCCACCCGCGCCGCAGCCGCGCGCGATCTTGGCGTTCTTCACGGCGGACTCGGAACCGGGGCCACCAGCTGGGGGCGGGCCCCCGGGGGGAACCTGTCCTGGGGGTGGAGCATAGCCTCCTGGCGGCGGGGCGTAGCCTCCGGCCTGTTGTCCGTATCCGGGTGCACCGGGCCCTGGCGCTCCAGGTCCCGGACTCATCGGTCCAGGCGGTACTTGCATGCACCGGCGTATCCGGCCTCCGCCGGCGGGCGTCAAGCGTGGCGTGTCATGAAAGAATCAGAGACAAGCCGCGTGGGCCTGCTCGCATTGCTCGACGGTTTCGGCGAGCTTGTCGCAGTCCGCGCCCTGACACGCGCAGTCCGAGAGCCCCTCGCAGGCCGTGCCGTTCCACGCGAACCCGAGAAAGCAGAAGCAGCTCGACCCGGTGTCGTCCGGCACCGCCGTAGCGTCCATCGCGGTGCATGCGTCGTGCTTCGCGGCGTACAGATTCGCGCTCCCGCAAGCGAAGGTGCTGGATGCCTCGGCGCAAGCCGCGTGGGCTTGCACGCATTGCTCTTCGGTCTGCGTGAGCTTGTCACAATCGGCCCCCTCGCAAGCGCAGTTCGCGAGGCTCTCGCACGCGGTGCCGTTCCAGGCGAACCCGAGGAAGCAGTAGCAGCCAAGCCCGGCTTCGTCGGGCACCGCCGTCGCGTCCATCGCGTCGCAGACGTCGTGCGTCGCGGCGTACAGCTCCATGCTCCCGCACTCGCGTGGGGTGGTGGCGCCGCAGGACGCGTGCGCCTGCTCGCATTCCTCTTGGGACTGGGTGAGCTTGTCGCAGTCGGCGCCCTCGCACTCGCAGTTGGAGAGCATCTCGCACGCGGTGCCGTTCCAAGCGTAGCCGAGCACGCAGCGACAGCCCGGGCCCGCACCCTTCGCGTCCATGGATTCGCACGACGCGTGACTCGACGAGAAGAGGCGAGGGCTGCCGCACTGGAAGTCCGACCCGTTGCAGGCTGTGTGGCTCTGCTCACACTCTTCGAGGGTTTCGGTGAGCTTGCCGCAGTCTTCCCCGGCACACGCACACCCGCCGATGGCGTCGCAGGCCGTGCCGTTCCACTTGAAGCCGAGGTGGCAGCGGCACGTGATGCCGTCCTCTCCCGCCACGCCCACCGCATCCATGGCCCCGCAGGCTTCGTGCGTCGTGGAGAACAGTTCGGCGCTGCCGCACTGGATGGTCTCGCCGGGGTCAGTCCCCTGCTGCGCGTTGCCGCCACACGCCACCGCCAGAAGCCCCATCAGCCCGAGAACCAAAGTAGTCGTGGTTTTCATCGTGTCCTCCTGGTGATGGCAGGGAGCACGGACCGTGCCGTCACAGCGGTCTGCTAATTTCCTTGAGGATCTCGAGCGAACCGCCCTGCCTGGGCTCTGAAGTTGGGATACGGAATGGACCAAATGATACACAATGAATCACTTTGTGCCCGCCCGGCACCCCTCAGCCCGCCAGCCCACGCTCCGCAGCCACGCCACCCCGTCCGCCAGGCTCCGCTCCAGCGGACGGCTCCCCATCCCAAGCTCCCGGCGTGCCCGCGACCCATCGTAGAACCAAGTCCCGCCCATCACTGCCGTGTCCCCCTCACTGACCCCCATCCCCGGCACCACCCGCTCCGACAACCGCCCCAGCCAACCCGCCGGCCCCCGCGGCACCGCGACCGGTAACCTCCCGCCCCCCGCCACCTCTCGCAAGCTCTGAAAGAACGCCCCCCACGAGACGTTGTGGTTCGTCAGCAGGTACTTCTCCCCCACCTGCCCCGCGTCCAGACACCCCACCAGACCCGCCGCCGCGTCCCGCACGTCCACGAAGCTCATCCCCCCTTCCACGTACGCAGGCAACCTCCCCCGCAAGAAGTCCCGCACGATGCGCATCGACGACAAATATTCGTCCCCCGGCCCGAGGCAGAACCCGGGGTACCCGAACACCACCGGCAGACCGCGCTCGCTCGCGACCTTCCACGTCAACACCTCCGCCTCCCGCTTGGCCCGGAAGTACGGTACCGGCAGCAACAGGATCGACGGGTCGAACGCCGCGGTCTCGTCGCATGGCGCAGTCCCCTGTCCTCTGCCGTGCGCGAAGATGGACGCAAGGTACACGATGCGCCCCGTGCCTGCCTCGCTGCACACGTCCCAGAGCCGTTGCGTCGCGGTCACGTTGACGACCCGTAGCTTGTCCTCGTCGCGTCGCCGTGTGCTGATCCACCCCGCCACGTGAACCACCGCGTCGCACCCCGCCACCGCGTCTCGGTAGGTCTCCGGCACCAGCAGGTCGCCCCTCACGACGGTCAGCAAGGCCGAGGTGGGTTCCCTCAAGTGCGCGGCGCCCTGACCACCCCTGGATAGCGCGACGACCTCGTCCCCACGTGCCAGAAGAAGCTGCATGACGTGGCTCCCGATGAAGCCCGTCGCCCCAGTGAGGAAGATCCGCATGACGGTCAGGACCTACCATCCACCGACCCGCACGCCAAGCCTCGCCGAGGCTTCTCGCGCTACACTCTGCCCTCGCGGTTCCATCATGCACAGCACCGGCCACCGTTTCCTCGACCACACCGCCGACGTCGCCCTCGAGCTCTGGGCCCCCTCCAGGCAACAACTCCTCGAGCACGCGGCCTGTGTCGTCATTGGCCTCCTCACCGAGGGCGTCCCCATCGTCCCGAACGCAGACCGCGTCGTGCACGTCACCGGCCTCGACGACGAAGACCTGCTCGTCCGCTGGATCAACGAAGTCCTATGGGTGCGGCTCCCTTTGAACGGGGCAGTCTTCACTTGATTCTTCGGAGCTTCG
>CAZAWR010000058.1:0-62008 GCA_964488865.1 uncultured Polyangiaceae bacterium | reverse complement strand
GAAAGCCCCCTCAGAAGAACCTAGACCCAAAGCAGCGCGGAGCGCTTGATTTGGGACTAGTGCTGGGGAGGCGGAGTGCCACGAGGGCACTCCAGGAGGGTTGGGAACAGTGGCTTGATCAGAGCCAGCCGCGGAGCTGCATGGCCCGGACGACAGAATCAATCGCGACCATGTAGGCGGCGTTGCGCATGTAGACCTCGCGCGCGAGGGACATGCTGAGCACGGCGTTGAACGCAACGGTCATCTTGTGGTCGAGCTTGGTGTTGACCTCGTCCTCGGACCAATAGAAGTTCATGTCGTTCTGGACGCCCTCGAAGTACGAGCAAGTCACGCCGCCCGCGTTGCAGAGGAAGTCAGGGATCAGGAAGACACCGTTCTTCTTGAAGACCGTATCCGCTTCCGGCGTGGTCGGGCCATTGGCGCCTTCTGCCACGACCTTCACGCGCTTGGAGACCTTGCCGACGTTGTCAACGTGGAGGGCCCCCTCGATGGCCGCCGGAATGAGCACGTCCACGTCCTTCGAAATCCACGCGTCGGCGTCTTCGATCAGATAGCCGGCTTCCTTCGCCCGCCCCTTGTCCACGGTGCCGTACTGGTCGGTGATGGACTGGAGGAACTTGGGATCGAGGCCTTCAGGCTTCGTGAAGGTGTAGGACTTCTTGTCGTGGTTGTCCCAGCAGGACACGCACAGGACCTTGCCGCCAATCATGCTGATGTAGGTGATGGCAGCGTACTGGGCGACGTTGCCGAAGCCCTGGATGGCGCACGTGGTCTTGGTGCCGTCGATCTTGAGGTGCTTGAGGGCTTCGCGAATGGTGACGACGACGCCGAAGCCGGTGGCAGCCGTGCGACCGAGACTTCCACCTCCGCCGATGGGCTTGCCGGTGATCACGCCGGGCGTGTAGGCCCCTACGAGCTTGGAGTACTCGTCCATCATCCAGCCCATCATCTGGGGAGTCGTGCCGACATCGGGGGCGGGCACGTCGTTGCGCGGGCCAATGTTCCGCCACATCTGCTGGACCCATCCGCGGCAGAGGCGCTCCTTTTCACCCACGGACAGGGTGGTGGGGTCGACGATGATGCCGCCCTTTCCGCCGCCGAGGGGGATGTCCGAGACCGCGCACTTCCAAGTCATCCACGTGGCGAGAGCGCGCACGGTGTCGATGGTCTCCGCGGGATGGAAGCGGATACCGCCCTTGCAGGGCCCACGCGCATCGTTGTGCTGCACGCGGTAGCCCCGGAAGGCTCGCAGGTGTCCGTCGTCCATGCGGACGGGGATCATGAAGTGGAACTCGCGAAGCGGGTGTCGAAGAATGGCACGGGTGTCGGGCGACAGGTCGAGTTGGTCCGCGACTTCGTCGAACTGCTTCTGCGCCATCTCGAATGGATTGAGTGCCGAAGACATGGCAACCTCCGGTTGGGGTCCCCCACGCCAGTGACCCCTGCCTTTCAGGGGGAGCTGCGAAGGACACACACGGTGAATGACCTCCGCGTACGCCCGCCTTAGGGGGCTGTCAAGACAAGTTGGCGAGCCCAAACGACTTTCAATCCGAGCACGGGGGCCGGTCCGTTCTCGCTCTCCGGATTCATGCGCGGGCATCGATTCCGGACCACGTCGCACCTCCTAGACGGGTCACGATTGGGCTACGGTCCCCTGGATCGGTTCCGTCCCGACCCATCGCGCGGCCCCGACGACACCGATCCGCACGCCCATGAACAGCACTTCCAAACACACGCCCAAAGCCCTCCGCATCTACCTCGAGATCCGCGAGTACCCCATCCTGTGCGACGAGATCCGCAAGCGAATGCGCGAGGAGATCTTCCGCCGTGGGACCGTGCAGGTGGATGTCTTCGAGGAAGAGGTGCGCCGCAAGGCGAAGGCATCGCAGAGACGTGAGCACCCGCACGACCCCAGCTACCGCGATCTCGACGAGATCTGGGAGCTGCGCGTGTCGCGCACGCGCGAACGGCTGACGGACTTCTACTTCGCACACAACGTTCCGCACAGCGCGTTTCGCTCGATCGTGGCGGACGTGCTCGGGGCGCGGAACAAGCAAGACGTGCTGCTGAGCTTCAACCCCGAGCTCGCTCCGTGGGACATGCTCTTCTCGCAAGCCGCAGAGTTCGAAACCGCGGACGCCCCACTGCAGAAGCAAACGCGTCACCACCTGCAAGAGATCATCGCCGTGTTGACGAAGGGCATGCTCTCCGACCAGCTCACGTTCGTGGGGCTCGCACGCCACTTCTTCAAGGTGGAGGATCTGCGTGCGATCGCCGAGCGCAGGATCGGAACGGGCAAGATCGGGGGGAAGGCTGCGGGCATGCGCCTGGCCTGGCGCATCACGCAGAGCCATGACGCCGACGACCCCATCGACCTTGGCCCGCGCATCGTCATGCCCGAGTCCTGGCACATCGCCGCAGACCTCTACTACGAGTTCGTGGAGGAAAACGACTTCTACGGGTTCCTCAACCAGAAGTACAAAGACCTCGACGTCATCCGCGCGGAGTACCCAGCCTACCGCGAGCGATACGATAACGCGACCCTTCCACGTCACGTCGTCCAGAGGCTAAGCGACATCCTGGACCAGGCAGGCGACGGACCCCTCATCGTGCGATCCTCGAGCTTGCTCGAAGACAACTTCGGAACCTCCTTCGCCGGCAAGTACGAGACCCACTTCTGCGCGAGCCAAGGGGGCCGCCGCGCACGCCTCGAGGAATTGTGCAACGCCGTTCGCCTCGTCTACGCCTCCGTCCTCAACCCCGACGCCCTGGCCTACCGCAAACAAATGCACCTCATCGACTACGACGAGCGCATGGCGGTCCTCATCCAGAAAGTCGCCGGCACGGAACACCACGGCAAGTTCTACCCCCAGATCGCTGGCGTGGGCTTCAGCCACAACCCCTATCGCTGGACCCCTCAGATCGACCGAAGCGGAGGGTTCTTGCGCATCGTCTGGGGACTCGGCACCCGCGCCGTCGACCGCGTGGCCGGCGATCATCCCCGCATGGTCGCCCTCAGCCACCCCACCCTGCGACCCGAACGAACTCCCGCCGAAATCCAGCGCTACTCACAGCACGCCATCGATTGCATCGACCTCGAGAAGAAGCGCGTGTGCACCTATCCCGTCCGGGACATGATCCGCTTCGACACCCCAGGCCTGCGCTACATCGCTTCCGTCATGGAAGGCGGTGACCTGCGCCCCATCCACCTCATGGACCCACGCATCCCCAAGGAGAATTACGTCATCACCCTCGACGGCCTCCTTCGCAACGCTCGCTTCGTCTCGATCATGCGAACGCTCCTTCGGAAGCTCGAAAAAGCCTACGAATGCCCCGTCGACACCGAGTTCACCATCGAGCTCGTCCCAGGCGAAGAGCTGGACTTCCGCGTCCATCTGCTCCAATGCCGGCCCCAGGCCAAAGGACGCCCCGCCAAGGAAGGGGAAACGTTCCTCCCCCGCGACGTGCCCAACGACAGCATCGTGTTCGCATCCTCGCGCACGGTGTGCTCGGGTCGCGTGGAAAACATCCGCTTCATCGTGTTCGTGGATCCCGAGCGCTACGCCAGGATCGAATCAGCCAGCGAGCGCAAGCGCATCGCACAAACCGTGGGCCGCCTGAACGAGCGGCTCAAGGGCAACGCCTTCATCTTCGTCGGACCGGGTCGGTGGGGCAGCTCGAACCCCGAGCTCGGAGTCCCCGTGTCCTATGCCGACATCTTCAACGCCGACGCCCTCGTCGAGGTCCCCATGGCCATCCAGGACGAGGAGCCCGAGGCCTCCTACGGCACACACTTCTTCCAGGACCTGATCGAGGCCGAGATCTTCCCGGTCGCCGTGTACCCGGGCAAGGACGACGATCGGATCGACTTCGCGTTCTTCCGCAACGCCCCCAACGCCCTGGCCTTCCTCTGCCCAGACCTGGCCGACATGGCTCCCCTCGTCATGGTCATTGACGTTCCCAGCTACCGCGGCGGACAGGTGCTCGAGCTCGCCATGGACTCCGAGGGTAAGGAAGCCATGGTCGCCTACCTCAAAGCGCCATCGCGCTGAGACCGGAGACTCCGGGCGCGGGACCGGACCCTCCACAGCGTGAACAGGCCGCCCGCGACAAACCCCACCAACACGAACCAACGGTAAGGCGAAGCCTCTTTCGCTTGGGTTTCCGCGGCAACAGGCACGGCGCCCCGCGGTTCTCCGCCCGTGCCAGCCGTGGCAGGGAGTGCAACGCAGAGCACACCGGCACAGAGCCACGACGACACGCGGCGGGAAACACGCATCATGGGCTCGTTCCCCACGACGCACCGCTACGCACCCATTCGGAGAGCGCGTCCACTTCGTCGTCGGAGCCGATCAAGGGTGGCATGACGTCCCGGTAACGGTGGCCCGGTCGGTCCGCCTCTCTGAGTTCCTCCAGGCGCTCGCGGATCGTCTCCGTGCTCGAAGACAGTCGCGGGTACCAGTCGGCGAGCGGTCCCTGCCGCGCGTGACACGTGGCGCACTGCCGATCGAACAGGCGTGCCCCGAGCGGCCTGCCATCCGCGTGCGGCCGCAAAGGGGAACGCCGCTCCATACGAACGGCATCCTGGTCCGTGCCGTTTTCGTACAGCCAACCACGGACTGCCCACGGCCCCCGGTAGCCGGCCCAAACAGCTTGGGAGGCGACGGTCACGACGACGACCAAGACAAGCGCCACGTTGCGGCCGAGCGCACCGGAGGCGAGCGTGCTGACCAAACCCAGGGAGAACCAAGCGGAGAGGGCGACGATGGCCCAACGCGTGGCCTGGGCGTGCCCTCCTTGCTCGAGGGCATCGCGAGCGAAGGAGGGAAGGGTCTCGGCGGGAAGCCACCAAGGAGTCGCCACGATGAGGACGCAGCCCAGTCCGGCGCAAGCAGCCGCCGCGGCACGAGCGAGCAACGCGCTTTCGTTGCGGGTGGGCGACACGATCGCAACCAGGAAGGACAACGTGGACACGACGTGAACGGTCAGGATCGGAGCGAAGGCTGGGGGTTGGATGGCGAGACGAAGCGACGGGGAGGCGAGCCAGGCGTCGGGTGTCAAGGCGAACGCGAGACCAAGGGCCCAGCAGGTGATGGCCAGGGTTCCCCCGACGGCGCCGGCGGCGCTCGCTCGGATGCAATCTGGCCTTCGGTGACCGACACCCGACGCAACACCTAGCAACAGGAGCCCGAGGGCGAATCCCGTCCAAGCGGGCCAGGCCGCGACCTCAACGGTCAAGGCGGCATGGGAGAAGCCGAACCATCGGACGGCGAAGAGCAGGACGGCGAGGGGGAGCACTGCGGTCAGGGTGAGCGAAGACCACGCACGGGAAGTGGCAACGGAGCAGCCCAATCGACGCGCGCAGCAGGCGGCGAGGGCCGCGGCGGTGGTCCCCTGCAGCAAGGGCAAGAGCAGGAGGGATACGATCGCGAGGGCGTGGCGCGGGCTGAGCCAGGGGATCGGCCAGAGGTCAGCGCCCATGTCAGCCTTTGTAACCCAGCACGGTCAGAACGAGCAGACCCAGGGCGAGGGAGAGTCCCACCGCGAAGGTCACGCGCTTGCCGTGCCGCAACTTGCCCCATGCGGGGGCTGCGACGAGGACCGAGACCGCCGCCGCGAGGGTCGCGACACACGCCCAAGCGGGAGCGCGACGCGCGAGTTGAAAGACGGCCATGAGGAACCACGGCGGTCGAGGTGGCGAGTCGGAAGCCACCAGGTCGATGGCAGGCTGGACAAGCGGAGGACGGAGGGCGGCGAGCACGACGATGACATGGATCAGGAGCAACCAGCCCAACGCAGCGCGTGGGAGGAAGATACGCCAGGAGGTTCGACCGGCCGTTGTGGGGTCGGGCGCGAGCCCGTGAGCGTGAACGAGAAAGAGATGAGCTGCGGACGCGAGCAGCAGGAAGGCAGGCAGCACGAACGCGTGGGTCACGTAGGCCCGGTGGAGGGTCGCGGGGCCGATGGCCGGTCCACCGCGAGCGATGTCGGCGAGCCCGGGGCCGACCCCGGGAACGGATTGCAGAATCGCTCCACCGACCTGCGCCGCGTACAACGCGGGTCCGTCCCAAGGCAGGACCGTCCCGGAGAACGCGAGCCCCATGATGGCAAGACCGACCGAGAGGCCGATCCACCAGGTGACCTCGCGCGGGGCGCAAAACGCCCGGCGCAGGAAGGTCACGGCAACGTGCAAGAGCACGACCGCGACGGTGGCGTGGGCACCCCAGTGATGAAGGCTCCTCACCAACCAGCCAAACCGTACGGTCTCTGCGATGGCCGTCACGGATCGATGCGCACCAGCTGGGTCGGGCTCGTAGTAGAAGAGCAAGAGAAGACCGGTCACCGCCTCGAAGACCAGCAACGTGACCAGCGCACCACCGAGCGCGTGAGCCCAGGAACCGTCGCCAGGCACGAAGAAGGTGTCCAAGTAGCCTCGGATCGCGGGGAAGCCGAGCCTGCGGTCCCACCATCCTTCCCTACGCGGGACCGGCGCGAGGTCCGGGTCAGGTCCCGACGACGATGGTGTCATGGCGAACCTGGACGGTGAGCGGAAGCAGGGGGTGGACGGCGGGACCACGCTCGGGGGCGCCCGTGGCCGGGTCGAACTCCGCGCCATGGCAAGGGCATCGCAAGGCATTTCGGTCCGCGTCGAGACGCACCGTGCACCCGAGATGGGGACATGTGGCGTCGAAGGCCCGAAGGGACCCGTCGTCCAGGCGTAGGACGACGACGGGGCGGTTGCGGTAGAGGGCGAAGTGGGCCTGATTTCTGGGCAGGGCGTGGTCTTCACAGACAGCCACGGTGGCTGGGGTTTCGGGGCTGGAGGGCGTGTCGGGAGGTGAGAGGTAACGAGCGACGGGCCAGACGATCGCGGCGGCGCCGACTCCGAGGGAGCCGTGGGCACAGAGTCCCAGGTAGTCCCGACGGGTGGGCCGGTCGTCATCCTTGTCGGTCATGCGTTGTGGTTCGACCATTGGAGGACTCTCGTCAACGTAAAACAAGGCGGATAGCGAGAGATATGCAGAAGAGCCGACGGCATTCCGCTGGGCCTGTTGTGTGACGTCAGGGTGACGCGTTGGCAGGTTGTGTTGCGCTTGACGGGGTGAAGCCGTCCGCGTAGGTCCGAACCGCTCGAAGTCCTCTCGACGAATGGAGCCCCTGCATGCCTGCCTGGCTGAGCGAACTACTTCCCATCCTGATCCTTCTTGCGGTCGTGACGGTCGTGCTAGCTCGGCTTCCGAAGGTCAAGGAGGTGCAGCACAGCGCGGCGTTCCGGCGTCGTCGTGTGCTCAACTGGCTGCCTCTGGGGTTGGCGTACGCGTTTCTCTACATGGGAAGGTACAACCTGAAGGTCAGCCAGCACGTGTTCGAGCACATGACGAGTGCGAACGGGCGGCAGTTGATGACGAACGCGGACTTCGCGACCATCTTCGGGGTGGGGACGGCGGTGTACGGGGCGGCGTTCTTGCTGAACGGACCGCTGACGGACCGGTTCGGTGGTCGCAAGGCGATCCTTCTGGGGGCAGGGGGCGCAGCGGTGGCGAACCTGGTCATGGCAGCGGCCACGTGGGTCGTTTACCACCAAGGCCCCGGCGCGGACGCCGTGGGCAACCACTTCCTCGTTCTGTTCACGGTGATGTACGCGGTGAACATGTACTTCCAGAGCTTCGGTGCGGTGGCGATCGTGAAGGTGAACGCCCCTTGGTTCCACGTGAGAGAGCGCGGAGTGTTCGGCGCCATCTTCGGGATCCTGATCTCGCTCGGGGTCTACTTTGCCTTCGACTGGAGCTACAAGATCATCAGCCTCTTCGGGCAAGACCCGAAGCTGATCGACGCGCCTTCGCGGCTGACCTGGGTGTTCGCAGCCCCTGCAGGCTTCTTGGTCGTCATGTGGGTTCTGGTCGCGCTCTGGGTGAAGAACACGCCGGCAGAGGCGGGTCTCAAGGACTTCGACACGGCGGACGCGTCCTCCGGAGACGAGGGGCCGAACATGGGCGCGGTCCAGGTCATCAAGCTGATGTTCCGCAACCCGATCGTGATGACCATCGCATGCGTGGAGTTCTGCAGCGGGTTCCTTCGCCAAGCCATCATGCAGTGGTACCGGACGTTCGCGAAGCACACGGACGGCGAGCTCGGCAACATGGACAGCTTCGTCTACGAGAACTGGGGGCTTTTGCTCTGCTGCGCGGGGATCCTGGGCGGCATGGTCGCAGGCGTGATTTCCGACCACCTGTTCCAGTCGCGACGAGGCCCCGTGGCGTCGATCCTGTATGGGGGCATGGTCGTGGGGTCGATTGCGCTGGTGTTTGCTTACAAGACCTCGATGGTGGGCTGGCTCGCCGTGATCATGTCCTTGTTCGTCATCGGCGTGCACGGCATGCTATCCGGCACGGCGAGCATGGACTTCGGCGGGAAGAAGAACGTGGGCATCGTGGTGGGGATCATCGACGGGTTCGTCTATGCGGGGACCGCGTTGATGGCGTTGACCTACGGGCTGCTTCTCCCCGAAGAGCAGCTCAACGAGGCAGGAAAGATCGTGGGCCCCTCGACGGAAGCATCGAACTGGCTCGCGTGGCCGGCGGCCATGATCCCCGTGGCGATCATCGGCCTGGTGCTGGCACTGCGGGTGTGGAACGCCAAGCCGCAGCCGAGGAAGGCAGCCGCCTCGTAGAAGCGGTCCCCGTTCCTCGTCGGAATCCGCCCTGTCGATTGGGAGCTAAGGCCCCCATCCCAGATCAAGCACTGTGGTGGGTCTAGAGCGACGTGCTGCGGGCGCAGCGGATGCCGAGATGCGAGAAGCGGTGCACGGGGTTCGCGCTCTCGCGTGACCCGTTGCGCAGCCGGTTGGGGTTCATCTCGTTCCATGCACCTCCCCGTCGCATTCGACCGGAGCCGATGCTGACGGCAGCGCAGTTGGAGCAGGGCATGGGATACGGGTCCTGGAAACGGTCGAGCACCCATTCAGACATGCTCCCGGCAAGGTCCGCGTGAAACCACTTGCCGTCCCCGAGCGGAGAGCGGGAACCGACGTCCACGATGTCCGCGGAAACGCATCCCGGCACGCCATCGGTTTCGCATCCCCACACGGCGTGTTCATGGTCGATGTCGTCGCCCCACGGGTACACGCGCTGCTCGCTGCCCCCCGAAGCCGCGTAGTTCCACTCCGCCTCGGTGGGGAGCCTCCCCCCAGCCCAGGCGCAGTACGCAAAGGCCTCGTACCACGTCACGCAGTTGATGGGCCTCTTCTCCTTCGCGCCCGGTGCGTCCGTCCAGGTCTGGTAGGTCACGTCGCAGTTCAAGTTCGCGATCATCGCCGCCTTGTCCGCGGGTAGATCAACGGCCCACGCGACATCCCATCCCGAGTCGGCGATCAGCGGGTGGGCGCCGTCCCCGGCACTCGGGGGGTTCACCTGCGTCCCCAGCCCCGCCTCCACGAACTCCCGGAACCTGCCCACCGTCACCTCGAACGCGTCCAACTCGAAGTCGGCCACCGTCGCTAGATACGTGTCGTCCACGTAGTTCACCCCGTCGTACGACCGGCTGAACTGGCCGCCCGACACACCAGGGCTCACGCAGCAATCCTGGTTGCCCGCCGTGCCACAGTTGATCCCGGCGCCAGGGCCACCGCCATCGCAAGCCGGATCACACCGCCCGCTGACCGGATTGCACCGCTCCGGAGAGGAACAGGTCTGCGCCAGTGTCTCCTGCTGACCGTCCGGGGAGCACAGGTACAACGTCTCCCCGTCGCAGCGATGCGTGCCCGAAGGGCAGATGTCGCACTGAGCCCCCGCCTGATCGCACAAATCCTCGCTCGAGCACACCTCGAGGTCGTGCCAGCCGGTGAGCGTGAAGTTGCACGTACGCAAGGACGCACCGTCGCAAGACACCTCGCCAGGAGCACACTCCGAAGGCGTACAAGCCTTCGCGACCGAATCACAGAGGGTGGAAGACTCACAATCGTCGACGTCGTCCCAGCCGGTCCCGGTGCAGACCTGGAGCATGCTGCCGCTGCATTGGTAGGAGTTCGCAAGACAGGGGGTGGCTCCACAGGTCTGATACTCGGCACGGCAATGGGCAGCCGACTGACAGACTTCCTTCTGCTCCCAACCCGTCTGGTTGGAGAGGCAGATCTCGAGGACGGCGCCCACGCACCGGTGCTCGGACGGCTGGCACGCGGGTGGAAGGCAGCGACCCTGTTCGTCGTCGCACAGGGCCGACGTCGCACAAGGCCAGTAGTCCACCCACTCGGTCCCCGCGGCGTTGCACTTGATCAGGGTGTTCGCCTTGCATTGGTACGCCCCTGGCGTGCAGACCACGTCGCCCACGACGACGTCCTCGACAGCGTCGGGCTCGGCGTCCACCGAGGCATCGTCGCCGCCGCCGGTCCCACCCGTCAGTTCACCGCCCGTACCTCCCGTCGCGCCGGTCCCACCGGTGCCGCCCACACCTCCCGTACCGTCCGGCTGGGCGTCCGCGGCGCTACCACCAGAGCCGCCAAGACCAGGGTTCGAATCATCCTTGGTCTCATCGGACCCACATGCCCCTGCGAGCAGCAAGGACAGTGCGCCAAGAGGGACACAGCAAGCGAAGAAGCGTTTCATGTTGATTGTCTCCAAAGCGAACGAGCCACCCGGCGCCGGACCTGCGTCGTATGGGTCAGCCCCGTTGACCGACGCTCAGTATGCGCGAAACCGACAGGAAGGCAAACAGCGGGCAATCCGTGGAGACAGGATCTTCCCTTCCCTACTGGCAGGAGTTGGGCGGCACACAAACGGAATCGCAGGCCCCCGTGTAGCACATCGCATCGTCCTCGCAGGGCTCACCCAGATGCGCCAGGGCCTTGCACACCTTGGTCGTGGTCCCCGTTTCGATGCACCGGTGGTAAGGCTGGCACGGGTTCTTGAGAACCCAGCCGGTGGCACAGGGCTGACCTTCCCCCGGCAACAATGCGCAGGTGCCGGTCGTGGCGATCCAGCTTGCCTTGCAGTAGGCGCCCGAAGGGCACGGGTCAGGCAACGACGTCTTGCAATCTCCGCCGAGCGCGGACGGGGCAACGCAGTTCCCCTCCACAGCGGCGAGATCGAAAACATTGTCGAACGCGCAATGCAACCCCGGCTGGCAGAACGCGAGGCTTGCGAGGTCACACGGCGTTCCTTGGGCCTTCACGAACGCATCCACCACGGCAACACACGTCCCCGGCTTGATGTTCGTCGTGTCCTCTCCGAGGCAAAGGAGCCCAGGCTCGCACGGCGGGAACAGCTCACCACAATCCTCGTTCTGTTTCTGCTTGGGTCGACAGCTCCCCGCGAAACACGCCAACCCCGCGGCGCACACGTCGGTCTCCTCACATGCCTGCCCCTCCTCGATAGGCGCCTGGCACGTCCCCGGACAGCCTAGGTCGGTGGCGCAATACAGCGAACCCTCGCATTCCCACGAGCTCGCGCATTCCCCCTGCGCGGGCACGAGCCCTTCGAGCGCATCCTGACATGCCTCCGGAAAACTGTCCGTCTCGTCGCACGTCATGCTTTCGTAGGCCGCCACACACCCTGGCATCAGGTCGGCGTGGTACGCGGCATGGCCCGCACCCACGGAGCCTTCGAACGGAACCCGGATCGAATCGTCGTACGAGCGAGTGAACAGGTCCACGCAGTCCTCGTCGGAGAACACGAACGCCATGCCTCCGGGGCCGAGACACTCGGCCAGGGCGTCGCATGTGGCCTCGGCCATGATCGCAGGGGCATCCTCGATCGGGATGCCTGAACCACCACCCGTGCCCGCAACTCCCGCAGATCCCGCGTCTCCGGCGCCCCCCGCGGCGCCCCCCAAACCGGACGCACCGCCTCCGCCACCTGTTTCTCCCGTCCCGCCGGTGCCACCCAGGCCGCCCTCCATTCCTCCGCCACCCGTCCCTCCGCCACCCGTCCCTCCGCCACCCGTCCCTCCGCCCGTTCCCTCCTTGAGCTCGTCGGTGTCGAGGAGAAACGCGCACGATGCGCTGCCCACAACGACGCCGGCCAAGCTCGCCACAACCCCCACGCGACGGACAAAGCGACGGACAACCCCGGCTCTCGACCCACTCACCATCGTTCAAGGTTAGCAGGGTCGAATCGGACGTGTCGACCGCGAAGCCGTCCCTTGCTTCAGCCCTGGGTGGGCGGGGTTGTGCCTGAGGAATTCGCGGTTGCCTTGGCGCGCCTCGTTTCGAGGGCGCTGTGAGCGGTGGTGACGGCGACGAGGATCACAGTCAAAGGGAGCACGACGTAGAGCATCACGTTGCTGAGGAAAGGCAGCGCGTCGTGTCCGCGGGAATCGAGCACGAGATAGGCGACGTAGGCCGTGTAGAGGCTGAGGAAGAGGACGCCTTCGAGCCGAGCGATGCGCATACCGCTGAAGAAGATGGGAAGGGCCACGATGCAAGTGGCGACCATGACGGGAATGTCGAAGCTTCGGGCCGCAGGCGACACGGAGACACCACCCGGCGTGACCAAGCCCACGAGACCGAGCACGGCCAGGATGTTGAAGATGTTGCTCCCGACGGCATTGCCGACCGCGATGTCTCGCTCCCCGCGGAAAGCAGCGACGACGGAGGTCGCCACCTCGGGGAGCCCGGTGCCGGCGGCAATGATCGTCAGGCCAATGATGAGCTCGCTCACGCCGAAGGCCCGGGCAAGCTCCACCGCGCCGTTGACGAGCCAGCGAGATCCCAAGACCAGCAGCCCCAAGCCGGCCATGATCAGCACGGCGTCGAGGGCCAGACGCGCACGGCTCGCGGGGGAGACCGGCTCGTGGTTGGGGTCGGCCGCCGCGTCCGCGCGCTCCTTGCGCGCACCTCGAACCAGGTAGGCGATGAACGCAACTAGCCCCAAGGTCAGGAGCACCCCGTCGATGCGCCCGAGGGTCCCGTCGAGCGTCAACAGGAGCATCGCGATCCCGGTGACGATCATGATGGGCACCTCGCGTCGCACGAGCCGGCCATCGACAGTGAGCGGTGTCACGAGGGCCGCAACGCCGAGCACGAAGAGGACATTGAACGTGTTGCTGCCCACCACGTTTCCGATGGCGATGTCCCCCTGACCCCGCAAGGCGGAGTCGAGGCTGACTGAGATCTCGGGCGAGCTGGTGCCGAAGGACACCACCGTGAGCCCCACCACGAGCGGGGAGATACCGAAGGCGATCGCGAGGTGCGACGCGCCGCGCACGAGCAATTCCGCGCCGACGAGCAGCAACACGAAGCCTGCAATGAGCATGACGAGGGTGAGCCAGGACATTTCCACCTCCCCGGGGAAGCTCGGGGCAGCGCGATGCTGGATGCTTCGAGCCCCTTCGTCAAAGCCAAAGTCCCGCCAATCCCCTTCTGTGGCCACTGTGGTTTCAGGGCTCTCCCTGGCGGTATCCCGCTCGGACGGCGGGCCCATGCGTCACATTGCCCTCAGCCGCAGGGGCGGCTATGTGTCCGTCTCGCCAGCAAGGTAGACCGCCCACGTGTCCAGCCCCCCCCCCATCGTCGACGCGAACGCCATGACCCCGCGGGACGATCGTCCCCTGTGGCGACGGCTGCTTCCGCTGGTCCTGGCGGTGGGGCTCACGGCCCTGCTGGTGTCGCGCCTCGATCTCGCGGCCTTCGTCCGGCACGTTCGGGACGTGAACTACGCCGGGTTCCTGGCGTTCTGTTGGTCCTTCTGCCTGCTGCTGCTCGCTGCCGATTCCCTCGCGACGTCCTTCGTGTATTCGCGGACCGTGTGTCCGGTGCGGTTTCGCGAGCTGTTCCTGATCCGCGGCGCGTCGTACTTGCCGTCCATGCTCAATCATCACGTGGGGCAGGCTTGGCTGACGTGGTACATGTCGCGAGCCTATGGTGCGCCGCTGTGGCGCGTGGCCGGGGCGACGCTGCTGGTGTACGGGACGACGTTCGGTTGTCTTTTCTTTCTCGGGGGCATTTCGCTTCTGGTGGATGGCACGGCGGCCCCGTGGCTCGTTCCGCTGCTCGCGGTGGCGGGGGCCGGTGCGGTGGGCTACCTCGTGGTGATCGCGCTCAAGCCGGCCGCGTTGGCGCAGCGCCAGGTGCTTGCCCCCCTGTTCGAGGTGGGCGTTTCAGGGCATCTGCTGGCGTTCGCACTGCGCCTTCCCCACGTGGTGGTGCTGCTGCTCGGGACCTGGCTTCCGTTTCGGTTCTTCGGCGTGGACATCCCGCCCGCGGCCGCGTTCGCCTACGTGCCCGTCCTCATGGTCGTGTCCGCACTGCCGATCACACCACAAGGCGTCGGGACACGAGACTGGTTCTCGCTGCACTACTTCTCCCAGTACGGGGTGGGCAGCGAAGCGGAGCGAGAAGCCGCGGTGGCTGCAACTACGCTGTCCTTCGCCGTGGCGATCTCCCTGTTTCAGGCGGTACTGGCGCTCGTGTTGATGCACCGGGCCCTTCGCGTGCTCCGTCGCTCCGGCCCCCAACCCTGAACGAACCACTACGGCCGCGCTTCGTGCGTCGCCACCCACGTGAGCCCCAGGTCCACGTACCCGGGAACGTCCACCAACTCCCCCACGGTCACCGCCAGAACCTCCATCGATCGCGTGTCGACGAGCGCGTTCCACGGCACTCCCTCGATGTCCGCCACGCTGCCCAAGCGCTTTGCGTTCACGTCGATGAGCACCGTGAAGTCCGCACCCATCGTGTCCACCCACTCGTCGACGTCCACGAGGGACAGCGGTCGCCCCCGCTCCGCGCCTTCCATCACGGTTTGCACGACCTGCACCCCATTGGCCCGAAAAGCACTGCTATTGGCCGCGATGACTCGCGTCTCGGCCTGGCAGTGCGGGCACCACGCCACCACGGCAACGAGGTACATGACCTTGTGACGCTGCTGCGATGGGTCGTAGAAGTCGGCAAAGCTCACGACCTGCAACCCGTCGTCCCGCTTGGAGTCCGGATACCCCTGGAAGCTGAAGTTGGGAAGACGCTGGCCGGGGGTCGTCCCGTTGCGCGGCCGCGCTCCCCAGTCGTCGGCCGGGTAGGCAATCCCGTCTGGGTTCACGTCCCGACCCGTCACGTCCACGTCGTCGAAGGGAGGCCGGGACCCCTCCTCACTCGAGCAGGCGGCAATAGAGGCCACGCCGAATCCGACGATCGAGGACGTCACCAGCCACTGGAAGAGGACACGCATGGGATGGCTGAATACATCACGCGCCCTGCTCGAACCGTCAAGTCAGCGCGATCGACGTCCGGTCCCGCTCAGGGCAGCGGCCGCAACCTACGCGTCGTCCCCCGCGCGTTTCCAACACGAGCACGGGGTCGGCATCGTCGGGTTGTCCCGAAGCAGGCAGATCGGGCACGGCAGCCTCCCCCACCCACCTCGACTGCGACGCTCCCGGGTGCGGTTGACGACGCGTAGATAGGGCTGCGTGAAGTGGACCAGGGAGCGGTGCTTCTTGCCGGCCGATCGCATCGGGAACCAGAGCAGGGAGAAGAACATCACGCAACAGAGCGGGAACCCACTGTGCCGTCCACAAACGACGTTCTTGTGGGCTGCAGAAAAGCAGCCCCGAACCGCCCTATTGCGTTCGCGCGCCACGATGGAAGTGTAGCACCCCAAACCGTCGCGCTCGCCCGTCGATCCGGACCTGTCTTGCTAGCCCCAAATCAAGCACGGTTCGAAGAACGTGCTTGATTTGGGGCTATCCGAGCCGAAGGCGAGGCGTTTTGGGGTGAGCCGCGGCGAGCGCGGCGAGGGGGCTTTGCGGAGGACCTACCGGCTACGCCCCTTCAACTTCTTCTTCGTCGTGGGACGCCACTTTCCTGCCCTCGCCTCCACCTGCTTACTCGCGGCCGTCTTCGCAGTGCGCATCGCCGCTTCGTGACGCCACCGTCCCAGCTCAGGGACCGTTCGGCTTTGTACGGTGCAGAGCAACAGCATCCACTCCTCGAATTCTGCGACGGCGTCGGAGAGCTGAGGCGCGATGGCCAGCTGGTGCAAGTCCTCAAAGCCGTCCGTGGTGCAGAGCTTGAACAGCCCGCGGGCAAACCTGGCGCGATCGAACGGGTCCTCCTCCTTGCGGAACAGCTCGAGAACGGCCGTCTCGGACTCCGGTCGCTTGATGCGCTCGAGCACCGCCGGCGCATACATCCGGAATACCGAGGAGCCAGTGGGGAACCGATCGGCAACCCGAAGGACGACGTCAGCCGAGCCGATCGAGACGAGGGCGTCGGTGGCCCGATCATTGACGTAGTCGCCCTCGCCGCCGATGACGTCCAGCAAGTGCGCAATCGCCTCGGAGAGGCGAATGGCCCCGGCTAGCTCGATGGCATGCACATGCAACCAGGGCAGCGTCGGGGCGCTCCGAAACACCTCGAGCGAGCGAGCGGCCGCAAGCTCGGGGAATCGCTTCAACGCACCGACGAGATCCCGAGGCACTTCCTGGGGGACATGGGGAGCTGCCCCCACCGCTTCGCAGTGACGGACCAGTGCATCCCATAGCCCATCGAAAGGCTGCTCCTCGAGGGATGCCCTGTGCTGCAGTCTCTCCCTGACCACGTCCGCAAGCACGCCACTTCGATCGAACCGTCGGAAGGCTTCCAGAGCGGGCGTGGCAGGCGCCGCGTAGAGAGCGTCGAGCAACGCCCCGCGAACGATGGGGTCTTCGGTGCGAAAGAGCCTGTCGAGAAGGTGGCTCCACAGCGCGTCGTCGTGTTCGAGGCGGGCGAGCAGGCTCAGGTGGGCACGGGGAGCGCCCAGCCGGTCGATCGCGCGCCACACGAGGGAGGCGGTGGAAGGAGCCGGGTCGTGAGCCTCGAGGAAGTACTCGGCCGCATAGGAGGAAACGGCAGGGGCCTTGTGGTCGACGAAGTCGACGAGCTGGTCGGAGGGAAACATCGAGTTGCAGTCGTCCAGGTGGGGCGAGATGTCAACGACGAGCAGCGGGTCTCACTCGCGATCGCGCGGGATGGCGTAGGGAGTGGCGGTGGGGTCCGCGGGAGGGGGGTCCGTGGCTCGAATCCCTAGTCGAAGCTCTCGGGGCAGTCCTTCCGGGCGAACGCAGAGCTCACCGGCACGCGACTGCTCGACGGGGCGCGCTTCGTTCCACTGCGCGTGCATTTCCTCCACCCAGGCGGGGGAGCCAAGCATGATCGCAAGCCACCGCAAGTCGGTGGTGTTCGCGAGCACGATCTTGACCGTCATGGTCAGGGGCGCGGAGAGCAGCGCACCGACCGGTCCCCAGAGCCACCACCAGAACACCATCGAGATGAGCACGACCAGGGGAGAGAGGCCGAGCGCACGTCCCATGATGCGGGGCTCCACGACGTTGCCGAGCGAGACGTTGATGAGCACGAAGCCGACGGCCGTGACGAGCGCCGTGGCGGGCCCGAAGGCCAGCCAGGCCAGGACGATGGGCGGGATGGCGGCGATGATGGTGCCGATGGTGGGGATGTAGTTGAGAAGAAACGCGATGAGACCCCAGAGCACGGGGAAGTCCACGCCCATGATGGCAGCCCAGGCGCCGCACAGCAGGCCCGTGACGGCGTTGGCAGCGGTCTTGACGCCCAGGTATTTCTGTAGCTCGTGCGCGGCGATGCTGAAGCGGCTCAAGTCCGCGTGCTGGTCGCCCATCGCATACTGGATCTTGAGCCGCCAGCGCCCGAACTCGACGAGCATGAACACGACGAGCAGCAGCACGAACAGGAGCATGCTGACCACGTTCGCAACGCTTGTGACGAGCGAGCCCACGAGGTCGACCAGGCGGCCGAAGTCCTGCAAGGGAGCGAACAGGTCACTCGAGACGGGGATGCCCCGATCGGAAAGCCACGCGACGTTGGTCTTGACGACGTTCGTCAAGGCGTTCTGGTACCTCGGGGCGGCTTCGTAGAACTCGCTGAGGGACGTACCGACAAGGGTGCCGAGCCCTGCAAGCACGGCAAGGTCGAGGAGGATGGCGAGGGTGATGGCGAGGGAACGAGGAAGCCTGTGTTTCTCGAGCCACCGGATCATGGGAGCGGAAACGGTCGCGATGACGAGAGCGAGGGAGAGGGGGACCAGCAAGGGCTCCCCGAAGCGCAACCCTGCCACGACGATGACGAAGCCTGCCAGCAGCAGGATCATCTTTTCCCCAGGACCGAGCTTCATGTCGTTGCGTCGGAAGGTAGCTCAACCTCCGGCGATTGCCATCCCAGAGAGAGGGGGCCGAGCAACGAAGGGTCAGTCTTCGAACAGCTCGAGGGTACGACGGTCCGCGGACGCCCTGCGGGCACGGGTCTTCGCCCAGGTTCGCAGGGCCTGCACTCTCTCCTCGTACATGGTCGCCAGCGGAACGAGCTCCGCACCCGCGAGCCTCAAGTCCTCGGACGACAGGTCACGCTTGGCGGCGAATGCGCGGAAGAGCGCGGCCACGACGAGCTGCTCGATCTCCGCCCCAGAGAAGTGCTCCCAGTCCTTGGTCAGCGCCTCCACCGGGTGCCCGCTCGCATCCCGTCCCCTCCTGCGCAGGTGAATCGCGAGGATCTCCGCCCTCTCGCGCGCACTAGGCAGGTCCACGAAGAAGACGTCGTCGAAGCGCCCCCGCCGAACCAGCTCCGGCGGGAGATGCTCCACCTCGTTGGCTGTCGCTGCCACGAAGACGGGCGCCTGCTTCTCCTGCATCCAGATGAGGAAGTCACCGAACACGCGCGCGTTGCCGCTGTCCTGACTCCCCTGCCCCAACCCCTTCTCGATCTCGTCCACCCACAACACCACCGGCGCGATGGCCTCCGCCATCCTCGTGGCCTGCCGTACCGTGAGCTCGGGGGAAGTCGACGCGAAAACGGCCGCGAAGTCGAGACGCACCAGCGGCAAACCGAACACGGCAGCCGTGGCCTTCGCCACCAGCGACTTGCCGCACCCCTGCACCCCACACACCATCAACCCCCGCGGCTCCGGCAGCCCAAACGCCCGTGCTTCCTGCCCAAAGGCCGTCACGCGCGTCTGCAACCATCCCTTCAGCACCTCGAGTCCCCCCACGTCCTCCAGACGGATTTCCGGTTCCACGAGCTCCAGCGCAGCGCTCCGCCGCATGGCCCGACGTTTCTCGGACAGGACTTGGCGCAGGGCCTCCGACGGCCCCGCGGCGGCCAAGGCCATCCGAAACGCTCGCTGGGCCTCCAGCCACGTCATCCCCCCCGCAGAACGCACCAGCCCCACCTCGTCGAACTCCTCCACCCCCTTGCGCTGCGCCTCCGCCCGCACCACCGCGCGCAAGTCGGCTTCGTCTGGCAACGGGAGGTCCAGAACCGCCACGTCCTTCTCCAACTCCACAGGCAGATCGAGCAGCGGCGACACGATGACCGCATGACGCCCTCGCCGCCCCGCGGCAGCCGCGAAGTCTCGCAAAGCACGCACCACCCGCGGGTCACCGACCTGCGCGTGCACGTCGAGCAGGACCTGAAGCAAAGGCTGGTCGCTCTTCGCGGCGAGCGAAAGCGCTTGCAGCAACCCCGCATGCCCTTCCTCTTGCGTGCAGGACCAGACACGCGTCTGCCACGTGGGCGCAAGCTTCCGCAGCAACTCGAGGGCCCGCTGCTCCTCGTGCGTCACGATCCAAAGGATCGGAAACCCGGCATCCAGACAACGTCGCGCCTTCTTCGCGAATCGCTCGATCGCTCGCTCGTCACTCATCCTTCCACCGTCACTCGCAGCACCTCCTCGAACGAGGTCGTCCCCTTCGCCATCTTCCGAATGGCCGCCTCGCGCATGGTCAACAACCCGTCCTGCCGCGCCTGCTTCATGATCTCCTTCGAGCTCGCACCGGACACGATCAGACGACGGATCTTGTCATCGACCTCGAAGACCTCGAACACACCGGCGCGACCAAATAGCCCCGTGTTGCGGCACTTCACGCATCCCTCCCCAAGGGCCACCATCAGCTGGGGAGACTCCCCCTGCGACGCAAGCTGGTCCACGTCCAGCCCAAGCAACGACATCTGGTCCGGCGTGAGAAACGTCTCCACTCGGCACTCCGGACAGATCAGGCGCACGAGCCGCTGGGCAACCACACCCACGAGCGTCGACGCCAACAGGAAGGGGTCCACCCCCAGCTCCAGCAGCCTCGTGATCGCGGAGGCCGAGTCGTTCGTGTGCAGCGTCGCAAGCACGAGGTGGCCCGTGAGCGAGGCCTGGATGGCAATGTTGGCCGTGTCGACGTCCCGGACCTCGCCCACCATGATGACGTCGGGGTCTTGGCGCAGGATGTGGCGCAAGGATTCGGCGAAGGTGATGCCGATTTTACTCTGCACCTCGACCTGGTTGAACTGGTCGACGACGATCTCGATGGGGTCCTCGATCGTGTTGACGTTGATCTGGGGGGAGGAGACGGCGCGCAGGGCGGAGTAGAGGGTAGTGGTCTTGCCGCTGCCGGTCGGACCCGTCACGAGGACCAAGCCGTGAGGGCGCTGGATGAATTGCTCCAGCAGGGAGAGTTGCTTCTCGTACAGCCCGATGTCTGAAAGGTCCCGAAGGACGACCTCGGGGTCGAAGATGCGAAGCACAACCTTCTCGCCAAAGGCCACGCTCATGGTCGAGACGCGGATCTCGACTTCCCGATCGCCACGCGCCGTCTTGATCCGACCGTCCTGGGGCCTGCGCTTCTCGGCGATGTCGAGGCGGGACAGGGTCTTGAGCCGCGAGACGATGGCCGGGTGGACCACCTTGGGCAGCACGTTGACGGTGTGAAGAACCCCATCGATTCTCATGCGAACCACGGACTGGTCACGGTGAGGCTCGATGTGAATGTCCGACGCGCGCTGGTCAAAGGCATAGTGGAACAGGTACTCCACTGCGTTGATGATGTGGCTGTCGGTTGCCTCGATCTCCTCGACACGCTTGAGCTTGATGTACCGCTCGAGATTCCCGATGTCGACGCCCTGGGTGAACTCGCGCTCCGCCGCCTTGACGGAGGTCCGGAAGCCGTAAATGTCCGTGATGATGCGCTGGATGTCCCCCGGAGGCGCGATCACGATGTCGACCTGCCTGCGAACGAACTGCTTGATGTTGTCGACCAGCTCGACGTCGAGGGGGTTGGCGACGGCCACAGTCACGCGCGCGGCGTCGCCTCCGGTTACGAGTGCGTTGTGGCGACGAGCGAAGGGCCGCGACAGGGTCTGGACGGCGAGCTTCGCGTCGATGTCGAGGGGGTTGAGGTGAACGTACGGGACGCCGATATGGCGAGACAGAGCCTGGGTGATTACCTGCTCGGTCAGAGGGTAACGAGAGTCTCCGCCGATGAGCAGCCCGAGGGATGCGACGACGGTGGTCGGGTGGACAGCGCTCGCGTCGCGGCTGCGGCTGTCCTGGTGGCGCATGATGCGGACGCGCTCACGGTCTTCGCGCAGCTCGGCATCGCGCCGTTGCTCGGGCGTGATGAGCTTCTCATGCTCGAGGAGGTTGCAGAGAAGCTCGAAGCTCAGCTCTCGGGGACGATTCACGGGGCAAGCGTGCGCGGGGCCAGGAGGGTCGTCAAGCAGAGTCGAGAGCAGGCAGGATTCGCATGGGCTTCGGCGTCGTGGCCGCCGTGTGCGAGGCGTGGCAAAAACTAGTACTGCGTGCCCGAAGTCCCTACCGGGTTGAGGCCCGGCTACGACAATAGACGGATGACGGCCATCAACTAGGAGCTGAGAACACGGAACACGGAACAGAGAACCAGGAACGGGCGGAGCCAGGGGCAACACGCACCACCCAACTCCGTACAAACCCTTCTGTGCCTTCTGCGACCTCTGTGGTTCTCCGGAGTGTGATCCCGGTACTCACTTCGGGCACACGGTACTAGTTCCTAGTTTTCCGCACGGATCAACGTGATTCAGTTCAAGTGACCTGCCCAGGGGACGTGTCCCACAGCCGCACGCGATGGACGTAGCGCTCGGCCGAGCGTACCTCCGCGCTCGTCGCCTCCCGCTTCCAGACCATGCCGAAGGGAGTCCCCATGAACGCCTCGACCCCCACGGGAGCGATGTACCCGATCACCAACTCCCCCGGGTGCTCGGCCTTTCCGCGCCAAGCGCCAACGCGCCGGAGCTGACCCAAGCTCACGACCTCGGACAACGTGGCGAAATCGATCTTGCGAAGGTAGTCTCGCAGCTGCAAGACGGTCGAGGGACCCAGATCGATCCCGGTGACGTGGTAGCCATAGTCGAGCCCCTCGTGCGTCAAGCGGAACGGCAGGTCCACGCGAACGCCCACGGAGACGATGGAGGAAGCGATCATGGCGTGCGTGCCATCCTGCTTCACGCGGATGTTGACGCCCCAGCCGTCGAGGATGAGCTTCGCAAAGTAGTCGCGCCGGACCACATGACGGACGAGCCGCTTGAGGGGCCAGGACATGCCACCGTTGCGGCCGAGCCAGATGCCAGGACGCAGCTCCGTTCCCGCCATGGGGGTAGCGGAATCCCAGACCTCACGGATCTGGGCCCGTGGAAGGTCACCGATCAGGTTGAGAACCTGTTGCAGCCTCATGACGGGCATCTTGGGCGGCGTTTGGGGGGTAACGCAACCGAAACGATCCACCCCCGTCGCAGCACCGCACGTGAGCCCGAGGCCCGAGCTCCCGACAGCCGGTCCCACGACGGGTCGCCAGACTGACCCTGGCTCACGCCTCGCCGGTCACGCGCCTGCAGCGGCCGCCCGCTTGGCCACCATCTTCTCCACGCGCTCCTCGAGCATCAGCAGGTGGTCACCCGCCATGCGCGTCACGGCCGCCAACTCCGCGAACGTCGCCTCCTCCTCTACCTGCTCGTCGATGTACCATTGCAGGTAGCTACGCGTGGAGTAGTCCTTGTCCGCCTCCGCCTGGGCCACGAGATCGTGAATCTTGCGGGTCACACCACGCTCGTGCTCGAGCGTCTTGGTCACCACCTCGAGCGTAGATTCATACTGATCCGGCGGCGCTTCGATGGCGCCAAGCTTCAGGTGGCCGCCCGCCTTGAGCACGTAGTCCACGAGCTTGGTGGCGTGCATCTCCTCTTCCCCCGCGTGCGTCGTGAAGTAGTCCTGCAGCACGGACAGGTTCTGCTCCGCGAACCATGCGCCCATCTGCCGGTAAAGATACGACGAGTAGAACTCGTGCGTGATCTGCGCATTCAGCTTCGCGTTCATGTCCTTGGACAGCATGGCTGGTCTTCTCCCATCGTTGGCAGCACGCGCTTGCTCGGCGTGCGGGTTCGGTCGTTTCATGGTCACCCGACGACGTCAACGCAAGGGTGTGAGCGCCCGTTGCGCCGATCAGCCCACCGCAATCCCGAGCGTGCGACGCAGCTCTGCACAGGCCTCGGACACGGAGAACGGGATCAAGTCGTGGATGCGGTCACGGGAGGTCAGGTCCCCCACGGCGCGATCGTCGGTGGCGAGCACTTGGTTGACCACGGCCAGGTCGCCGCAGAGCAACAACCCCGCACGGGTTGCAGCCACCTCGATCGACCTCGCCCACCCCACGAGATCCGCGCGGATACCGTCTTGCTCGAATCGCTCCACAGCCTCGGCCAAGCGCGTCTTGTCGTCGTCGGTCATGCGGCCCCGAATGAACCTTTTCATCTCTTGAATCTCGCGCTTCGACCCCTCTGGCACCGCGTAGTCCGGACGCACGACGCAGATCGAAGCGAGGAACAACTCCGTCAGGTCCTTGAGGCTCGAGTACAGGATCAGGACATAGTGGGCGGGACGGAAGTAAGTGATGTCGCGCCCTACGAGGAACCCAAGCTCCTTGAGATTTCGACCGCTCAGCACGGAACGCCCCACCAGCGCCGTCGGCATCTCCGCCGGCACCGCCGCAATCCCCCCGGGGACCTCGTCACCCACGTAGATCTCCGGAAGCGGGACGTCGAGCACGGTCGAGGCCCAAACGAACGTCCGCGTGAGACTCACCGTGCTGGTCTCGGGGTCCTGGCGCGTGTCGGGGTCGAGCTCCGGCAGCATGCCGTTGTTCTTCAGCCACGTCAGCTTGTGCTCGATCGCGTGCGGAGCCACCAGGTCCAAAATGGCGCCGACGTTCGGGTCCTGCCCCGCCGGGTAGAGCTTTTCCCACCCCCTCGCGTCCAGCGAGCGCTTCGGGCTCACCCGCGTCTCCGGATGGTACTGGTCGTAGAACAGCTGCTCGTCGAGCTCTGCCTCTTCCAGCAACACGAGAACGGCCGCGCAAGCATAGGCTTGATCGACACGCCCGACCTTCACCAGCAGCTCGTGCAGGAGACGATAGGTGGGGGCGCGGCCAGGGACGTGCCACGAGGCAATCTCGAGACACATGATCGCCGCCTCGAGCTCCCCGTTTTCCACGAGCAGCTCCGCCAGCGCCACGCGAGCCTCCACGTCCGCGGGCACACGCTCGACACAGCGGTCCAATGCCTCGATCGCCCCGCGCAGATCGCCGAGCTTGTCCTTGCGAAGCAGCGCGACCTCCCGCCACACCTCCGCCTCCGCCGCGTGCGCGGACGCCTTGTCCAGGCGCACGGTCTGCGCGAGCAATGCCTTCTCGAACGTCCTCAAGTCCCCACGCCCGAGCCAGTACCCAGCAATGGCATCAAACGCGCGCGGCGTGAGGGGATCCCGGTCGAGCGCATCCTCGTAGATGAGAAGCGCCCGGTCCACGTCCTTCGCACGCTCCACCGCGAAGTCGCCCGCAAGCACCAGGGACCTCGCCACCTCCTCCGGCTGGCTCTTGAGCTGGGCAATCGCAACCTTGATGTCCACCACCTTGTCGGGCTGGTGCGAGGCATCGTAGACCTGCGCCAGTCGCGCCAGGACAGCGGTTTCCTCAGGGTGAATGGACCGCGCGTCCTCCAGCGCCTCGATGGCGCCGGACAGGTCCCGCGCCTTCTCACAATCCTCCGCGAGCCTGAGCAGGACGTCGAAACGCTTCGCGTCGTCCCCCACCACCTCGAGCAGCTGGCGCCTCACAGTAGCAGCCTCCGCGAACTCTCCCTCGGCGCGCAAGACACCCGCCAGCCGATCCAAAGCCTCCTGATGCTTGGGATCCACCGCCAATGCCTTGCGGTAGTTGATCGCCGCCTCCCTCGCCCGGTTCTGCATCAGCTTGATCGCCGCGAGCCGCGTGTACGCGTTCGCCCGCTGGGCGTTCTTGTCCTCGAGCAGCAACAGCACCTTCTTGTAGGCCTTCGCCGCCGCCTCCAAATCCCCCGCGCCCAGCAGCGTGTCGCCCTCCGAAAACACATCGTCAATCCGCACGAACGGTCGCGTGCTCGGAGGCGATGACGCCCGCATCAGCGACGGAGAAGACGGCCTCGACAACGATGGGGACGTGGTCGAGTACACCTTCAGGTCGCGCCGTCCCGGGATCAGCGAGAAACACGGCACGTCCGTGTACAGATTCCCATCGTCGCGCATGACCTCCATCACCCGGGAGATGAAGGCCACCCCCACCTTGTTGCGCGCCTCCTTGTTCGCCATCGCCGCGAGCCACAGCGACGTGAAGGAAGACACCCTCCCCGCCGATGCCACAGACTGCGCGCGAGACCGAAGGGCACACAGCATCGAATACCCCGATAGCTCCGGGGCAAAGACACGACGCGCCGCAGCCACGTGCTCCGTCGCCAGAACCGCGTCGGTCTCGCCTTCGTACAGCAACTCGAGCACGATCGCCGCGCTGCGCACCCCGTGCGTCGACACAATGGACCGCAACCTGGCCAGCGAAAGCCTCGCCATGTCGTCGTCCGACGCGCGATCGAGCACGATCGAGATCTCGCCCGCTTCGTCGAGGTGGCTGAGCGCCGACACGTACAGCAGCAAGGGGTCCTCCGCCCCAACGCCCGCCTCGCCCAGTGCGCGTCCGAGCCACACGTCCGGCTCCGAGCCGGACGGAACGTCATGCACCTCGAAGTCGTACCCGGGCTCCAAGAGTCGCTCCCGCACCGCTAGGCCGTCGCTCGCAGCGCTCGGGTGGGGACGAAGGTCCCCCCGCTTCTCGTAGGTGGGCGTGATCAGGAACGCAGCTCGCATGGTCCTCCCATCGTCAACAACGATGCCGGATGTGGAGTCGGGGACGGCGCCGAAACGGTTGTGACGGCACGCCGGCCAGCCGACGATACTCTGGCGACGGCACACCGCAAGTCAACGGGTCGGACGACGCAAGGCGGGTTTTAAGGGAGCGGGCAGCCGGGAGGAACTTGCGAGGCAGTCTAGGGACACAGGCAACCCGGGAATCCGACCCTTCTTTGCGCGAGACCAGTTCGCTGCGCTGTTGCGTAGAAGAATTGCTTCACAAAGCGCAGTCCACCATTGCCAAGCACGACGGATCCGACGATAGTGCGGCCATGCGTACGCAACGTGTGTCCATGTCTGTTTGCGCGGCGCTTGCCGTGTGCGCGTTCACCGTAGGGGCCTACGCCCAGGGTGAGCCGCCTGCGGGGGATCCCGCGAACCCGCCCACGACTCCGCCGGAAGGGACCCCTCCTGCACAGCCAGCGGACCCTGCTCAGCCTACAGACCCTGCGCAACCCGCACAGCCAGGGGAGCCTGGGGAGCGGCCGGATCCGCCAGTAGAGCCCCCCAAGCCCACCACGGAGACGCAGTGCACCGACGGCATCGACGAGGACGGGGACGGAACGATGGATTGCGCGGACCCGGACTGCCAGGCAGACCCGGCCTGCAAGCCGCCGGAGCCGCCCCCCGCACCGGTCGCTCCCACGCCTGTCGCTCCCACGCCTGTGGCCCCTATGCCGCCACCTGCCCCTGAAGAGGACAAGCCCGCAAAGCTGCCACCTCCGGAAATGACCCTGGGCATCGAGGGTCTAGCCGGTGTCACGGGCCGCGTGGGATCCATTTCAAGCGGCTACGACTCCGCCGAACGCGCTGGCCTCCAGTACGGCCTCGGCGCGTTCTTCGCCCCGAACCGCCAGTTCGCTTTCGGACTGTCGTACGTGTACAGCGGATTCGGAGCGGAAGAGTTCAATCCGACGGTCAACGACTCAACCGGAAAAATCCGCCGACGGCTCCACAATGCCATGTTGGGCCTCCGCGCGTACCCCCTCCGGAATGACACCATCGGCCTGTGGGCTGGCCTCGGCGTCGGCCTCACCTGGCAGACCGCCTCCGCCTCCGGCGCCACGGCCACCGGCGACTTCGTCCAGCCCTCCCGCTCCTACCAGGTCGGCGTCGGACCCAGCAGCGGCCTCGCCCTGGGCGGCGCCATCGGTATGGACTACGACATTAGCAACGACGTCGCCTTGCTCACCAGCGTCGCCTTCACCAACCACAGGCTCTCCAGCGACCCGCTGGACGGCAGCGACGACCCGGTCATTCCCGGCGTCGGCTCTGCCAGCCAACTCGACTTCCGCCTCGCCTTCCAGTACCGCTTCGACCTGGCTGGCACCCCCTCCCCAGTTACCGCGTCCGTCGAGACCGCGTCCAAGTAGCCCCCTCCGAAACAACCACAGACGGAAGCCACAGAAGGGGAAGGCCCTCTGATCGCTGTGTGGTCTCGCGTTCTCGCCAGTAAGGGTTTGCGTGGGCGAGCCGTCAAGCGTGAGCCGCGCGGTCTACCTCCGCACCAACCCCACCCCTTCTGTGCCCTCGGTATCTTCTGTGGTTTTCAGGAGTCGGGCTCGACCCAACGTGACGCACCTGCGATCCCGGTACCCACTTCGGGCACCCGGTACTGGGCCGAGATGGTGAGCCCGGCGCCTGCCGGGCTATCTCGGTCCCGGTCTGCCGCGGGCATTCCCAGTGCAAGAAGGTGGCGTGAAAAGCCCGCGACAGAATTGCTTCTGCGACTTCGGTAGTTGTCTTGGGGAGAGAGGCCTCGCGTCTCGAGCCCCGAAGGGCCCGAGACGGAAAGAGTCAGTTCAGAGGGCCGGCGCCGAGGATCAGGCCGATCTGGCGCATGCCGTCGATGTGACCGACGTATCCGATCAGGGTCGACATCTTGGTTTTCGCAGGGTCGGAGCTGATCATCATAGGCTGGCCGTTGGCGTCGAGCTGAAGCTGGACCTGGCCGAACTCGTTGAAGATGGGCTGCGAAGTCTCGGGGTCACGCTGAACCTTGTACGTGTAGACCATAATCCAGTTGGCGAGCTCGAGCATCCTCGCGCCAATGCCCTTCTCGACTTCCTTGACCGTGACCGTCGCACCCGTGTTGTCGACCTTCTGCAAGGTCTCCGTCCCGTACCGTCGAGCAATGTAGGTCATGCCGGACATCGGGTTGAAGAAGCGAACCTGCTCGGAAGCGTCCGGGAAGCCGGTCGTCCCGATGGTGCCGTCGACGCCGTCGATCCAGATCCGGGTCTTGTTGAGCAGGGTCATGTCGCCGGTCCGGCGCGAATGAACCGCAGCGTAGATGGCAGCCACGCTCTGCTGGCGGAAGCCAATGTTCGGGAACAGGACCATGGCGTTGGCCGGACGCACGGGCAGGGTCGGCTGGGTGATGTCGAACATCTCCGTGCGGCCTTCCAAGCAAGAGCTCGTGATCGTGTCACGCTTGTCGCAGATGAAGTGCATACCCACGCTCTCCCAGTCCTCAGCCATGATGCCGCCGATGAGGCGGTCGATCGCCTGAGGCATCGAGGCGTAGAAGCTGAGGCGCTGCGAGCGCGGGTCGAGGAACAGGTCCCGGCTGGGCGTGTAGACGGGCGGACGGCCATCCGTCAGCATCGCGAGAGCAAAGGCCTTCTCGAGCTCGAAGCCGGAGCGGTGCATCCACTCCTGGTACTTCCAGGAGCCACCACCGCTGGGGCTGCTGTCCATGTCGTCGTCGATGAAGCGGCCCTGGCCGAGCGGAAGGTCGAACACCTTCTGGGCGAACTGGTCCGGGTAGTCGACGGTGTCATAGACGGTGCCCTTGACGTAGCCGTTGATCTTGCGATCCGCAGAGACGTAGTAGGGACCGGGCTGGGGCGCCATGGTGGAGCTGGCCAGCATGTCGAACGCTTCCTTGCTCGCCATCAAGTACGGACGCAGCCAGTCGTCGGACGCGGCCATCTCGGCGTACACGGTGGGGCCGAAGCTCGCGTAGAACTGGGCGGCCTTCGCCGTAGCATGCCAGTTGTAGGTCCTCTCGATGTCGAAGTAACGGCGAGAGATGGCCCAGGGCATGAAGATGAAGTTGAACTCGCGGTTCTTGCGACGGAAGTAGCTGAACGGATACATCGCCTCGAACTTGCGGCGGGTGTTGACGGCGACCTCGTAGGGGTCGGCGCCGTTGTCGCTCGGGTTCGTGTGCATGAAAGCGTTCGACGTGGCCCCGAAGCGGTGGAACCAACGGACCTTCCCACCCCCACGACGCGCGTCAGCGCTGGTGCGCCAGAAAGGAGCCGCCGAGTCCGGGTCGCCCGGAACCGTGGCGTCACTGAGGAAGTCTTGCCAAGCCGCATGGTCACGCGGGGTCGGAGAGCAGACCTTGCCGTGGACGATGCGCCACTGAGCCTGGGCCTTCTCCTGATCCGTGGCGGGACGGCAGTCACGAACCGGGTCGAAGATCCGCATCTGCCGCGCAAGCTCGGTGTAGTGCACCGGCTGCGGGAAGTTGCCGTACTTGGTCTCCTGGAAGATCTCCTCTTGCTCGTTGAGCTGGGAGCGCATGCGCGGCCCGAAGCGAAGCTGCTCGTTCACGGGCAGGACACCGTCGTCGATGGTCTCCAGCACGCGCCCGTACAGCGCCTTCATGGTGTACTGGTCGTAGGTGCCGAGGCCGGCGGTCTCGCCGAATCGCTCCCACTGGTACTCCATCGTGGAGGTGTTGGCGTAGTAGTGGATACCAGGCCGAGACTCGTTCGCCAGGCCCATCTCGTCAGCCGTCTCGCCGTCGAGATACCGGGGACCCATGCAGGTGTCGGGGGCCTTGGGGTCCCGAACCTGTCCGTTGCAGGTGGCGGCTGCGGTGCCGTCAGCAGTGCGCAACTGCCAGTACTGGGGCTGGTAGTTCGTGGCGTCCCAGGAGGAGGCGAACTGGTGGAGCATGCCGAGGGAGTGGCCCATCTCGTGGATGGCGATTCCCTTGTAGATCTCGACGACCAGCTCCTTGTAGATGGCCTCGCCGCGCTCGGTCGGCGTGAGATTGCCGTACTTGGCCTGGTAGTGCTTGGACAGGCCGGGGATGTCGATGCTGCCCGCGAGGGGAGCCTCATGGTCGTGGAAGCAAGCACCCTTGGCCTCGAGGCGGGTCCGCACGGTGTCCGCGAGAATGCGGAGCTTGCCGGGGTCCAGCATGCGCAGGGGCGAAGCCATGGGAACCTGCTCGGCATCGATCGAGCCGTTGGTGCCCATGGTGTTGCGAACCCAAGTGGGGCTCATGAGATCGCTCTCGAACTTGGTCCCGAGCAACGGGGCCACGAGAGCGTCGAACGCAGCGGAGTCCAAGGTCTCGGCCTCGGGGTCGAAGACCATCTGGGACTTCATCTTCGAATGAGACGCCATCTTCGCGGCCAAGGTCTGACCAGCCAGCGGCTTGATCCCGCCAAACTGCATCGCGTTGGCCGCGTTCATCGACTTCGTGCGGCTCTCGATCTCCTCAGGCGTCAGCGCCATGTTCTTGCCGCCAGGCGTCACGATGTTCCGGTCGAAGTAGACGTCCTCCGGAACGCCCGTGATGAGGTCGTTCAAGGAGATGTCCCCCATCGCCACCTGCAGCACGTCGCGGGCGAAGGCCGCAGCGTAGCGGACCGAACGGCCCATGGTCAGAGCCGCAGCGCCCTTGATCTCACCCGTGAGGGGATCGCCGTTCCAGTTGGCAATACCACCGTAGGGGGCCTTGGAGTCGTGGGGCCAGTACACCAGCATGTTCTTGCGCAGGTCGCCCGTACGCATCTCGTAGCCGACTTCGCCACACACTTCGTGGATGTCATAGACACGCACGGGGTTGTGGCAGAGCGTGACCACGGGGGTTGGGTCGAGGGCCTTGTCCGTCAGCCAGCCGCCCATCGAGACCATCTCCTTGTCAGGAGCGAAGAACGCCCCGTGACAGGAGTTGCGGTCCCCTTCCCCGGTACGACGGCACTCCACCTCTCGCGCGTAGGCGACGGCGTTGGCCATCATCTGGTTCCACGAGTAGACGATGTCCTCGTTGGCACCACGGTTGAGGGGGTAACCGTTCTCGTCGAGCGTGTCCTGGAACTCGGCAGGCATCAGGTCGTTGACCCAGTACCCTATGGTCTTGATCTGACGGTCACGGTACGGAATCGTGCACTTCTTCATGTGCACGTCGCACTGCGAGCCGCTGGAGCCGACGTAGCCGGTGGCACCGTTCTCGCACTGGTCGTCCGTACCGTTCTGATCGGTGTCGAACTTCGTGTCGCAATAGGCAACCTGATGGCTCTTCATCCAAACGTTGTGGATGTTGGCGAAGATGACCATGTTCTCGTCGGTGAACCGGTACCAGGGGTCGAAGCCCATGCGGGGGGGGGTGACGACGCCGACGGCGTAGCTGTTGCCGAGACCGCCGGGGTTGCCGACGACGTCCATGACGGCCTTGGAGTTCTCGAGGGGCTCGAAGTCGTTCTCGGGGTCCACCTTCTGGAAGGAGAACCGGACCGTGGCTTCCTGGGCGTCACAGTCGTAGGTGGCAGTGCCGTTGAGCATGCCTTCCAGGTAGCAGCCCCAGAGGCTGAAGCCCCAGGGCGTCGGAGTCTCCGCCGCTTCGATGTAGAAGCGGTTGGTGATGTCGAAGTACCCGTCCTCGGCCTCGAAGTGCGGGGCGTCCTTGTGACGGGGATCGGTGACGTTGTAGACGAGCGGGCTGATCTGCACGTTGCCGAACGCCTTGGCGAAGAACATGTCCATCCACATCGGGTCGGTGACCTGGTTGGAGGACCAATCCACACGCATGTACTGGCGCTGGTACCACGGACGGTCCGAGGTGTTCTCCTCGATGACGTTCATCTCCTCGCCGGTCTGGCCGTTGTAGCCCCGACGGATGTCGAAGTGGGTCAGGATCCGGTAGATCGCGACCACTGTCCCGTCGGAGTCCGTGCCAGCGTAGGTTCCCGGGTCCCCGGGCTGCTCGAACAGCGGGTAGGACTTGCGGGCAATGAGCATGTTCTCGGTGACTTCCCAGCGAATCCGGTCGATGTGGGACCATGTGCCCACACCGATCTCGCTCTGGGAAGCGGAACCGTCGATCACGTACCCACGCCAGTAGAACTCAGGGTCGTCCACGGGGTCCGACAGCTGGGCTCCGAGGAAGAATTGTTTGTCGAGTGCGTTCGCCTGCACGCGGTTGATGGGCGCTTGTTGCTCCGCACAGCTGGTCAAGCCGACGAGCAACCCGAGCCCTACGCCGCAGCGAAGTCCTTTTCTGAAAATCTTGCGGGTCATCTTGCAAACTCCGTTGAACACGTTGCGCAGCGCATCATGTTCCTCAGTAGGGCCCCTGACCAAGGATGTGTCCGAGCTGGCGAACCGCGTCGAGCAATCCGACGTAGCGAGTCAGCTCTCCCATCTTCGAATCGTACGCATCGAGGGGCTGGGGTTGCCCCTGGGCGTCGAGGACGAGCGTCGGGCGGCCGTACTCGTCGAGCTCCGGGTTGCCCTGGGCATCCTTCTCGACCACGTACGAGAGCGCCACGAGCTGGTTGGCCCGCTGCAGCATCCGAGAGCTGATGCCACGGTCGACCGTGCGGCCGTCGATGTTCTCCGTGCCGAAGCTACGGGCGATGTAGGTGAATCCCGACCCGGGGTGGTAGAACCGAACCTGCGTTCCCGGGTCCGGGAAGGCGACGTCCGAGATGTTGGCCTCCACGCCGTCGATCCAGATTCTCATCTTGTGGATGAGGGTCATGTCGGTGTTTTCTCGGGCGTACAGGGCCGAGAAGATGGCCGCGTACAGCTGCTGCATGTAGCCGAGGTTCGGGTACAGCACCTTGGCGCCGGCGGGGCGGGAGGGATCGGTCTTTGCCATGAGGTCGAACATGGCGGGGACCGCGGGCTGCCCAGCCTGGACGTTGCCGGGAACCCACATGCCGATCGACTGCCAGTCTTCCGCGAGCATGCCGCCGAAGAGACGGTCGAAGGCCTCGGGCATGTCGCTGCGGAAGTTGAGCTTCACGCCGCGATCGTCGAGGTACACCTCGCGAGCAATCGTCGAGAGGGTCGGGCGGGAGTCGCAGAGAGCCAGGAACGCATAGGCCTTCTCCGCGTAGAACCCGGCGCGGGTCTCGTAGTCCTGGAATGCCCAGGATCCGCCGGCGTTCGGGCCGGAATCATAGGCATCGTCCACGAAGCGGCCGTCGATGGTCTGCACCACGAAGTCGGCGCCCGGGTCGAACCCGTCAATGGCGTCGTACACGCCGGAGGGGTCCCCCGCGCGAAGCCGGTAGTCGCCCGGCTGGGGCGTAAGGACATAGGCGGCCAGGGCATTGAAGATCTCTGTGTTGGCCATCACGTCCGGACGAGACCAGTTGTCGTCGCCGGAGAACAGGGTGTAGTAGGACTGCCCGAAGCTCAGCCAGCGCAGGTTGGTGTTGGCGATGGACCAGTGGTAGGAGCGAAGTTGCTCGAACAGGTCCATGGCGTAGCCCGCAGCGCCCCAGCTAGGGGGAGAGCCGCGGCGATGCCGACGGAAGTACACGCTCGGGTAGTTGGCGTTGAAGTTCCGGATTTCGTTGACGGTGACCTCGTAGGAGTCAGCGCCCGCGTCGACCATGTTGGTGTGAACGTACGAGGGGGAGTAGTGCTCGCCGATGCGGTAGGACCAGCGGACCGTGTCGGGGTTTCCACCCTTGAGGTCCGGGCGGGTGCGCCACATGATCATCGCTTCTTCGGCTTCGGGGTTGTAGTCGCTCAGGAAGTCGTACCAGGAAGCGTAGTCACGCGGGTACGGCTGGCAGATCTTGCCGTGAACGATGCGCCACTTGGCCTTGGCCTTCTCCTCGTCCGTGGCGGGACGGCAGTCACGCCCTGGGTCGAAGATGTTCATGGCACGATTCACCTTGGTGTAGTGCCAGCTGTGCATGAACGGGTCGGGGCCGAAGGGCTGGGAGCCGTCGTCGAACGTCACCGAGTCGTAGATGTAGTCGACGTCGGCGAGGTGCGTGAACATGCGGGTGGCGAGGCGTCGTTGGTCGATGGTCTGGCCACCGTCGCGCGGCATGACGTCGTTGTCGTAGGTTTCGAGGACCCGGCCGTAGATGGCCTTGGTCATGTGATAGTCCCAGGTGCCGAGGCCGGCCGTCTCCGAGAAGCGCTCGGACTGGTACTCCATCGTAGAGGTGCCTGCGAAGTACTCGATCATGGGGCGAGCCTCGCCCGCGTAACCCTGCTCGTCGAGGGTATGGGGATCGAGGTAACGCGGTCCCATGCAGCTGTCCGGCTGGTTGGGGTCCCGGGGCTGACCTTCGCAGCTCTTCATGGCGGTCCCGTCGTTGGTCCGGAGCTGCCAGTACTGAGGCATGTAGTTGGGGGCGTCCCAGGAGGAGGAGAACTGGTGGCGCATGCCGAGGGCGTGACCCATCTCGTGGAGCATGACGCCCTTGAAGCTCTCGAGCCTCAGCTCCTTGCGCATCTCGGCGATCCGCTGGTCGCGGGGCAGGTTGCCGAACTTCTGCATGAAGTAGTTGGCGAGGGGGGCGTTGATGATCTGGCCCATCTGGGCAGTCTGCTGCATCTCGGAGAAGCACGCGCCGGCTTGGGCGAACCGCTCCTCCATCTCCTGGCGGAGCAGCTGCATCTTGCTGGCGTCCATGCCGCGCAGCGGGGACGCAAGGTCCATGACCGAGTCCGTGAGCTGGGCCGTGGGGTCCAGCTTGGCGGCCTTGAGCCAGGCGGCATCCATCAGGTCATGCTCGAGGGTCGTGTTGCGCAGGGGCTCGAGGAGCTGGTCGTTGCGCAGGGCCTGCATCTTGCGCAGGTCTTGGTCGGACTTGAGCTCGAGCTTGGCGCGAATGGCCGCCTTGGCAACTTCCACCTTGTCGTTCGAGATCCCGCCGGGGGCCGGGACGGCGGACTGTGCCAGGTTGTGGGAATTGATGGCGTCGATCCGCTTCTGGATCTCTTCCTGCGACAGCGGCTCGGTCGGGAGCGGACCGCTCATGACCTTCGCGTACCGCCCATTCGAGGCGCCCGACATGTACTCGTCCAGCGTCATGTCGCCCATGGCGACGAGCAGGGTGTCGAGGATGCGGGAGGCACGGGACTCGACGTGCACGGTGAGGGAGGTATTGCCGATGAGCTCTCCCGTGGTCGGGTCGGTGTGCAGGTTGGTGACCCCACCAAAGGGGGAATTGGTGGCCCAGGGCCAGTCGATCAGGAAGAACTTTCGCAGATCGCCCGTGCGCGCCGTGTCGCCGGCCTTCCCGCAGAGGGGATGGTCATAGTTGCGAACGGGGTTGTGGCACAGGGTGAAGACCTTGGTCTCGTCCTGGGGCCAGTCGATGAGCCAGCCGCCGTAGCTGACCATCCGCTTCTCGGGGCGGAAGTACTGCTGATGACACTGGCCCCGGTCCCCGTCGCCCGTGCGACGGCATTCCGCGGAGCGGGCCATGGCGACGGCGGCGGTGAACATCTGGTCCCAGGAGTGCACGACGTCTTCGGCGCCGCCCAGGTCGATCGGATTGCCGTTGGCGTCCAGGGTATCCTGGTATTCCACAGGCATTTCCTTGTTGACCCACCAACCGACGGTCTTCACCTTGCGGTCGCGGTAAGGAATCGTGCACTTGCCAGCCTTGGCGAGCACATCCTGGATGTACTGGATTTCTCCCGCAGGCCGATTTTCGCGCTCGGCGGCAGCGACGGCGCCCTTGATCTCGTGGGACTTCCAGGAGAAGAAGGTGTCGCAACGGGACCCCTTGGCCCCGACGTACCGCTCGCACTGGTCCGCGGTGCCGTCGTTGTTGAGGTCGTCCGCACTCGTGCACGCGATGTCCACATGGGACTTTTCCCAGATGTTGATGGCGTGCATGGGGACGTGGTAGCCCTTGTCCGTGAACCCGTAGGCGGGGTCATAGTCCTGGATGGGGGCGCCCCACTGCACGGTCACGGACCAGCCAGCGGTACCGAAGTTGTTGACCACGTCCTCGGAGGCTTTGCTGTTGATGAAGGGCTCGAAGTCGCGGTTCGGGTCGACCTTCCAGTAGGTCAACCGGAGGTTCGCCGCCTGCATGTTGCAGTCGTTGATGTTCGTGCCCGAGATCATGCCGTACACGACGCAAGACGGCAGCGAGCCCCAGGAGAAGTACATCTGCCCTGGCTCGACGAAGATCCGGTTGGTGATCTCGAGGTACCCTTCCTTCTCGTCGAGGAAGGGCGCGTCTTCGCTGGTGGGGTCCGTGACCTGGTAGCGCATGGGGGTGATCTTGGGATCACCGAACCACTTGCTGAACAGCTCGTCGAGGTACATCGGGTTGGCGACCTCGTTGGTCGACCAGTCCACGCGGAAGTACTCGCGCTCGTACCAAGGCCGGTCCGAGCCGTTCTCTTCCGTGATGTTCAGCTCTTCGCCGGTGGCGGGGTTGTAGGACTTCCGGATGTCGAAGTGGCTCTCGATCCGGTAGGCGGCCACGACCGTGCCGTTCGGTTCGCCGCCGGGAACCCCCTTGTCATCGCGACCACGGCCCACCTGGTAGGCCTTGCGCACGAGGAGCAGGTTCTCGGTGAGCTCGAAGCGCACGCGGTCGATACCGGAACCGGTGCCGTACCAGAACGCGGGCTGGTCGTAGGACGAGCCTACGGAATAGGCCCGCATGAAGAACTCCGGATCGTCGGAGCTGTCGTGAATGCTCTCCCCGAGGAAGAAGCTCTTCTTGAGTACATTGGGCTGCACCCTGTTGATGGGGTCGCGCTCCTGCGCGCATCCCACCGCGGCGAGGCCTAGCAGCAGCCCCAGAGCCACGCCTCCTACCTTCATGCGTCTATTCATCCCGCAACCTCCATTCATTGCTGGACGCTTATCCTTCTCGCTCCGTGATGCGTCGTGGTTTCACGGCGACCGCCGACAGGCCAACCGTTTCAGAATCCCACGTCACGCACACGCACATCCCTTGGACGCAACCATCTTTTACCTGGCAACGGACGAGGGACGGCAAGACTGACTGGCAACCTCTTTCCTCAGCACCCGGGGTCGACACACCGGGTCGCGAGGGGTGATAGCAAGAAGGATACCGGCCCACAAGCTAAAATATCCCCCGGGAAATCCTTTCCTCTCGCCCCGTCGCTACCCCTCTAACGCGACCGTCGTCAGCCAATTTACGGGCTCCTTTGCCCGCCCGCTCGAGTACACTTACGCTGAGTGTGTGACATGTCAACACAGGCGGAAAACTCACCCGCAACCGAGCGTCAGCTTTGCAACGCCTTGCCCCCCACCCCGCCGTTAGCCGAACGACACCCTCCCCCTGTCCCGAAAGCCAAATATCTATTGATTGTCGCTTCCTCTCTCTGCTAACAGATGCGGCGCGCTTCGTGCATTCTGCGGATGCACCGTTCAGTGCGCCCGGCGTCGCCCTCGGACGCGCCGGTCGACCCAGGAAGTCGGCGCTGCTGACCCGTCACGGCGTATGGAGATGCGAGCAATGCGGTCAATCAACACTCTGGCAACGCTGGGCGCCACCGCCCTCGCGTTGACCTTCGCTTCCGGGGCCCAAGCGCAACCCGGCGATTCCGGCCCCGCACCCGACGCGGCTCAGCCCGCAAGCCCAGGTGTGTCCCTCACCCTCGGCGGGTCCGCTGCCCCCGCCGCCCCTACCCAGGACACCGGCCCCACCGAGCCCGATGACGCCAGGAAGGAAGAGGAGGACGAGAAGCTCCCGTGGCGCGGCACCACCCTCACCTTCGATCAGTCCTTCACCACCCAGTCCGTCGCCATCGGCGACGACACCCAAAGCGACAACCCCTCGTACGAGATGCTGCTCTCGTTCCGGCCTCGCTATTACTTCTATGACGACGGCACCCACAGCATCTACGCGAGCCTTCGCCTCGAAGCCTCCCGTGAGCTGACCAACTCGGACTACACCACCCGCGACCAGGAAACCCAGCTCGGCAACACCACCCTCGACGCCATGTACGGCGTCAAGCTCTACGCCGAAGATGGCTTCTTGACCTCGGTCGGCGTGGGCCCCCGCATCGTCTTCCCCACCAACAAGTACACCTACCGCGGCGGCAATCGGTTGCGCATCGGCGGCGGCGTCAAGGCAGCTCAGGGCGTCCCCCTGGCTGGCGAAGACGCCACCTGGTTCCCGTCCGCCTCGTTCCAGACCAGCCTCTATTACCTGAAGCACGTCAACGCCTCGACCACCAGCACCAATGACGACTTCGCCCTCGAGCGCCAGGACGCCGGCGGACGCACCATCGTGTCCAACCAATTCAGCGGACGCGCCAAGGTCAACCACGAGCTGACCCCGCTCATCGGCGCCGCCCTCGACGTCACCAGCAAGCTCCACCTGTCTGCCAACTACGTGTGGATCCTGCAGTGGGCGTACGGCTTCGAAGACACGAACGTCGACATCACGACCGGGGCCCTGACGCCCGCCCGTGTCGAAGACCCGCAGACCCACCGGGTCACCCCGTGGTTCCTCGCCGGCATCGACTATGACGTCATCCCCGAGATCGGGATCGGCGCCGGCTACTACAACGCGACGGATCAGATCGGTCCCGACGGCACGCGTCGCAACCCACTCTGGAGCCCCGAGGCGCGCTTCTTCTTCGACATCACGGCGAACCTCGACGAGATCTACACCACCGCGTCGGGCAAGCGCAAAGACAGCGCCGCAAGCCGTGCGTTCACCCGCCAGCAGGCCCGCGTGAACAATCTCGGCTCCTGGTAGCCCTCCTCACGCCGAGCGGGCAAGACGCCCGCCACCCCTCACCAACTCCCCACCCGATCGTCCGCGGCGCCGTGCGCTCCTCGCTCCCGCACGTGGATCCGTCCCCAGGAACCAGGCTCGACTTGGACAAGCTCGCGCCGGTCGTGTACCGTTTCCATGTACACACCCTTGCCATCCCGGACAGGCCACGAGGCACATCGGATGCCCCTCAAGTTCCTCGGCCAAGACACAGGGCGCTTGCCCCGCATCGATCGCTACGAGCTCATCGCCGAGCTCGCCAGCGGAGGAATGGCTTCCGTGTACCTCGCCCGCCTCGTCGGCATGGGCGGCTTCGAACGCTTCTTCGCCATCAAGCGGCTCCACCCCCACCTCGGGAGCGAAGAGGGGTTCGTCAGCATGTTCCTCGACGAGGCCCGCATCGTCGCGGGCATCCGCCATCAGCACGTGGTGCCCGTCCTCGAGGTCGGCGCGTCCGAGCATGGCTACTACCTCGTGATGGAATACATCGAGGGAGAAACCCTCGCCGTCTTCCTCTCGCAAGGCGTCGACGGCGGCCACCCAATGCCCCCCGGCGCGGCCGTACGCATCGCCCTCGACAGCCTCGCCGGGCTCCACGCCGCCCATGAACACGTCGACCCCGATGGACGCCCCATCGGCTTGGTCCACCGGGACGTGTCCCCCCAGAACATCCTCGTCGACACCAACGGCGTCGCGAGGATCGCCGACTTCGGTGTCGCCCATGCCACATCGCGTCTCAGCACCACGCGCGCCGGTCAGCTCAAGGGCAAAGTCGCCTACATGGCACCGGAGCAAGCGCGAGGAGAAGGTGTCTCCCCGCGGTCCGACGTGTTCGCCGCCGGCATCGTGCTGTGGGAGTGCTTGACCAGCCGACGCCTCTTTCTCGCAGAGAACGAAGCGGTCACCCTCAATCGCCTGATCTTCGAGCCCATCCCGCGCCTTCGCGAGGTCAACCCGGCGATGCCCGAAGCCGTCGACCGCGTGCTCGCCCGCTCGCTCGAGCGCGACCCCGCGAAACGCTACGCGAGCGCCGCAGACATGGCGGACGAGCTTCAAGCTGCCGCCCGCGCAAGCCGCATGCTCGCCAGCGCTTCGGAGGTGAAGACCTACGTTCGAAGCGTGATCGGCGTGGCCATGGAGCGACGACGTGCGTCGGTCCGCGATCACCTCTCCCGCATGATGGCAAGCGAACCGCTCGGCGCGACCACGTCCGGCCATCTCGACCGTCCCGACCTCGGGCTCGTCAAGCCATCGGACTCGAGCGTGTCCTCCGCGGCCATGGCGGTCCCCGCTCCCACGTCCCACCCGTCTGCCCTCGAGGTCACCTCCCCTGCCGCAGCGTTCGAGCAACAGGCTGCCTCCACCAAGAGACTCGCGTTCTTCATCGCAGGAGGCGCAGGCGTCGGCGTGCTGGCCGTCGTGGCAACCCTCTTCGCCCTCGACGACGGCGCGCCCCATTCACCAACAGGGCCCGCAACCGGCGCTTCGTCCACGCAGGGTACAACGACAGCTGTTGTCCCAGCTTCCGCCACGGCTTCCGCCACCCCGCCCCCCCAACTGTCCGCGAACGCAATGGCGTCGTCGAGCAGCGATCCTCGCGCAACGAACACAAGCGTTGGCAAGGCGCACTCCGCAGCAACGCGCACGACTCCCGCCGCTACGAAGACGGAGCCGGCAGCGACCGCCACTCCCCCCACTTCCCCACCCCCGACGTCGGAACCTCCGCCCGCCACCACGCCGGACACCACGGCGCCGGACGACTTGAAGCGGAACCCGTACCGCTGATCTCGATCACGCGCACACCCTCACGAACGACGCGGCGAGGAGGGGAGCGCACACGTGCGGTCGATCGCGAAGGACATCAAGCGTGTATCTCGATCGGGACGAGAGCGGCTTGTCGCAAGGCCGAACGACGACGAAGCGGCGACTCCGGCTGGCGCATGGAGCGAGAAGCTCTGATCATTCCAGGCAGGCACAGCACACTGCGGGGTCCGTGCTGCCGGGGTGGGCGCACCACCCGCCGGCCTTGCTGGCGCTCACACAGGCTTGGTGACAGTCGACAGCTGAAGTGCAGGCTTCACACCCCTCCGTGGAGCACGCGCAGCACGTGCCCGGGCTCGTGCTGCCGGGCGCACCGCACGTGCCGCTCGCGTCCGCCCCGGCCTGCTGGCATGCCGACGAGCAAGACCAGCCCCACGTCGTACAACCCGAGCACCCACCGCCCGAAGGGATCGTCGCCCCCGACGGATAGGCCACCGCGATCCGGTTGCGGTTCCACGTCGACACCGAGGCTCCGCCGAACCACACGGCGCGAAGCGCTCCGCCAGCCACGTCCAGAAACGGCGTGACCTGCCCGTAGGCGTCGTACGCCGAGCCGCTGAGCCCGAACAGCTTGCCGCGATCGACCCAGCAAGTGCCGTCGGCGCTCGTGGCCCAATAGGTGCCGTCCCCGGCTTCCCGCAGCATCACGTAGACGCCTCCGACCTTCTTCACGTCGACCGCACCCGCATGAAGGAACACGGGGTTGCCAGCGTGACGCACGAACGTGATGCCGTCGGTGGAGGTGGCGTACCCCACGTGGCGCGATCCTGCGGCCGTGCCGTCGTACCACATGTGCGTGACGCCTCCTTCGACGAGCACGGAGGGCCTGCCGACCTTCTCCGCTTCCCAGGTGCCCGCGGCCCCGGGGCCAAGCACCTCGGCCACCTTCTGGAAGCCTTTCACGGAGCCGGACTCCGCGAGCCAGATCCGATCGTTCTCCGCCGTCGGCGCGTCGGTGTAGTACATGCGCCAGGTGGTGCCGACGCGAACCACGCTCGGGTCGTTGACGTGATTGGATCCTCCCGTCTCGAGCACGGGCTGCGGTGACGCGTCCGTCGGGTACTTCCTCCACTGGGCCCCATCCCTGGACCAGGCCACGAAGATGCGATCGTGCCCGTCACTCCCCTGTGCGCCGTACCACATCACGCGGACGCCCGAGGCATCGTGGATGTCGGGCGCGTACACGTTGTCGCTCCCGTGAAGCGTCGCGCCGCTCGTCGGCACGAGCACGGGGTTGTGGTCCCAGACCGAGAGACCGGAGGGCCAGCCGGTGGGCATGACGGGGTCACAGACGCACGCCCCTTGGTCGCACACCCGGCCTCCATCGCATGTGCCGCACAAACCACCGCAGCCGTCATCGCCACAAATCTTACTGTCACAAGCGGGCGTGCACGCAGCGGCCTCCGAGGGGGAATCCGACAGCGCGTCGAGTGGCGCATCCGACGGGTTCTCCGCGTCCCCGGGCCAGCTGCCGTCGGGAGCATCGTTCACAGGCGACCCGTCGGTGGAAGTGTCGGTCGCGGTGTCGGTCGAAGCATCGGAGCCGGGCAAGGGGGAGGCGTTCGTCGCGTCCTCGGAGGCTGCACAACATGGCAGGGCGATCGCGAGGAGGAGATGGAGTGGGAGCGAGGAGCGATTCACGTGTCCATTGTTGCCCATTGGGCGTGGGAAGCAATGATGCACGCAAGTAGTGGCGAAGGTCCGGGCTCTGTCGGTCGATCGGCGTGTCCGACACTTCTCTTCGAGCGAGGCGAAATGGGATAATCTGGCCGCCATGTCGACAGGAATCGCTTTGGACCAGCTTCGGCTCGTGGGTTTCAGCGGGACAAACAAGGTCATGGCGGGCGAGTTCTCGCGACTGGCGGGCAGAGCGTCTCTCGCGACGAAGCTGCCGGAGCCGCGCAAGCAAGGTCTCGGCTCGCTGGTGTACCCGTTCGAGCCGCACGCGGCTGCCCTGGCGGTGCAGTACCATCGAACGAGCACGCGTGTGCTCTGGGATCTGTACGAGAGCCGCGCCGTGCGCCTCGAGCCCCTGTACGACGACTTGGTGGACCTCGTTCGACGAGACGAGCGCGGCTGGGGAATGCCGGGATATGGCATCAGTGTCGCCGCCCACGGCGTGGAGGAGTTCGCCGCGGGGGGACGGCAGATCGTGGGTACCGTGAAGAACGCCCTGATCGATGGGGCGGCGCAGCGGGGGATGGATCTGCACGTGGACGCAGACACCCCGGACATGTCCTTCGACGTTCGTCTGCGGGAGGGCGTGCTCTCCGTGTCGATCGATTTGGCGGGACGGCCCATGTCGCAGCGGGGGTATCGGCAGACGGGCGGTGTCGCCCCGTTGAACGAGAGCCTGGCCGCCGTGCTGGTGATGCTGGCCCGACACCAGGCGCGCGTGGAACCCCTGGTCGATCCGATGGCGGGCAGCGGGACGATTGCCATCGAGGCCGTCAGCATGGGACGTGCGAACCCGGTCTGGATTGCGCCGCGAAAGCCAGCATGCATGGGTTTGCCGTCGCTGCGTTCGCTCTTCATCGACAAGCCGCAGCCGCTCTTTGCCGACACCCAACCCTTCGCCATCGCGAACGAGCTGAAGGAGGAGGCCTTCGTCTCCTGCCAGGATCACACGTCGCGCGCGGGTGTCGATCACCTCGTGCACGGCGTGCGGGGGGACTTCCGAGACCTCACGACCACCGCGGTGTACGAGGTCTGTCGCGATCACCAGATGAGCGAAGCCACTGGGTTGATCCTGAGCAATCCTCCCTACGGAGAGCGCCTCGACTCCCCTGAGCTGTTGACGCTTTACCGAGACCTGGGGCGCTGGTGTCGCCAGTTCCGCGGGTGGCGAGCCGCATTTTTGATCGCGAACCCTGACTTCGAGCGGGCGTTCGGCGGCCGGCCACGGATCAAGAAGCCCCTCAGCAACGCACAGCTCCGCAGCACGTTCCTCGTGTACGATCTTTGACCGGAGGCGGAGGTTCGAGGAGCTTCTCGCGGCCCCTCAAGGCTGGACGATGTCCCACTTGGGTCGGGTGGCAGTCTTGACCAGCGATTCCTCGTCGCCCACCACCGCGCTCTTCCCGCGCTCCCGTCCGTCGAGGAAGTAGACGAAGTCGAGCTGGGGCGACTCCTTGCCACGGTCCGAACCGAAGGTGCGCACGAGCTCCGTGGGCGGCACCGCGCGACGCCCTGCCACGGTGATGAATGGGATTCGCAGCCCGGGCCCCTCGGGGGTCTTGGGTTCGTACGCTTTGACGACGAGCTCCGAGCACACGACCTGATCGTCGGTTCCGAAGTCGAAGTTGAAGTCGTAGGGGCGCCCGAAGAAGCCGAACGCCCGATCGAGAGCCGCTGCGATCTCGACGAGCGGGAGTCGCGGGCGCAGCGCTGCGACGTAATCGGCGCCGCAGGAGTGCTCGAAGGAGGACACGACGACGCCTTCGCTAACCGCCTCGAGGATGGCGTGGGAGTGGCTTTGGGAGTCCTTGCCTTGAAGCGCGCTCCAGACGTTGGGGTGCTTCTTGGCGAGGTGTTCGCTGAACGAGCCGAAGCGCGTCCGGGTGTCGGGGTCCCCGTCGAAGATGGCGCGGATCTCCTCCGGAGTTCCGACGAACAGGGCTGCGTGGGGCCAGAACCCGGGCAGGCCCACGTTGGACAGATACCAGTTGCGTCGCTCCACGAGGACGTCGCCCGGTCTCATCGCCTTGCGCATCTCGGCGATCTGGGCGTCGGAGATCAACCGACGGTCCTGGTCGACCACGCGCGTGTCCCCCGCCCACCGGGCGACCTCCTTCTGCACGGGGAACCAGCGTTCGAAGGCTTCTTTCTGGAGGATCTCCCCCTTGTTGCGCACAACACTCACCACGCTCGCAGGTCCGAGAGCCTCCTTGGCGCGACGAGCGCGGGCGTCCACGAGGGAGGCGAATGCGGCGTCGGACTTCTCCAGAGGTCGCTTGTTCCACAAGTGAAACCACCCGTCGCCGACTGGCACGTAGGACAGGTCCCTGGAGCGGACGAGCTTCTTGCGCAGCGCGCTGAAGGTGCCGGACGGCAGACCGTAGTCGGGCATGGCCTCGTCGAACAAGCCTGGGGCAACCTCAGCGCTGCCCAGGGCTTTCACGAGAATCTGACCGGCCTCCACCTCGGCGCACAGCGCGACAAAGGTGAGCCCGAAGCTGGTCGCATGCAATCGCGGGTGCGCCTTGTAGTCGATTCCCCAGAATCCACCGTAACGATGCTTGATGTCGTCCAGAGCCAGGAGCGGGTCGAGAACGTCGGCCCACAGGGTCCGGATGGCTTGCCGGTCCTCCAGCCGCAGCCCATCGATCGTCGCCGTCGTGAGCAACTCCTTGCGCGCCTCCACCTGCCCCATCGCCGCATCAAGCCGGTCCAACGCCTGCCCCAACCGCTTGACGTCAGCCTGCGTCGCACGGTCCAGCGCCTCCGGACTCAGGTTCCAGAGCGCGCCGACCTGGCCGGGAACCCCCGGCGCGAACGGGTATGCGGACTCCTCGGGATCACGCTCCCAGAACAGCCACACCCCACCAGCCGCCAAGGCCAACGCTGCCACGCCTGCCACGATCGGACGGACCACACGCCTTGCCATCGCGACAGTATAGCCAAGGGGCACGTTCTGGCGGAAAACGATCGAGCGTGTCATCCTTGGGCGCGACCGGAACGTTCACGCGTGTTGCCCCACACCGACACAGGATGGGGCTTGAAGGGGACGCCATGAAGATGTTCGCGCTAGGTACACCGTTGGTCCTGGGCTTCTTTTTGGCTTGCGGGGGCCCCCCGCAGCCCGAAACGCCCGCGGCCGAACCCGCGGCCGAACCCGCGGCATCCGAACCAGACGCGGTCGAGGGCGAAGCGACGGAACCAACGGAGAGCGCCGAGCCGGAAGACGAGGGCACCGAAGTCCAGCCGACGATGCCGCCCCTGGAGCCGGAGCGCCCGCCGTGCCACACGCTCGAGAAGTCGCGGTGCAGCGTCATGCAGGGCTGCAAGTGGTACGAGAAAGCAGGCAAGGGCGAATGCATGGATGAGTGACGATGAGTGACGATGAGTGACCTGTGTGCGGCTCTCCCCCGCACGCCGCATTCACTCTTCCGGGTGAACGCCGGTCGGTGAGGGAATCCTCGGCTACGCCCTGGCTTTGGGCTTCTTCGCAGCGACCCGCACCTGGCCTCACCTTGACTATCAGACCACGGCCGGTACCGTAGAGCGTTCCTCGGAGTCAACGATCCCAGACGTGACCTTGGGGAGACGACGCATGGAACCCACGGACCACCGAACAGAGCAACCGGACACGGACCTCGTGTGCGGGGTCGACATCGGTGCGTCTGCCACGAAGCTCGTCTTGCTGAACCGTGCGGGGAACGTGGTGTCCCGGGTGGTGCGCCCCTCGGGTGTGGACTACCGCGCCACCGCACGCGCTTGCCTGCAGGAAGGCCTCGAGAACGCGGGGGGCGGAGCTCACGTCACGCATACCGTATCGACCGGCTACGGGCGTCGGAACGTCGACTTCTCCGGCCGCTCCGTCACCGAGATCCATTGTCACGGCGTGGGCAGCTTCCATCTGGCGGGGGGACCCGCCACCGTGATCGACATCGGGGGTCAGGACAACAAGGTGATCCGCATCGACGCCCAAGGCAAGCGCGTGGACTTCCGGATGAACCGCAAGTGTGCAGCGGGAACGGGGGCCTTTCTGGAGGAGATCGCGATGCGGCTGGACTTGCCGCTCGCTCGGCTCGACGAGCTGGCGAGGGCAGCGAAGGAGGCGGCGCGGCTCAGCAGCTTCTGCACGGTGTTCGCGAAGACCGAGGTCTTGGCCCACCTGCGCGCGGGTGTGCCCGTGGAAAACATCGTCCGGGGAGCCTACGAGTCGGTCGTGAGCCGAGCGCTGGAGATGGCCCCGCTCGAGGGGCGCGTGGTGCTGACCGGTGGCGTAGTCGCGCATCATCCGACCGTGGCGTTGCTCTTGTCGGAGCGCGTCGGCATGGACGTGTTCGTGCCACCCCATGCACAGCACGCTGGCGCGCTCGGGGCAGCCTTGTTGGCGCTCCAGGACGCCTCGAACCCCTCTGATTCACCATCACCCACACCCAAAGGAGCCATCCTGCAACCCGCAGGCAAGGAGATTCCATGACACTACGGTCGAACACACGCGCGCAGGTGGGAGTCCTCGTCTTCGTCTTGCTCGGATGCTCGAGCTCCTCGGACCGACCTCAGCACGGCGACGCGGGGGTGGATTCGTCCAGCGATGCCAAGACGGACGGTGCGGTCAACTGCTCCCCCATCGATGGCACCGTGTTCGCCGTGGACACCCTCTACTTCGGCGACATGGACTGGGACGGATACATCGACGCGTCCGCATGGATGCTCTTCGGCGCCGACCTGGACGGCCTCACCTCCGATGCGACGTCGACCGACCTCTGCCAGCCAGCCGGGGGCGCGCTCCCCGAACAGGTCTATCCCGATGGTGACGAGGGCGTCGACAACGCGTTCGGAAAGGCGGTCGTGCCGTTGCTCTCCTCGGTCAGTCCAAACTTCTCCGAGCGGGTGAACGACGCTGTCGCGAACGGGCTGTACACGTGGCTGTTCAAGCTCGACCCCTTCGGACCCAACCAGCCGTCCGTTTCGACGAAGGTCTTTGCTACCGATTCCCTCCCGTCCGCCCCCATGTTCGACGGGTCCGACTGCTGGCCCGTGTCACGAGCGAGCCTGAAGGACGTCTCCGATGTCGAGTCCGCGAGGATCTCTTTTCCCGGAGGCAAGCTGGTGGCCAACCGTCTAAGCACCGGGTCCCCTGGCGACTTCCAACTCATGGTGCCGATCGCCGGCACCGTCCTGCGACTGACGGCCCACCACGCCAAGGTCGCGATCGATTTCGAAGACGACCCGGACGTGTTGACGCGTGGAACGGTCTCCGGCGTGGTCGATACCGAGGAGTTCATCGAGGAAGCGCGAGACGTGCTGGGCTTTCTCGACCCTACCATGTGCTCGGGATCCACGTTCGATGCGATGGCGTCCTCGATCCGACGGGCATCGGACATCATGAAGGACAGGACCCAGGACCCCTCGTCAACGTGCGATGGGATCAGCGTCGGCATCGGCTTCACGATGATCAGGGCGGGGGTCAGCGGGGTCGGGCCCGCCACGGACGCGGGCTCGGATCCCTGTCCCTGACGTCCGGCCTCACCGCATGGGCTGCTGGTACTGGGCGTAGGCGGCCTGGTACGCGGCAGCCGCTTCGGACGGCAGCTGTTGCGGCTCCTTGATCCCGATCGGCTCCCCACCTCGTGCGAGATAGCGACGGTAGAACTGCCAGCGCAGGTGAACGGCGGCCATGGTGACCAGCGCGATGGCCGGGTACATGCCGACGATGCACATCAGATAGCCGATGAAGAAGACGACCACGGAGAGCATGCCGAACAGCAGGTTCGACACCAGCACCGTGAGCCAGGTCTTGCCGAGGAACCGTACGAGGTAGCCGGGGGACAGGGAGCTTCCGAGGTCTTCCGAAAGCTCCGCGCGAACCTGGGCCGCGTGCAGAGCCACCCCCATCAGGGCGAGGAGGATCGCGCCCACCAGACTCACAGCGCCCCAGATAAGGACCATGACGAGCGGCTCGTTGACGGCTGCGCCCAAGGCCGCACCCAGCACGACAGCGACGGCGATCACGCCGTAGGTCAGCAGCATCATGGGCAGGACCACGATCATGGTCACGAAGAACGGTGCGATGCCTCGGCCCATGTAGTGCATCAGGTCGCTGAACTCGAGGCGAGGGATGGGGCTGGGGTGCCGGCGTGCGAGTCGCTGGTGGATCTCGGCATGCCACCCGTGGTTCGCGATCGATCCCACGAACGGGATGAACATGAACACGGTGCTGACGAGCAAGTTGTTCCCCCAGTTGGCGTCGGAGAACGGGAAGCGGATCGCGTCGATCACGCTCACGCGGTCCCCCGGGTCCGGAGCCGGGTCCGGGCTGGGCACTGGCGCCTGCCAGGCGGGTGCTGGTTGCGGAGCGGGTGGGGTCCAGGCGGGGGGCTGCATGTGTCCCCCACTGTAGCCTGCGCGCTGGGGCGTGGGTACCCGCTGATGCTGGCTCGGACCCGACGAACGGGGCTGGACACACGAATCGATCTCCCCGAGGATCTGGGCGTGGCACCATCGATGACCCCGCGTCAAGCCCAGTTCCTGGCGTTCATTCACCTCTACCAGAAGCTTCACCGGCAGCCCCCCGCCGAGCACGAGCTCTGCACGTACTTCCGCCTCACTCCGCCTTCGGTGCACGACGCCATCGTGCGCATGGAGAAGGCGGGGCTGATCGCGAGGACACCGCGACAGCCCAGGTCGATCCGAATCCTCGTTCCCGCTGAGGACATCCCCCCACTGGAAGACGAATGAGCTCGTCCATCCTCGTGACCGGCTCTACCGGACTCGTGGGCTCGGCCATGACGACCGCGCTGCGGAGGCTTGCGTTCGACGTCACCCCCTATGATCTGCGCGAGCCGGACGTGACTGTCCCACAGGACGTGTGCAACCCGAACACTCTCGCACGCGCGATGGCCGGGTGCTGTGGGGTCATCCACCTGGCGGCGGTCTCTCGTGTGGTCTGGGGCGAGCAAGACCCAGCCGCTTGCATGACCACCAACGCGGAGGGCACGCGCAACGTGGTCGCCGCGGCATCTGCCTCACCTTCTCGCCCCTGGCTCGTCCTGGCGAGCAGCCGCGAGGTCTATGGCCAGGCAGACGCCCTCCCAGCCACCGAAGAGGCTCCCCTGCGCCCCATGAACGTCTACGCCAGGTCGAAGGTGATGGCCGAACGGCACCTTCAGGAGGCCCGCACGCAGGGCGTGCGGACTGCCATTCTGCGTCTGTCCAACGTCTACGGCAGCATCTCGGACCACGCGGACCGGGTCATTCCTGCCTTCGTCTCGACCGCCCTCTGGGCAGGACGCCTCCGACTCGACGGGGCCGGACACACGTTCGACTTCACGCACATTGACGACACCGTGGACGGCATCGTGAGGACGGTGCTCGCCCTCGAAGCCGGCGAGGACGAGCTTCCCGCGATCCATCTGGTCACCGGTGTACCCACCACGCTGCAAGAGCTGGCGAACGCGGTGCTCGAGCTCACGGACACCGCCGTCCCCATCGATCACGCGCCTCCCCGCAACTACGATGTATCACGCTTCTGGGGCAACCCCGCACGAGCCCGGAGCGTCCTGTCCTGGGAGCCACGGGTCCCGCTGCGCACAGGGCTCGAACGCCTGATCGCCGACCATCGCACAAGACCTCAGGAGCACGTCTCCCCAGCCCACGCGTAGCGCGAGCCGTCGAACCATCCCTTCTCGATCGAGGGGCTACCCATCGCCCGGGGACCGCCCCATGTCGCTGGCATGTGCATGAGCTTCCTGATGGCTGCGATCTACGACCGCTTCATGCAAGCGGGGGAGGATGCGTGCGTGGGCGCGTGGAGGCAAGAGTTGCTCGACGAAGCGCGTGGGTGCGTCCTCGAGATCGGGGCCGGGACGGGCCTCAACCTGCCGCGATACAGGGCGTCCCTGTCCGAAATCGTCTTGTGCGAGCCCGACGCCAACATGCGGCGCAAGCTGAAAGACCGCCTGCTTGCCGTGCGCCCTTCCGTGCCGGTCACGATCGTCGGGGCCGAGGCCGAGCGGCTCCCCTTCTCCGACGCCTCCTTCGACACAGTCGTGTCCACGCTGGTGCTGTGCTCGGTGCAGGATCCCGCGCAGACCCTGCGCGAGGTCCGGCGGGTGCTTCGTCCGCGGGGCCGCTTGCTTTTCCTCGAGCACGTCGCGGACGACGACCCCGACCGAGAGGCGTGGCAACGTCGCATCGAGCCGGTGTGGAAGCGGGTGGCTGGCAACTGTCACTTGCGGCGACGGACGTGCGTGTCGATGCGCGAAGCAGGCTTTCGATTTGAGCGGCTCGAGCGCGAGCGCATGAGGAAAGCCCTTCCTTTCGTGCGAAGCACGGTCCGGGGTCGCGCTGTGGTCGACGCGATCACGACGGACTTTCGGGGCTGAGATGCCCTGAACCGTGCTGCGTCATACCCGCGGTGCACGAACAGGGGTTCCTTTACCGCCGGTCCCCTTTGATAGAGACTTGTGGACGGGAGATCACACCATGACCGACGACGAGGACGAGTACAAGCGCACGGTCGAGCGAGAGGCTCGCATGGGTCGAACCTTTTCGGTGGCGGACGCGGTCGGCCGGGAAGGCGGGGGGTTCTTCCGCGGCGCGTCTCCCGTGCCCAGGTTGCAGCAGGTGCAGGCGGAGCTGTCCCGGTTCGTGTCCGACTACGTTCGCGACGCCAGCGGCGCGCTCCGGGCCGTGTTGATCCGGCACATCATGACGCATGACATGATCGTGGCCGAGCACTTCGACGAGCCCCTTGCCGCGCTCGAGGTCATCCTGGATCGATTCCTCGACAATGAGGCGAGGTACTACGAGCTCGTACGGGAGGTGGACGCGGAATGGGGACGCTTGATGCTCGAACGCCCCTACTTCCAGGAGCCCGGGGAACCGGCCGACGAAGACGACGAGTACACGCACGACTCGGTGCGCGCCGAACTGCTGTCGTTTCGCGACCTGGTGCGTGGGCAGCGCGGCTGATGTCGCGCATCGTGATCGACACGAACGTACTGATCTCCGCCCTGTTGAACGGAGGGCGGGTTCCCGACCTCGTGATCGAAACCATCGTGCGCCAACGGCACGCCGTTCTCTACGATCATCGGGTTCTTCGAGAATACCGATCGGTCATGGCCCGCCCGAAGTTCACGTTCGCTCCGGAGCACGTCGAACGAAGGGTGGCGTCGTTGCTCGATGTGGGCTCGGACGTGGGCGAGGTCGAAGTGTGGCCGGGAGCCATGGTCGACGAAAAGGATCGGATGTTCGTGGAGGTGGCGCTGACGGGCAGAGCGGATGTCTTGCTGACGGGCAACGGAAAGCACTACCCGAGGGACCTGGGCTTCGACGTGATGGGACCTACGGAGCTCCTCGGTGTGCTGGAACGGACCTTCTGAGCACCCTCACTGGGTTTCGACGATGCTCCTTACGAAGTCGTCGTACAGGGTCCTCGTGGGCAGGTCCCACTGCAAGGCGATGCGCCTGCGCGTGGACATCACGTCGGCGCCCGTGCGGGGATCCACCCCCGCTTGCTCGACGTCCTCCCACATCGCGCCGATGCCGCGTTTCTGCCACGACGGCAGGTCATTGAAGTTGGTCCCGTTCTGGAAGAGCAACTCGTTGGCGGCAGCCACCGATACCCCCTTCAGCCTCGTCGTCGCCTCGTGGTCGTCGAGCCCCTGACGCCGCAAGAGCCAATAGCAGTGACCGTTGAGGGCGTTGCGATGGGCATCCTCGTACCGCCACCGGAAGTAGTCGACGACGTCGTCGGTGCGGGGCAGCTGGGAGATCCGGCAATCGAAGGCGCCCAAGGCGCCGAAGGCGAGGGAGAACTTCGCACTGGCCTCGCCGGAGAGCACGGAGAGCAGCTTCCTCAGCTTGCGCCCGAACAGCGCCTCGTCTCGCCGCATCAGCAGGGACATCTCGTCGCTCTGCGTGTAGCCGTACAGCACCGAAAATCCGCAGCTCATCACGTGTTCGAGCGTGGCGACCATGCAATCGCGGAAACGCTCGTCGTAGGGGGCTTGCAGTGCGTGGGCCACGCGGGTCAGGTGAGAGAAGGAGCGCCCGTCGATGCGCGCGACCATGTGCATGCCCGGCAGGACACAGTGATCGTGCGCGGTCTCGTAGACGCGCATCCGGCGGTCGAGCTGTTCGAACTTCATGCGGGATCGACGTTAGGCCACGGCCGATCGCTGGGCAATCGTCCGCTTCCCAGCGGAAGCGGTTTCACCAGCGGTTCCCCTCCGAGCCCCGAAGATTGGTATTCTGACTCGCATGAGCACCCCGTGGGAGGACGACGTGTGGACCCTGCTCGACCGGGAGCATCGCAGTTCCCTGCCGGAGGAGCCCACGACGATCGACGCCCTCGACGATCTTCTGGTCAGGCTTCGCCTCGAGGCGCGCGAGTGACCTTCCCCCTCGCGCCCTGCACGATCTTCCTGACGCTGGCGGGCAGCCAGGCGCACGGCACGGCGGGTGAAGGCTCCGACCTCGACCTGCGCGGCGTTTGTGTCGCACCTCTCGATGTTCGATTGTCGCTGGTTCGATCCTTCGAGCAGCACGAGGGGGCGCTGCCTGAGGACCTCGCGGACGCGGTCTTGCCGCGCCTGCGGGCTCACCCGACCGCCAGTCGCGCGCTCGCGATCAAGACCGAGTGCGTGATCTTCGACGTCGCCAAGCTCGTGGGTCTCTGCGTGTCGGCCAACCCCAATGCGCTTGAGATCCTCTTCTCGGACGAAGCGGACTGGGTGCTGGCGTCTCCCGCGTGGAGGCCCTTGCATGCCAAACGGCACGTCTTCCTGACGAAGAAGGTCCAGCACACCTTCCTTGGCTACGCGATGGCGCAGCTCAAGAAGATCAAGTCGCACCGGTCGTGGTTGCTCCACCCTCCTTCGCACAAGCCGACCCGGGAGGACTTCGGGCTGCCCGCGACCGGGGGCACCTTGAGCCACGACGACCGGGACCGAATCGAGCAAGCCATCGCGGACAAGGTCCGAAGCTGGAGCGTCGACAGCATGGAGCTTCCAAGACCGGTACGGATCGCCCTGCAGGACCGCATGGAAGCGTTCTGGAAGGAAGTGGCGACGGCAGGAGACGAGGATCTCGAGGACCGCATGCGCGCGGTGGCCACGCACGCTTTGCAGCTGCCGCCGGACGTGGCGGCAGCGCTGCAGGCGGAGAAGAAGTACCGCGCGGCGCTGCGGCACTGGGAGGCCTACGAAGCATGGAAGTCGCAACGCAACCCGGCCCGGGCACAACTCGAACGGAAGCACGGTTACGACACGAAGCACGCGATGCACCTCGTCCGCCTCATGCGCATGGGCCTCGAGGCACTGCGCACAGGCGACCTGCTCGTACGCAGACCGGACGCGCAGGAGCTCGTGGCGATCCGCAACGGGGCCCTGTCTTTCGACGAGCTGCTCGCGGAGGCTGCCAGACTGCGTGAGGAGATGGACGATGCCGCCGGGCGATCGCGGCTGCCGGACGAGGTCAATCCCGACGTGGCGGACCGGGTCGTGTTCGAGATGATCACCCAAGGTTGGGCCTAGGGGAGACGGAGTGCAGCACGGGTTCCCGCTCCCTGTGCTGCATTCGATCCTACCTGGGTATCATTGCTTCCCAGTTGTCGGGCGGAAGGCGGGGCGTAACAACGCCGGGTCCCTGCACACTCTGTTACGCAGTCGGGCGTAACGCTCGGCGACGCGTTGCGGGAGTCCCCCCGGTCCCCTCGCCATTTCCCAGGCCCGCGCCCTTCCGCCACCATCCGGGCTTGGATTCGTGGTGTTACGGCGACCGTAACCATCCGAAGTTACAACGCATTCTACGCGCGCGTGGCACGAGCAGTGCAACGTTCGGGATCAACCAACTACCGACGCACGAGACCCGGAGTCACGTCATCCGAAGGAGAAGCACCATGATGATTCGAATCAACCGGTTCCTTCGCGACAACGCCGGCGCCAACCTCGTGGAGTACATCATCCTGGTGGGTGTCATCGCCTTGGTCGCCATCGCTGGGTTCAAGATCTTTGGTGAGAAGGTCGACAAGAAGGTGCAGGAACAGGCCAACAAGGTCGAGCAAATCGGCAACTGACGCGCCCTCTTGGTCGACAGACGAAGAACCACGGCGAAGCAACGCGACAAGCGCTGGGAGGTTTCGAGATGGAACTGATGATCGTACTGGGCGTCTTGTTGTTGACGAGCGTGTTCGGCTTGACGGTCTGAGCCACGCCACGGAGGCCGAGCACCGCTCCTACCTCCGCATCACTTCGGAAGAAGGACGAATCCGCCCGTCGACGACCTTTCCTTTCTGGAACAGTTCGACCGAGGGATGTGCCGCGGGGTAACCCCGCGCGAAGATCTCGTACGACCCGGCCGCCGTGTCCATGCGCACTTCGTACTGGAAATACACGGGCGAATCCGGCGCAAACCGCAGGCAGTCCCACCCCCCCTGACGCCAGGCCTCCGGGGTCACCGCGACGGGTGCTTTCTCGAGCGATGACAGGCTCGCGGGCGTCGGCCCCATGCTGGGACACAGGGAGGCGGGCTCCCGCTCGGACGCGACGGAGAGCAGCATCGAGATCATCTTGATGTGGTTGATCGCCTCGCTTTCGATCATGCGTGCCTTGTAGATGAGCAAGTCCCGACGGATGAGCTCGGTGCAGCGCGGGACGTCCACGCCGGGTGCTTGGATGCCTGCTTCGAGCGTGGCGAGCAAGACCTCGGTGCGGGAGCGCCCGGACCGGTCCGTCTTCACGGCCGAGGCGAGCGCCTTCGAGAGCCCCGCGCATTTCGTCTCCGCTTCCTCGGCCTCCTCGTCCGTCAAGGCGGTGAGCCCATCGGGCAGGCTGTCGGCCGCGAACACTGGCTCCCTTGCAGGACGTGGCGCTGCGTCTGCTCCCACGACGGCCGCGGACTCCGTCGCTGGCTCACCCCCAAGCGATTGTGCGCGGGCGCTGGACTGGGGGCTTGCCGGAGCCGGCGCGGGAGCCGTTGCGGCCCCCGGACTGCAGCCAAGACTCGCCAACAGCCCCAGAATCATCGTCGTTCGGTAGGTCATATTCTTGCTCCACAAGCTTACCTTCATGAGACAGTCGTACTCGATGTCGCCGGGCGATGTCGATGGGGCCGGGCGAGGCACCGTGGATCCACGAACCACTCGAGCTCGACCCAACCCGGAATCGTTCGCGGCGACAAGGCGTCGACCTTCACCCTGACGACGTCGGCTTCGTAGGCGACTCTTCGCACAGCGAAGCCACGACCATCGGGAGTTCACCCAGCAGGTCCGACAGGGCAATCGCCCCTTCGGACGCGGCGATCGTCCGCCCCGCAATGACGTCGCCCCATCTCCGATCACCAAGCTCCGGCGGCACGAGCACCTTCGTGGCGCCCCAGGATCCCGCTTCGGCAAGATGGCATTCTCCGCCACACAACGCTACGTGCAGCCGGGAGACGGCAACCAGCACGACGTCGCCGTCGAGTTGCCGGAGGAACGCCACCGCATGGGAGCACCGCGGCCCAACGACCTCCAACGGCACATACTCACCTTGTCGAAACAGCGACGCATGCGCGCGACGCAGCCCCAGCACGCGCAACAGCACATGCATCTTGACCCTTCCGTCGGCGCCGGCCCCGAGCAGGTCGCGGACGAACGCGGTGGAAGGCTCCGTGGCCCTGAGCTTCTGCGCAAGCTGGCGACGCAAGCCATAGTCGACGGGGCGTCGGTTGTCCGGGTCGACGAGGCCCAGGTCCCACAGCTCGGACCCCTGGTAGAGGTCCGGAACGCCCGGGCAGGTGAGCTTGAGAACGAGCTGGGACAGCGAGTTGAGCATGCCGAAGAAGGCAATGCGCCCCGCAAAGCGCTGTAGGTCGGAAAGGAAGTCTCGCGACGTCTGGGGCGTGAGGACAGCCTCGACGAAGGATTGCACCGCACGGTCGTAGGCATCGTCCGGACGGACCCAGCTCGTGTGAACCTTGGCCTCCTTGGTCGCCTTTGCCATGTAGCCCGCGACCCGAGCGCGCAGGCTCTCCCAGACCGGCCCGTCCTCGTGCGGAGAGGCAGCGATCGCCTCGAAAGGTAGCGCGCCCACCAGCGTCTGGTACAGCAGGTACTCGTCGTTCCGGTCCGGCGCCGCCGCTCCGGCGACCGAGGTCCGGTGGGCTTCATTCCAGCAGGCCCACCTCGCGACGGTCTCCGACCACTCCCGCGGAATCTCGCTCAGGACGTCGATGCGCGCGCGAACGTCTTCGCCCCGCTTCGTGTCGTGCGTGGAGGTCGTGAGCAACCCGTGGGGGTGCGAGCGAGCGAAAGCCACGTTGTGAGCGTGAAAGGAGTCGACATCGACGCCGAAACGGCTCGGGTGCCCCCCGACCTCGTTGAGGGACACAAGCCGGTTGTACACGTAGAAGACAGTGTCCTCGACGCCCTTGGCCATGACTGGCCCCGTGATTTGCTGGAACTTGCGCACCCAAGCGATCAGCTTCTGCTGCTCTTCCGACCGAAAGTCCTCCAGGTTCTCGAGCAGCAGCGTGTCCCGCAAGAAGGCGAAAACCTCGTCGGGCATGCTCGGGTTGCGCTTCTTGGCCTTCTCGATCGCTTCTTCCACGTACCTGCGGTCCCGATCGGTGATCTGCCCGGGGGCCGTCACGTAGGTGCGATAGACGTCGAGCGCTGCAATGTACTCGCGCACCACCGCGGTCAGGGAGCCGAGAGTGAAGCCGCGGTACCGCCGGTCGCGGGCCGCGATGCGCTCCAGCTGGTGACTCAGCACGGAGATCTCGCTGACCATGGCGTTCTCCATCGTAGCGATTTTCCCCTGCAGCACGAGCTCCGGGAAGGGCTCGACACACCCGGTGAACACCTCGTAGGTCTCATCCATCGCCGCCTCGCTCGACCCATCGACGAACAACCCGTTCGCGATCGCCGCGAACTCGTAGCCGGTGGTGCCCGCGACCGCCCAGTCGTCGGGGATCGCCTCGCCATCGCCCAAGATCTTCTCGGCGACCACGAAGAGGGGCTGTACGAGTCGCGGGTCCGTTCCCCCGTGCGCCGCGACGTGGGCGGTCACGACGCGCACGACCCGGGCGCGAAGCCCTTCGTCGTCGGGCACGACGGTGCCCTCTTTCGCCAGATGTCGACGCGCCCGCTGCACCAGGTACTCCCGCTGCAGCTCTTGCAGGTAGTGCCCTGGGTCGCTGAGGCCGTCGATATGGTCGATCCGCAGGCCTTCCACCACGCCGTCGCACAGGAGCCGGAACACAAGCTCGTGCGTCTGCCTGAACACGTCGGGATCCTCGGTGCGGATAGCGGCCAGATCGTTGATATCGAAGAAGCGGCGGTAGTTGATTTCCTCGGCTGCGACGCGCCAATAGGCGGGTCGATAGGCCTGTGCTTCCAAGAGCGCGTCGAGCAAGTCGAAGGAGTGCGGCTCGCCCACCCGCCCGTTGAAGGCGACAAGGGTCGCGGCCAGGGCCTGTCGAACGGGAGCGCTCCCATCGTACAGCCGCGCGAGCCGCAGCTTCGCGATCTCCTTTTCGCGGTTCCGCTCCGCCAGCTTCTCCGGGTCGCGCTCGGTGCGCAACGGCAAGTACCCCAGCGCGGTGATGATGCTCTGCAGCTCCATGACGTCCGCGTGGGCCCTGCCCAAACCCACCGCCTCCAGCGAGTGCTTCAGGATGGACACGTAGGTTCGGGGAGCTATCGGCAACGAGGCCTGGTAATGCCGGATCGAAAAGGCCCCGTCCTCGTACGTGAGATTGAGCTTGCCCGCCTCGAGCACCCTGCCGTACTGGTCCTCGAGGATCGGAATCAGAACTTTGTCCGCCAGCTCAGGCTTGACGGGCGCCCACTCGATGTCGAAGAAGTGCGCAAAGGGGGAGCTGGCGCCGTTCTCCAGCACGTCCATCCACCATGTGTTGGCCGCGTCGCCGATCCCCATGTGGTTCGGGACCGTGTCGAGCAGGATGCCCAGCCCCCGCCCTCGAAGGGCCTCGCTCAAGGCGAAAAACCCTTCCTCCCCTCCGAGCACCTCGCTGACGTGCCCATGGTGGCAAACGTCGTAGCCGTGCGTGGATCCCGATCGGGCCCGGAAGATAGGCGATAGATAGCAGTGCGTCACCCCCAGCAGGGCGAAGTAGTCCGCAAGGTCCCGCACGGCCGCGAAGCCCAGCGAAGGCCCCAGCTGCAGCCGGTACGTAGCAGCCGGCAAAGACGGCTCCCGCAGACACGACTTGACTGCCGCCGCCAGCGTGGCGCTGCCGGTCTCCTGCTCGAGGTCACGCATGCTCAACCCCAGCTTTCTGCCAATCTCGAGGTACCGTTGCATGTGGAGGCGACTGCCCCGGTCGCCTTCCTCGGCACGCTCGAGCAGCTCGAGAAGCGCCGTGCGAGCGGCGCGGTGAAACAGGTTCTGGACGCGAAACAGGCTTGCTTCGAAGGGAAGCTCCGCGAGCACCTTCACCACGTTCGCCACGTCCGCCAAACGCTCCGCGTCGAGGGTGTCCCCACTCAGCCGATCGAGACACCCCAGGGCGTTCTTCTCCCACGCAAGGCCGAGCTCCGCCGGGTCCAACTCCACCTCGCAGCGCTTCGCCTCTTCCAAGATCGCGCGGACGGCGTCCGCTCGCGTCGAGGGACTGGACAGCTCCTTCCTCAAGTTCGCGTGAATGACGAACTCGCTCGCCGCCTTCAACACCGGCGGGAGCGGTGCACTCATGGACGAGAGCGCTCGCATCAACGGCGCCCGCCTGTCATAGACTTGCCTGAGCTGCGCCTCGTCCTCCGCCAACGCCCCGTGCAGAACCTCGTCCAGAAACGTACGCCGCTCGTCGAGAAACAGGGACGAGATCGACAGAGGAAGCTTGTCGAACCAGGCATCCAGGGAGCGCAGAATCGTCGCCGTGTCACCCGTCGCGGCGGCCGCGTCGAAGGAACCGAGCAGCTCGTCCCAGGACGCTTCGTCCGCGACCGCACGCACCCCCGCATTGACATGTTGATGACCGAAGTGCATCGCCGCAAACGCAAGGTCCGACGACTCCGTCGTGAGGCGCGACAGGAACGTCGCCCTGCCCACGAACACGGCGGCATTGCCCCCCTTGTGCCGGCGCAGGTCCCGAGGCCAGACATCGTAGCAGTAGGTGGAGTGTGCCACTGGGCGCCTAGCCAGCAGAGACATGATCGCATAATGGGCGGCCACGTCGTCCAGCTCGAGCGCGGCGGGGAGGGTCTGCGGCGTGTCGATCGCGGCGGTATCTCCCTTCGACGGGAATTCGCGGTGAGCGTCTCGAAGGCGCCCCAGAAAGTCCTCTTTGAGGTCGACCCCCATGACCTTGCGTATCAATTGCATGGCCCTCGCCGCATGGTTCATCGCCTGGGTGGCCTCCAAGCCCGACGGGTCGTCCGCGAGCCATCCGCAGCTCGTGAACATCAGGATCGCGTGTCGCTGCGCCTCGAGCAGCTGCAGCGCACAAACCCGATCCGGATAGGAAAGCTCATTGCGGGCCTCGGAGGCGAAGAAGGCAGTGCGAGCTTGCTCGGTCCGGTCGATGATCAGGTCCACGTAACGGTCCCGGGCGCGCCGCGGGTCGTGGAACAGCCGTCCCGCCCGGTCCTCGAAGAGCACGGTCATTCGGTCGTGCAGGGCGTCCATGGCAACCCGCAGGGGGCCTCGCCTCCGCGGAGAGCCCAGAGCATGTTGGCGATCGCCCTCCGTGACCCAGCTCCCCAGACCGTGGGCACAGCTCCACGAGGTCCCCTCGGCGATCTTCACCTCCACCCGGGGGGGAAAGGACGCCAGGTATTCCCCGTAGTTGGTCAGTTGCACGACCGCGTCCTTTTCGATTCCCTCCAGCGCAAACGCCAGGGCCATCTCGCCCCTACGATGGTGGTGGCCGTAAACCTCCCCGTCGGTCGCCACGTGAACCAACGCAGGCCCCTCCCGACCGTCAAACCCCGTGAGCAGATGGTCCTTGAACCGGGACCCGTCATGGAGAAGGTTCTCGAATGCAATGCTCGCCGTGAGCGCGTCGTCCAAGAAGAACACCGACATGCTCCGGCCCGACGGCAAGGAGATCGCATAGGGGATTCGGGGGTCGACCCGTTCGCTGGATACGTCGCTCCCATTGCCCCCGGAGACGGGACGCATGCCGAGTGCCTGCGCGGGCGCGAGGAGGGTGAAGGCGAGGCCAAAATCCGCCAGCGCCTCGAGGGAGTCCATATCGACGGCAAGCTCCGGCAGCCAAGCCCCCTCGGGAGCCCGCCCGAACCTTCGCTCGAAGTCCGTCACCGCCCACGCGAGCTGTGTACGCTTGTCACGCGGGGTCGCGAGGGGCATGACAACGTGGCTGTAGGGCGTGACAAGGGCCGACCCGTGCCCGGAGAATCGCTCGCAGGTCTCCACGTCTGCCGCAAGGATTGCCTCGTACGTCTCCGGGGAATGCTCCTCCAACCATCGGAGCAGCGTCGGCGCGAAGTCGAAGCTGATTCGCGCGTAGTTGTTGACGATCCGTGCGATGGCACCGCTATCGTCCAGAATGCGCGCGAACGCGTTCGGTGCGTAGCACTGCGCGGTCACCCGTTCGGTCCAGTCGTGATGGGGATAGGCGGAATCCTGCAAGACGACCCGGTCGAGCCAGGGGTCGTCGCGAGTCGGCTGGTGGAAGTGCCCGTGGATGCAGAGATGGTGACTCATGCGTCCCCCCGCACGGGCAGCCCGAAGAGAGAGGGTCGCTGATGGGATATTGGGTCCGCTAGCACGGGTCACCTCGGTCTTGAGGACACCTCGCGAGCGCGAGGCGAGCGGATCTCGTCCCGTTCCCAGGCCCCCCAAGCGAAGGGAGGAGTGTAGCGCGAGGGCGAGGGCCGGTCAAACCGCGACCGCACCGCCCAGATCCGGAGCCATCGGAGTTCACCCGGATGACGCACAGCGTACCAAGCTGCTGCAAGCAGTAGACGGGCTCACCCAATCAACCGCCTGATGCTCCGCGCCAGCTCGTCGCCATCGAACGTCTTCTGGATCCATCCGTCCGCATTCGCTTCCCCGGCAAGCTTGCGAAGGTCGTCCGTATCCGCGGAAGAAAACAACACGAGGCGGGCACGATGCGAACCGGCGTTGCGACGAATGATCGAGAGCAACTGGTCCCCACGCAGGGCTGGCATGAACACGTCGACCAGCACGACATCGGGATCGAAAGAGCGCACGACCGAAGAGACACCGATCGGTCCTTCCACCGTACGGACGTCGAAGCCACGCTTGGTGAGAAGCCTTGCCAGCAACGAGAGTTGCTTGGCGTCGTCGTCCACAGCGAGCACGCGGACGGCCTCGTTCCGGCACGACGCCTCGTTCATGTTGCACCTCCGTCTGGGGAGCGTATCACGGGTAGGAAGGGAAGAGGCCGTTGCGCGGGGTGAGCCTGGTTGAACGTGTAGGGACGGATGTCTTCGTTTGAACGCGTCCGAGGAAGGATCTGCAGCATCTCCCCCCTACGGGAGATCCGGCGGACCCGACCGCGTCAGCGTCGCCAGTCTGTCGATCCTTTCCATTCGGTCCCAGACCACGAGGTCACCGCGACAGAACGCTCGAACGCGATGCCAAGGGACGTCCCCGCCGGGAGCGAACGCGGCGAAAGGCACTTCGACGAGGCCCGTGACACGGTCCTCATAGCGGATCGTAAACGTGCTTGGGTCCAGGCGCGGGTTCCATCGGATGCTGTCGTAAGTCGCCTTTGCGTTTCGCATGAGCACGAGGCCGCAGGATACCCGATGGGTGCGGCTCCCTTTGAACGGGGCAGTCTTCACTTGATTCTTCGGAGCTT
>CAZAWR010000057.1:22025-63343 GCA_964488865.1 uncultured Polyangiaceae bacterium | reverse complement strand
TGGTGGCAAGCTCGCGATAGCCGGCGAAGATGATGATGACCACCGGCTTGAGCTTGGTGTAGAAGTCGCCCTTGTGGAGCTGGTTGGCGTAGGTCCGCGCCCAGTAGTACATCGCGCGATTGCGGAACGCGATCGTACCTCTGGCCTGAATCTCGACGTTGGCCTGGGTTCCATCGTCGAGGTGGACGAGCAAGTCGAGCTCGATGCCCTTGTCGCCCACGTTCTCCTTGGGGACTTCGGGATTGAGGATGGTGACGTGGGTGATGGGGCTCTTGGGTTGGAGCACGGCGGTGAGCAAGGCGATGAGGATGCGCTGGCTCTTGGGACCGCCGAAGAGGAGCTTAAAGACGATGTCGAGGGTGGGGTCGAGGGTGTTCATGGGCTGCGGGAGAGCAACCCGCGGGCCAGGATGCGATGACGGAAATCAAAGGGGATTTGGGGGATGAGGGGTGGCGCGTCGCCACCTTGCGCGAGGGCTTCGAGGCTGTGATGAGCGAGATTTCTCGAGGAATTGTGCGAAGTGGCGGGCGCCAGGGGGGAAAACGGCGGGCGCCAGGGGAGGGGAGAAACCACAGAAGGCACAGAAGGCACAGAAGGGGCTGTGACGGCACTTCTGCTGCGGGCAGCGAGCCTGCCCGGTGATCAACGCGGCGCGAGGTCGTCTTGTCTTCCGAGCCCGGCGGATGCCGGGCTTTCCTGTGCAAGGCTCTGCCGTGCGGCTTCAGCCCGCGGCAGAACTGCCGTCAAGCGTGTCCGCTGGTTGTCGTGATCGTGTCTTTGCCTAGTCGTGCGAAGGCTCGTCGGGTTGGCTCTCGAACAGGTCTTCGCCCGGTTGCAGGGTCAAGGCGCGATGCAGCAACTCGTCAAGGACCGAAGCGTCACGGCAGGCCATCAAGCGTTCGCTGTCCTCGGTCGTCAGTTGGATGCCGCGTGCGGACACGATCTTCAGGATGGTACCGGCCTGCCCTCTGGCTTCCCCCCTGGCTTCCCCCCTGGCTTCACCCCTGGCTTCACCCTGCTCGCGCGTGAGCTCCAACTCCATCTCCCAGAACTTCAGAGCGATCTCCCGTCGCTCGGCGAGTCTTCGCACCCCTTCGTCGCTCGACAACTCCTCCAGGATCGTCTGGGCTTCGCTTACCATGGGGTCCTCCTTCGCCACCTCGCTTCGCTCCTCGTCCGTGTGGGCCCCGAGAAACCTGGCCCAGCGCCGCACCGCCGGCAAGGCCCCCGCCAGGGCGTCGGGGTCGTCGATTCTCGGAAGCTCGACCAAGTGTAGCGCGAAGGCATCCTCGAAGCGAACGTGGTCATGGATCTCGAGCACGTGGAAGACCGAGTGCAGCCGATTGGTGGCAAGCTCGCGATAGCCGGCGAAGATGATGATGACCACCGGCTTGAGCTTGGTGTAGAAGTCGCCCTTGTGGAGCTGGTTGGCGTAGGTCCGCGCCCAGTAGTACATCGCGCGATTGCGGAACGCGATCGTACCTCTGGCCTGAATCTCGACGTTGGCCTGGGTTCCATCGTCGAGGTGGACGAGCAAGTCGAGCTCGATGCCCTTGTCGCCCACGTTCTCCTTGGGGACTTCGGGATTGAGGATGGTGACGTGGGTGATGGGGCTCTTGGGTTGGAGCACGGCGGTGAGCAAGGCGATGAGGATGCGCTGGCTCTTGGGACCGCCGAAGAGGAGCTTAAAGACGATGTCGAGGGTGGGGTCGAGGGTGTTCATGGGCTGCGGGAGAGCAACCCGCGGGCCAGGATGCGATGACGGAAATCAAAGGGGATTTGGGGGATGAGGGGTGGCGCGTCGCCACCTTGCGCGAGGGCTTCGAGGCTGTGATGAGCGAGATTTCTCGAGGAATTGTGCGAAGTGGCGGGCGCCAGGGGGGAAAACGGCGGGCGCCAGGGGAGGGGAGAAACCACAGAAGGCACAGAAGGCACAGAAGGGGCTGTGACGGCACTTCTGCTGCGGGCAGCGAGCCTGCCCGGTGATCAACGCGGCGCGAGGTCGTCTTGTCTTCCGAGCCCGGCGGATGCCGGGCTTTCCTGTGCAAGGCTCTGCCGTGCGGCTTCAGCCCGCGGCAGAACTGCCGTCAAGCGTGTCCGCTGGTTGTCGTGATCGTGTCTTTGCCTAGTCGTGCGAAGGCTCGTCGGGTTGGCTCTCGAACAGGTCTTCGCCCGGTTGCAGGGTCAAGGCGCGATGCAGCAACTCGTCAAGGACCGAAGCGTCACGGCAGGCCATCAAGCGTTCGCTGTCCTCGGTCGTCAGTTGGATGCCGCGTGCGGACACGATCTTCAGGATGGTACCGGCCTGCCCTCTGGCTTCCCCCCTGGCTTCCCCCCTGGCTTCACCCCTGGCTTCACCCTGCTCGCGCGTGAGCTCCAACTCCATCTCCCAGAACTTCAGAGCGATCTCCCGTCGCTCGGCGAGTCTTCGCACCCCTTCGTCGCTCGACAACTCCTCCAGGATCGTCTGGGCTTCGCTTACCATGGGGTCCTCCTTCGCCACCTCGCTTCGCTCCTCGTCCGTGTGGGCCCCGAGAAACCTGGCCCAGCGCCGCACCGCCGGCAAGGCCCCCGCCAGGGCGTCGGGGTCGTCGATTCTCGGAAGCTCGACCAAGTGTAGCGCGAAGGCATCCTCGAAGCGAACGTGGTCATGGATCTCGAGCACGTGGAAGACCGAGTGCAGCCGATTGGTGGCAAGCTCGCGATAGCCGGCGAAGATGATGATGACCACCGGCTTGAGCTTGGTGTAGAAGTCGCCCTTGTGGAGCTGGTTGGCGTAGGTCCGCGCCCAGTAGTACATCGCGCGATTGCGGAACGCGATCGTACCTCTGGCCTGAATCTCGACGTTGGCCTGGGTTCCATCGTCGAGGTGGACGAGCAAGTCGAGCTCGATGCCCTTGTCGCCCACGTTCTCCTTGGGGACTTCGGGATTGAGGATGGTGACGTGGGTGATGGGGCTCTTGGGTTGGAGCACGGCGGTGAGCAAGGCGATGAGGATGCGCTGGCTCTTGGGACCGCCGAAGAGGAGCTTAAAGACGATGTCGAGGGTGGGGTCGAGGGTGTTCATGGGCTGCGGGAGAGCAACCCGCGGGCCAGGATGCGATGACGGAAATCAAAGGGGATTTGGGGGATGAGGGGTGGCGCGTCGCCACCTTGCGCGAGGGCTTCGAGGCTGTGATGAGCGAGATTTCTCGAGGAATTGTGCGAAGTGGCGGGCGCCAGGGGGGAAAACGGCGGGCGCCAGGGGAGGGGAGAAACCACAGAAGGCACAGAAGGCACAGAAGGGGCTGTGACGGCACTTCTGCTGCGGGCAGCGAGCCTGCCCGGTGATCAACGCGGCGCGAGGTCGTCTTGTCTTCCGAGCCCGGCGGATGCCGGGCTTTCCTGTGCAAGGATCTGCCGTGGGGCTTCAGAGGCTGTCTCAAAACCGAGCGCGAGCTCGCGCCGGAAGAGAAACCACAGAGGTCGCAGAGAGCACAGAAGGCAGAGGGTTGTTTGGTGTTTTCTGGCTCCTTGCGAGGATATTCTCAGCCCGAGCCCGAGCCCGAGCCCGAGCCGGTTGGGTTGACACGTGATGAAAATCACCGGTCCCGTGGGGGCGCCCCGCGAGTTTTGAGACGGCCTCCTTCAGCCCGCGGCAGAACTGCCGTCAAGCGTGTCCGCTGGTTGTCGTGATCGTGTCTTTGCCTAGTCGTGCGAAGGCTCGTCGGGTTGGCTCTCGAACAGGTCTTCGCCCGGTTGCAGGGTCAAGGCGCGAGGCACCAGCTTGTCGAGGACCGACCGGTCACGGCAGACTTCAGGAAAAGGGCCGCGTCGAACGCCGGTGCCCCCACGAGCATCTGAGGGCTTCAATCACGTCCACATGTTTGGTACCCTGGTCGGCGTTCGAACGTCGCGCGAGAACTCCTTGAACGACGACCCCCAACATCCCCCCGACCGCGAAGCGTTCCGTTCCCCCAAGGAACGTCGCGAAAGCCGAAGACGGAGCCACGAGAAGCCACGTCGCGGCCCCCTTGATACCTGGCTCGAGTGGACCATGCTCACTGTCGTCGTCGGCAGTGTCCTCGCCATTGGTACCGTCCATGTCCCCACTTTGCTCGTCGTCGGCACGGTCGCCGTCGCCTCCGGCGTGCTCGCCATGTTCGTCTTCCACAAGGAACATCACGCCTGGCCCATGACCTTGCCCGCCGTCGGCATGTTCCTTCTCACCGCGTGGTCCGTGATCCAGGCCATCCCCTTGCCGGCGTCTTTGGTGGCTGCCGTTGCCCCCGCGAACGCGAATGTCTGGGCCCACGTTCTCGACCCTTTCGGGCAACCTGGCCCCGCTTGGCACCCGATCTCCCTCGACCCCGGAGCCACCTGGGTCGAGGTTCTCAAAGGCTTTGCCTACACGGGCATGCTGCTCGCGAGCTCCGTCGTCGCCTTCCGACGGGGCGCCACCTTCGGTGTGGCCACGGTCTTCGCCAGCGCACTGGCCACCGGCTGCTTCACGATTGCCCATGGCATCGCAGGCATGAACAAGGTCTTCGGACTCTACGAGCCCTTGTACTTTTCCTCGCCCTGGCAGATGGGGCCTCTGCTGAACTCCAACCACCTTGCCGGCTACCTCAACCTCGGCGTCATGTGCGGACTCGGCGTCCTGCTCATGGGAAAGAGTCGCTTTCCTCGGTGGTTGTCGGGCGTCGGGGTTGCCACCCTCTTCGCTCTCTCGGTCCTCGCAGCCTCCCGCGGCGCGGTCCTGTTCCTTCCCTTCGGCGTGCTCATCGTCGTCTTGCTCATGCGAACGCGACGCAGTCAGGAGCGGAGGGAAGTGGTTCCCAACCGCTGGCTCGACATCCTGACGGCTGCTGCCGTCGCCCTGGGGGCCGCATTCGTCGCCCTCGGGTTCACGACCAAGCATTGGAAAGCCCTCATCGACGAGGATCTGAGCAAGTTGTCGATTCTTGCTTGGGCCAAGCCTCTCGTGAGGGATCACCCATTTGTGGGGATCGGTCGCGGCGCCTTCGAGACGGTGTACCCGGCGTACCGGCCGAACCAGGGCCACGTGTTGTGGACGCATCCAGAAAACCTGCCCGTGCAGTGGGCTGCGGAGTGGGGAGTTCCCGTGGCGATTCTCGCCATGTTGTTCTTCCTGTGGTTGATTCGTCCCTCGCGCATGGGCGCCACGCGCAGCGCCGTGGCGGCCGGCGCCGTGGCGGGGATTCTGGTGCTCGCCGCGCAGAACTTCGTCGACTTCAGCCTGGAGATGCCCGGCGTGGCCATTTCCGTGGTGGTGCTGATCGGCTCCTGCTGGGGCGACACCCGACGGCGCGGGGTGGCCGACTGGGGAAGACCCGTGACGGGAGGGCGCTTCGCCGCCGTGCTGGAGCGCCTTCGGACGTCCACGTCTGGGAGCGTTGCCCCGCTCGTGGCCTTCGCCGTGTTGGGGGTCTTGGCGGTGGCGCTTGCGGGGCTTCGTGGGATGCCCACCGCCCTGAACGACCGGATGGCTTTTCAAGAAAGGGCGAAGGAGACGCCCCTGGCTCGGGTAGAGTTCGACCCGTTGTTGAAAGCGGCGATGTTGCGTCACCCCGCCGAGCCTTTTCTTCCCTTGGCAGGCGCAGAACGGGCGTGGCGCGTTCGCGACGCGGACCCGATTCCCTTCCTCCAGCGGGTGTTCACCCGATCCAAGCTCTATGGGCGAGCGCACCTGCTGCTCGCAGAGATCCTCTTCGGCCGGGGAGCGCGAAACCAGGCCCTGATGTCGTTGAAGTTCGCCGTGCGCGACGAGCCCGGCCTGACCTCCGTCGCCGTGGGGCTCGCCGTCGCCAAGGACGTCCAGGGCGACGAGCTGCTGCGGATGGTGCCCGAGGGGGACGACGGAACGGGTGTGCTCGATACCCTGGGCGCGTGGATGCATGGTCGGAACCCGCCCCTGGCGAAGCGATTCGACGAGATGGTGTTGAAGCGGGACCCGGGGAGAGTCGCGCCCAGGGCTCGTCGGGCTGCGGACCTGGTGGCCGCCCTCAAGGCCCAGAATGCCCCGCATTGCACGAGCGAGGAGGAGCGCCGTCGCTGTGCCGAGGAGATCGAGCGGCATGCGGTGCACATCGAAGGGGCGGAGCCCGATACGTCGCGGGCGGCGCGTTTGCGGGCCGAGGCGCTCTTGGCCCTCGGCAGGGCGGACAAGGCGGACAAGGTCCTGGAGATGGCGTGCGACCGGGTCAAGGATCGCATGGAGTGTTTGAGGACCCGGGTCCCCATCCTGATCGCCCTCGGCAAGGACGAAGAGTTGGATGGGGTGTTGGAAGCCGTGGCGTCCCTGGGGTGTACGAGCTCGGAGGCTTGCGCCGGGACGCATCTTTGGATCGGTGGTGTGCAGCGGGGGCGAAAGAACCTGGGGGCGGCTTCCAATGCGTTTCGGAGGGCGACGAGGCACGACCCGAGGAACGAAGGGGCTTGGATTTCTCTGGGGGACACGGCGGCGTCGATGGGCATGCATGCCCAGGCGGCTCATGCCTACGAGCAGGCGTGGAAGCTGAAGCCCGGGGACGAGGGGTTGAAGCAGAAGCTCGACAAAGCGCGCAAGGAGGCGACGAGCTCGTTGCTTCCGCCGCGGTGAGGGACGTTCTTACCTGACCACTCCCATGAGCGTGTTGGTCGAGGCGTACACCCAGAAGACGGCGTCGCCGTCCGCGACGATCCCGCCGAGGGTGGAGCCGTGGAAGGTATTGGGGGGCACGACCTCCCGGGCGAGGGCGTTTGCGATGTCGTAGGCGTAGACTCCGCCGGCCTGCAGGGATGTGGGGCCTTGGGTCAGAAGGCTGCGTTGGTTCCAGAACAACTCCCCGTCGGCGCACCCGATGGGCACCACGCCGTCGGGCACGGCGGCGAGGAAGGAAAACGCTGCGTCCTGCACGCCCGCGAGGGAGGTGCGCTTGATGGAGTTCGTCGCGGGGTTTGGGCTCTTCCAGTAGAGGAACGGGCCGCAGGCGACGGCCGCGTAGGTTCCTACGCCGACGGACTTCAATCCCCAGAGGGGGCCCGCGGAGCTATGATGCAGCACGGTGTAGACGTCGTAGGTACCGGCGGGCGGGCAGGGAGGTGTGGTCGTGTACTTGTATTGGACCGCAACGCCGTGGCCGGTAGAGAAGGCGAAGGGGCGGTCCGTGGAGAGGAAGACGATGTCGCCGCTGTAGGTCCATGCCGTCGTGTCGAACGCGTGGGTGGCTTCGTTCAGTGCCTTGACCGTGATCGTGTAGCGGGTGTCTTGCGTTTCGTTGCCGCATTGGACGACGTTCGAGGTGTATTCGACGACGAAGACGTTGTCGTTGCTTGCGACCACGTCCGGTGCGAGGGAGCCGGGTTGCACGGTGGCGAGGGTGGTGTGGGTTCCGCCGACGGACTCGACCACATTGCCGGAAGGTTCGACCCAGACGGGGTTTCCGTTGCGCACGCCGGCGAGGGGAGGGTGGGATTCGCCCGTGGGGGCGGAGCCGTCTCGTGCGTAGCGCTTGTCGCCGACATGGACGTAGCCGCCGGTGGCGAAGAGTTGTCTGGCGTTGGGCACGGTTTCTCCGGCCACGAAGGGCTGGCAGGCGCCGCCCGCGCAGTCGCCCGCGAGGCAGGAACGGCCGCAAGCGCCGCAGTTGGCGGGGTCCGTTCCGAGGGCCAGGCAGGCGTCGCCGCACCGGGTGTAGCCGTTGTCGCAGACGAAGTCGCAGCTTCCGGATTGGCACGTAGGCGTGGCGTTGGCCGGGGCGGCGCAGGGGACGCAGTCTTGTCCGCACTGGGTGACGGAGGAGTCCGCGACGCAGTCTTGTCCGCACTTGTGGTAGCCGCTGTGGCAAGTGAGGGAGCAGGTTCCTTGGTTGCAGGAGGCGGTGCCGCCAGTTCGGGGGCAGGCGACGTCGCAGCCGCCGCAGTGGTCGGGGTCCGAGGCGGGGTTGACCTCGCAGCCGGTGGAGGGCTTTCCATCACAGTCGAGGTAGTTGTCGACGCAGGAGAGCAGGCAGGCGCCGTTCTGGCAGACCTGGGAGGCGTGGGGGCCGGAGCAGGTGACACCGCAGGCGCCGCAGTGGAGCGGGTTTTCCGTCACATCCACGCACTGTCCTTCGCAGGGCAAGGAGCCGGAAGGGCAGAGGCACGAGCCGTTCACGCACGAGGCTCCGCCGGGGCACGGTTGTCCGCACGTCCCGCAGTGGTTCGGGTCGGCCCGCACCTCGGTCTCGCAGCCGTCGTTCGCGCGACCGTTGCAGTCCGCGAAACCCGCGTCGCAGACGATGGAACAGAGGCTCGACGAGCAGCTTGCGCGGCCATGGGTGGAATCGCAGGCTGCGAAGCAGGCGCCGCAGTGGTTGACGTCGATCTCGGTGTTGGTTTCGCAGTCGAGGCCGTCCTCGAGGAGACATTCGCGGAAGGCGCCTTCGCACTGACCGAAGACCTTGTCGCCTTCGACGGCGACTTCGTTGGCCTTGTCACAGCCGAGGAGCAAGGCGAGGCAGAGGAGCGAGGGGACAAGGGGGGGGTGGCGTTCTTCCGACTTCGAAGGTGTCACGGGTCGTCCTGTTCGCTGGGGCCCGGACCGCGTCGCTCTTGCGGGGCATCCCGTAACGCGGGCCGACGGGGCATAGGGATCGGAAATGTTCCATGTGGGTGGCGCGGGGTCAAGGGGGCTTCTCAGAGCTCGCAGGGGGCCGGAGATTTTCGTCACGCGTGCTAACCGAACCGGCTCGGGCTGGGGCTGGGGCTGGGGCTGGGGCTGACTCGGTGTTGAAACGGCCTCTGAAGCTGCACGGCAAGGTTTTCGTCACGCGTGCTAACCGGATCGGGCTCGGGCTCGGGCTCGGGCTCGGGCTGACTCGGTGTTGAAACGGCCTTTGAAGCCGCACGGCAACAGCTGGAAAGCCCGCTGGAGGCGGGCTTCGCACGGTTCGCCTGGTCGAGGCGTGTCACAGCCTGGTTCGCCGCACCCTTGCCGGCGCGTCGGGAAAGGGAGTGGAAAGGGCAAGGACAGGAACCCCTCCCTCTTGCCATCCTCCCCCCCCAGGGGTAAAGCCCTCGCCCACGGTGGGCTGAACCGGGGAACCGGGCGGCGCATCATAAGCATCCCCAGGCGTAATCCCCGTCGATTCCGTGGAACCGACAGGGGCGGAGCCTGCCCCCAGCGCTCCATGAACCGAAGCATCCACCCCGAAAACGGCTTCGATACGCTCCCGCAGGACAACGGCGAGGAGCCCGAGAGCCGCCTCGACCTCGCGTCGATCCTTCAGGCCCTTCGCAAGTACTGGCCCCTGTCCCTTGCGATCTGCCTCGCCGTCACCCTCGGCGTCACCTTCTACACGCTCGGCCAGCCCAAGATCTACGCCGCCACCGCCACCGTCATGTTCGACCCTTCGCCCCCCCGCCCCCTCGGACGCGAAGTGGAAGCCGTGGCCGACCTCGGCGGCACGGACTACTGGTCCAACCAGGAGTACTACAGCACCCAGCTGCACGTCATGAAGTCCAAGCGCGTGGCCGTCGCCGTGGTGCAAGACCTCGGCCTGCACCGGGACCCCGCCTTCGTCAACAACACGCCCCCAGGCGGCGACGTCGTCCCCGGCGACATCGACGCCGAGCTCGCCGCGGAGCTCCTGCTCAGCAGGATCGCCGTGGAGCCCGTCAAGAACACCCGCCTCGCCACCCTCCGCTACGAGGACGCCAACCCCGAGCGGGCCCAGCGCATCGCCCTCGCCATGGTCGAGGTCTACATCGCGAAGAACGTGGAAGACACCCAGTCCTCCACCTCCTCCGCCGTGGACTGGCTCAACGAGCAGGTGGACAAGCTCAAGAGCAACCTCGACGCCACGGAGATGGATCTCTACAAATTCCAGATGGATAAGCAGATCCTCGCCCTCGACGTCGGCTCCCAGAGCAACATCCTGCGCGACGAGATGATGACCGTGAGCACGGCGCTGACCCAGATCCGGATCCGGCGCGTGGAGCTCGAGGCTCGCACCATCGCTCTGTCGAAGATCGCCGGGGACGATGCGGCAAAGATCCCCGCCACGGAGCTGATGCGCAGCGAGGTGCTGAGCAAGCTGCGGGGAAGCTACATGGACGCGCGCACGGAGCAGGAGACCCTGCTCGCCCGGGGCAAGGGGGCGAACCACCCCGACGTCAAGGAGGCGACGGCCAAGCTGGAGACCGCGCGCAGCGCCTTGCTCCTGGAGATCGAGAACATCAAGGGCTCCGTGGCGCACGACCTGGCGGTGGTGCGACGGCAGGAGGGCGGTCTGTCCGGGCTGATCGAGTCGGCCAAGCAGCAGGCACTCGACGTCAACCTGCTGGGCATCGAGTACGCCCGGTTGCAGCGCACCAAGGAGAACAACGAGAAGCTCTACGACGTGGTGCTGGAGCGGGCGAAGCAGGGCGATCTCACGCGGATGATGCAGGTGAACAACATCCGGATGGTGGAGGCGCCGACCCTGCCGCGGGAGCATGTGCGACCGAACGTGCAAACGAACGTGGCGGGGGGCTTTGGCGTGGGGGTGCTGCTGGGGATTGCTGCGGCGCTGGGGCTCTTTTTGCTGGATCGGAGCGTGAAGAGCCAGGCGGACATCGAGGGCCGGCTGGGGCTCAACTTCCTCGGGGTCTTGCCCTCGGTGGGGGGAAAGAGCGGGAAGAAGGGGCGCTACGGCCGGTATGGTCGGTATGGGAAGTACAAGGGCAAGCCGGAGCCCGAGGGGACGCCACCGGAGCTGGTGATCCACCACGCGCCCATGAGCGGCACGGCGGAGGCGGCGCGGTCGATCCGCACGAACATCCAGTTCATGTCCCCGGACAAGCCCTTCCGCACGCTGCTGGTGACGAGCGCGAACCCGTCGGAGGGCAAGACCACGGTGGCGTGTACCCTGGCGATCGCGATGGCCCAGGCCGGGCTCCGGGTGTGCATGGTGGACTGCGACCTGCGACGGCCCCGGCTTCACCGGGTGTTTGGCAAGTCGAGCGACACCGGGCTGTCCGTGGCGCTGCTCGAGCCCGAGACCGTGACGGACGAGCTGCTTTCCACCGAGATTCCGAACCTGAGCGTGCTGCCCGCGGGGCCGATCCCGCCGAACCCGGCGGAATTGCTGCAGAGCGACCGCTTCTCGAAGCTGCTCCGGGACCTGCAGGACCGCTTCGACCGGGTGGTGATCGACAGTCCGCCCATCGGTCCGGTGACGGACGCGGCGGTCTTGTCGACGCAGGTGGACGGGACGGTGCTGGTGATTCGCGCGGGGAAAGCGTCGCGGGACTCCGTGGCGGAGGCGAAGCGCGCGCTCGTCACCGTGGGAGGGAGGATCGTAGGGGCGATGCTCAACTTCGTGGACGTGGGCGGGGGCGGGTACATGGGGTACCGGTACTCTTATTACCGTAAGGGGGGGTATTATCGGCGGGAGGAGGGGGAGAAAGCTGTCACGGAAGAATGAAATGTGGTTCGAGATGAGCGAGTTGTCAGCGGATTCACATCTCGACGGGGCTGATGCTGCATGCACGAATCTGACGGCGTCTCACCGAGTTCTCTTCATCACTGCCCGAGTGCTGAGCGCGTCTGCGATGGCCTCTTGGGCAGCGGCCCTGATTCAGAGTCCCTGGTCCCACGTTCCTTCCGTCGTCCTGACGATACCTTTGCTAGCAGTCGTGGCGATGGGGTGGGCTGTCGCGTTCGAACCCATCCTGCAGGGTGTTCGGGTGAGGCGAAAGGACCATGCAAGCCGCTTCCTTCCTCTGTTCGCGGGTGCCTTTTCGAGTGCGGTGGTAGTCTTTGTCGGATTCGTGCTTTCCAACGTGTTACTCATCGACGAGCCAGCCTCGGGGGACACGCTCGTAGGCTACGCCATCACCCTGGGTTTGGCGTCGATTACGGCAGTAATCTTCCATCGAGCTCTGCGAGGAGCAGCGGGGAGGGCGCTGCTACGATCGGTTTCGTTTCGCTGGCTCCTGGCCGCATCGCTTGGCGCAGTCGGTGTCGGGCTGATGGTCGTCGACGCGGTTTTCCTTCCGCTCTTGTATGACGCCCACCACCTGCTTCTTGCGCTCTTTGGTCTAGGCACGCTCGTTGGCGCGGCGCACGTCCTCCTTGCCGATCGTCGATGGAGTCAACGCATTTGCGGCTTTGTGTTGTCGGCGTCGGTTCTTGCGCTGGTTCTGCCCACCTCACTCTTCTTCTTGCCCGAAACACTACTCAAGCAGCGAGTGGATCGGATAACCGACCACTGGACGATTCACCGACGGGCTGTTCTGACATTTTGGTACCTAACTGACAGAGATGGCGACGGATTCAGTTCGGTTCTTGCGGGTGGAGACTGCGACGATGGAGATCCGGACGCGTACCCTCTGTCTCTCGTCGGCACCGACTGTCTTGGTTGGGTCCAACCCGATCCCCCGAGTGCGCCTCCCCTTCCGGCGCAGAGGATTGTAGAGAAACCAGCGGAACTGATCGTCTTGATCACGATCGACGCGTTCCGCTGCGGATTTGGCCGGCAAGAACGGTCGGAACTCCTGGATGTTTGCCCAGCACTTACGAATCTGTCCAACGAGTCAGACCTCCGAATCGTTGCGCACACGCCATGCCCTTCTACCGTATGTGCGATCCCTCACATGCACCGAGTGTCGCCACAGGGTTCGGAGCAACACTTCGTGGGTGACCGCTTGCGAGAACTCGGCTACCGCACATTTGCCGTCATCACCCATCCAGCATTGCTCAGGAACGAAGCGCTTCGCTCTTCGCTTGACGTGGTAGACACGGAACTGCAGAAGTATGGCCGTGACCCGCACGCAGTCACGTCTGACCGCACGACAGATCGTGCCCTCACAATGCTCGCCGGGGAGTATGGCGAAGGAGAGCGAGCCTTCTTGTGGGTGCACTATTTCGACCCACATGCCCCTTACGTTCACACTCCCGGGTCCAGATGGGCGGGCAGTACGCTGGAGTCCTACCGCGAGGAAGTCAAACGGACAGATGTCGCGGCTGCTCGTCTGATCCGTGAAGTGCGGTCTCGGTATCCAAACACCACGAAAGCGATCTTGGTAACGGCCGATCATGGTCAAGCTTTCGGCGAGCACGGCGAGAGGCGGCACGGAATGATGTTGTTCGAGACCACCGCAAGGGTCCCTCTTCTGCTTTGGCGTTCCCCTGAGGCCCGAACCCCATCGATCGTTCTGCCATCTACTACGCGAGGGCTTGGCGGGCTGCTTGCCGCCCTCGCCGGGGACCCAGCTCCCGCCTTTCCAGATGCGGTATTCATGGTTGCAGGCGGTCTAGAGAACCCCACGCATGGGGTGGTGCATGATGGGTGGAAGCTTATTGTTGAACATCGACCGGTCCGAGTTCGACTCTTTAACCTTCACACGGATTCAGATGAATTGCTCGACCTTTCCATGGCAGAGAAAGAGAAAGTGAAATCGTTGGGTAAGCTTCTTTCTCACAATCTTTTGCAGGAAGCTGTTAGTGCTAGCGGGACTTTCGCAGCGTCGAACCGAATGCGCTTAGAATCAAGCCAGATGCGTTCAGTTTGCATGGATGAACGAACAGTTGGCCTCGGGCAGGGTTTCGCCCTTCAAGTGAAGCGAAAACGACACGCGCACATCGGCGCCAGTGACGTTCGTGCTTCAATGGACCGGCGATTCGTTTGTTCATGCAGGTATCGAATGCCGAAATCATCTGGTTTTCATGCGCATGCGGTGCCGTTTCTGGTCGCCAAGTGCGAAAGTCCCGCTAGAGGGACCAAGATCGGTCCCTGATCCAGCTAGCGAGAAGTCCGCCCCAGAAGTCGTAGTCTCCGTCAGACTGTGGGATTAATCGCGCATCAGATTGGTCATGAGCTTCATCGACTTGGTGAGCGTTTGTAGCTCGAAATAGCACGACGCTTTCGTGCACGCCTTTGCCATTGACGACGGGAGAAAAGAAGGTCTCGCCGACGTTGAGCCATGTCCAGCAGCGCCGCGATGTGCCCCGAGTTCGTGCAGGGCGAACGCCAATAGTCGCAGTAGATCGTTTGCGCGCACAACCTCTCTTGCTTGTCGTTCGCCAACCGCCGTCTCCGGCTCCGCGGTTGGGCATCGCGTCATCCGAAAACCGACGTCTCGCCGCGTGGAATGACGGACTACATCGCTAGCCTGGCTGTTGTGGTTGGGGTTGGAATTCCCCTCCTCGTCGCGATGACCAGGCATCGGGGCCCTGAGGCACGCGTGATCCAGGCCAGCTTTGTCGCACACATCTTGGCTGCGCTCGCGGTGGTGTGGATGACGACCAACATCTACCGGGGTGGCGATATGCTTGGCTATCACTTCCAGGGTGTCGCCCTTGCAAATCTCCTGCGGCGCGACGTTGTGGGTGTCTTGCCCGAGGTTCTGCGCATCATCGCCCACCAGGATGTTCGGCTTCCGATAGAAGTAGTGGCGACCGGATCAACCACGGGCGCCATGGCCGGCATTGTCGCCCTGCTGGCTGTGATGGTTGCCGATTCACTCTATGCCGAATGCATTCTCACTGCGATGTTGGCGTTTGCCGGTAAGGTGTTGATGTTCCGAGCGCTCCGGCCGTCGTTCCCGAAGTCCTCCCACGCCGTCGTCGCGGCCTCGATACTGTTGGTGCCTTCGGTGGTCTACTGGTCGTCCGGGATTGCGAAAGAGGCTTTCGCGATCGCCAGCATGGGGCCGGCCTTTCTCGGTCTCCGGTACATGCTGGACGGAAGATGGGGTCGAGGCTTGGCAATTGCGCTTATCGGCTGCCTCGGCGTAGCTGCGGTCAAGCCCTACATCCTATTCGCCATCGTGGGGTCGGGCTCCATCTGGATTGTCGCGCACCGGACAGCAAAGATCCGCGGGACAGCCAAAGTGCTCGTCAAGCCAGTCTATCTGGTGGCAGGGCTGGCCGTCGCAATGGGCGGCTTTGCGCTGCTCGGCGACTTGTTCCCCCGCTTCGCATTCGACAATTTGGCCGAAGAGGCCGCACGACTGCAGGGGATTGGCGCGCTAGTCGGCGGCGGCTCCTACTACGAGATGGGCGACGCAACCCAGCGCACGCTAGCTGGGCAGCTAGCTTTCGCTCCGCTGGCAGTGGTGACAGCGCTGTTTCGTCCTTTCGTATTCGAGGCGAACAACGCCCAGGCAGGGATCGCAGCCCTCGAAACGACCGCTTTGCTGTATCTGCTCATCCGCGCAATGATTCGCACCGGTCCCACAGTGATCGTGGCGCACGTCTTGCGCAGCCCTACACTTCTGTTTTGCCTCGCATTCGTCCTGGTTCTCGCGGTACCCGTGGGGCTTTCCACCACCAACATGGGTACGCTATCCCGCTACCGGATGCCTCTGGTGCCCTGTCTCGCCCTGTTGCTCATCGCTTCGTCTCGGCCGTCCAGATTTTCGCCGTTGGTACCCACAACTCGACTCTCCAAACCCTCGCCCTTGGCAGCCGCTGCCAGGCGCCGCAACCAAACCAACGGCAGAGCAATCGGCAATAGCGTTCCAATATAAGAGCAATGATGGGTCCTTCGCCCGAGAGTCATACCTGACCAAGCGGGCCTGCCTGCGACCGCGCATTCTGGTCGTGATGTGGGTCGTGCCCGCAAGGACTCGATTCGTCGACCAGACCATCTCCGCGCTTCCCATGGTTCCACTCCACCTGGGTAGCTTCCATGCCGGAACCCCGTTTGCCGTCCGCAACCACCAGCGTTCGAATTCTCGCTTGGAACTCGCTGGCAATGTATGGCGTGCAGGCGACGAACATGTTGATACCGCTCCTAACGTTCCCGTACCTTGTCCGAACCATCGGCATCGAGCGTTTTGGCCTTCTGAATTACGTGGCTTCCGTGCTTCAGATTGCGGTTGCCATCACAGCCTTCGGGTTCAACTTCACCTCGACGCAGGAAGTTACAAACAACCGAACGAACCCCCAGGAACTGCAGCGAATCTATTCCGTCACGACCACGCTGAAGCTTGGGCTCATGTTCGCGACATGCGCTGCGACCCTGGCGATCAGCCAGTTTGTCAGCACCCTCCGCTCAGAGCTCCCGTTGGTTCTCGGCTGGTCTCTTCTGGTGGTTGGAGAGGCCTTAGTTCCGACCTGGTTCTTCGTGGGAATGCAACGGGTGGTAATCCTCACGCAACTGAACTTCGTTTCCCGCGTCGTGGGCGCCGGGATGCTGTTCCTTCTGGTCCGGCGCCCGTCCGATTACGCGGTGGCCGCGGCAGTCCAGGCACTTCCAGCGGTCTTCGCGGGCGTGCTCTCGCACTGGGTGGTACGCAGCAAGTTTGGCATTAGCTATCGCCTGCTCACAGCCCGCGATCACTGGGCCCTGCTTCGACGTTCAAGCGCGGCGTTTGTCACCAGCTTACCAGCAAACGTGTACCTGCGCGGCCAGTTCATTGTCCTAGGCTCGTACGCGACTGCAACGGAGCTCGGGCAGTTCTCCGTGGCACAGCGATTCGTCGGGATGGCCTCGACCTTTGTGACACCATTCGGCCAGACCCTTTTCCCCCACGTTTGCCATACCATCGAACAGGGAGCCGCGCCGACCCGGCGGCTCCGACGAACCGTCGTGACGGTGGTCGCGGCGACCACGACGCTTGGTGCTACTGCGATGGCCGCGATGGCACCGTTTCTGGTTCAAGTTGTCACAGGAACCGACTCTGCCAACACTATCTTCCTCCTGCGCATAATGTGCCCGCTGGTGCCTATCATTTCCGTAGGGGTCATGCTTCATTCATTTGCAATGGGGTATAGGCGATACACGGGAGTCCTCGTCGGATACGTTATCGGCGCTCTGCTATTCTTGGCTATGGCGTTATCTCTGACGCCACGCGGCGGATCGACCGGAATGGCTATCACGATGGTTACGGTCGAGGCGTTCATTCTTGTGGCGATCAGCGTCGCCGCGAGAATCCCAGGCGAAAGCAAAGGGCAACTGTGCAAGTAGCGATCTACTGACGATGAAACCATCGTTCTTGTCGGGCCAGAAGGTAAAGACCTCGCCGATCGAAGACTCTTCAACCCAGTAGCTGTGATGCAGAATCCCGTTCGCCTAACATGCCTCATCGAAAACATGGCACCGACGCTCTTCGCAAAAGACGTTGGCCAAATCCCTCTCCAGCTCGCCGTTGAAATGGGATGGACTTGTGAGCTCGCGTACTGCGCGCCCAATGCCGGGGAATTCAGCGTGCCGGAAGAGTACGAACACTGGGTGCGAACAGTTGCGCTTTCCACATCTCGAGCACGCACTGACTCAGTGAAAGAATCTCTTCGGTTTCTCGCTCGCAGAGCCAAAGAGATTGATGTCCTCCTCGTGTATCATCTGACGTCTGAGTCGGTTCTCTTCGCCACGGCGTTCAAAGCCATGAACAAGTCCGGCGTCGCCGTCCTTAAGCTTGACATGGATCATAGAGGTTTGGCAGCATTTGATGAGCGCGCAAGTCTGAAACAGCGCGTCTTGCTGAAACTCTTCTCCGCAGCGCCGTTCGACCTAGTGACGGTCGAGAGTGAGCAGATGTTCCAGGAACTCGCCCCTCACCTATCACGCTTTGGACACCGGCTGCGACTATTTCCAAACGGCATCGTAGTAGGCCGTGGTGAAATCGAAATCGACAGGGTAATCCGCAACAAAGAAAACGTTGTTCTCACGGCCGGTCGCCTGGGCTTGTTCCAGAAGAACAACGAACTCTTGTTGCGCGCGATCGAGAGTTTGCGAATAGCCACGCTTGGAGATTGGCGGTTTTGGTTCGTAGGGTGTCGGACGACCGAATTTGAGGAAGCCACTGCTCGCATGTGCGCGCGGCGACCCGATCTCGCACCAAAGGTCGTCCTGATGGACTTTGTCGAATCGCGTGACGAACTCGCCGAGATTTACAAGCGCGCCCGGGTGTACTGCCTTACCTCGCGATGGGAGAGCTACGCCCTCGTGTTGGCGGAGGCTTCCTACTATGGGTGTTACTTGATAAGCACAAAAGTTGGGGCCGCGCCCGAGTTGACAAACGAAGGCGAATGGGGAACCCTTCTGGATTCTGACGACCCGCAGGTGTTAGCAACGGTGCTGGAAAGAATCTTGACCGACGACATGCCGATTGACGAAGCTTCGCGACTGGCACACGAGAATGTCAGGGCCAATTACACTTGGCCACTCCTCGTTCGCGGATTCGCGCAAGACGTCAACGAAGTAATCAGCAAACGGCCGACAAGTGGAAGAACACTTCGGCTAAACCGAAGCGCCTAACATCGCCCATGACGAACACTGACCCAACTCAACAACCCAGAACCGAAACTGTGAGCGACGGCTCTGCTGACAGCCGAGGTTCGACAGACGTGACTCCGGCTAGGGGAGCGCAGCAGCGGACATATGGTGTTTCAATTGCCATGTGCACCTACAACGCGGAGAAGTATCTTGAGGAGCAACTCGAAAGCTTTCTCATACAGACGCTTCTCCCCGCCGAATTGATAATCCAAGATGATGACTCCTCGGACCGCACTGCGGCAATGGTTGAGTCGTTCGCAAAGAAGGCAACATTTCGGGTCTCCTTCGCCAAGAACCCAACCCGATTGGGACCAACCGGCAACTTCGAGCAGTCAATGCGCCGCTGTACCGGCGATGTAGTTGTCTTTTCGGACGCAGACGACATCTGGTACCGAGATCGACTTGAGGCCGCAATGTGTCTTCTTCAGAGGAGGCAAGATGTTGGTTGTGTCTTCTGCGACGCAGACCTCGTGAATTCGGACGGATCGCGGCGCGGCGTGACGCTCTGGGAATCCATCCGATTTACGGAAGCGGATCAAGACAACTTCGAGCGGGGCGACATAATCGACGCGCTCCTCCGCAGAGCGATGGGTTTCGGTGGAACGATGGCCGTTCGACGTGCTGCTATTGGCGCTTCGCTTCCAATTCCCCGTCCGTGGGGGCACGACAGCTGGACCGCTGCGATCGGGTCGGCAGTGTATGGCGCCGCGCTAATTCGTCGTCCTCTGATCAAGTATCGACAACACAGCACACAGTATAGTGGAGCCAGCGGCGGAAGCCTGCTAGAGCGCTTGAGGAAGAGTCGTGTCCCGCATATGACCCGGGACTGGATCCCTAGGGGCTCGTCGTTTGAGCAACTTGCGGACAGACTTGATCAGTTCGAGGCTGCGTCGCCGCAACCTGCAATTCTCCGAGACCTTGTTTTTCATGCGCGGCGAAAAAGTGCGCACCAAAAGATGCGAGAGGAACTCTCCCCTCGGTTAGCGACGCGTTTGGTGCCAATCCTTCGCGACACGCTGAGGCTCCGCTATTCGAGGTACTCGAACGGTATACTCAGCGCGCTGCGGGACCTGGTTGCGGGCCAATATTGACGTAACAATTCGAGTTAATTCGATCGCAAAGATGCTGGCCGTTTGCAGGAAAAACTGATGTACAGTCGCAGCGGGGCGGTATAGGAGAACGACGATGAGCAAGGTTCTTGTATTCGGCGCAGCTGGGATGCTTGGGCGCTGCGTCATTCGAGACCTGTCTCGCATACATGATGTGGAAGGAACGGTCCGTCGGGGCGAAGACGCATCGATGGGGCTGCACGTGCATGTAGTGGACTTGAGGGACTCTTCTGCTGCGACGCGGATACTTGATAGAGTACAGCCGCGGGTGGTGGTGAATTGCGCTGGAATAATTAAGCAACGGGTGCGGGAATCGACTCCTCAGGATGTGTTCCTTGTTAACACTCTGCTGCCGCACCAAGTCGCCCTCTGGTCCGAACAGCACGGGGCGCGGTTCGTGCACATTTCCACCGATTGCGTGTTTCGTGGGGACCGTGAGGGACCTCCCTATCGAGAGGAAACGCCGCCTGACGCCGACGACTTGTACGGCTACAGCAAAGCCGCCGGGGAAGTACTCTTCATGCCATCGACGATCACGCTTAGGACATCCATCATCGGGCTTGAGCGCGGGGGATCCCATTTCGGCTTGCTCGAGTGGTTCCTGAGTCATCCTGACGGAGTGACCGTTCCGGGTTACGCGAACCACTGGTGGTCGGGTGTTACCACCGCCGAACTGTCAACGTTGATTTGCCGACTCAGTCGGGAAACAACATGGCGACCCGGTCTCTACCAAGTCGCCGGAGACCCCATTTCTAAGTACGAGCTCCTCAGACTGGTGTCGCGCGTCTTCGACAGGGCGTTACACGTCACGCCGGTCGAGGCCGAGTCAGCTGTCTATCGCATCCTCGACGGATCTCGGTTGATGGCATCGTTTGACCATCGGCCGTCTGATCTGACCAACCAACTAGAGTTGCTATGTTCACTGAAAAACATGTCTTGATCACTGGGGGAACGGGATCCTATGGCCGAAGACTCCTCGATCGGCTACTTGACCTGACCCATCCACCCGAATCTATAACAATTTTTTCGCGAGATGAGGAGAAGCAGTACCACCTCGCACACGAGTACAAGTCACCGAGAATACGGTTTCAAGTTGGGGACATTCGTGATCCGGCATCGGTCGCGCGGGTCCTGCGTGGAAAGCAGATCGTATTCAACGCAGCGGCTCTGAAACAGGTACCGACGTGTGAATACGCCCCCCGAGAGGCTATTCTCACGAACATCATGGGCGCGGAGAACATTGTATCGGCTATCGAGCGCCACCAACTCCCTGTGGAAACTGTAGTTGGGATTTCCACGGACAAGGCGTGCAAGCCAGTGAATGTCATGGGGATGACCAAGTCGATCCAAGAGCGCGTCTTCATCCAAGCGAACCTCCGCGCCCCAACCACCCGATTCGTTTGTGTTAGGTACGGCAATGTGCTCGCATCCCGTGGCTCAGTGATTCCACTTTTTCTCAAACAGGCGCGAGAGCGCCAGCCTTTGACTGTCACCGACCCGACAATGACGCGGTTCCTGCTTAGCCTTGACGAAGCCGTGGACACGTCATTGCAAGCCCTGCAGTTCGGCCTTGCGGGCGAAGTGGTGGTTCCTCGGGCCGATTCGGCCTACGTTGGAGATATTGCAGACGTAATCTCAAGACGCGCCGGGGTGCCCGTGGTTACGGTTGGCATCCGACCAGGAGAAAAGCGTCACGAAGTCATGATTAGCGAGGAAGAGGGCCCGCGCGTTAGAGACGTTGGGAAGTGGTCACACATTATGCCGATGCTGGAGGGACTGGACCAGTTTCTCGCCCGCAGTGGCGCTGAGTCCGATTCTCGCAGCGAATACAGTTCCGCGACCGCGCCAATATCAGTGTCCGCGCTCGAGGAACGGCTTCAGACCGCCGGTCTCCTTCCCGGCGCAAGCCCATCTGGCGCTCCGCAGGAGGTCTAGCTTGACGTTTCCGGAGGGATATCACAGCAACACGCGCACCGACCTAGCTCCGTTCCTGCCACCCGGCAGAGGGTTCTCTGTGTTGGAATTGGGTTGTGGCGAAGGTCGCACTGGCCAGTGGCTGAAGGCGACTGGCTTTGCGCGAAGGGTGGTCGGAGTTGAGCAACACGTTGCAGCGGCTGCGTTGGCGCGAGGTTCGGCCGCTCTCGACCAGGTCTACGAGGCGAACCTGAACGACTTCGACCTTCCTGGAGACGAAACCTTCGACATCGTACTCGCGGCAGACGTGCTCGAGCACCTGGTTGACCCCGGGGCGGTGCTTCGTAGGCTCGTCACACGAGTGCGACCGGGGGGCTGGGTGGTCAGCAGTACGCCGAACGTGCGCTACTGGAAGGTCATCGCCGATCTCGCGGTCCTCGGCCGGTGGGACTATGGCTCCAACGTCATTCTGGATCCGACACATCTTCGATTCTTTACGCTCATTTCGATTCGCCGCCTTCACGAGGCGGTGGGCCTATCCGTTGAGCTGGTTGGCCACCTTGAACTCTCCGGAAAGCGTCGCTGGCTGGATCGTCTCACCGGCGGTGGAATCCGCGATTTTCTGTGCGGCCAACATGTGATCCGATCGGTCAAGCCGAGGGTTTAGCGCGCCGAGCCTTGCGCGAGGAATTCTTGCCGAACCGGGCGCCGCCGCGGCAACGACGCTTCGTGAGAAAGTTCGGCGCGATGCGCGCCTGACGTGGATTGAGGCCGCCGCTAGTGACCAGAACGGGATAGCGCGGTCCTTGAGAAAGTACAGGCTGGGCAGACCTCATCGCTGGTGCCTGGCTGCAGCGCTGCGACCGCACGTGCACGGGAAGTCCAGGTAGTGACGTTGCAAGATCTGTTGCCCAAGCCTCGCAATCGGAACCGTCGACTTCTTGAAGATTGATACGGAAGGCTACGATTTGCATGTGCTGCGTGGCGCAGCTCCTCTCGAGGCAGCAGATTCGGTGCCTGCAGTTCGAATACAACTCGCCTTGGCTACAGGCGGATTCGAGCCTTTGGGGAGCCATCACGTTACTTGAGAGTCCTACGAATACCGCGTATTCCTGCTCAAGTCGGAAGGGTTGTTCCGGTTTTGCTACCAAGAATACGGCGAATTCTATCGCTACGCCAACTTCGTGGCATTTCCTGCAGCTCGCATGGCAAAGACCGCCAACCTCGCGGCCGGAGCGATCTAAGAGACATTGCGGTTTGATGTGCGGGAAGCGCATACCCCGCTTTGAAATGGGGTCTGTTTGACTGCTCTAGCTAAGCTGCGCCTGGGCATATACATCCCCGTTTTCGACCCGAGCCCACATGGAGTAGGCGTCTACATTGATGAGGTCTGCTCACGACTGGCGGCGCGCGCTCCCACAACGTTGTTCACTGATGGGCTCGGCCCCCTACCTGAATGGACCGGCAGTCTCGTTGTCCTGTCGCCGGAGGTTCGCTTGCGCGTGCTACGGGATGGTGCGCGGGTCGGACGTCGTCTTGCCCGCCTGCTGTTTCTTCACCTGCAGGTTCGTCGGGAGCTCAAACAGCGCGGCGTCGATGTTCTATTCTGTCCAGCTCAGGATGGTTTGATTGCTCCACCAGTTCCGCAGGTACTTGTGGTGCACGATTTGACTGCCCTCCACACCCGTCAAGCTCAGCCCGTTATGACAGCCACCTACCAAGGATCGGTCGTGCGCGCTGTAGCCGTCTCAAGTCAACTCGTCGTCGCTGTGTCGCAGAGCACGGCCCGCGACGTCCGGCACCACTTCCGGGTACCTGAGAATCGTTTGAGAGTTGTCTACGAGGGATTCGACAGGGCACACTTCTTCCCTGCCTCCTCAGACGCAATCGACGCTGTGCGGGCGCGCTACCAACTGCCAACTAAGTTCTTTCTCTACGCGGGCACATACTCGCCGCACAAGAACCTCGACACCCTCATTTGTGGGCTTCAAAACCTGGACTCAGCGTCACCCGAATGGGTCTTGGCCCTCGCGGGTAGGACGGACTCGGGCGATTTCGCAGCTTTTTTGTCTGCTTGCGACGCTGCGGGGATCGTTGACCGCGTCAGACCGCTCGGGTACGTTCCGACATCCGACCTCGCTTGCTTGATGTCGGCTTGTTCGGCGTTCGTGTTCCCTTCGCTTTACGAGGGATTCGGCCTGAGCGTCCTAGAGGCCATGGCGTGCGGCGCATACGTCATCGCCAGCAATCGGGCCTCGATCCCGGAGGTGGTGGGCGACGCGGGTGTGCTGCTGGATCCTCAAGACGTGAGTGCCTGGCGAAATGCCCTTTCCGTTTGCCTCGTTGGCACGGATTCCGTTTTGGCCCTGAAAGAAGCGGCGCGTCGGCGGTCCCTAACGTTCTCGTGGGATGCCACTGTGGATCAGATCGCGGAACTCCTTGAGGAGCTGCTCGGGCAGCCGGCTGGGTAGTTGGCGCGGGCAAGCGGTACGAGCTGTGGAAGATTCTCATGTTCCGGTGGGACCTCAGGAGACCGCTGGGCGAGAACGGGTTTCGTCGGCTGTGCAATGATGCATCCTCTCAAACGGCTGATGGATATCACAGGCGCGGGACTCGCGCTCGCGATAACGTCTCCTCTCCTGATTGGAGCGGCCACCGCGATTCGGATCTCTATGGGCTCGCCGGTCTTCTTTCGGCAGCTTCGCCCTGGACTAAACAACGAGCCCTTCGAGCTGGTGAAGTTCCGCACGATGCGCATTCCCAAACCCGGCGAGGACGCCTTGAGGACCGACGCCCAGCGTCTCACCCGTGTAGGGAGCTTTCTCAGATCCACGAGCATCGACGAACTCCCCGCGTTCTGGAACGTTCTCAGGGGTGAGATGAGCCTCGTCGGACCGCGTCCGCTTCTCATGGAGTACCTGGACCGGTACACGTCGGAACAAGCGCGGCGACACCATGTGAAGCCAGGTATCACAGGGTGGACGGCGGTCAACGGGAGAAACACTTTGAGCTGGGAGCAGAAGTTCGCGTTGGACCTGTGGTACGTGGACAACCAGTCCATGGCACTCGACGTGAAGATCCTCGCCATGACCGCCTGGAAGGTGCTGGCGAGGGAGGGGATCTCCCACGCCGGACAAGCCACGATGGGCGAATTCTTGGGGAAGCAGGAACCCTCCGGTGCGTAGCCACCGATTGCTCGTATACGGAGCGCGGCCACGCCGAGGTCGTGGCTGATGCCCTGTCGGAGGTCCTCTCTGGGCGCCGACCCCGCAAAGGCGCACCCCTCCGTACTCGGCCTCCCCGTAGCACACGGGTTTGATAGGACGTTCGGGCGACTCCTCTGTTGCTAGGCACCAGGAATTGGTGACTCGGCAGCCCTCCATCAGGCCGACTGCCTGCGACATGACCATCGTCGTTGCTAGGAATCAGGAATTGGCGAGTCGGCAGCACGGATTCGATGGGGCTCCGTCCGTATCGAAGCGACAGCCGCGCACCGACAAAGCGGGTAGCAGACGATGGTTTGGGCCGCAAGCTGAATCCGCGGTGCTTATTCCACACGTGATGCCCGTCGGGACCGATGGGTCATCAACGTGCCCAATCGGCTGAACAAGGGAGAGGGGCGGCGGGAACCGGTGGACGAGATCCGTCACGAGTCGGATTCGGCATCAATGTTTCAGATGGATTATTGATCGACTATTCGAACCTCGCGAATCGGGTGCTAACGTAGGGAAGGGCCCAACAACGGTGACAGATTGCGCGGAATCTACCCACTGGCTTCCCCGGGGCAAGAAGGCCGCGATCGTATTCTCGATCGATGACATCCACCCGGGGCGAGCCATCGACGGCTACGACGGCGGCGGCGACCTCGGGCAAGGCGCGCTCGGCCAAGTTACGTGGCTGCTTGAACGGCACCCACAGCTATGGGTCACGCTGTTCACGACCGCGGACTGGAGGGAGACCTCTCCCAAACCTGCGCGGCTCGCTCGACACATCCCGATTCTGCGGCACCATGTGTATCTCGCAAAGCAGCACCCACGGGGTACGATGCGGCTCGACCGTCATCCGGACTTCGTAGAATACCTGCGCCAGATGCCTCGGTCCGAGATTGGCTTGCACGGCCTGCACCATGTACATCGTGGTCCGACCATGCTCATCGAGTTTCAGAAGCAATCGAAGAACGACTGCAAACGAATCCTAAGCGAAGCGATGACCATCTTCGACGCCGCGGGCCTCCCCTTCGTCCGCGGCATGACACCACCCGGTTGGAATGCTCCCGACGCCCTGCTCCAAGCGATGGGGGACCTAGGGTTCGATTTCCTCTGCTCGGCGCGCGACATCATCACGCCCATATCACCTCGTGCCGTGACGGCCATGAGCGGACTGCGCGGCGTCTCGCTGGTCTACCCGGAAAGGCTCGCCGCGGGCCCAGTGGTGCATATTACGGCCAACTTCCAGGCGACCTCGCGACCCGAGCGCGCCTTCGAGATCCTGGATGCTGGCGGAGTTCTTCACATCAAGGCCCACATCGTCAAAAACGCATACGGCCACATTGCACTCGACGGTGTCGATGCGCTCTACATGAACTACCTGGACACGCTCCTCACCGTATTAGCCCAGCGCAACGGTGACCAACTGTGGTGGACGAGCCTTGGTCAAGTCGCTCAGGCGCTCCTCTCAGGCGGCCGCAACGCGGCAGGAAGGTACGAACCATGAAGATTCTGCGTGACCCGCCGGATTCGGACGTGGCGTACCTCGATGCACTCAACCGTTGTTTCGGCCAGTGGGGTGGCGCGGCGCAGTTGCGCTGGGTATTCGAACGTCCGATGCACGGACTTCTCGCAAATCGTTTCGTTGTCACCGACGATGCCGGCGAATGGATTGCCGGCTCCGCCGTCTCGTGGCGAACCCTGCGGATCAGGAATGGTGGTTGTACGTTGGTGGGCATCATGACCGGTTCGTGGACCTTGCCAGCGGCACGCGGCAAGGGATGCTTCACACTGATGATCGATGAGTCCGTCCGCAGTGCGACAGACAGAGGGGCGGGCCTCCTTCTGGCGTTCGTCACCCACGCCAATGCGAGTTCCCGCCGCCTAGTCGCGGCCGGTTCCGCGCTGTTCCCTTCTCGATACGTCTTCAGCACTCCCGAGACGCCAAACGTCCAAGACCCACCGGAATATCGAGTCACCACCGACCTCAGCGATGCTCTGGTCTCTGGGCTGGAAGCGAGCGAGGCGCAGCAGTCCGGGGATTGCACGGCGTTCGTCTATGGTCCAGGAGAGTGGAAGGGGCAGTTCCTAGAGCGTCCATGGCCCACTTCGATTCTGGAAGCGCCCGGCGTGGGCCGGGCTGTGCTGGAGACCCACGAGGACACGATTCGCGTTCAGGCCCTATTGCCGCGGGGGCCTTCGAACGTCGCGGCGCTTCTGCGCGCGGCTTTGGCGCACGCGCAATCAGCCAACCGCAAGCTGTTTTACTTCGTTACGGACCCGGCCGACGCGTCGACCGAGGCCGAGAAGCTTCAACTCGGCGGAGTGGATGGCTCCGTCACGGCACTGATCGCGAGCCGAGCTGCGCTTGGCGAGGCGATCGGAAAGAGCCGCGTTCCGCCAGAGAGCGCCGCGCTCGGCCCAGGAGGAGACGCCTCCATCGCTCCGCTATTCATCCAGAGCGGCGATCGGATGTAGGAACGAGTGCGCCCATTCTGCCTTCGACCTCGGGTCGCTTCACAGCCACCCGCACCCAATGAAAACAACATGACCCACCGACATTCGCAGACGCTTCGTGTTCTCAGGGATCACGCCCGGACCGCCGCGCGGACAGCCCTTCTTACACTGAGCCCGGGAGCTCGGATCGCGTTCGACCACCGAGCCTGGCGCCGAGGCGCGGGGGAGGAGGCCGCCCTCATCACTCTGCTGGCTCCGACGGAACGCGAGGCCGTGGACGTTGGTGCTAACGCGGGCGCTGTCTCATGGCTCCTCGCGAAGCGATGTCGCGGGGTCTGGACGTTTGAACCGCTTCCAGAATTCCAGTACCTGGCGCACGGACTGCCCGAGAACTGCCACTGCTACAATGTAGCGCTTGGCAGCGCACCTGGACGAGCGGAACTCAGAGTCCCATCGTACCGCGGAAAGATCCTTGGACAGCTCGCTACCATGAGCCCGGGTAACGACCTCAGCGATCTACCGTTTCGCACTTTGGCAGTGCCGGTCTCCACCATTGATGCAGAGCTTGCCAGACAAGACGTCGGTTTCATCAAGATCGACGTTGAAGGCCACGAGATCGAGGTGCTTCGGGGTGCGGAGACAACGCTCGCGCGCTGCCACCCACGGCTCGTCATCGAAAGCGAAGATCGTCACGCACACGAAGGAGTCCGCCGTCTCCTCCGATGGCTCGGCGAGCGCGACTACACGGGATTCTTCCTCTGGCGTGGGACCTTGTTGCCCGCATTTCAGTTTTGCACTACAACACACCAGCAACGAGCGAACGTCGGTGTGGGTGGGGTTCGCGGCCCGTACGCAAACACTTTCGCGTTCATCCACTCATCAGAGCTATCCAAGTCCACTGACCTACTAAGGTAGGGGCTTGCTCCTCGGCTCCGAGCTCTCCTCGCCAGAAGAACTGCTTGATGCGCACGTCGCCGACCGATGCTGACTCATCCGACACGATGAGCAGCCCATGGCGTGCACAGATGGTGGCACGAGCTAAATCCCAAGATTCTGGAGGTGACCGGGCAGCAAGTTGAGCAGATGCTCGAGGTCGCCCGACGCCGAATGCCTCCGGAAATGTTCCATAACCGGAATCAACTATGGAATCGTTTCTATTCTTGCCGCGGTATTCCCGCCTAGCAGCTTCTGCCCGCATGCGGTTCTATGGGCTGGCGGAGCATGCGAGAGATCAGGGTCATTTCGTAGAGGTGTCTCCGCTCCTGGGTGATCGGTATCTCAAGGGGCGCTTCGCAAATACCTTGTTTGCGGAGCGCTTTGCTCTTCTTGGATTGGCTCGACGCATGAAAGTAATGATGTCAGCCCGGCGATTCGATCTGACATACGTTCACATCGAACTCTTTCCGAAGACTCCGTATGGATTCGAACGACTATTCTTTCCAGAAGGAACGCCATACGTGCTCGACTTCGATGATGCGTGGTTCCATTCTTATGATTCTCATCCGAACCGTGTATGGCGAGCTGTCCTTCAGGGAAAGTTTGAGTCCTTGATAGCTGGGGCGTCCGGGGTAGTCGTTGGGAGCCGTTATCTTGAAGACTACGCTTGTCGGTTTCACGACAACGTTCTACTCGTCCCCACGAGCGTGGACATGCAGGCCTTCCCCAAGGATCCTTCCACGAAATCGGATGATGTGTTTACCGTTGGTTGGATCGGTTCTCCCGCGACTACACCCCATCTATCTGACGTAGCACAGACGATAACAGACTTCTGTCGGCGGGTGGGTGGACGCTTGGTGGTCATAGGTGCGGGGGACACCCTTTTCGAAGACGATACTATCGTTCGCAAACCATGGTCAGAACTAGAAGAAGTCAGTGACATCGCCGAGTTCGACGTGGGCATCATGCCTCTTCCCGACACACCGTTTGCGCGTGGCAAGTGTGCATTCAAGTTGGTGCAGTACATGGCGTGCAGGAAGCCGGTGATAGCGTCTCCCGTTGGCGAGAATGTCCATGTGGTGAACGATAGCGCTTGCGGGTTGCTTGCAACAACGCATGCAGAGTGGCGGCGCGCACTTGAAGTGCTTCACGGAAACCCGTCGTTGCGAGCAGAAATGGGACGCCGGGGTCGCGAAGCAGTCGAGGAACGATACTCACTCCAGGTGAATTCGGGCCGAGTCTTGGCTTTCCTGCAGGAATGCTCTCGCAAATCGAGGAGTACCACGGGACGTGAGCGATGTGTGGACTAGCTGGTTGCGTGGGGAATGAGTCACTTGGGCTCCCCCAGATGGTTGCAGCCCTCACCCACCGTGGCCCCGACGACGAGGGGCAATGGTCCGACGAGCATGTGTCCCTTGCGCACCGACGTCTCTCCATTCTCGACCTCTCCCCGAATGGCCATCAACCGATGGTCTCCCCTACAGGTCGTTTCGTCATCTCCTACAACGGCGAGGTCTACAACTTTCAGACCTTGCGAAAACAACTCGAGTCCCAAGGCAACGGGCAGCCCTTCCACAGCGATACGGACACGGAAGTCCTCCTTCACGGTTTCGAGACCTGGGGATTGTTGCCGACCCTCGAGCGTTGCGTGGGAATGTTCGCTCTCGCCGTGTACGATCGTCAGGACCGGATGGTACACCTCGTGCGAGACCGGCTGGGCATCAAGCCCCTCTACTACGGGTGGGCAGGAAATACTTTGCTCTTTGGCTCCGAGCTATCCGCCCTCGAAGCGCACCCGACTTTTCCGCGGGAGCTTAATCGAAAAGCGGTGACGGCCTTCTTGCGCTACGCCTATGTCCCCACGCCCCTGTGCATCTACGAGCACGCCGCCAAGCTGCCACCCGGGACCGTGGCGCACGTTTCAGTGGAATCACCTCGGGATGTCCGGTTTGAGACCTTCTGGTCCTGTCGCGAGGTCGTTGAGCGCGCGCAATCCGACCCGTTCCTGGGCAACGATGGAGAGGCCATCGATGCCCTCGAAGCCGCGCTCACGGAGGCCGTTCGACTTCGACTGGTTTCGGATGTTCCTCTCGGTGCCTTCCTTTCAGGCGGAATCGACTCGTCGACGGTTGTGGCCCTGATGAAGCGTGTCGCTTCCGGTCCGGTGAGGACCTATTCCATCGGCTTCGACATCGACGCTTACAACGAAGCCAAGGATGCAGCCAGGGTCGCAAAGCATCTCGGAACCGAGCACACCGAGCTGATCGTCCGCCCCGAGGACGCTCTCGCTGTCATCCCGAAGCTACCACATCTCTACAGCGAGCCTTTCGCCGACTCGTCACAGATCCCGACTTATCTCGTGTCGAAACTCGCGCGTCAGCACGTCACGGTGGCGCTGTCAGGCGACGGGGGCGACGAGCTCTTCGCGGGGTACAACCGGCACCTCTGGCTGCCGCGGGTCTGGGCACGGACGTCGCGCGTGCCGTTGACGGTGCGAAAGGCCACCGCGGCAGTCCTGAAGCGGATTCCTCCGGCAGTATGGGACGCAGGCTACGGACCTCTCGAGCGTCACTTGCCGCGCGGCGCCCGGTTCCGCATCCCGTCTCAGAAACTCGACAAGCTCCTTGGCGTTCTTCCCCTGGAGAGTCCCGAGGCGATTTACCGGCATCTTGCGTCCATGTGGAAGGATCCGGGCTCCGTGGTCATCGCGGGGTCGGAGGACGAGAACCAGGCTCCCATGCCCGCGGGACTCTCCCTCACCGAGCAGACCATGTTCCGTGACCTCACCACGTACTTGCCGGACGACATCCTGACGAAGGTGGATCGGGCGAGCATGGGAGTGGGTTTGGAGGCGCGTGTGCCGCTCCTCGATCACCGGGTGGTTGAGCTTGCCTGGCGGTTGCCTATGTCCATGAAGCAACGCGCAGGGGAAACGAAGTGGATTCTGCGTAGGGTGCTGGAGCGCCACGTGCCGTGCAGTCTCTTCGAAAGACCAAAGGCCGGATTCGGAATTCCCGTTGGGGAATGGCTTCGGGGTCCACTGCGAGAGTGGGCTGAGGAACTCCTTGCGGAGGACCGATTGCGTCGTGAAGGGCTGTTCCACCCGGGTCCCATTCGCGAGGCATGGGCAAGTCACCTTTCCGGACGACGCAATAGGGAATCTGAGCTCTGGACGATTCTCATGTTTCAGGCCTGGTCGGAGAGTCCGCGCTGATTGACCGAATCTCTTTGGACGGATCAAGAACAGTCGGTCCGTAAGTTGTCGCCTTGTGCTGGGGATTCACGTTGAAAAAGAACATTGACGAAACGGTCGTGTCCGGGTTTGGAAGCGAGTGGACTCGCTTTGATCATTCGGACATCTCTCCGGGACAATTGGTTGGAATCTTCGAGCAGTACTTCAGACTCTTCCCTTGGGACAGCCTCCCCGAGAATGCCGTTGGGTTCGACCTGGGGTGCGGCACCGGACGGTGGGCTCGGTTCGTGGCTCCGCGAGTTGGAACGCTGCACTGCGTTGAGCCGAGTGCTGCGCTCACCGTGGCACGCAAGAATCTTCAGCCTTTCGACAACTGTGTCTTTCACGAAACGGACCTCGATTCTTGGGATGTCGAGCACGAGTCTATGGACTTTGGGTACGCCCTCGGGGTTCTCCATCACATGCCTGACACGCGGGCAGCGGTTCGACGTTGTGTCGAAAAGCTGAAGCCTGGGGCACCCTTGCTGCTCTACTTGTACTATGCGTTCGATAATCGCCCCTGGTGGTTTCGGGGCATCTGGCGTACTTCCGATTTGGCCCGACGCTCAATTGCCCGCTTTCCCACCGGATTGAAGAACGCCACGGCAGACGCCATTGCTCTTTCGGTGTATCTTCCACTCGCACGGGTGGCAAGAACCCTCGAAGCGTTCGGAGTGAACGTGGAAAACGTTCCTCTCTCTGCCTACCGGGACAGAAGCCTCTACATGATGCGGACGGATGCTCTTGATCGGTTCGGTACGCGGATGGAACATCGGTTCACGAGAGCTGAGGTCGAGGAAATGATGCTCCATGCCGGGCTCTCGAACGTACGGGTTTCTGACGAACCGCCGTATTGGACTGCAGTCGGTACGAGACATGCCAGTTGAAGCGACAATCGGTTGGGGTCGAACACGTGACTTCCCCCAAAAGAATTCTGGATTTGGCTCTCGCCTCCTTGGCGCTGGTTTCGGTATCCCCGTTGGTTCTCGCCGCCTCAGCCTCCATGTACCTCACGCTAGGCTCCCCATCTTCTTCCGCCAGCAGCGCCCCGGTCTTCACGGCAAGCCGTTCGATCTCGTGAAGTTCCGCACCATGCGCGCGCCCAAGCCCGGGGAAGACGCCCTCAAGACCGACATTTAGCGCCTCACCCTGTCGGCCGTTTTCTGCGCTCCACCAGCATTGGCGAATTGCCCACGCTTTGGAACGTCATCAAGGGCGATATGAGCCTGGTCGGTCTGCGTCCCCTTCTCATGCAATACCTCGATCGATACACGCCCGAGCAGGCGAGACGCCACGAGGTCAAGCCCGGCATCACCGGTTGGGCCCAAGTCAATGGAAGAAACGCCCTGTCTTGGGAAGAGAAGTTCGCGCTTGACGTGTGGTACGTGGATAACCGATCTCTCGCCCTGGACGTAAGGATTCTCGCCATGACCGCATGGAAGGTCATGGCCCGGGAGGGCATCAGTCAAGCGGGCCAGGCCACGATGACGGAGTTCATGGGCACGGATCGAGGTGTCTGCGTTGGCTGACCGGGGTCTCTTCGTCTACGGCGCCGGGGGGCACGCCAAGGTCGTGGCCGACGCCGCGATCTCTGCCGGCTATCATGTCCTCGGTTTTCTCGACGCCGACCCGGCCAAGTCGAATGGCCTTCTCCTCGGTCTCCCCGTGCATCTCGCGGACGAGCATCGCGCCACGACTCTGTGCCGCGACCAAGAAGCGGCCGTGGTCGTTGCCGTCGGGTCCAACGCCGTACGCAAACGCATCTACCAGACGCTTCGCGATGCTGCGATTCCTCTCGCCACGGTCGTTCACGCCCGGGCTGTGGTTTCCCCGTCCGCCTCCGTGGGCGAAGGAACGGTGGTGTTCGCCGGTGTCGTGGTCAACCCGGACACGCGGGTGGGCTGCAATGCCATCCTGAACACGTCCGTCAGCATCGACCACGACAACGACATTGGCGATCATGTCCACATCTCGCCGGGCGCACATCTCGGTGGAACCGTCACGGTAGGACAGGGTACGCATGTTGGGATCGGCGCTACCGTGAGGAACAACATTTCTATCGGTTCGTGGAGCATGGTGGGTGCAGGGTCCGTGGTCGTCAAAGACCTCCCTGACCATGTCATTGCCTACGGCGTTCCCGCTCGCGTGGTGCGTGCTGCCGGTGGGTGAGCGATGCCCACCGTCCTTCACATCTTCACCACCCCCCTCTCCCTCCGCTTCATCCGGGGCCTCCCCGCCCACCTCCGAGCCCGCGGCTACCACACGACGATCGTCACCTCCCCGGGCCCCGCCCTCGACGCCTTCCTCGCTTCGGAAGGTTGTCCCGGATTCGCTGTCGACCTTCCTCGACGCGTCACTCCCCTCCAAGACCTGGCCGCCCTCGCCCGACTCGTCCGGATCATCCGGAAGGTTCGACCGGACATCGTCCATGCGCACACCCCCAAGGGCGGGCTTTGGGGGATGATGGCGGCCACCGCGGCGCGCGTGCCGAAACGCATCTACCACATGCGAGGCTTGCTCCTCGCCACGGCCAAGGGACCCTCCCGGCTCGTCTTCCACGTCACGGAGCGCGTGTCCTGCAACCTCGCGTCCCGCGTGCTGTGTGTGAGTCATTCCTTGCGGAAGGTGGCTATCGACTTCGGGTTGACGAGCCCCGACCGAATCCAGGTTCTCCTCGGGGGCAGTGGGCAGGGCATCGACGCTACCCACGAGTTCTTTCCCGGCGTCGTCTCGGGAGAACGCCTAGCCACCCTGCGGTCCGACCTGTCCATTCCCGCCGATAGCCCCATTGTGCTCTTCGTGGGCCGCCTCGTGCGGGACAAGGGCATCATCGACCTCGCCGAGGCGTGGCGCGACATTGTCTCATCGGTCCCCTCCGCCCGCCTCTTGCTCGTAGGACCCTACGAACCCAGGGATCCGGTTCCTCCCGACGTCCGACGGCGTCTCGAACAGGACCCGACGGTTCGGCACGTGGGCTGGACCGAGAAGCCCGCCCCCTACTACGCACTCGCCAACGTCACCGTGCTTCCGACCTACCGCGAAGGTTTCCCCAACGTGCCCCTCGAGTCCGCGGCCATGGAAGTCCCCGTCGTCGCCACCCGGATCCCCGGCTGCGTCGATGCCGTGGCCGACGGCGAGACGGGAACCCTCGTTTCTACCGGATCCCCCGCCGCCTTGGCCGACGCGATCCTCTCCTACCTTCGAGACCCGGACCGTGCCGGACGGCACGGCGAAGCCGGGCGAAAACGCGTTCTCGCGCAATTTCAGCGCGAGAAGATCTGGGACGCCATCGCCGACGTCTACGACGAGCTCCTGCAGTCTCACTCATCCATCCGAAACGCCGACCCCGGCTCCGCCTCGTGACGTATCTCGTCCACCGGATCCCGGCGCCCCTCCCCCTTGTACAGCCGATTGGGCAGGTTGATCACCAACCCGTCGGTCTCGCCCACGTTCCGGTAGCCGTGCACCACCCCCTCGGGCACGATGACGGTCGCCGGGTTCTTCTCCCCCACTACCATCTTCATCCGATTCCGATACGTGGGTGACCCCGGACGGTTGTCCCAGAGCACGAGCAGAAAGCTCGAGGGACCGAAGAAGCAGAACCAGTCCGTCTGGTCCACGTGCTCGTGGGGCCCTCGCGTCACCCCCGGCTGCGTGCTCGACGCGTAACACATCGCGGGCAGGATCCGCTCCCCGGCCTCGTCCTTGCGAAATAGCTCGCAAAGCCATCCGCGAGAGTCGTTGTACTTGGTCAGCGGTCGAACCTCGACCCCTTCGATGTTTCCGTCGTTGAATTGCGTCATGGTATCAGTTTCCGACAGCCTCTATCCTCAGCCCGAGCCCGAGCCCGAGCCCGAGCCCGAGCCCGAGCCCGAGCCCGAGCAGGAGCGGGGCGTCCAACAAGCGTTTGTCGCATTTGGCCTGTCGAGCACGAGCACGAGCACGGGCAGGGGCTACCAAGCGCCGAACCGGCATTGATCCGGCATTCCTAGTTCGCGTTCGCATTCCTGTTCCCAGTTCCTAGTTGATGTCTCTGCCTCCGCCCAAATCCGCGAACCCACAGAGCCCGAGCCCGAGCCCGAGGCACTACTTCCCCCGCTCCCCCGACAACTCGATCACACAATCGTCCCCGACCATGAGCGAAAGCGCTCCGTGCCGCGACGCCCCCGGACGAACGGAAACCCGTCGCCCGATCAGCGAATCCTCGAGCCGCGGGATGTCCTCGACCCGGCTGCCCTCCATGATCACCGAATGATCCACGGTCGATCGAATCACCCGCACGCCGTCCCCGAGCGACGTGAACGGCCCGATCCTCGCGTCCACGACTTCCGCCCCCTCGCCAATCACCACCGGCCCCCGCACGACGGACCGAACCACCGTCGCCCCCTTGCTCACCCGAACCCGTCCGGTGAGGGTGCTCTCCGCGTCGACGGACCCTTCGATCCCGGGCCGCAGCCAATCGTCGAGCACGGTGTCGTTGGCCAGCAGCAGATCGTCTTTCTTCCCTGTGTCGAGCCACCACGACGTCACCCTCGAAAACGTCACCTTTCCCCCCAGCTCGAGGATCTTGCTGATGGCGTCCGTGATCTCGAGCTCGCCCCGGGGCGACGGCCGAATCTCGTCCACGGCCCGATGCACGATCGAGCGGAAGAGATAGATCCCCACGAGCGCGAGGTTCGACTTCGGCTCCTTGGGCTTCTCCACCAGCCGAACCACGTTGCCGGCTTCGTCCACCTCGGCCACGCCGAAGGACGAGGGGTTCGAAACCTCCTTGAGCATGACGGACGCGGACCGCTCCGTGTCTTCCTGGAACTCACGGACGGTGTCCCGGATCATCGTGCCGATGAGGTTGTCGCCGAGGTACATCACGAAGTCGCTCTCACCGAGGTAGGGGCGAGCGACGGCGACGGCGTGGGCCAGCCCGGCGGGCTTGTCCTGCACAATGTACGTGAAGCGTGCCCCGAAAAGGGACCCATCCCCCAGGGCGCGCCGCACCTCCGCTCCCGTCTCCGGCGAGACGATCACCCCAATATCGGTGATTCCGGCGTCGACGAGGTTGTCCACCACGTAAAAGAGCACGGGCCGGTTGGCCACGGGCACGAGCTGCTTTGCGCCCGTGTAGGTGAGGGGCCGAAGACGGGTCCCCGCGCCCCCGGACAGGATCAATCCCTTCATCGTTCTTCTCCCAGGCCGAGGCGCTCCCGACGGTACACGCCCTGCGTGATGCGGTCGCACCAGGCGCGGTTCTCCACATACCACCGCACCGTGGCGCGCATGCCCTCCTCGAAGCTGACGGTCGGAGTCCAGCCCAGCTCGCGACGGACTTTCTCCGCGTCGATCGCGTAGCGCCTATCGTGGCCGGGCCGGTCCTTCACGAACTGGATGAGCTTGGCGTGGGGTTGGGCCCCGGGCCGTAGCTCGTCGAGCACGCGACATACCGTCTCCACCATCTGCAACGTGGTGCGCTCGCATTGCGCGCCGATGTTGTAGCTCTCCCCCGGGCGGCCCTTGGCGGCCACCCGCAGCAGGGCGTCGCAATGATCCCCCACGAAGAGCCAGTCCCGGATGTTCTTCCCGTCGCCATAGACGGGCAGCGGTTTCTCCTCCAGGGCGTTGAGGACGACGAGGGGGATGAGCTTTTCGGGGAACTGGTAGGGGCCGAAGTTGTTGGAGCAGTTGGTGGTGAGGGTGGGCAACCCGAAGGTGTGAAAGTAGGCGCGGGCGAGGTGGTCGGCGCCCGCCTTGCTGGCCGCGTAGGGGGAGTTGGGCGCGTAGGGCGTCGATTCGGAGAAGAGCCCTTCGGGCCCGAGGGAGCCGTACACCTCGTCCGTGGACACGTGCACCACGCGAAACCGCGTGCGGCCGGCCTCGTCCAGGTTTCCGACGAACATCCGCGCCGCGTCCAGCAGCTCGAAGGTGCCCAGAAAGTTCGTGTGAACGAACGCGCGGGGACCGTCGATGGACCGGTCCACATGGGTCTCCGCGGCGAGGTTGAAGACGACGTCGGGCCGGTGTTTTCGGAAGACCTCGTCGACAGCCTTCCGATCGCAGAGGTCTGCGTGGACGAAGTGGAACCGGTTGCTATTTCGCACGGGCTCGAGGTTGTCCAGGTTCCCCGCGTAGGTGAGCGCATCGATCACCACCACGTGCGCGTCGGGGTCTTTCACCAGTCGGTGGACGAGGTTGGACCCGATGAATCCTGCCCCGCCCGTCACTAGATAGCTCGTCATCACGCCTCGAATTCGCTGGGTCCTTGGATGCCCCTCGTGGGAAGCCGGTTCAGGCCGGGGACCCTAGCCCAACCGAGCATGAGGTTCGACCGTTGAATCGCGGGTCCCGCCGCGCCGCCCAGATCGCCGCGGCCGCCTTGGCCGCTCTCGTCGTCGTGGCCACGGTCGAGGCGCTCCTTCCCCGAAAGGATTGGTACGCGCCGCCCGCCTTCGGCGCCTTCCGGGTCGTCGTGGGCGACTTCAGCCGCTGGGACAAGGTCGTTCACGGCTATCTCGGCTTCTCCGCGACGCTGCTGGGCACGTTGGCCCTTCTCTTGGGGAGGGGCTGGACGCTGAGACGGTCCACCCGCGTTGCCTGGCTCTTCGTGGCGGGCTGGGCCCTTCTCGTCGAGACCGCGCAAGGCTTCCTGGCTCACCGCAACGCGGAGCTCTTCGACTTTTTCGCGGCTCTGCTGGGGGGCGCCCTGGTCGTGGTGACGTCGTGGTTTGCGACGCGTCTGTGGGGTGGTAGTGGGGGGTAACGACGACGAGCACGAGTACGAGCACGAGTACGGGTTTTCATGAGGATTTATCTATCGCCACCCCACATGTCCGGCGAGGAACGTTTGCTCGTCGGGGAAGCCTTCGACACGAACTGGATCGCGCCCCTCGGGCCCCACGTGGACGGGTTCGAGCGCGAGATGGCGGAGAAGGTCGGGGTGCCTCACGCGTGCGCCTTGTCGAGCGGCACGGCGGGGCTTCACCTCGCGCTGATGATGCTGGGGGTGGGGCGCGACGACGAGGTGATCACGTCCTCCCTCACGTTCTCGGCGACGGCGAATGCGATCACCTACGTGGGGGCGCGGCCGGTGTTCATCGATTGCGACCGTGCGAGCTGGAACATGGATCCCGGCCTGTTCCGGGAGGAGCTCGAGGCGAGGGCGCGCGCAGGCAACCTGCCCAAGGCAGCCGTGGTGGTGGATCTCTACGGGCAGTGCGCGGACTACGCCCCGATCCTCGAGGCGTGCGATCGCTACGACATCCCGCTCGTGGAGGATGCGGCGGAGGCGCTGGGGGCGACGTACCGGGGAAAGGCTGCCGGCAGCTTCGGGGTGATGGGTGTGTTCTCCTTCAACGGCAACAAGATCATCACCACCGGCGGGGGCGGCATGCTGGTGTCGTCGCGCAAGGAGCTGACGGACCGCGCCCGCTTCCTCGCCACCCAGGCGCGCGATCCGGCGCCGCACTACGAGCATTCCACCATCGGCTACAACTATCGCTTGAGCAACGTGCTGGCGGCGATCGGCAGGGGGCAGCTGCGGGCGTTGGAGGATCGGGTGAAGGCGCGTCGAGCCAACTTCGACTTCTACGAGGAGGCGCTCGGGGATCTGCCGGGCGTGGTGTTCATGCCCGAGGCGCCCTACGGCCGGTCCACGCGCTGGCTGACGTGCCTGACGGTGGACCCGTCGGCGTTCGGCGCCACGCGGGAGGAGATTCGCGTTGCGTTGGAGAGGGAAGACATCGAGGCCCGGCCCGTGTGGAAGCCGATGCACCTGCAGCCGGTGTTCAAGGATTGCAGGGTGGTGGGGGGCGCGGTGTCCGGGGATCTCTTCGAGCGGGGGCTGTGCCTGCCGAGCGGGTCGAGCCTGACGCAGCAGGACCGGGAGCGCGTTGCGGAGATCGTGCGCGGGGTGCGCAGGTAGATCGGAATCGACGGGGGACCCTTTTCGGGGCGCCAGGGCACTTGCCTTGGCGCCATTTTTTCGTGGGCGAACGGCGAGGCCGAACATTTTTCTCTCCCCATGTCGATTTCACGCAACCGATTCCGACGCCTGGCCGAAGGGACCTTTGTAACCACCATGAGGCGCCCCAACGAGCGCCCTTCACGTTGCAGAGGAGTTTTCCCATGTCAGAGATCAAGAACCCTTCCACCGCCCGCGCCACGATCTTCAACCTCTACGAGCTGAACCGCCTCGACGACATCCAGCGGGTGCTCGTCCGCGTTTCCGACCCGGGCATCGCGGTTCTCGTGTACCGTCTCGGCTACGACGAGAAGGAGCATGCCGAGGGCTGGCGGCTGTGGGCCACCGCCTCGGGCCTGACCGTCCCGCTGACGCATTCCCTGTCCGAGGCGGACCGGCAGATCGCCGAGAGCCCTTCGCCGCAGTACCGGGAGCTCGTCCGCATGCTCGACGAGTTCGAGAACCGGTGGTTCCCCCGGGTCCGCAACGCGCTCCTGCGCTACGTTGCGCTCGAGGGGCGGCAGGCCTTCGTGGATGCTTTCTTCGAGGACATGAGCCAGCAGCCGGAGGGGCCGCTGGTCATCGGGTCCGTGAAGAAGTTCGTGGTGCGCCATGCGGACCTTCGGAAGAGCAAGGTAGCCGGGGTGAAGGACGCCCTGGCCGCGCTCGAGAAGCGTGGGCTCGACGACGGCTTGATCGATCGGGTCCAGACCGCGCTCGCCAAGGTCGACGTGTTGAGCGGCGAGCGTCCCCAGCCCAAGATTTCGGTGGAGACCCTGGTGAAGAGTGCGCAGGAGCGACGGGAAGCCTACGACCGTCTGAACCTGTGGTTCATCGACTGGACCGAGATTTTCCGGCAGGAGCTCTCGTACAACCACCTCAAGAGCCTGGGGTTGCTGCCGTCTCCCCAGCGGTCCCCGGGCGAGCCGACGGAGCCGACGGAGCCGACGGAGCCGGTCGTGCCGGCGTGAGCGGATTCCGCAACGCATCGGGGGTTTGATGCTCCGTCATGGGTCATGACGGGGTCTGGGACGGTCCGAAGGCGGTCGAGGAGGGTCCCAAGGGGGTCTCGGACCGGTCCGAAGGCGGTCGAGGAGGGTCCCAAGGGGGTCTCGGACCTGTCCCAAGGGGGTCTGGGACCCCGGCTGACCGGGTTCATGACCACGCCAGACCGCCAACGTGGGGTCTCGGGGCTGACTTCGGGCCCTGGGGACCTGTTCGAGAGCCAACCCGACTAGGCAAAGGCAACATCACGACAGCCAGCGAACACGCTTGACGGCAGTTCTACCGCGGGCTGAAGCCGCACGGCAGAGCCTTGCACAGGAAAGCCCGGCATCCGCCGGGCTCGAAAGACAAGACGACCTCGTGCTGCGTTGATCACCGGGTAGGCTCCCTGGCCGGAGCGAACGCCCGTCGAAGTAGTGTCCTCGCAAGCTCCGTTCGACGCGGTAGCCCGCGGAGCGGGCTTTGAGAGGCGTTTGCCAACGGCCAGTAAGAATCCACCGGCAGAGCCGGTGGCTTTTCTATGTGAACCGCTCAAAGCGGTTTTGTTGTGAGCCGCTCACGAGCGGCTGGTTCGCTAGAGCCGCCCAAGTGCGGCTCGTTTCGGAGCCACGTGTCGGTGGCCTCGTGTCACCAGAACTTCATCTGATCCGAGCGCTTGTCTTCCTCCTCCTGCCTCTTGATGTACTCCCTCACTACCTCGGCGTCGTGCCCGATGGTGGTGACGTAGTAACCTCGCGCCCAGAAGTTCTGGCCCACGAAGTTCTTCTTGCGTCCCATGAACACCCTCGCGATGTGGATGGCGCTCTTGCCTTTGAGGTACCCACCACCTGCGACACCGAGTGTTTCGGCGGGATGGAGATCAGCAGGTGCACGTGGTCGGGTCTCAGGTGCCCCTCTTCGATCGTGCACTCCTTCTGCCGCGCGAGCTCCTTGAACACTTCGCCGAGGTGTCGGCGCAACTCACCGAACAAGGCTTTGCGGCGATACTTCGGAATGAAAACGATGTGGTACTTGCAGACCCACTTGGAGTGGGCAAGACTTTCTGCGACGTTCATTCGTCGGGCTCCTTCTCGAGAACTTTGAGCGGTTCACGAGCTGGAGCCTTTCGTCATGCTCCCGTAGCTGTCAAACGTCGCGAGCCTCCCCGGCATAGCCGGGGGGTCTCCCAAAGGCGAGACTAGCCGTCGGTTTCAACCGGCGGCGTCGGTTCCAACCCTCGTCGGTTCCCAACCCTCGTCGGTTCCCAACCCTCGTCGGTTCCCAACCCTCGTCGGTTCCCAA
>CAZAWR010000057.1:1913-21925 GCA_964488865.1 uncultured Polyangiaceae bacterium | reverse complement strand
CCCTCGTCGGTTCTAACCCGCATCGGTTCCAACCTGAATCGGTTCCAACCCGAATCGGTTCCAACCCGAATCGGTTCCAACCCGAATCGGTTCCCAACCCTCGTCGGTATCAACCGGCATCGGTATCAACCCGCGGCGTCGGCCCGCCCCTACCATTGCCCGCCGGACCCACCTTGTAGTATGAACCACCCAGCGCATCCGTGCATCTGACGGATCGCCCCCGGGGTTGTGCATCATGCAACGGTTTGCCCTTCGCTCCCTCCAGATCGCCATCGACCTTGCGATCCTTTCCATCGCCTTCTCCCTGGCATTCTTGGTCCGATTCGACGGCGAACTGCCGCTGCAAATGACCAAGCGGCTCTTTTTCACCCTCCCCTATGTCGTGCTCTTCCAGTACGTCGTCCTAGCCCTCTTCGGCGTTCACCGCTTCGTCTGGCGCTACGTTAGCCTCCGGGAGGTGATCCGCATCGGCGCCGCCATCGGTACCGGCTCCGTCCTTCTGGTGGTGGTCCGGCTCGTGGCAGGCCAAATCCAATACAGCTTCCCTCACGCCCAGTACCTCCTCGTCCCCATTGGCGTCATCCTCGTCGATTTTGCCCTCGCCGCCCTCGGCATCGCCGGCGTCCGCGCCTTGCGACGCGCCGTGGCCGAACGCGCCGCCCACCTACTCCCCGCCCCCGGACGCAAACAATCGCGCACCCTGCTCCTGGGCGCCGGACAGGCCGGCGCCATGGTCGCCCGCGAAATCGGACAGCGCACCGAGCTGGGCATCCAGCCCGTTGGCTTCCTCGACGACGACCCCAACAAGAAGGGCCTCGTCATCCACGGCCTCCCCGTGCTCGGTCCCACCTCGGACATCGCCCGCTTCGCCCGAGAACACAGAGCTGACCAGGCCCTCATCACCATCGCCACCACCTCGGGCGACGCGATCCGTCGCATCGTCCACCTGTGCGAGGGCGCCGATCTTCCCGTCCGCATCATCCCCGGGATCTTCGAAATCCTCGACGGCAAGGTCAACCTGTCCCGGATCCGCGAGGTGTCCATCGAGGACCTGCTCGGCCGCGCCCCCATCGATTTGGACACGGACCTCATCGAACGCTTCGTTCGGGGCAACCGGGTGCTCGTCACCGGCGCCGGCGGCTCCATCGGCTCCGAGCTCTGCCGTCAGCTCGCACGCTTCAAGCCCGCCTCCATCACCCTCGTGGAGCGCGCCGAGTTCCACCTCTTCACCATCCACCAGGACCTGCTGAAAGGCTTCCCGGAGCTCGACGTCCGACCGCGCATCTGCGACGTCTGCGACTCGAAGCGCCTCGACGCGGTGTTCGAGATGGACCGCCCCCATGTCATCTTCCACGCGGCCGCTCACAAGCACGTTCCCATGATGGAATGGAACCCCGGCGAAGCGATCAAGAACAACGTCTTCGGCACCCGCAAGGTCGCCGATGCGGCGGATCGCCACGGCTGCGACGCGTTCGTCCTCATTTCCACGGACAAGGCCGTCAACCCCACCTCGATCATGGGGGCCACCAAGCGCGTGGCCGAGATGTACATTCAATCCCTCTCGCGCCAATCGAAGACCAAGTACGTGGCCGTGCGGTTCGGCAATGTCCTGGGTTCCGCGGGCTCCGTCATCCCGATCTTTCAGAAGCAAATCGAGGCGGGGGGCCCCGTCACCGTCACCCATCCCGAGATGAAGCGCTACTTCATGACCATTCCGGAAGCCTGCCAGCTCGTCATGCAAGCATCCGCCATGGGTAGCGGCGGGGAAATCTTCGTTCTCGACATGGGAACGCCCATGAAGATCGCCGACCTCGCCCGGGACCTCATCCGTCTGAGCGGCTTCGAGCCCGAGGTCGACATCCCCATCATCTACAGCGGCGTTCGGCCCGGGGAAAAGCTCTTCGAAGAGCTCGGCTTCGACGCCGAAAAGATGGATACCACCCGGCACCCCAAGATCTTCATCGGACGGCTTCGGGGCGAACCCTACGAAGCCGTCGTCAAGAATCTCGACTACCTCGCACGGCTGACTAGGTCCACCAGCGCCGAAGAGGTTCGTGCGGCCCTCGGTCGCGTCGTGATCGAAATGCAAACCGACGCCACGGAAAAGCCTCCCTCGGTGGCTCCCTTGCGGAACACGGCTCCGTCGGTGCCTCTGATTGCCACCTAGCACCTCTCGGCGGCCTCCTACCGCCGATTCGTCTTGTCCCTCCCAACGTGATCCCACGCGCGAAAGACGACGAGGCTGGCCCAGAGTCCCGGATGGTCGCAGAGTAGCGTGTGGACGAGGGGCATGACCGTTAGGGAGCGACGGCTGACTGCGTTCTTCACAACGGGGGAGAGTTCTTGGACGAGGCGGTGCCGGACTCGACGATAGCGAGCGGGGGGCATGCAGGGGCGGGGGGGCGCCCCCATGCGCTCGGCGGTTCGCAGGCCGTAGACGATGGGCGAGAGGATGCGGTGGGTGCGAGCGCGCTCGAGGGCGATTGCGGCCTCGTCGTCGTCGACTGCCGCGTAGATCAACTTCACGTCCATGAGCCACTTGAGCCAGAGAAAGAGGGAAGCGCTGGCGTGCAGGGTGACGAGCAGGAGGGCATCGGCGCGCTGCAGTTGGCGATACGTCCCGAGCTCGGGGCTCGAGGTGGGGCGGGCGCGATCCAGGAAGGGGCCGGTGGGGACGGCGACGCCGAAAGCCGAGTTGACGTTGAGGTGCAATTCCACGAGATCCCCTCCGTCGTTGACTGCCTGGACTTCGTGCCGGTGGGCTTCGTAGGGGGTAAAGCGGGTGGGTAGCTCGACGCGGTAGCCGAGGTGTCGGAGGCAAGCCTGGGCTTTCGCGCGGTTCGACGGGTCGATCAGGATGTCGAGATCCGAGGAGGGGCGGACGACGCCGCAGGGGTAGAACTGGTGGCCGAGGGTGGGGCCTTTGAAGGGGGCGCAGCGGACGCCGTCGGATTCGAGGGCGAACAGCACATCGGTGAGGTTGGCGCGATGGCGCAATTGACGGGCGGCTTCGGCGAAGATGGCTTTCTTTGCCCAGTCGGCCACGTGGGAGGGCAATGCGAACGAACCTTCGCTCAGGGCATGGACGAGTAGGCTGAGGACCTGTTCCTGCTGCGCGGCATGTAGCAACACGTTCCAGTCCGGGATGTCGTCGCACGCACGGCGGAGTTGGGTCGGTTCCTGGGGAACGAGGGAGAGAAGGTGAATCAGTTGCTGTCTTGCCGCACGTTGCATTGACGTGGGGCACGTTGTCATGAAGCGGGCGGTGGTGGCTAGCAGTTTCGCCGGGCCGAGGGGGTAGCGAGCGAATTCTTCGATCATGGCAGGTCGCGGCAAGACGCTTTGCCATCGAAGAGCACGCATTCCTGCGTCGCAAGACACTCCGTCGTCGTCGCCCAGAAGCGGTCGCTCCCGCATATCTGCACGGCGCCGGCCGAGCACTGCTGCGCCCCGGGGGTGCAGGTGTCACGGCACGATGCGATCCCTGCTTGCAGAACGCAGGCTTGTTCGGCGGTGCAGGTTTCCTTCACCTCCGTGGTCTCCTCTTCGTTGCAGCGCAAGGCGCTGCTGGCCGAGCACCATTCCTGGCCGGGGGAGCAACTCGCCCCCCATTCCATGCAAATAGCCGTCCCGTCGGGGGTGATGACGCAGGCGGTGTCGGCCTCGCAGCTTGCCCTTTTCACCAGCACACCGTTCTCGCAGGCGTGAGGGTTGCCCGTCGCGGACCCCGCGGGGCAATACTCAAAGCCCTCCTGGCAGGGGAAGGGCTCGCAGACCGCCACCTCCCTGAGCAGCGGGTCTTCCTTGGTGGCCTCGGGGGAGGCGAGCCTCATCACGCAGACCTGGGCCTCCGTGCAGGTGGTCTTCAACGTCCACAGGCCGTTCGGGGCGCAGGTGTAGGCGTCCGCGGTGTACTTCGCAGCGGGCCCCGCGGTCACCACCACCCGGCAGCGCTCCCGGTCGCGGTTCGGGTCACAGGCGAGGTGCGCCGGCATGCACGCGTAGACGTCCGCCTCGCCGTCGTGGTTGCAGACATCGGACTCCGCGCACGTCTGCGTGTCCGTCCAGGCCCCCGCGACGCACTCGCGGATGCTCCGGCTGTCCTCGGAACAGCTGATCGAGCCTGCCTGGCACACGCACTGGGCCTGCGTCCCCACCATCTCGCAGCGCGAGGAATCCTCGGCGCACGTCTCTTGGATGGCCCACAGCCCGCCCTTGCACACGTACGCGACGCTGCGATCGTTGCTGCACATCTGCTCCCCGGCTTCACAGACGCCCGCAGGTTGCTCGGTGCACCCGAAGATTCCGAGGAAGGGGAGGAGAGCAACGAGCACGGTCGCGAAGGGCAAACGACGGTAAAGAGGGTTCATGGTTCCTCCTCGATGGGGGGATGGGATCGAAGGTCCAGGCACATTCGACGAACATGCAAACTCAATACCATACCGCGTCGAGGGGAGCGGGTCGAGGCAGGCGGTGATCCAGGGCGTCCGTGCCTGTACTGGGACCGGGAGGCGCGCGAAATTTGCGCGCAGCTTCGGCGTGCCCGAGTGGCCGCTTATCGCCTAGGAAATCTCAGGGAACGCAACGAACCCCGAAGACGCAGGGCCGCCCACAAGGACGTCGCCCGCGTGCTCGAGCCAAGCATGGGCCTGGAACGCACCCTCGGGGCGACGCACCCCGATGCGCAAGTCAGTACGGTATCCGTGGCGAGCAAGAAGGACGGACCCAGCCAGCGCCCGGGCAAGACATCGCGCGCCAGGGATCTGCCGGCCCGCGCGCTCGACCGCCAGCGCCACGACCCGAGCGTTCAACGGGTGCGCAGCCCGCAGGGCGTCGTGCCGAAGGACGGCGTGTTTCAACTTCGATGTGAGGGAATGGACGGCGCGGAAGGGGAGCGCGCCGAGGGCCGCGCGAGCCAGGAGGACCCCGGCGGCGGCTTCGAGAAAGACGACCCTTTCCTCGCGACTGAGGGCTTGGAAACGGCTCGCCTTACGCAGCAGGGGCATGCCAATCAGGCGGGTGGAACCTCGTCGGCGAGACCGTTGTCGACGAGCTCCTTGAGGAAGGCGTGGAGGTCGTCGCGAAGGGTGGCCTCGTCGACCTCGTATTCCTCGAGGATGCCGGTGACCGCATCCTCGACGTCATCCGAGTCCTTCAGGTACTTCCAGGCGCGGGTGCCGACCTCGTTGAGGGCGTAGTACATGCCTTGATCGACGTCGAGCAGGACGGCTTCGCCCTGGACTTCTTGGATGAGGACGCGGGGGTGGATTCGGATGATCATGGGTCATTCGGAGGCCGCGACGGTCCGTTCCACGGCTTCCGCGACCTCATCGAGGGCGTTGAGGTTGTTCGGGCGCACGAGCTTGTAGACCGGGACCGATCGCGCAATAGCGGCACATCGTTCGAAGATGATTGGAGCTTCGGTGCGGCCGATGTATTCGGCGAGATAGTAGTTGCGGATGAGTTCCCACAGGGCCTGCGTGGGGGGCAGACGAACAACGTCAGTCCGAGTTGCCCCAGCGTCCACGCTGAGAGAATACACGCTCCCTACCGGCACCGCACCGGTTGGAACGGCACCTGCAACCCTGATCACCCGCTTCTGGGTTCCAGGTACAATCTCTGATTCCGGAGGTTCGTTTGCATCTAATGCCAAGCTGTCCGGCCAGAGCTTGGCATACGGGGGACCCGCAAACGCTACGGTCGATTCTGCTTGTGAATGCGCGACAGTGAAGCCATCCGAAAGCTGACTCCACCCTCGGCGCCGGAGGCAGCCACCAAGAGTTGACTTTCCGCTTCCCGAACCGCCGACGATGACCGCTGCGCGGCCGCGGCTTGCGACCGAGTTTCCGTGCAAGACAGCTCGCCCTCGCGCGTGCAAGATGAGACCGATGGCGGGACCGGAAGTGAGTATGAGAAACGCATCGTCACGTGGCAATGGCGAGTCGACAGAAACCTCCACTGTGTTCGGATCGACAACGCTGAGTCGACCGAGTCCTGGGACAAAGATTTCGAGTTCAGCAACTCGCCCGGAACGTGTTGCTGTTCCCTCGCTGACGACGACGTCCGCACGCCCTTCTATCGCGGTCCCCCAAATCCGGTACGGCGACGCCACACTTAGTCCGAAGAATCCAAAGGTGGATCGCATGTGTCGAGGTCAGCTAGTTCTAGTCCCAATTGCCTCCAAAACGGGGCCGGTCCCGCCTTGGGTTTCGATCGTGGCCAGACCCAACAGAGATAGATGAGGCCGCAAGTACCTGCGCTTCCCGGAAGAGCACTCGAAGATAGTCTTGGATTGCAATTCCGTATCTGGCTCTTGCCCTTCAATTCGTTTCATGGCAGTTCTCCTGTGCATTGAAGCAACGATTCGTTTCCGCCAGATCCAAACCACTTCCGCAACCAGACGTCAAGCTCAGCCAAACGACAAAACGATCCAACTGCCAGCCTGTTGCCGGCAAGAATCCCGCTGACAAGTAAGGACGCTGCATTGGGGGACACGTACTGCTTGAGGTCTGGATTCATGCGTAATTTTTGCAAGACGGAAGGGTAGTGTCTGAGGACCTTTCGGCGAAGCTGTTCGGTCAAGTCAGACTTGGTTGGGGCCCACACCACTTGCGGTGGGAGCTCACGGTGATAGATACAGCGCGTCGCGTAGCGTGTCCAACCGTTCTGCATCTTTAGATGGGTAGGAAGACCCACCGCAAACTGTAGCAAACCGACATCCAGGAAGGGGAAGTGTATCCGCATACCGAAGCGCGCCGCGAAGGGTTCGACGAACCCCGTCACGTAGCTCTCGACAGTAGTGGAGAGATCTGCGATATGCGAATCGCGGGCATTCCTCGGACGTACCAAGGAGTTCAAGTCTCTCTCCAACGCGCTTCCACAACGGCAGCGAAGGCTCTGACTCAACACACCAAGGGTGTCGATTCTGTGTTCGCCACGCAATAGTCGGTGCACCCTGATCGGCAGCGAAGAGGACAGCGTTCGTCTCAGCGCTGCCAGCATGATCCGCGCCGGACGTCGCCCCGTCCGGTTGGCGAGTCGGCTAGATTCGCGTACGAAGCCACGATAATCCCCTCCAGATGCGAGCTCGACGAGACGCAACTCCCCGTTGGAAATGCACTGATCCCCTCCAAAGCCGTCGAAGAAATCTGTCACTCCGGCGCTCCGGGCCTGTCGCAGAAGTGTGGCGTGAAGGAACAGGTTCGAAAACGGAAGAGGCTCCACCGGCGTCGGTTCGAATTCGAATGGGTTCACTTCATCGGCAGCGATCAGACGACTATCTAGGTTGAGACGCTCTACAGTGGCCCGAATGGACGGGGATTCGTCGCTGGAAGGAGTCTCTGGAAAACCATACGAGAACACCTTCAGTCGGCCCCTGGAGTCTGGAAGGGTCCGTGCGAGCGCTACGGCCACGGCAGACGAATCAAGTCCCCCACTCAGTGCGCAACCGACTACGGATGTCCCGCCAACTCGCGATTGGACTGCTCTCTCGAACTCATGGCGAAAGGCCGCGACGTAGTCATCAGTTGTCGGCAGCCCAATGGTGGGCGAGTCTTCAAGGCTCCAGTACCGTCGCGCTGTCATCCTTGAAGCCGAGAAACGAAGCGAGTGCGATGGTGGAACGCGGTGAACCCCGCCGAATGCAGTATCCCCTTGGTCGCCGTCGTGAAGGACCAAATGCCGAGCGATGAAGAGATCGTTCGGAATCCGTGGTACCGACGGAAGCTGCATCAACAAACCAAGGTCCGAGGAAAAAACCAGTCGGTTGTTGGGGGCGAAATAGTAATAGAGTTGGTGTATACCGATCCTGTCGCGGCACAGCACGGTTTGTTGACTCTCGGGGTCGTGAACAACGAACGCGAACTCTCCGCGTACGCGATTCCCCATTTCCGAACCCCATTTTCGGTAGGCTTCTTCGAGCAGTCTCGAGTAGCCATTTCGAGACGGGAATTCCAATCCATCGACCCCGTCCAGTCGACAGTAGGATACGACCAGGGGGTTGGCGTGTGTGCTTCGGCATCCATTTGGGGTTGGAGTTCGTGCCAAATCGACTGTATGGGCGCCCCACTCAACCAGCACGATGCCGTCTCCCCGCAGAACGCGAGAATCAGTCCTGGCCTCGGCGATCACTCCCATCGCCGAATCAAGTGGTGCGGAGGTTTGGCTATCGAACATCCGGAAGCCAGCAATGCCCTCGAGGGTTGCTGGCTTCGGATGTTCACCAGAGCACGAGAATGCGGCCATCGATACCCGTCCCAAACTCCCCGATCACGATGTCCCCGAAGCCGTCGCCATTGAGGTCCCGAATGCTCTGCGAACCTCCGATGGGAAGAGAATTCCAGTCGCCGGGCATCGGGTAGATGATGTCCGCTTCGGTCTCGAGGTCGGCGTTTCCCAAGGTGACGGCTCTTGTTCCGTCGACGATGTAGAGACGCAACCCGTCAGCCCCTGTCGCGTAAGCGAAGGAGACAACGAGGTCCGGGGAAGAGTTGGCGAGAATCGACGTCGTCAACGTCGACCCTGAGAAACTACCCGTCTGCACGAATCCGCCGATTCGGGACGACGATCCCAGAGCACTGCTCGTCAGCCTCGCAAGCTCCGTGTTGAATGGGCCGCTCGAAGGCGCACCAGTAAGAAGCCTGAGGTTTGCACCCCCTGCCGTTGCGCCCACGACCGCGACCGGGTTCGCCGTTCCAACGGATCGCAGCATTGCAACGGAGTCCCCGGTGAACGAATTGGTGGGGCCATCAAGCACGTGACTTGCCGAAGAGACAGGGATGTTTCCCGTCCCACTTTGCCCAGCAAAAGCAAACACGTCTGCAATGGTCCAATTTGCTGCCACGAGGAGTGTCGTTCCGGTTGATGTCGTGTAGTAGGGGCCGAACCCAAGCAGGGACGCTCCAAAGCGCCCTTCGGCTCCGGATGGTCCATTGATTCGCATCCCTCTGCCTCCAAGATCGCTAGGAAGACTGACAACCGATGGGAGGGTCGCCGACCCGTGTATCACGAAAACGGACCCGTCGAGTCCGTTGCTGAACTGCGCACTGACAGCAAGATCTGCCACGCCGTCCCCGTTGAAGTCGCCGATTCTTTGTACCGGAAAGCCCAACAAACCTGATGCCAGCGAAGCCTCTGCTCTTATTACGAAATCCGCTTCCGATTCATTCAGCGTCGGGGGCCAGGTCTGCCTTCCCTTGAATATGTAGACCGCACCGTTTCCGTCGAAGGGAGACCCCACCGCGATATCTGGCAAACCATCCGCGTTGATATCACCAACAACAGCGACGCTTATGCCGAAGTAGGCGGCGCTGCCGCTGATTACAGTGGAGGGGGTACTGTAGCCGTTTTCGGATCCCGAGAAGATGTAGACGTTCTTGCCGCCGCGCGTTCCGACGATGAGCTCCGAGAGCCCGTCCCCATTCAGATCAGTCGATCCATCGGCGACAAACCCGAACCCCTCTCCAGTTGTGCTGGAGGAAAGAATCGTTGCGGTGAACTGAGCCTTGTACGGACCCGCCGACGCAATTGGGCTCTGGTTCCCACCGATGTCCTTCGCCCGGATCCCGAAGTAGTTGTCCTTTTCCACCATCCTATCGCCAACGGTGATCCCGTCCGGACTTCCAGGTGACGCAGGTACGCCGGTAAACGATACGGGCTGCGCGGCTGCGAAGTCCTGATCGGTAGTGATTGGTGATGCGGAAACTCGCACATCATACGTGAACGCTGCCTTGCCACCGTCATCCGGAGCGACCCAAGAAACAGCGAATGAGGTCTGCCGCCTGTCCGCAATAACGGCTGTCAATCCCAACACCGGATTGGGTAAGACCGTATCGACCGCAACACCGATTGTGGAAGTGCCGCTGAAGCCATCAACTTCGCTCGTGGTGGCTGTGAGTTGCACCCCGTCACCGTCCGTTAGACTGACGGGGTCAATTCGCGCACAGCCGTTGCTGTCGAGGACAACCGGCGCACCGATGGCGCCGGAAGTGTTGCTGGAGAACTGAATGCTCGCCGTGGGATTTGCGGAAACATCGATATCGGTACAAGCCCGCAATTCGCCCTGCCAGCCGGTAGCGACCGGATCGCTATCCGGAATGATGGTTGGTCCTGAGGTGACGCTCGCCGCTAGCTTGGACCCACTCGTTGGCGTCATCCATGTGACCACTGGGGGATTGCCTACGAGAACGGTACACGGGGATTCAAGACGTCCGATGTTGCCAGCAGGTTCCACAATCGATGCGGACAAGGAGTTGTCTCCCACCGCGAACTGAACCCCGTTGATGGTCACGCTTCCGCTTACGAGCGTCGTCCCCGTGTAGGTCTGGGTGCCGAGGGAATTCTGAACCAACAGTGTGAGCGGTGTGATCGCCGTGAAAAAGGTGAGGTTCTCCGTAACCGGGGCCGCACTCGGGTAAACCCGACCGCACAGTGGGTTCGGAATGAACGGGCTAAGCGTAGGAACCGATACGTCCACCCAGATGTCGACCAGTGCGGAACCCACCCCGCTCGACGAGTCCGTAACTTCCACCTGAAGGCGTGTCGCCGTGAGAAGGTTCCCGGAGGGCGACTCTGCGCTGTTCGCAAGGGTGGCGTCTGGGAATCTCACGATGTGCGCAAACCCAAGCGCGGTGCAAAGCCCAGCCGTGTCATCTTCCACCGATGCTGTCCCGACTTCGTTGAGGGGGCCGCCGCTTGCGCCCGCCATCAACCGACCCGTCCCCCCCGAAGCATTCGTACAAACCACCACGTCATACTGCGCCCCGGACTTCGTCGCGTCCTTGTCCACCCGGGTCACCTGACCCGCCATGGAAGCCGCCAGAATCCGCTTGTCAATGTCGTTCCAAGGCGGCCCATCGCTCACCGGATCCAAGAACTGCACCTGCGGCAAGGTCGACGCGCACGTCACCGCTTGCGTCGTCTTCCCCGTCGGGTTCCCCGCGTCGTCTCGCATCGTCAACGTCAGGTTGAACGGCCCGCCTCCGGGGCAGTCAATGTCTACGCACCCGCCGTCCCCCGCATCCCCGGCGCCGCCCGTCGTGGCCGGTACACACGACGGGGACGAGCTGCCCACCGCCACGCAGAAGTTCTGCTGACCCGCCCCCAGCGTCGCCGGCAAGTCCACCGCGTCCGACGCGTCCGTTCCGCCACAAACCCGGATCTGCAACCCGTCCTTGTTCGGGTCCACGTCATGCTCGGGGTTCCAATGATCCCCGTCCTGCAAGTCCGACTGCTCCGTGCCCCGCACCTTCTTCGCCACCAAGGGCGGCGCCTCCGTGTCCACCAGGTAGGTGACCGACGTCGACTGCCCCTCGATCCCCGCCTTCGGCACGCACCGCGCCACCACCGAATGATCCCCATCCGGCGCGAGCGTCACGCCCGTGAAGGTCGCCACCCCACCTACCGCGTTCGTGCTCACCGCCGACGGGTTCCCATCCACCTTCAGGATCACGGGCTGCCCGTCCTCCACCGTGGTCTTCACTTCGAAGGCCACCTGGTAAGGTGAGCCGGCCGCGCTGACCCGGTCCCCGCCGTCCGATGCGGGCACGCCGTTGAGCTTCGGATGCGTTGGCGTGATCACGGGCGCCGAGATCGCGCACTCCGGCGCTCCCTCGCATGCCACGGAGAGGTTTGCGCTGCCCGTGCAGGTGGTCTGCGCGATGTCGGCCCGGAGGGTCTCCGACCCCATCGACGGCAACTGCACGTTGGAGAAACGCACGAGGCCCGCCGCCACCGTCGCGTCGGCGATCTTCCCCGCGTTACCCGAGAGCGTGACCGTCGTCCCGTCGGGTGCGTTCGTGGCGAGCGTCACGTGGTACTGGAAACCGTTGTCGCAGAAGTCCCCGTCCGCATCGTCCTTCTCGGTGAGCTGAGCCCCATCCGCGGGCGCCGCGAACGTCAGGCTGTAGGGACAGGTCGGCACGTCGGCATCCGCGTCCGCGTCGCCGCCCGTGTCGGGTTTGTCCGCATCCGCGTCCGCGTCCCCGGCCGCGTCCGACCCGGCGTCCGGCTTCGGAAACGTACCCTCCTCCGAATCGCCCCAACACCCCGTCCCTGCGATCCCGAACGCGAAGGCAAGAGCCCCAAGCACGACGTGACCCGAGTTGTTACGCATGAACCCTCCGAAGAAATCAGCTGGAAGTAAGACCGCGGGACGAAATTGAACCCCTGAAACCTAGCTCCCCACCCCCCAGACGGCAAGCGTCGAAAGTGGTGGGACTACCCAGATCCACCACCCGGTCCGCGCGGCCGAGCAACCGCTCGTCGTGGGCAACCAGCAGAACTCGTCGCTTCTTCGCCAGGGACGGGAGGTTTTCGATCAACGCCTCCAGCCCCGAAGCATCCAGGTTTGCATCCGGCTCGTCGAGGATCAGGAGGGGCGAAGGGTCCGCCAGCACCCGAGCGAGCGCGAAGCGCTGGCGCTCCCCCGCCGACAGCATGGCCACCTTCGCCGCCAAGGGGTCTCCGGGATGGTAGTGCTCGAGCTTCGGAAGCAGCCCCACGTCGGCGAGCGCCCCGATGAGCGCGTCGTGCGCCACCTCGGGACCGAAGGTCTCGATCACGGCACGCAGGGTGAACCCCTCGGGCAGGAAAGGCCGCTGGGGCAAGTAGGCGATGGACTCTCGCCAGGCTCGCACGTCCCCTTCCCGCAGGTCGCTCGCGCCCACGTAGATGGCGCCTTCCTTCGGGTCCGCGAGGCGAAGCAGCAAGCGCACGAGCGTGCTCTTGCCCGTGCCGTTCGGGCCGGTGAGGGCAAGGAACTCGGAGGGACGCCAGGTGAACGACACGCTGTCCAGCGCGAGCGGACTTAACGTTTCCGACGGCTGGGCGTAGGCGAAGCTCACGTTGTGAAAGCGCACGGCCTCGTTCGGGTTGAGTCGCGATGCGCCGGGCTTGGACCCGGGCGCGTCGGGTACGTCGAGCAGCTCCACCACGGTCGCGATCTCGCGAAAACCTCGCTGCGCTTCGGTGATCGATCGGACCACCCCGGACACCATGGGCAGGACGCTGCCCACCACGAGCACCTTCACCAGCCCGTTCGCGAGCACGTCCGGTCGATCCCCGAGCCACAACCAACCCAGGAAGAGCGCGAGCGATCCCGCGACGAGCATCGGCACTCTTCCGCCGATGGCGTTGGCCCGTTCGGAGCGACGCAGCGCTTCGGAATAGGCGTGGGCGCGGTCGGCCATGCGGTCCGCTTGCCGCTCGAGCCGATGGGAGGCGGCGAGCTCGAGATGACCGCGGAGCAAGGACGACGCTTCGTCGACCATGGCGAGAGCCGCTTCATGCGCGCCCTTCATCTTGCCCGTGAGATGGCGTCGCAGGAACAAGAGCGCGAGGCCCAGCGCCACGACAGCGGGCAACGCGATCACCGCGACCTCCCAGGTGGTGAGCCACACCACGAAGGGAAGGATGAGGATCAGCACGACCGCGTTGCCGAGGAGCGACGGGGCCTGTTCCGCAAGGAGCTTCGATGCCGCGTAGGAGGCCCCAAAGAGCTTGGACTCGATGCGATCCGCGCCATGGGATGCCGTGCTCAAGGGCGATCGGGAAGCGAGCACCCGTCCGATGTGGGTGAGCATGGACGTGCGCCCGAGGTGCGAGAGTTGCTGTCGCAAAGCGCCGCGAAGGGCGAGGAGGCAAGCGGCCACGAAGGCGGTGGCCACTGCCCAGGTGGCGCCCTTCGTGGCGAGGAGCAAGCCCGCAAGGGCGGGAAGGAGAGACGTGGCCCCGGCGATCATCGCCGCGGTGACGATGCCTGCGACGAGGGTTCGTCGTTGTGGCAAGCAAGCGCGTCGGACGAATCGCAGGGGCGAGGGCATGGAACGTAGGGAACGCAGGCTCCGCCCCTGTCGGTTCCGGAGGAACCGCGAGGCGGATAGGTCAATTGAGATGCATGGGACCCCCGGTGGGGTTCACTCGGCCGCAAGGTTAGCAGCAGAGCGGGGCGGGAGATCGGTTTTGTCGTCGACCTTACCGGACCCTACCGCCCGGAGCACCAGGCTCCTTCGCTGAGGGCGGAGCAGGCGAGCTTGGGGAGCCCATCGTCAGCGAAGATTTCGCCAGCGTAGTAGTAGTGGAGGCGGAGTTCGCCGGGTTTCTCCTCGGAGGGGCAAGCGCCGAGCAAGTCGTTGCGCCTCGGGCAGGTCACGCCGGCCTCGAAGCGGCCTCCGCTGGATTCGCACACGCTCCGGGCTTCCTTCTTGTCGATCTGGTCGCACCGGAGCTCCGTGCAGGTGCCGAGGGATTCCATGCGATCGCAGATGGCGGTCTTGTATTCCGGGAACCCGCAGGCGGTGATCTTCTGGGAGACGCTGTCCGTGGGCTCCGCTTCGGATTCGACGGCACAACCGGAGGCGAGGAGAGCGGCGATGGCGAGGAGGATGGTGAGATTGCGCATGGTGTCCCTCTTCTGGTCGAGCGTGGTTTCGTTGTTTCTTTCGGATGGAGGCTAAGCAACCCCTGTGCCGTCGCGAAACCGGCAGGAAATAGGGCCGAGTCACGAGAAGAGCGAGGATGGCGCGCCGAATCGGCGTGCAGGATCGACAGGTCCGACAGCGTGGTGGCCGCAGATTCCGCAGATGGCCGCAGATGGATTTGGTTGTGTTCGCGGAGGTCAGAGGCGCGGGATCACCGCTTCGAGCACGCCGTGGCAAGGGCCAAGGCCAAGCGGAGGCGATTGCCGACTGGGCGGATCAGATTCTATCCGAGCAGCCTTGCGCCCCCGCCAGCGTAGGTCCAAATTCAGACTCATGAGTGGGTCAAAATACGAATCTAGTGCGTGGCAGGTCGCTGACGACATCGTTCCGATCGCGGAGTTGAAGGCCCATCTCTCGGAACGGATTCGAGCTCTGCGAGGTCGCCGCAGGCCCCTCGTCATTACGCAGAACGGGAGAGCTGCGGCCGTGCTGCTCTCGCCCAGCGAATTCGATCGGCTGACCCTCCAAGCAAGGTTCGTCGCTGCCGTTCGAGAGGGGATCGACCAAGCCAACGCAGGCAGGGTGGTCGAGCACGATGAGGTGGGGGAAATCCTCGATGCGCGGTTTGGTGACCTTTCCCGGGAGAAGGGAACGTGATTCGTTGGACCGAGCGAGCCGTAGCAGACCTTGTCGCGATCGGTGAGTACATCGCGGCCGACAAGCCAAGCGCCGCGCGGCGTTGGGTGGAACGATTGCGTCACGCCGCTGAGCTCGCCGCAGCGACTCCCCTTGCCGGCCGCCGCGTACCCGAGCTCGAGCGTGATGATATTCGCGAGACGTTCTTGCGATCGTTTCGGATTGTCTACCGCGTGGACGCCGATGGGATCACCGTGCTCACCGTGTTCGAAGGCCATCGTCTCCTTCCGGAAGTCGACATCGACGACGGAACTTGAAGCAAACTCGGGCCGGATCCCCTCCGCAACAAGAACCCAACCCATCTGCGGCCATCCGCGGAATCTGCGGCCAAAGAAACGACTGACCCTAGAACACCCGCTCCGCCACCGTGATCACATCCCCCGATTGCAGCGGAATATCCGGGCTGCGACCTTCCGTGATCGACCGCAGCGAGACCCGAAGCGTACGACGTTTCCCGTTCGTGGTTCGCGTCAACGTGATCGCGTTGGTGTCGGCGATGGCGCTGGGCCCGCCCGCCTGGGAGATCACCTGAACCAGCGTGATCCCGGGCACCAGGGGGAAGGTGCCTGCCTTGGCCACTTGACCCAGCACGTTGACCACCTTCGACCGGTACTCCTTCACGCTGATCATCACACTCGGGTCCGTGAGGAACCCGCCCGACACAAGCTCCTTGCGCACGAGGTCGACCACCTCCTGCGGCTCGAGGCCCGCCACCTTGTGACGGTGGATGTACGGGAAGTCGACGCTCCCGTCGGGGGAGACGGTATAGGTCGTGGGGATGTCCTCTTCCCCCACGATGAACAGCTCGAAGCTGTCCCCCGGCCCGATGGTCGTGCTCTCGACGGGGGGGGGAAGGTTGATGCGGTTCGTACGTGTCGAGTTGCAGCCCGTCATCACGAGACAGGCGAGCAAGACACCGAGCCACCACCGAAGGGAAGACACGAACCTCACATGAACCAACGGGCGCCCACGAAGGCCTGAACGCGGTCGTAGCTCAGGTTGTCGGTGTCACCCGTGGTGGCATCTGCGGGGAGGTTGATGCTGTCGTTCTTGTCGTAGGAGACGGTGGCGTTGATGCCCACGCTCTCGATCACGCGATACTCGGCGAACAGCGACGCGTCGTACCGCGTCTCGTTGAACGAGCCGGTGCGGGGGGTGCCGTCGGCGTAGTAGAGGTTGGGGAACCCGACCCGCGCCACGCCGCCTTCACCGACCACGAGAACGCGCCCGGCGAAGAAGTACGACAGGTTCAGGTGCCCCCGGTCGCGGGTGTAGTAGCCCCCGAAGTAGCTGTTCTGGAAGTCCCGATGGTAGCCGAGGGTGATCTTCGACAGGGTCAGCGAGACGTCTTTCGACGAATCGCTGAGCGCCGGAGCGGGCGTGGGGAAGAAGGTCAACTGCACCTGGCCGATGGGGCCATCGTAGTTCTCCACCGGAACGTCGCCGGCTTTGTAGAACGAGGCGCCCCACCCGGCCATCGCCATCAGCGCCACGTGATTCGTCAGCAAGCCGTTGAGACCGATCCGCGCCCGGATGGGGCTGGAGTCGAGCAGGTACCGCGAATCGCCCGGGTCCGAATAGTGAACGAAGGAATGGGTCGCGTCGAACAACAGCGCCGTCTTCGGCAGGAAGCGCCACCGGCCTCGCGTGCCGATCGTGTGGGTCCCGTTGTTCAAGCTCTCGAACCGGCTCTCCTCGAAGAGCTCGGTGCCGTAGTCGTAGCCCAGGCGCCAGTCGAAGAGCCCGCCGCCCGGCAGCCACATCAGCTCCGTTCCCCCTCGCAAGTACAAGCGGTTGTACGCGAACGACGTATCCGAGAGGTTGGAGGGCTGCACGGTTCGGATCACGTCGCCGAAGAGGCGGCCGCCCACAGGGCCCGCGGGGTTGATCGTCAGGGCCGCGTTGGCGTTCGCCCCGAGGTTTCGGAAGTCGGAGACGTTCTCTTCACTGCCGCTGGCGTCGATGTACTCGTTGTAGGTAGCCGCTGCGCCTGCGCTGAAGGTCACCTTCGGCGCAGGCCCGCCTCCGCGACGCTGCTCGCCGAGAGTCGACAGGGAGAGGGAAGGGGTCACCCGGATGCGCCAGACGTCGACGACGTTCTCGTTGTCGGCGCGGAGGAACATGTTGGAGTCGTACCCGAACTCGCCTGCCAAGCCCGGATGCAGCTCCATATCACCGAGCCGGTAGCCGATTCCCTCGGCGTAACGTCGGTCCTTGAGCCAGCCCTGTTCCTGGGCGACTGCCGAGCCCGCGACAGTCAGCAAGAAGAGTCCGGTAAGCGCACCCGCAATGTGTGTAAGCCTCATCATTTGCCCTTACGGTGAGGGCCTCCCCTCGCACCGCGTCATCGAGTTCGCCCCATTCGTTCGACGTGCGGATGCTACTGCACGCAGCTCACACATCCCGGTGGGACCGAGATGATCGGGTTGATCGGGTACTCCGAGGGGTCTTCCGAGGGGATGTTCGGGTCGATGTCGACGGTGATCGTGGAATCCCCCACGAACCCAGCCTCGACGCCGACGCACTGGTTGGCCTCGGCGGCCAACTGGGCCACCCTCTCCTTGAACACCAACAAGATGGTGAAATCATGGGAAGCCAGGCCCTGATCCTGCCTCGCCGCGGCCAGGCGGAGCGACTTCGCGCGTTCGCCCGCGGACTGTTGGGTCACATGAAGCTGGGAGAGCTTGTCGTCGAGGCAAAGGGCCTTGACCACGTCGTTCTCTTCCCTTGCCTTGCCGAGCATCTTCTGGATATTCCTGGCCGCTGCTTCCGCATCCAAGAGGATGCCGTCCGACTCCTTGACCATCTCTTCGGTGCTGAGCTTCACGTCCCGGTTCATGTCGACCGATGATTCCGTGGCCGAAGCGGGTGGGGTCGTCCCTTCCTGCGCGGACGCTACCCCAAGAAGCCCAACGATCGTCAGGGCGCCAAGCCAGCCGTACTTGAAAAATCCGCGAAATTGCATGAAAGCCCTCCCGGACGTCGAAAGACTATAGGGACCCGAGGTTCTCGTGTCAACGCAGATAATGGAATGTCCCGAAGGACTCGGAGGCGCGAAGGGTGTCAGAAGGTCTTGGGTGAGTCAAGGTGGCCCGTGATCGTGATCCGTGAAGGTGATCCTGCGGCCTCTTGCCTCTGCCGCGGGGGCTGACTGCGGTTGGATCGAGAAGCTCGCGGCGGTCTCCGGTTCGATCAGCTTTGTGCCGGGGGCTGTCTCGGGCTCGACCGGATCGGAACCAACGTTCCGAGACGGCGTCACGATCACGGATCACGGAGGGGGTCACGGCCTCGGGCCGACGCGAAGGGAACCCGGGCCAGATCGGCGACGACGACGGCGACGCCGGAGGGAGCGAAGAGGCGACCGGCGATCGCAGACCACGATCTCGGACCACGGCGACGGCTAACGGACAGACTCGGGCAGATCGCAAAGACACGATCACGACAACCAGCGGACACGCTTGACGGCAGTTCTGCCGCGGGCTGAAGCCGCACGGCAGAGCCTTGCACAGGAAAGCCCGGCATCCGCCGGGCTCGGAAGACAAGACGACCTCGTGCTGCGTTGAACACGGGGTAGGCTCGCTGGGCGGAGTCGACACACGGATCGTGGCGAGCGAACGCCCGTCGAAGTTGCGTCCCCGCAAGCTCCGTTCGTAGACGCGGGAGCCCGCGGAGCGGGCTTTGAGAGGCGTTTTCCAGCGGCCCACTAGCCGTCGGTTTCAACCGGCGGCGTCGGCCCGTCCACATCGACGATCACGGATCGCGATCACGGACCACGCCGCCGGTCACGGTCACCGTCACGGAGACGGCTAACGGACCTCGGCGGCAGACCTCCGCACCAACACCAAACCCCTTCTGTGCCTTCTGCGTCCTCTGTGGTTCTCCGGGATCGGGCCGACAGCTCCTCGCGCCTGGCGCCCGCCACTTCGGGGTGGCGCACCGCCAATGGCCCCATTTCCCCCTTGTTTTCAAGCACGATTCGCCTCCGGCCGGGGTCCTCGAGCGTGGCGCACCGCCACCCCTCTCGGTTCATAACCCCTCGAAATTCAAGCACTGGGCACCTGGCCCACCCCTTGCCCTGGACAGGGAACGGCAAACCATGACGACCCACCCTTCCCAAGTGCATGATTCGATGCTGCGCACCGTGTTCGAGAGTCCCGACGTGGCCGGGGCCTTCTTCACGACGTTCTTGCCCCCGGAGCTGTTGGAGCGTCTGGACCTTACCAAGCTCGAGGCCCGCCCTGCAGACCCTCCTGGACGGCCTGCCTGCCTTTCTCTACCTGCTGTTCGAGCACCAGAGCACGGTGGACCCGTGGATGCCCTATCGGTTCCTGCGCAGCACGGACCTGGTATGGGCAAAGGCGCTGGCCGAGGACCCGGGCCGAAAGCGGCTACCGATCGTCGTGCCGATCGTGCTGACGCACGCCAAGGAGCGGTGGTGGGCACCGATGCAGCTGCAGGACCTCGTGGGACAAGCGGGCGAGCTGCCGTCGTGCTTGCAGGACAAGGTGCCACGGCAGTCGTACTTCGTGTTCGACTTGCGGGACATGACGGACGCGCAGATCGTGTCCTTGGCGACGACGGCCTCGTTGCGGTTGTTCCTGCTCATCCTCCGCAACGCGAGGAGCCCCGGGCTCGTGGCCTTGCTCGAGGCGTGGCACAAGCTGCTCGGGACGGTGATGGAGGAGCCGAGCGGTTTGCGGATGATGAAGCTTTTGCTAACGTATCTTGCCAAGGCGGTGCCGAACATGACTCAGGAGACGTTGATGCGGGTGGGGCAAATGGCGGGAATGGATCCGGAGCTCGTGGAAGGGTCCCTGGCCTGGCGTTGGCTCGAAGAGGGGCGTGAAGAGGGGCGTGAAGAGGGGCGTGAAGAGGGGCGTGAAGAGGGGCGTGAAGAGG
>CAZAWR010000057.1:0-1813 GCA_964488865.1 uncultured Polyangiaceae bacterium | reverse complement strand
GTGCCCGACGGTTGGTGCTGCGCTTGTTGAACAAGCGGTTCGGCCCCTTGCCGGACTGGGCGCAAGAGCGCGTGACGGCGTCGTCGATTGATGCGCTGGACGAGCTATTCGAGAAGACCCTCGAGGCGTCGAGCCTGGACGACGTGTTCGGCTGACCTGACGCCGTCGGCCATCGGCGGCGATGAACGACGATCACGGACCACGGAGGGGGTCACCGTCACGGCGACGGCTAACGGACAGACTCGGGCAGATCGCAAAGACACGATCACGACAACCAGCGGACACGCTTGACGGCAGTTCTGCCGCGGGCTGAAGCCGCACGGCAGAGCCTTGCACAGGAAAGCCCGGCATCCGCCGGGCTCGGAAGACAAGACGACCTCGTGCTGCGTTGAACACGGGGTAGGCTCGCTGGGCGGAGTCGACACACGGATCGTGGCGAGCGAACGCCCGTCGAAGTTGCGTCCCCGCAAGCTCCGTTCGTAGACGCGGGAGCCCGCGGAGCGGGCTTTGAGAGGCGTTTTCCAGCGGCCCATTAGCCGTCGGTTTCAACCGGCGGCGTCGGCTGCTCGGGGCGAAGCAGCCGGACACGGGCTTCTTCCTCGAGGACCTTCACGTGCGACCGGACCAGGAAATCACAGCCTGGGATCTCGACCCCGTGGGGAAGCTGACGCTGCTGCTGCTGAAGCACGGGAGAACGGCGCCGGACATGCTCGCGTGGGTAAGGAAGTGGAGGGGATTGTTTGCCGCCACGCAAGCCGCGGGGGAGTCGGCGCTCCCGCGGTTCGTGTGCTACATCATGTCGGTCCGCGAGGATCTGACGGCCCAGCAATTGAGAGAGGCATTCACGGATACGCTCGGCAATCGAGCAGGCGAGGTGGTCATGACGGAAGCAGAAAGGCTGAGGGCGGAAGGGCAGAAGCAAGGCGTGAAGCAAGGCGTGAAGCAAGGCGTGAAGCAAGGTCGAGAAGATGCCCTCGCGCGCCTCTTCGAACGTCGCCTGGGACGCGACCTCGAGCGCACCGAGCGCGTCACCCTGACCAAGCGGATGACCGCGCTCGGGCCCGACCGTCTGGGAGACGTGGTGCTGGACCTCGCTCCGCAAGAGCTCGCGAACTGGCTGGCCGACCCCAACGCCAAGTAGGTCTGCGCCATCGGCGACGATGAACCACGCACCACGCCGCCGGTCACGGTCACCGTCACGGAGACGGCTACCGGACCTCGGCGGCCGTCGAGTCGAGCGTGGGGTTCGGGCTCGACCGGATCGAAACCAACGCTCCGGCACGGCCTCCTCACCACGTCGGTGCAACTTCGCCAACGGAGCGACTCGACAAGTCGAGTCGAGCGTGGGGCGCGGCACCGCCGCGCTGCCAATCGGTGAGGGATGATCGCGTGGGTGAGGGCTTTCCCACTCTTGCCGTGCGGCTCTGAGCCCGCGGCAAGAAAAGACTCGAAGGTCCGTTTCGAGGCAGAAGTGCCGTGTCTCGTCCATGCTATCGTTCTGCCATGCGCAAACTCTTCTTCGTGGGCATCATGGTGGCACTCGGGGTGGTCGGCGGTTGCTCCTCGGACGAGGATGACGGGTCTGGCGGGGCGGCAGGGTCGGGCGGGTCCTCGACCAGCGGCGGCTCCGGCGGGACCGAGGATGGGGGTTCCGGCGGCACCTCGGGCGAGGGCGGCACCGGCGGCACCGAAGATGGCGGCTCCGGTGGCACCTCGGGCGAAGGCGGCACCGGCGGAACCGAAGATGGCGGCTCGGGCGGCACCTCGGGCGAAGGCGGCACCGGCGGAACCGAAGATGGCGGCTCGGGCGGCA
>CAZAWR010000056.1:0-63929 GCA_964488865.1 uncultured Polyangiaceae bacterium | reverse complement strand
CCGGCATGCCGGCTACACGCTCCCATGATCCATGCTTCTGAAAACGGCTCTAAGCAGTGACGTTGGGGTCGTTCGCGGACCCAGTCGAAGATCGGGTCCGCTGACATGACCCGCAGACAACTGGCAGGAAACCGCGCCGAGGGTGTAGTCGGGAAACAGGTCAGCCCGCCTGAGCCGGCAGCACCGGTAGCTGCCGCCGGGCCCTGGCGAGCCCGGCCCAACGGCGTAGCCGTTCCACAACCGGTCCCTTGTGGAACGCTCGACCCGCCCCCAGCGACCCCTACAATTCAAGGCCCTCACGGAGCCCCATCCGGGCACCCTTTGGGAACACTCGCAAGCAGGCGGTGGACGGTGCCCACGCCGTCACCGAGAGCCTAGTAGGAGTCCCCTCGCCCGGGTCGACCTTGACTTTCGGGCGCGTCAGACGCGGACACCCTCCACCGCTCACCTCTGTCCGTCCACGGGGTCTTCGTGCCGCATGCGGAGCAGGTGATGTATCGCCCCAGCCCCGATCTGCCGGTACTGACGATGACCGCCTCGATCCGGTTGATGTCCGCTGCGTCGTAGGGGTGTCCGCACTTCGGACACGAACGGGTGAGCATGATGGACCGGAAGCGGCGCTCCCTCAGCTCATCGTGAATGACCTGTGGGACGGCCACCACGACTGCCAGTCCGACCACGACACCGAGAATCGCCAGGCTCCACACGGCCGTGAGGCCACACCACCACCCGAACAAGAGGGTGCCCAACACAAGGGCGAGCAATGCCGCGCTTGGATACAGAATCGTCTTCGTGGAGTCGGTCACAACGGGACCTCTTCCTCTCCACCTGGGCGCGCAAGAAGCGTCGGAAGCGGGCCGGTGGGATTCATCGGGTCACCGGACCATGGGGCGCTTGAAGCACCAAATCTGGGTGGTGTTGCCCATCGAGGCGTTTGGCCCCGCCGCGGCCAGCTCCCAGCCTTCGCGACCCGCCTGGTTTGCCTTCGGTCCGACGTCGTCAAGGTCATCCGTCTCGAAACAGAAGTACTCCCACGTCGTGAATCCCCCCGCGTGCTGCTGAGCATTGGCGGGTGGCACCACGAAACGAGCTGATGCCCCACCCACGGCGCACCCCACCAGGAAGACGGCTGCGATCCCGATTGCTCTAACGTGCTTGGTCATGAGCGGGGATCGTACCCGCATCATAGTCACCCGTGGACCCTACAACTGCGGGGGCGTCTTCTTGGCCTTCGACCAACTGTGCCGGGGTCACGTTCCCCTGGGGCTCGCGATGAGGAAGAGCAGTACCTGGACTCCGAACCCCCAGTAGACGCCCGCCCGTGTCTTGGGCTTGCCTCGGCGAAGCACCAGGGCCAGCACCACGCATCCGCCGATGAGCCCGGCGATGAAGCCGAGGATGAAGCGCCCTTGGTCCTCTTCGTCGGCGTTCGACGCGTCAACAAGGGTCTCCTCCTCGCCTTCCTCCGGCACCGCCGTCTTCTTGGTAGGCTTGCGGAGAAAGTCGCCTGTGGTCCTCCACTCCTCGCGGGTCTCACGTCGAGCTGGGGTGTCGCGAGAGATCTCGCCTTCACGCAGGAGCTGTCGAAGCTCGCTCCTCGTGAACGGTCCCTGCTCGTCGTCGTCCCGGCGGATGTAGTAGCCCATCTCTTGCCTGGTGGTCTCGTCGTGCTTGCGGGCATACTGCCCGACGCTGGGCGTGGTGGGAGCAATGGCCAACCGCCTCATCGAGCTTCACGACTCCCACGTCCTTGACCTCGCCGATGACGGCGACGACGTCGTCATCGCCGTGTCCGCGTACGTCCACGAGTCGGAGGGGCGACCTGGAATCGACGTGGGGAAGGGTTGGACGCAGCCGGTTCGCATCACGGTCTTCGAGGGACGAGTGGTGCGTCGACATGAGGGTGACCGGCTGTGGATCATAGACGGGGTCATCAGCGTCGGCGACGAGACCTTCGACAACATGATGCCCACGGACGTCCTTGCGGACGGCGACGTGAAGCTCGTGTTCTCGGGGGCCGAGGGTGTGCTGGATGTCGTTGGGGTTGGGGTTCGGGTTGAGGTCACGGGAGAGGCTGTGATCGTGGAGGATGTGCCAGAAGAAAACGGGCAAGCTCCACTTCCTGCACCGAGGCCATCGGCTTTGCGGCACGTGCAGCCTGCTGGTAGAATCTCCAACATGGCAAGGGGTGCTCTGGTTCTGACGATGGGCGGTGCGGTCTTCCTCGCATCGGCATGCCAGGCGGAGTCGGATTCAGAGTGCGATCCCGGTTCCAGTACGGAATGCGGGTGCGGAGCTTGTCCAGGGCCGTACGAGTGCCGTGGCAATTGGGGGCCTTGTGTTCTCGTTGCCATATCTGGAAGACGGCCATGCCTCGACGATGGAACTGGTTGGGGGCGTTGTGACTGCCTGGCACCACTTGACGAAGGATGCGTGGACGCCTGTACCTCAATGCCTGATCCCAGCTTCTGTGCGGACACGTGTTCGGAGTACCTATCGTCCCTGATGCCTTCTGAAGCTGATCGGACGGCGTGCCACGATGCCTTCATACGGTTCTGGGAATGCCAGCTCGCCGATTCCGGGAGCTGCGAGGCCGCGAGTCAAGAGCTTGATGTTTCATGTAGACCCAACGAATGCCCAACGCCGTGAAGCCGCTCGCGGCGGCGCGGAGCTTGTCCAGGGGTGACGTCCCGCCCTGGAGGCAGCGGGGTTCGTCGCGGCCAGGGGGAGGTGAAGCTCATGCTCACTGGGTCGGCGAGCACCGATGCCATCATCAGGATCCTTGGTGACCTGGCAGCCGGGCGAGCGGGGGCTTGGCGGAGCGGATGGGGGCGACGCAGAGTAGGCCGCTCAGGACCCCAACAGGCTTCGGAGGGCGGCGTAGTCCCCGTCGAACCCATGCAGGTGGCGCCTTGCCGGTTGGTACATGGGCCAGAACTTCATCCGGTGGCCCAGCATCACCACATCGATCCCGTCCTGCACCGTCCTCACCATATTCCCCATGTTACGCAGCGGGTGTCGTGACACCGCCAGGGTCTGGAGCACCTGGTTGCCCTGGTTGTGCCCCAGGAGGATGGTCGCCACGTTCCAGGCACCGATGTCCCCGAAAGACACGAGCACCTCGGGCTTCGCGATGTCGATCTGCCGCTCGATGAAGGGGCGGCAGCACTCGACGTACTCACGGGAGTGCTCGTTGGGGTCCTCGCTCCCCCCGAAGCACAGCATCGAGTTGGTGAAGAGCACCCCGTGCTTCGCGATGAAGGCGTTGACGGCATCGTCGTCGTACTGCCCGAAGAGGCCGGACCAGAACATCCGCCACGACTTGCCCCAGACGTTCGTCCTGGTCCGGTAGCTGTCGAGCGGAAAGCAGTGGTCCCTGCCCTGATCGAAGAAGGACGGGAAGTTTTTGTAGTCGATGCCCACGACCATGAGCTTGGTCTTCTTGGCCTGCCGCAGGAGCATGCAGCGGTCCAACCACGGCAACAGGCCGATGGCGAACTTGGCACCCTTGAGCTTCGGGGTGACCTGCTCGGCGGTGGTGGCGGTGGCCAACAGGTTGCGCAGGAACGTGTCGTCCCGCTTCACGCGGATGAGGTACCTGCGAACGTCGTCGTCGCCCTCGAGGGCTGGGAGGGGGCGGACCAGGGCGTTGAGGGGGAGGTCATGCCGATCAGGGAAGGCTTCATGGCAAGCCCTGCACCTGGACGCCTCCCGCAACAGGTCGAGGACGCCGTCGAGCTTCTGGTAGCCCCGGATGATGCGGCGGCGTTCCTGGTCGGTGTACAGGTCCATGCTGGCGGGCAGGGGGAGCCTACACCCCGCCGCTCGCTACGGCACCTCCTTGGCTGGCCCAGGAAGTGGCGCAGCCCGCCATGCACTGGAGCCTCAGCCGTACTTCCCGACGACCTCGACCTCGCCCACGATGGCGTCGTTGAACGTGTCGAGGTCTTCGGCTGGAATCCAGTACTCCGCATGGACCTTGCTGCCGACGATGTGGACTTCGTAGGTCGAAAGGAAATCGCTGCGGACATCGAACCGCGTGACGTACCCGACCTCGCCTCCCTGCGTGTTCCACCGGCTGGCGATCTGGACGGCGTACTCCTCGTTGCACACGGGGTAGAAAATCGGCTGCTCTGGCAGCCTCGGCGGGAACCTCTTCATCCCCGTGGCCCGGATGAGGGCCAGCTCTGCTTGCCCGACAGGTCGGAAGAGGGTGGTGGTGGCAACCATGGTCCCGAGCGTAGCAGGTCTACACCACGAGCTGACGGCACATGACGACACTGCCGAACGCCCCGAAGTCGTCATACACGCCGTCGTTGATCCCCAAGGTGGTGCAGGGCATGCACCACGAAGACGCCTCTGCCGTCGTGGAGGGCATGAACATGTTCTGTCGGGAGGTGCTGGTCGCGAGAGAGAGGCTACCTGGCGCAAGAAGACTGGCGGACGATTCCCTGTTGGCAGAGTAGTACCTGGTCACAGAAAGGGTCACCAAGTGCTGGCGGGAGACGGACGGCAACAACGATGGGGAGTAGCCCACCAGCCCGAGCCGTTCAGGCCGCACTATCCCGGCAAGCCGAAGATCGTCGATAAAAGTCGCCTCTCATAGCCATGGGCTACCATCGCCGCGCCCGCAAACAACTCGGTTACCAGCACCTCTTGCGGCAACAAATCGCGGGTGAACCGCCCCACCGAGGAAGAGAACGCAGGCTTGACCGTTCCGGCGTGCCAACCATGCCGATGGCGGGGGACGAGACACGCTTCTTCGTTGATTCTGTGAAACTCCAGCATGCTCGCGTCGAAGGTCTCGCCGACGTGGTCGCACAAGTCGAGTGCCTCCTCCTCGGTGCGCGTCGCAACGTCCTCATAGCGGACTTGTCGAACGATGTTCCCCCAGCGACTCCGGGCAGCGTTGGCCGCTCGCGCTGCGAACAACCAGTCCAACACTGCATCCGCTGCCGTTGTCGGACCAAAGTGAAGTGGCAGTACGCTCGCAGTGACGTCCCTCGGGTCGCGCACGACCACGACGACTCGGGCGCGCGGGTAGATGGACAACAACTGGTCGAGGTACAGGACGTAGTATGGGTTCTTGTCGCCCCACCGTGGCTTTCCGGCTCCGAAGGCCATCTCACCGTAGAGCTGATAGGGGATGGCAGCGAGGTCGGCGTAGGTAGCGGGGCGGACCTGTTCGATACGTCTGGCCAGCTCGCGTCGGTCGAGCCCCCATTCGGCGCACTTCGGAATCTCGAAGAACTGGTCCACGAAGCTGGTTCCGTCAGGAGAGGCCAGCGCCGCACGCTCGAAGTGGCCGGCGAGGTCGAGGAGGAAGTCGCCTTCCGGTGGGATGGCGATGCTGGGATGTGACGTGAGAATCAGCCTCACGAGCGTGGTGCCAGACCTCTGCGCTCCCACTACGAAGATGGGGGCTTCATCGCTCGGCTTCACCGAACGCGGGAGTCGAACGCGTTCACATGGGCGCCGGCTGTATTCCCTTGGTTGCCGGCCAAGTTGTTCGATGGAACGGGCGGCAGCGCGGCGAACCCCAAGTTCCCCGTCCGAGAGCGCGGCTACCAGACTCTCGGTTGCTCGAAGATCCCGCAACCGACCGAGCGCAGTGGCGGCCCGCTGGCGCATCCAAGGGCGGCGGTGGGAGAGCGTGCATGCAAGTGGATCCAAAGCTTCAGCACCAACTCGGACGCACCCTTCCCAGTCTCGACGGCCGATGCAGAAGGCCGCGAGCGCAGTCCCACCCGTTGGCACAAGTCCGTTTTGCTCCAACATCTCTGCGGCCACCCCGGCAGATGGTCCCAGCAACTGCGACTCCAAGGTTCGTGCGGCGCGCGCACCGCCTGCCCGCCCCAACGACCACATCGACGCAGCTACCACATCTGGAGACGGGTCCTTCGTGGCCTCGATAAGCGCCTCGATGGATGCTTCGTCGCGAGCAATACCGAGTGCTGCAGCTGCGGCCGTCCGCACCCACACGCTCCCATGCGCAAGGCCTGGACGAATCTCCGCTGGTCTCTCACCGGCCGCCCTGGATAGCGCGCGGCCACAATCGGAAAGCGATGATTCCGCGTCGGCCAAGGCATCGAGGAAGTTGCTCATTGTCGATTGTTCACCCCGTCCGACAGGCGTTATCATCGATGCCGACACGCGCCGCCCAGCCGGGATCGTTCTGTGCAAGAAAGCGCGGCACCGTCCACGTATCGCAACCCGGGATCGCGGGTCGGGCTTCGAGCGCGAGCCCCGCCCGGTACCCGGCACGACGTACATCCTCACGGATGCGGTCGTTCCAGGCGCCATCCGGGTACGCGCACACTGCTGGAGTCTCACCGAGCAGTTGCTCCAACTCCCGGCGGGAGGCGTTGAGCTCCTGCCGACATTCCGCAATTGAAAGCTCTGGAAGCAAACGGTGGGACACTCCATGGCTACCGATTGACCAACCCAGCCGCCTCAGATGACCCACATCTTCACGAGATAGGTACATGCCAGGAGGCGGCCTGGTGCTGGCTGAGCCGAACGCGTCAGCCAGAGCCGCCAGCATGCTTGCCTGGATGTCGGGCGGCGCCCTCAAGTACTTGCGCTTCTCGGGGCCATCGACCAAACGGGCCCACGACGCTGGCGTTTCGAGATCGAGGTCGACGCTCCCGGCAATGCACAAAGCAGCGCTTCGACGCCTCGCCGAAATCAGAGCTGCATACCAGCGATCAACGGGCAGGCTGGACCCGTCGAGCACAGCAGTGCTGACGTACATCGATCCCGGAATCCCGAGATCATCCATGACGGGCACCGCATGCTCCAGCACGCCAGCATACGCATCGTCAAAAGTGATCCAGCATGCGGGTCGTGTCAGCTCAACACGGCCTTCAAGGACGGCGAGCGCCCGACCTTCGTCGATGACATCGAAGCGGGCACGGAGGTCCAGCATGTGTTGGCGAAAAGTCTCCACCTCGACCGCCGTCCCACGCAGAAAGTACGGGTGATGCTCTGGGGCTCCGTGATCGGGAACAACGCGGTGATAGCACGCGACGAAGATCTGCTGGTTCATCGAAACATCCTTGGTTTTGCGTCGTGGTGTGCCAGCAACTCGGTCGCGTACACCACCGCCTCCGCAGGGGGTAGCGGTCCGTGTACAGCATCGTTTCGTCTGTCGTCGATTGCGCGTCCGGCAAGTTCTCGGGCCCAGCCCTCGCCCTGGCCAACCGCTATCACCGGTTTGCCTAGCGTCCATGCCAGCGCAACTTCGCTGAGCGTGCCGCTTCTGCCCGCGATGGCGAACACAACGTCGCCGGTAGCCACGACGATCTGGTTGCGGGCATGCTGCATCCCCGTGCAGATCGGAATGTCCACGTAGCGGTTTGCCGTGGCGGCGTCGTACGTTGGGACCACGCCAATGACGTCACCCGATTGGTAGCGGGCGGACTGGTGGGCTCCTCTGCTCGCGGCCTCCATCACGCCAGTGAGACCTCCCGACACGACGCGGAAGCCGGCGTCTATCAACGCCCGCCCGAGGGTTTCCGCTTCGGCTTCCTCCTCTGGGGTGGTTCGGGCGCTCCCCACCACAGCTGCAATCAGTCTGCGTGAACGAACTCCGTCAACAGCTGTTGTCGCGACCATGCTTCGCCTCCCCGTGGTTGACCATGTCCAGAATCAGGAAGTCGGACGATGCCTCGAACGTCTCTGTGTCGACTGCCGGCGTCTCTTCCATCCACCTCACTTCGAACCCCATTCGCTCGAACGCCTGAAGGTAGTGTTCCAGGGGCCGATGCACGTCGATCAAGGTGCGACCGGAGGAGAAGACCCACTTGTCGAGCCGAAACATATCGTCCGGACCAACATCCGAAGGAGGCACCCTCCTCTGTATCTGGGTAGTCCCACAGACGTACTCTGGGTTGCACACAACCACGACCAGTCGGCCCCCCGGCATCGTGAACCGTTCGACGTCGTGAAGCGCGTCTTCGAGATCCCTCCCGTCGAGCAAACACAGCACGAGCGAGCAAACCACGGTATCAAACCTCGCTCGTCGCTCGCGAAGTTCGTGCAGGACTGGTTGGCCCCCGAGCCGAATCCCATCGCCCTCTGCATGCCAACGATGGACGAGATCCGGGTCGGGATCGTACCCGGTCACGCTCCACCCCAACGCCGCAAGGGAGCGTCCTAGCTTTGCCTTGCCGCACCCGTAGTCCAACAGGCTCCGCCCCTCGCCTTCCCCAAGGAGCGCGACCAAACGTTCGTCCACGAGCTGCTCCTTCGAGGTTGGCTGCAGTGCGGTCCAGAACTGTTCGAACCCTTCTAGCTCAGGAATGTCGTGCTCCCGCAGCGCCCGCCTCATCAACAGCTTCAGGTCTTCCCTTTCCGCCCAACGCCAAGAAAGGTAGGCGCGGCGCGCCATGTGGAGGAACGCGTCATCCGAGTACGGGCGAACGTCCGCTCCGTAGTCGATCAGCTTCACCCCGTCCGCGGTGACGACGAGGTTCTCGGGATGGACGTTGTTGCAGACGACCCGAGCGCGACGACAACTCTCGAGCAGTGCCAGCAAGCTCGGACCGTGCCCCCCTCGATAGGGTGAGCTCGGCTCGTATTCGTAGGTGATGACCACGAAAGAGCTTACCGGTTCCACCGCAGCGAGTTCGTACAGCCCCGGGAGTCCCTCCCAGCGACCTACTTGCTCCCGCAGGAATGCGAGTTGGACGTCGGGCCAGCGTGTCTTCCAGTAGTCGATGCACTTGAACACCCGGCGTCCGTCCGTGAGGGCTACACCCTCCGCTCCCATCCCGAGCAGACGTAGGTCGGAAGCCCCGAATGCAGCGCTCACCTGGCGCCCGGCCGTTTCGGCTCGTTGACGGTTCATCCAGCGGTTCGCTTCGTCCATCGCGGGCGACGGCTTGGCCCTTGCGGCAACGTCGGCACGGAGTTGGTCGAGGAATCTCTCGACGATGTCGATGCCAACTGCGGGCACTCTGGCTTCGAAATCGGCAAGCCGATTCAGGTCGAACTCGTCACGGAGATGCGCGGCGAAGGACTTCAACGCGTCCGCGGAGTCGGCGTACTCTGGATCCTCGGCCCACCACAATCCAGCAGCCGGGGGGTCCCCCGTGAAGCACTCGAGCACCTGGGCAATTCCAGCGGCTCTGTGATAGCTCAAACTGAAGGCAGCCAGCCGCTCCCGAAAGTACTTCCTCATTCGGTCCAGGAGCGCGTCGGCACGGATGGTGTCCAAGGCGGGTGGACAATGCCGCGGATTCTGCTGCGCGCACTCGTGGTGATCGAGCAGAAGATCTTCCAGCGCGGAGTAGATCGCGTAGCCCTGGATGTCCTTGGCGAGCTTCTCCAAGTCCAGCGAGCCCGGTTGTTCATCGGATCGGTCCTGCCGGACCGCCACGGGGACCTTCACGACGTTTCGGCGGGCGATGTAACGGTTCAGCAAGCTCCAGATCATGTCGGAGCGCCTGGTCTCGGATCCTCCCACCGTGGGGGCGGCGTTGGGGAAGACTCGGAGCGACTCGATGTCGAAGACGAATGTGTTGCCCCCCCGATGCACGCTTGGTTTGGCGAGAGCCAACGGATCGACGTCCTGCTCGAGCAGCAGCGGCCGAAAGACCTGCTCACCAGCCAGCATGCGGGGAAGGCGGAGCACCATCTCTCGGAACGCTTCTGCAACCGTTGCACCTGGCCTGCTGGGCACGAACCAAAACGGCGTTTCCAGATGGTCCGTGTCGCGTCGGGACAGGTCGTAGTAGTAGTCGTCGCACCGGCTTCGGACGCGCATGTTCTCCGCATGTCGGTCCGGCCAAGGCTCGTGAGGATCGAGCGCCGCCATCGCAAACAGGTTGTGAGCTACGTCCACCAGCTGGGTCCTGATACAGCTTGCGAAAGGAACGGGCGGGGCGTCCGTCATCGTGCCCAACGCAATGTCGATTCCCGCATTCTTCAGGCGCCCCAAAGTCTTGCCGATGAAGGTCTGCGAGATCCCAATACCGTCCGCGCCACACACGAGATTCTGCAACCGCGCGTCGCCGTCGAGGATCCACGCGACCGAGCCCGTTCGGGGCTTCGCACGAAGGTAGACGTAGGTTTGGAGCATCGTTCTCGCGGTGGCGATACTCACCATCCCACCCGGCCGTTGGAAGGGCTCACCGAACAGCCCCGACTGTGCATCGAGCTGCTGGCGATCTACCGGGACGAACACGCACCCTATCCCAGCAGCTTCGAGCCCGTCAGTAAGGACTGAACCGTCAGAAGAAGGGTTGCCGGGACTGTTTTCCAGTAGGACAACCGTCAGCGCTGCGATCCCTGGATCGGCGCGCATCAGGACAAGCTCCTGCATCAGCGCGGTCGCACGTTCGGCGCGGCCGAGGTCCACGATGACCCCGACGACGAGATCAACCGGCTGAGGCTCCGCGTCGTCGCCGACGGCTGGTCGCCGGTCCCCGGATGCCTTTGTTCCGGCGTCTTGCCACCCAAACAGCCGGTGAGCGCGCTCCGCGAATGCCGCACGTTCGTCACTTCTCATACGGCTGGCGTACTTGCGCCAGAACCCGTCCAATCCGGCCAACTTGGGCGCCGACCCGGCGCTCGTCAGACGCGGCCGCTCACGGTCCGCATAGTGCCGGACCAACAGGGCGGGAACGTGCCGGTAGGCAACACCAAGGTCAGCGATACGGATGCACACGTCGCGATCCGTCGAACTCTGCAGAGCCTCGTCGAAGAGCCCTGCAGCTAGCAGAGTGCTCAGCCTGACGAATAAGTTGGAACCTTGAATACCCGGATTGCCAACGAGAAAGGCGCTCGCATTGAGCTGAGCGGGCGCGGGATAGGCAACAGGGAACTCGCCAGACGATTCGTACCGGCTGATGCCCGCCGCTACCATGTCTGCGCCTTCGCGCTCGGCGATCACGACGCAACGCTCGAGGTACTCGGGCTCCCAAGCATCATCGTCATCGAGCACGGCAACGAACAGACCGTGTCGATTCTGTTCCTCACGGTGGAGCATGTCGATGGCGACATTCCATGCGCCGCAAGCCCCCGGGGTACGGTCGTTCGTCCTATACACGACGTTGCACCCCGGCAGGGCAACGGACGCAACGATCCGCCTGTTGTCTGGCAAGAAACGTCGATCCGAGTCGTCAACGACGATGAGGCGATCGGGCGGCCGTGTTTGCTCGACCACAGACCGAAGCGCACGATTCGCAAGCAGGGCGCAACGGTTCCGGGTCGCAATCACAACGGCGACGCGGATGGAAGTATGGTTCTGATGAAAGCCCATTTGACACCTCCTGGACAGGGGTGGTTGACCGCGGAGCGTCGCGGCCGCCCAATCGGGCTTGCTGGATCGGGTGCGGGCGTGTCGGGATGACTTGCCCCGCGAGGGGAGACCGAGTCCGCGATCTCCACCCCGCGTGTTGCATCCGCTCCGTGGGCTCGACGGGGCGATTGAAGTGTGACTTGAACCGTGACACGTGCTGCTGCGGCGAGCAACCGCCGACGAGGAGTGAGCACCAAGCGGGTCCCGTGCCCCAGACTCGACGCAGCGCCGAAGTAGCGCTACTACATCCGTATGTAGAAATGGGCCTGAGCCGCGTCCCGCCTCGGCGGTTGACAGGTGCGTCTCCTGAACGGCCCCGGACGTCAACGTTTCGATTTTCGGCTGCTGAGCAAGGTGTTCGGCTCTGTCCGTTCTGCTAGCGGCTGCTCGGAGAGCGTGATGCGACTCACGACTGAGCGGTCGGCCATGCGCGGGCTCGAACCAGAGCCGCTGCGAACGCGGGCGAGACGGGCGACGAGACGCGAGCAGCGATCCCCGGTGGTTCGACCGGTCGGGGATCACGGACGGCAAACGGACGTGGTTGACTTCTGCCCGACCCACGATGAGGCAGCGGTGGAAGCGATCGCACTGGCGCTGGCTCGGTGGCTCGTGGCAGACCTGGTTACTCACCCGGAGATCGATCAATGAGAGCTGCCCTGTACGTCCGCATGTCCACCGATCACCAGGACGATAGCCCAGACGTCCAGATTGCGCGTGGCACCGCGTTTTGTGAGCAGCGCGGCTGGAAGCTCGACCCTGGGAACATCTACCGCGACGACGCGAAGAGCCGGGCGGAATTCGTCAAGCGACCGGGCTTAACGCGCCTGCTCGCAGACGCCGGCCAGCGTTGGGACGTCCTGGTCCTTCGCGACGATGACCGACTCGGTGGCGACATCTACCGCACGGGGCTCACGCTCATGGCGATCGTCGATGCGGGTGCGCAGATCTGGTACTACTCGACCGGCGAGAGGGCCAGGCTCGACGACCCGACGTCGAAGCTCATGCAGGCGGTGAAAGGCTACGCGTCCGAAATCGAGCGGGTCAAGACGTCCGAGCGTACACGCGAGCACCTCGAGCACAAGGCGCGACAAGGGCACGTCGCTGGTGGTGCCTGCTATGGGTACACGAACGTCGAGGTGCTTGGAGCGGACGGTCACCGATCGCACGTCGTGCGGAAGGTTAGGGACGACCAAGCCGCGGTCGTGCGAGACGTGTTCGAGAGGTTTCGCGACGGCGAAGGCGTGCGAGGCATCGCGAAAGCGCTGAACGCACGGGGTGTGGCATCTCCGCGTGCGGGGAGTCGCGGCACCGGATCGTGGGCTCCCTCCGCGATCTGGACGATGCTGCGGCGGGACCTCTATCGCGGTCACGTTGTATGGGGCAAGCAACGGAAGGGGTACCGCGGCGGAACGAAGGTCCGAACACCGATGGCGGAGTCCACGTGGGTAACCACCACGGACGAGTCGCTTCGCATCATCAGCGACGACCTGTGGGAAGCGTGTCAGGCCCGCATGAAGATCACGGAGCGACTCCAACCCCAGCGGCGTGCGCCACAGGGGCGGCGGCCGAGGTTCCTGCTCACGGGGCTGGCGCGTTGCGCCCAGTGCGGTGGGCCGATCCAGGTTGCGAGTGGACGCGCCAGCAAGAACAACATCCAGAAGTATGGCTGCGGTTGGCACCGAACCCGTGGCGACTCCGTCTGCGGTTGCTCGCTGAGGCGACCCGTGGACGCGGTCGACCACGCCATCGTCGAGTGGATCCAAGAGAACGTCCTCACCGAGAAGGTCGTGCTTCGAGCGCTGACGGAGGTTCGACGTTTGCTCGCCGAGCGGTCCCGCGTTGCCGATCGGCATGCGCCGGTGGTGCAAGCCGAGATTGGTCGTCTCGACGTCGAACTCCGAAAGCTAGGGCAAGCCCTGCTCGGGTCGGCAACGCCACCGCAGACCGTGCTCGAAATGATTTCGGAAAGGGAGCGTCAGCGCGAGCACTTGCGCGCCGAGTTGGCGGCCATGACGGCGGCTCCCGTAGCGATCGATCTGGAAGTTCGTCGGTTGGAGCAACGCGCGAGGCAGCGATTGTCCGACCTCGACGGGATGCTTCGGCGCAGTCCGCAGGAAGCTCGAGCCGCTCTCGAGACGATCCTTGCTGGGCCGCTCACGTTCGAGCCGATCGAAACGGCGCATGGTCCGCGGTTCCGGATCGCTGGCAGCGCCGTCGCTGCTCATTTGGTGGCGTCCCCAGGGGGATTTGAACCCCCGTACCAGGGATGAAAACCCTGTGTCCTGGGCCTCTAGACGATGGGGACTGGTGCTGATCCCACTTCTGGGGACCAACGGGCCGCGCACCTTAGCGGACGAACCGCGGGCCTGCAACACAAACCGGCATCTTCACTTGCCACCCACCCCCGCGCCCCCGGTCCCGCCGCCCCCCACGTCCTTGCAGCAGCGAAATCCCAGGTGATAGTTCGCGTGGCTGTTGTGGTGCATCACCTCGCTGCCGTGCCAGTCCGGCGCACGCCACCGGCAGTCGTCGATGTGCGCCTCGTAGAAGTCGAAGATGAACCAACTGCCCTTCATCTCCGTCCGCCCGATGCCCCCACGGCTCCCAAGCTGCTCCGGCTTCATCGGCAGGCTCATGTGCTCCGCCGCGTTGCCGTGCTGGTCGTACACCCCGAGGCGGCTCACGCACTTCGGGAACGCCCCCGCCGGGAACGTGTTCGACCCGCATTGCTCCCACTCGCTCGCCACGCATTTGTCCGACTTGCGGCTCGTCGTCCCGCACAGCTTGTGAGCCTTCTTCTCCCCGTAAGCCCACCGGATCCAGCCGTTCTTCTTGTTGTTGAAGTTGTGCAACCCCGACATGTTCTCGCGGTCGAGCGTGAACGCGTACTCCTCCTCCGGCGGCCACAGCTCCCCGTAGCATCCCCCTTCCCACTCGTGCGCATCGCACAGCCGCTTGCCCATCGCCTTGCAGATCTTCTGCGTCTGCTGCGCCTGCACCCACGTCATCGGGTACTCGCACGCGATGTTCGGGAACTCGAACTGGTCGATGCACACCTTCGCGTCCTTCTCCGTCTCGCCCTTCGACGGGTTGTACAGCGCGACCATGTTCTTCTCGCCGCAGACCTGGCTCGCCGGACACGTCTCGGCCTTGGCGCGGATCGCGCGACACTCGGCGCGTGTCATCGGGTGCTTGGTGACCTTCGGATTGCCCTGCCCACTGCGGTACGTTCCGAACGCCTCCCGCAGCTTGACGATCGCCTCCTCCGACACACCCATCCGCTCCCGCAGCTTGCGAAGGATCTCCTCGCGCTGCCCCTCGAGCGTGTCAGGGAGCGCGTCGTCTTGCTCGGTCCACGGCGGCTCCGGTGGCTTCGGCGGGGGCTTGCTCGCCTCCTGCACCCAGTGCCGGTGCACCGCCTCGAACGCGCGCCATGCCTCCGTCAAGGACTGCGCGCGAGGCACGTCGTTCCCGCACCCGCTCGCGACCATTGCCAGAACCACTCCCGCGTGCCGTGTGAACCTCATCGGAGCCGCCTCGTAGCACTCCCGTCAGGGCGGGCAAGACGGAACGCGTTCGCACCACCCCGAATCATCGGTTGCGGGCAAAGCGCAGAACCCGGTGCGAACGTTGATCCGAGCCGAAGGCGAGGCGTTATGGGGTGAGCCGCGTGGAGCGCGGCGAGGGGGCTTTGCGAAAGCCCCCTTAGAAAAACCTAGACCCAAAGCAGCGCGGAGCGCTTGATTTGGGGCTAGCCCTTCTTCTTGTCGGGCTTCTTGTCACCCTTCTTCACGGGCTTCTTGTCGTCCTTCTTGTCGTCTTTCTCGCGGGCCTCGTCGGCCGGATCGGCCTTGAACACCGGGAAGCCCGCTTCCTCGGTCCACCCCGCCTTGCCCGTCTTGCCCGGCGTCCGGTTCTCCACCATCGGTCCCCCCGGCACGTCACGATCCACCCCACGCGACAGGATCCCCGGCCCCTGCGTGATCATCAGGTACTCGTCCGCCGTGTACTCCAAGTGCGGATCGTCCTGCGCTTCCACCTCGTCCCTCGGCATGTCCCCCGTCCCCACACGGATGATCTGCGTGGTCGGCGGATAGACGTCCATCGTGCGCTCGCGCACCGCGAAAGGACCGTCGCGCAAGATGCGGTGCTTCTGCACGCGGAACCCCGGCACGCCCCGCTGCGACAGCTTGCGCATCCCCAAGGGCAGCTTGGAGTCCTTGCGCTCGACCTCCTGGTAGGGCTGCACACCCAAGATCTTGCGCACGTACGTCACCGTGAGGTCCCGGTTGGGTCCCAGGACTTCGGCCCGCACCATGCCGTCGCGCACCGTCTCGTGCAGCACGACCGGGAAGCCGAAGTTGTTCTTCAGCCTCAACGTGATGGTCGGGTACGAGACCGCGGCGTCGAGACCCATCTTGATGTACGAGCTGGGACGGGTGTGGGCGCGACGGGACACGATCTCGAGCCCGGCGAAGTACGCGGCCGCATGCAGGGTTCCCGAGATCTGACACGTGCCCCCGCCGATGCCGTCGACCAGCTCGCCCTCCGCGATCACCGGGGCGATCTTGTAGCCATGCGCTTCGTCCCGCGGCCCCACCACGGCGTTGAAGTCGAAGACCTCGCCGGGCAGGATAACGTGCCCGTCGAGCCGCGAGGCCGCGAGCCGCAGATTGAAGGTGCGGAGCTCGTGCTTGGCCCCCCGCGCGTACGCCGTCTCGAAGTAGCCGAGGACGTGGTCGAACGTGACGTTGCCGAGCTGCTCGGACCGAAGCCGCGGCTCGAGCTTGGAGACCACCGCGTCGATCTCGTCCTGGCCGGTGCGGACCGCGTGCTGCAACCGGGCGAGCGTGCCGTGCACGTCGAGCTGGATGCCGAACTGCTCAGCCAGCAGCTTGCGCGTCTCGAGGTCGAGGCGGGCGTCGACGGCGGGGCGGTCCACGTGATCTTTGAGCTCGAGGAGCGTGGCAAGGGCGCGCTCGTCGCTCAGGGAGATGGGAACGGGCAAGGCGATGCCGTCGGGGCCGTCGGAGCCGTCGTGGGCGGAGGCGTGCTGACGCAGGGGGCTGGCGGGGTCGCGCATCTGCTCGAGCAGGGCGGTGAGACGGGAGCGTTGGACTTGGGCGCCGAGGGTAGCGCGGGCGATGAGGTGCTGTCCCCCGCCGGGGATCTTCACGACGATGTTCTCGTTGGCGTGGCGTCGCACGAGTTGCAATGCGCGCTCGTCGGCGTCGGCGCTCAGGGGGACGCGCTGGCCGAGGAGGGTGAAGTTGGGTCCGGGGGCGGAGGGGTCGACGTGTCTTGGGCCTGGAGGCAACGCGAGGATGCCGATGACGGCGCCGGCGACGGCGAAGATGGCGGCCATGACGAGGCCGCGGACGAGGTCGTTTTCGATGTGGAGCGGGAGCTTCATCGGAGTTTCGGGTCGGCGCCGGGGTGGCGCGAAGCTCTCTGTAGCAACCCGCCTTGTGCTATGCCAGGTCCGTGGTTCCGGAGACGCTCGTTTCCAAGCTCGAAACCCTGCCGCCCAGGCCCGGCTGCTACCTGTTCAAGGACGCGGAAGGCCGGGTCATCTACGTGGGCAAGGCCACGAGCTTGCGCTCCCGCGTCCGATCCTACTTCCAGGAGGGCGGCACGGACACCCGCGCTCAGCTGCCGTTCTTGTTGCGCACCGTGGCCGACGTCGAGACCGTGGTCACGGAGAGCGAGAAGGAAGCGACGATCCTCGAGGACTCGCTCATCAAGCAGCACAAGCCGCGCTTCAACGTGAAGCTGCGCGACGACAAGAGCTATCTGTCCTTGCGCCTCGACGAGAGCCACGAGTACCCGCGGCTCGAGCTGGTGCGTCGTCCGTCGGCGGACGGGGCGCGGTACTTCGGGCCGCACCACTCGGCCACGGCGGCGCGTCGCACGCTGCACTTCATCAACAAGCACTTTCGGTTGCGCACGTGTTCGGACGCGGACCTGTCGTCGCGCAAGCGGCCTTGTTTGCAGTACCACATCAAGCGATGTCCTGGGCCTTGCGTGATCGACATCGACCGGGAGCATTACGCATCCAACGTTCGGGCGGTGTTGTTGTTCCTGGAGGGGCGGCACGACGAGGTATCGGTGCACGTGGAGCAGCGGATGCGGGAGGCTTCGCAGCGGATGGACTTCGAGCAGGCCGCGGTCTACCGCGATCAGCTGCGCGCGGTGCAGACGGTGCGTGAGACGCAGCGGGTGGTGGCGATCAAGGACGTGGACCAAGACGTGATCGGGTTGCACCGGGACGCGGACCTTTGCGAGCTGTCGGTGCTCTTCGTGCGACGGGGTCGCGTGGTGGACACGATGGCGATCCCGATGCGCAAGGTGGAGGTGGGGGACGACGAGGTGGTGGGCGCTTTTCTCGCCCATTACTACGGGGAAGAAGGGCCCGCGGCGCACGCGATCCCGGACGAGGTGATCGTGCCCGTGCTGCCGGAGAGCGCGACGGGCGTGCAGGAGTGGTTGTCGGAGCGTCGGGGAAGGAAGGTGCAGCTGGTGCATCCGCGCAGGGGTCCACGCGTGAAGCTGCTCGCGCTGGCGAACGACAACGCGGTGCATGCGTTTGCGGAGAAGCGTCGGGCCAAGGACGACGTGGAGGAGCGGCTGCTGGACATGCAGCGTCGGCTTCGGATGGCGACGTTGCCGCGCGTGGTGGAGTGCCTCGACATCTCGCACCTTGGGGGGCGTGACACGTCGGGGGGGCTGGTGCGGATGGTTGATGGGGTGTTCGACAAGGCGGGGTATCGGTCGTACCACGTGCGGGACGTGGCGGAGGGCGACGACTACGGGGCGATATACGAAGTGCTGACGCGGCGGTTTCGTCGGGCGGTGCAGCAGCGTCAGGAGTCGAGCGAAGCGCAGCAGGAGTCGAACGAAGGGCCTGATGCGACAGAAGAACAGCAGGACGCGAGCGAAGGTCAGCAGAGCGAAGAGCAGCAGGTTGGGGAGGGCAAGGGCGGGGAGGGGCGTGAGCGGATGCCTTGGGAGAGTCCGGACCTTTTGGTGGTGGACGGGGGACGGGGTCAGCTGAACGCGGCGCTGGCTGCGGCGCGCGATCTCGGGTTGCACGACCTGGCGATCGTGGGGTTGGCGAAGGAGCGGGAGAGCGTGACGGGGGAGACGGAGACGGACCGGGTATACCTACCGGGACAGAAGAACGGGATCACGATCCGGCCGCACACGTCGCTGGTGTTGCTGGCGCGGCTGCGGGACGAGGCGCACCGGTTCGCGAACGTGGTGCGCAGCAGGAAGGGGAAAGGGGATCGGTTGCGCTCGGAGCTCGAGGACATACCGGGGATCGGGGCGGTGACGCGCAAGCGGATTCTGTCCGAGATCGGTGGGTCGATGCAGATCCGTGAGGCGACGGACGAGGCGTTGCTGGCGGTGCCGGGGGTGACGTCGCGCCAGGTGGAGGCGTTGCGCAAGCGATGGGGGCGTGCGTGAGGGCGGTTTCGAGGGTGTTGGGTGACGAAGGGTGTTGCCATTTTCGTGCGAGGGTGTGGTAACCTCGGGCTTTCGGTTGGCGGTTTAGCGAGGTGGACGAATGGACTTTGCGCAGCAGCTCGGGAGGCGGATCCGCCGTGCGCGCACAGAGCGCGGCATGACGCAGTCCGAGCTCGCCCATGGGGCCAGGGTGGGGGCGAATTACATACCTCGCCTGGAACGGGGTGAGCTGGTGCCGTCGGTCGAGGCGGCGTTTCGGATCGCGAGGGCCTTAGGACTCTCGCTCGACGAGATGTGCGGGCGTACGCCTGCGCGCAAGGAAGGGCCCGAGGTGCAGGACGCGATCGGGCGGTTGGAGAAGACGGATGCGGCGTCGTTGCGGAGGGTGGCGGACGTGATCGAGGCGTTGAGCCTTCCGACGCGTAAGGCCGCGCGCAAGACGAAGTAGGTTCTGCCAACCCGGTTGTCCATGGGGGCCTGGTTTGCCAACCGGGTGGACAGTTGTTGTGGGGGCGAGAGTTCGGCGCCACCCCGTTGCCCGAGCCCGAGAGAGGCCGGTACAAATCCGCCACCGGAGCGACTCGACACCGTCGAGTCGAGCGTTGGGCGCGGCACCGCCGCGCGATCACGCGGCCAACGCGGCCAATCACGCGATCACGGCCAATCACGCGATCACGGCCAACATCACGTGATCACACGGCCACCATCAACGGCCACCATCAACGCGGCCACCATCAACGCCAACATCACGCGGCCAACGCGGCCAACATCACGCGGTCATCGCGACACCCCGCGGGGACCGGGGTCACCTGGCCCTGATCTTGCTGAGTCCTCTTGGGCCCCCAGGGCCACATTGACACGAGCGCGGTCAGCCACGTAAAGTGCCGGGAAACTAGAAAAGACGGGTCACCCCGGGTGATCCTTGAAGGAGGAGTTGCGGATGAACAGTGGAGCCAACGGCAAGAATCATCGACGCGTCTGGAAGCAGGGCGCGGTGGGCCTGGTCGCCCTGGCCGCCCTCGGGATGGCCGCCCCGGCCTGCCTGGACCGGCCGGTGGCCCCCCAGCAGCCCTTGACCAAGCGCCTTTCGACCCAGCTGTACCAGAACCAGAAGGTCGACAAGATCGACCTGGTGTTCATGATCGACAACTCGGCCTCCATGGCCGACAAGCAGAAGATCCTCGCCGCCGCCGTCCCCGACCTCGTCGAGCGCCTCACCAACCCCGTCTGCGTCGACCGCGTCACCCGCGAGTACGCGGGCACGGTCGCCCCCGGTGCCAACTGCCATGACACCTACGCAGGGTCCGAGCGCGAGTTCGACCCCATCCTCGACATTCACATCGGCGTGCTCACGTCCTCCCTGGGCGGACACGGCGCCGACTCCTGCAGCCAGGTTCCCACGCAGTCCTGGAACGTGACCATGGAAGACATGGCTCGCCTGATCACCCGCGGCAAGGATGACGGGGGCGCCTCCATCACCGTCGACACCTACCAGGGCAAGGGCTTCCTCAACTGGGACCCCACCGGTGAGAAGAGCGACCCGCCCGGCGAGAACGACGTCGCGCGTCTGAAGCAGAACTTCACGTACATGGTCCGCGGCGCCGACCAGGTCGGCTGCGGCTTCGAAGCCAGCCTCGAGTCGTGGCGTCGCTTCCTCGTCGACCCCGCCCCCTACGAGAAGATGGTGCCCGTGAACTGCGCCGGAGGCGACACCAACAGCAACTGCCGCGGCCCCGAAGGCGTCGACCAGGTCGTGTTGCAGCAGCGCAAGGACTTCCTCCGCCAGGACTCCCTGCTCACGATCATCATGCTCTCGGACGAGAACGACTGCTCGGTCATCGACGGCGGCCAGTTCTATCTGTCCCTGCAAGCCCTCGACGGCACGGGGTCCTTCCACCTCGCCCGCTCGACGGACGCGTGCAACACGGACCCGTGGAGTGCGGACTGCAAGTCCTGCTGGGAAGTGAAGTCTGCGGACTACCCCGAGTGCGCCGGCGGCTGGGCCAACCCCGAGAAGGACGACACCCTCAACCTGCGCTGCTACGAGCAGAAGCGTCGCTTCGGCATCGACTTCCTGTACCCGATCCGTCGCTACATCGACGCCCTGAGCGAGTCGAGGTTCGACGACGGCACCCTGAACCCGGTGTTCTGCAACGACTTCGTTGCGGAAGATCGCAAGGAGTGCACGGGCGTGCTGCGTGACCCGTCGCTCATCTTCCTGGCGGGCATCGTCGGCGTACCGTGGCAGGACCTCGCGAACGATCCCACCGACCTGAAGAAGGGATATCGCCCGGTAGAGCAGCTCGCCTGGACGCCCTCCGTCTTCGAGGCCAACACCGTGGCAGCGCCCACGGGGTTGCCCGAAGGCAAGACGCTGTGGAACATGGTCCTGGGTGATGTGGACGAGAGCCCCGGTTCGGATACCAATGGCGACGGTGTGATCGAGAAGAACCCGCGCTACGGTTCCATCGTGCCGACGGTGGACCCGCTGGACCCGTTGATGAAGGAGTCCGTGGCCCCGCGAACCGGCACGCACCCGATCACGGGCGCGGAGCTGGTGCAGCCGGGTGGTGGAAGCCCGGTCGGTCACCCGGTCAACGGCGCCGAGTGGAACATCACGGCCGGAAACGACCTTCAGTATGCGTGCGTGTTCGAGCTCGGGCAGTTCGGCCCACTCGACTGCGCCCTTCCCGAGAACGCCTTCGGCTGCGACTGCAACCAGTCCCCGGAGAACCCGCTGTGCTGGAACGGGAGCGCGTATGGCAAGGAGCAGTACCGCGCCAAGGCGTACCCCGGCCGTCGCCAGCTCGCGGTGCTCAAGGGGATGCAGTCCCAGGCCATCGTGGCCTCGGTGTGCCCCGCCAACATGAGCGACCTCAACGCCGCGGACTTCGGCTATCGCCCCGCCATCGGCGCGATCGTCGACCGCCTCAAGGCGGCTCTGCAGGGCACCTGCTGGAACCAGGAGCTCGAGATCGCCCAGGACGGCACCGTGCCCTGCGTCGTGCTCGAAGCGACCAAGGGCGATGTGGGCGCGGACGGCAAGGCGATCTGCGCGCCGTGCACGGGGGCCCGCTCCGAGGCAAGCGCCGATCAGAAGCGCGCCCTGTCGGGCGACCCGATCTTCAAGGAGAACGGTCTGAACTGCGTCTGTCAGATCAACCAGGCCACCCCGGGACCCGACCTCACCGCCTGCGTCACCCAGGCAAACGTACCCAGCAACGTCACCGGTTGGTGCTACATCGACCCGGGCCAGAACACGTCGCACAACGCGGACATCGTGGCCACCTGCCCGCCCGCCAACAAGCGCCTCATCCGCTTCGTGGGAGACCAGATCCCGATACCGGGCTCCCTCACCTTCTTGCAGTGCGTGGGTGCCAGCTTCGGCTCCGGAAAAACCAACACCGGCGCCGCCGGCGCTGGCAACTGATCCCACCGATCGCCTTCCCCCTCCAACCATCCTAATCGGCAATCCGTGGCGACAAGTGAGCGCCACGGGGGCGGATGTGTACCGAGAGCATGCTCCCATCGGATGGTCGCTCGGTCATGACCCAGGACCACACAGAGCCGAAGCTAAGCTGGTGAGTGCGGAGCCGGCCGCAAGGGCACGATAGAAAGCGCCCGTTCAAAATTCCTGGTCCCCTGCTCACCAGTCAGTTCCGCCCCCTTGCCACACCGCCCCCGGCGCGGTAACCACTCCCCTTCGGGTTCCTACCGTGACCAAAAAAACCATCCTCCTCGTCGAAGATGAGCCCAACATCGTCATGGGCTTGCAGGACGCCCTCGAGTTCGAGGGCTACGACGTCGTGGCCGCACCCACCGGGCGCGAAGGCGTCAGCCTCGCGAACCTCCGAAAACCCGACGTCGTCCTGCTCGACCTCATGCTCCCCGACATCAACGGCTACCAGGTCTGCGAGGAGATTCGCCGCCGGGACCCGTTCATGCCCATCATCATGCTCACCGCCCGCAGCCAGGAGACCGACAAGATCCGCGGACTCGACGCCGGCGCGGACGACTACGTCACCAAGCCCTTCAGCATCGCCGAGCTCACCGCCCGCATTCGCGCCATCGTCCGCCGCGCCTCCAGGGTGCCCGACGCCGTCCCCGAGATCATCGCCATCGGCGAAGCCAAGGTCGACGTCGCCGCGCAGACCGTGGAGTGCGGGGGCACCGTGCACCGCCTCAGCTACTACGAGGTCGAGCTGTTGCGACTGCTCAACGAACGCAGGGCCACCCCCGTGGCCCGCGACGACATCCTCACTCGCGTATGGGGACTGGAGGCGTCGCCCACCAATCGGACGGTGGACAACTTCATCGTGAAGCTGCGACGCAAGGTCGAGAAGCACCCGGAGAAGCCCGAGCACATCCTCACGGTATACGGATTCGGATACAAGCTCGTGTGAGCTTTCCTAAAACAACCCAATCTATCTGCGGCAATCCGCGGCATCTGCGGCCAAAACGACCGCCTTGCCCCGACCCAGCCCCGGGCTACAGCAGCGTGAAGAGGTACGGCACCGCGTACCGGAACATGGCAGCGAACATCAGCGGGAACCCGACCACCAGGACGACCGTGAACACGGTCATCCAGAAGGCCTCGAGCCACGAGGTCTTGCGGGTCTCGTAGTTGTACCAATCCCTGTAGTGGCGCTTTTTGGCCATGTCGGAATCTCTTATGCGCCCGTCGGCTCCCGCGATCAACCCTCTTCGATGGGGCCTCCCCCTCACAGGGCCACGTCCACCAGCCACCGCGGAAGGACCGCGGATTCCGGTCCCGTCGACACCAGCCAGAGCTGGTGCGCCGCCCGCGTCGCCGCCACGTGCAACAGGTGCCGGGACTCCAGGTCGTCCGGGAAGGTCGACGCGTTCACGTCGACCACGATGACGTAGTCGTACTCCAGGCCCTTGACCTCCCGGATCTCGGTGACGTCGACCCCCGGCCGGAACCGGAAGTCCTGCTCCTTGACCCGGTGCAGGTTGGGCACCTCCGAGCGCGCCAGCCCCTGGTAGTACACGTCCGCTTGGTCGGCGTAACGCGCCAGCACGGCGATCGTGGCCCTGGGCTCGCGCAGCGCGAGGGCCCGAAGCGCTTCTCCCAGCTGCGCCACCGCCACCCCGGGCCCAGGCGTGATGAACATCTCCACCGGCGCACCCGTGCGCGGCGCCACCGACGGCAACGCTTCGGCCATCGGCCCGAGCACGTCCTTCGCCAGCTCCAGGATCTCGCGCGTGGACCGGTACGCGATCTTCAGCGGCTCGATCTCGATCGCCGCAATGCCCAGGTCCTGGAACAGCCCATCCCACCCGCGGAAGTGGTTGTCCATCACCAGGCGCTGCGACGTGTCCCCTGCGAAGGTGATGCTCCGTCGCGAGGTGGTCACCTCGAGGAGGACGGCAAGCTCCGCCACGGCGAAGTCCTGCGCCTCGTCGACGAACAGGTGCTCGATCTGGATCGGCTCCCGCCCCTTGCGCAGCGGGCCCCGCGCGATCTGATACGCACGCAGCAGCAGGGCATCGTCCTCGACGTCGAGGGTCAGGTGATCCTCGGTCGTGGGGAGCCCGTCGATGCCGATGTCGCTGCGCACGTCGTCGTCGTCCGTGGTGGGCTCGGGCCGTGGGTCGCCGGGCCGCAGGTCGGCCACGAGCGGACAGCGGTCGGAGCACCAGCGGACCGCTTGGCGAAGCTCCGACTCGGGCAGCGGGGTCGCATCCGTCAGGGTCATCGCCTCGCGTACGGCGTCGAGGTCCGTGAGAAGCTCGGCCCACACGGAGACAGCGGCGTGGGGGTCCATGCGCAAGCGCGGGTCGTCCTGGGCTTGGCGCGCACGCTGCTCGATGGCGCGCAGGATGCCCGGGTGCTTCTTGAGCCGCGAGACCGGCGGGGGCGTCTCGTCCGTGACCTCCACGCTCGACATCCACGGGAAGTGGATGCGACGCATGCGCTGGGCCCACGTGGGGAAGGTGTAGACCTGGACGCCGCTCACGCCGAGGGCGGGCAGGACCTCCGACGTGTAAGAGACGAGCCCCTTGCTGGTGGTGATCACCATCATGCGCTCGCCCGCGAACTTCTTGGGGCCCTGGTAGTTCAGGAACGCGAGGCGGTGCAGACCGATGGTGGTCTTGCCGCTGCCCGCGCCGCCCTGGATGACCACGATCCCCGCGTCGGTTCGCGAGATCAGGTCGAACTGCCGGGGGTCGAGCAGCGCGGAAATTTCCGGCAGGTGACGGTCGATCCGCTGCTGGCCGTCGGGGCCCACGCCGAGCTGGCCGCGGGACTTCGACTCCCCGGGACGCGTGGCCTTGCCTTGCCCGCCGGCTAGGTCAGCGACCCGCGGCGGAATCAGCCGGTACTCGTCGTCCTCGCGACGCACGAACGTGCCCTGGGGCGTGGCGATTCGCAGCATCGACCCTTTGTGGATCGTCACCGTGCGACGCGTCAGCAGCTCGCCTTCGACTTCGCGGTCCCCGAACCGCTCCTCGTACACGTCGCCTTCCGCGTAGCGGTAGTAGATCTGGCTCACGGGGGCGTGGCGCCAGTCGACGATGCGAATGCCGGAGGCGGCATCGATGTAGGTGGTGCGTCCGATGAGGACCTCACGCTCGCGGGTGCCGTTCTTGTCGTGCTCGCGCATGGCGAGGTGGGCGAAGTAGGGGTTGCCCGGGTCGACGAGGCCGGCGCGAAGCTCGTTGCGCTGGGCGCTGATGCCGGCGACGCGCTCCATCTGGGCGAGCAGGGCGGGCACGTCTTCGAGGCGGGCTTCGGACACCTGATCGCGCAGGGAGATGAGCTCCGAGTCGTAGGTTTGCAGCTCGGGCATCGCCGCCCTTCGTTCCTCGAGGTGGTCCAGGACGCGCTTGAGCAACGCCCGCTCTTGCTGCGGGATGGGATGCTCTGTGGCCTCTGTGGCCTCTGTGGCCGAGTCCGGGGAGGGGGCGCGAGGGGGGGAGTGGGTCGCTTCGGAGGTCATGCAAGTCGAGTGGGGTCGGGGCAGGGGGAAAGGAAGTGACTATACCGATCCGCGACCTCTGCGCAATTGGATCCTCGGAAAGAGCATCAGGGCGGGGCGAGGCGGTCGGTTAGCCGCAGATTCCGCATACAGCCGCAGATGGTTTTGGCGACTCGGTGCCATGCAGCTCACACAGTCCATATAAGGATAGGCAAACGGACCTTCCGCGGACCGGGTCTAATCGAGAATTCTCGTCGTCATGCAGTTCTTCGAAAAGTCCCCATCGGGATAGTAAGACAGGCCCTTGCCGGCGCAAACGGACCTTCGTCTTCCCTATCCGCGGGCTCAGAGCCCACGGCAACTCCGGGAGAAGCCCGCCGCAAGGGCGGGCTTTGCGCAGCCACGATGTGAACTCGTTTGGGCAGGTGGAAGGCGGTTCATTCTACGAACCGCAACGCGCCAGGAGGGATCGGGAGGACTCAATGACACGGTTCGCCAAGGCGTACCGTGCGAAGCCCGCCACGGCGGGCTTCCCCCGTTTTGCCGTGGGCTCTGCAGCCCGCGGACCGGATCTTCTTGAGAAATCTCGGCATCATGCAGCTCCGTGAGGAGTCGCCTTCACACTCGGAAAGGCCTTACGTCCGGACCGACCGTCTGGCATGGTATCGGTCATGCGTCGAAGCAGCTTGTTCTTCATCGCCCTTTTCCTCGGACTGGCCGCGTGCGAGGGCACGGAGGAATCTGTCGGGACAACCAACCAGGACGCCGGTGTCGACGTGGCCCCCGACGTGCTCCCGGACTCCGCGCCTGACACCGCTTCCGACGTGACGCCGGATGCTCCACCGGAGGGCGGGACCGAAGTCCCCGAAGGCTACGTTCTCGTGGAGCCCGGGACCTTCTCGATGGGCAGCGCCCCGCAGGAACCGGGTCGATCGGACGCAGAAGCCCAGCACGCCGTGACACTGACCCGTCCGTTCGTGATGAAGAAGACCGAGGTCACGCAGGCCGAGTGGGAGACGGTGATGGGCTACCAACCGTCGTACTTCGCCGGGTGCGAGACGTGTCCCGTGGAGTACGTCAGCTGGTGGGAAGCGGTCGCCTACTGCAACGCGTTGTCCGCCGCGGAGGGGCTCGCGGCCTGCTACGAGCTCAAAGGTTGCACGGAGCCGGGGCCCGATTACGTCTGCGACAGCATCACCGCCGTAGGGGGCAACCCCCTGCTGTGCGAGGGGTATCGCTTGCCCACGGAGGCGGAGTGGGAATTCGCCGCCCGGGCAGGGTCGACGACCGCGTTCGCGGGCGGTGACTTCGAGGGCGATCCGGACCTGGCGGCCTGCGAGGTGGAAGCCGCGCTGGACACGGCGGCGTGGTACTGCGCGAACTCCGGGGACGAACCCCACCCCGTGGCCGGCAAGTCGGAGAACGCCTGGGGGCTTCACGACACGGCCGGCAACGTCTTGGAGTGGGTATGGGACCGGTACGCCCCCTACGAAACGGCGGAGGCGACCGACCCGTGGGTCGACGGGGCGCAAGGCATGAGGGTGCTGCGAGGCGGGTCGTGGTCCCGCGTAGCTGGCGCTTGCCGGTCCGCCGCGCGCGAGGGACTGGATCCCGCCGAGCGGGATGGGGACACGGGGTTGCGTCCGGTTCGATCCGTTCTGCCCTGACACGCCGGAAACGACCCTTGACGTATGCCGTTGCGGGACATATATGCCCAACAACGCTAACGCATACGTAAGGGTTCGATGGACCAGCACTCCCAGCAACACGAGACCGAAGAGAAAAGAAGCCGGATTCGGCGTCTTCCGGTGATCGATGCTGCCGTGCGGACGGTACCGCGTCGCGACAGTGAGACGCCGGAAGACCAACTGTTGCGGGTGGGCGACCTGGCGCAGGAGACCGGCAAGACCGTCCGGGCCATCCACCTGTACGAGGAAATGGGGCTGCTTCGGCCGCGGAGCCGGTCCAAGGGGCGGTATCGGCTCTTCGGACCCGACGCAGTGGTTCGCACCCGATGGATCTCGAAGCTGCAGGAGCTTGGGATGTCCCTCAACGACATCCGGGCCGTGATCCAGGAGTGGGAGAACCTCTCGGCTCCCGGTGCGATGAGCCGGATGCGCGAGGTGTATCGCAACCACCTGCAACACACACGCACCCAGCTGGAGAGGTTGCGCTCGCTCGAGCGCGAGCTCGCCTCGAGCCTCTCGTACCTCGAGTCCTGCGACGCGTGTGACCCGGACCGTCTGATCTCTGCGTGCCAGCGATGTGACTTGCATGACGACGACGTGAACCCGCCCGATCTCGTGGCTGGCCTGTCTGCCCACGTATCCCCGCGTTCGGGCGTAGAGAGGGAATGATCCCGATGGCGATCAAGCTGCCGATCTACATGGACTACAACGCGACCACGCCTGTGGACCCGCGCGTGCTCGACGAGATGCTGCCCTACTTCACGGAGAAGTTCGGCAATGCGGCCAGCCGTAGCCACTCGTTCGGCTGGACGGCGGAAGAGGCGGTCGAGGCGGCTCGTGAGAAGCTCACGGCCTTCGTCGGGGGCACGAGCAGCAAGGAGATCGTGATCACGTCGGGCGCCACGGAGGCGAACAACCTCGCGCTCAAGGGAGTGGCCGAGTACTACGCGTCGAAGGGCAACCACATCATCACCACCACGATCGAGCACAAGGCGATCCTGGACACGGCCAAGCGTCTGCAGAAGCAGGGGTTCGAGGTCACGTACCTGCCGGTCGGCAAGGACGGCCTGGTGGACCCCGACGAAGTTCGCAAGGCCATCACGGACAAGACGATCCTGGTGTCCGTCATGCTCGGGAACAACGAGATCGGCACCGTGCAGCCGCTCGAGCAGATCGGCGCCATCACCAAGGACAAGGGGGTCCTGTTCCACACGGACGCCGTGCAAGGGCTCGGCAAGGTCCCCTTCGACGTCAAGACGGCGAACGTGGACATGGTCTCGATGTCGGCGCACAAGATGTACGGCCCGAAGGGGGTGGGTGCGCTGTGGGTGCGTCGCTCCAAGCCGCGTGTGCGCTTGGTGGCGCAGATGGACGGGGGCGGGCACGAGCGTGGGATGCGTTCGGGCACGCTGAACGTTCCGAGCATCGTGGGTTTCGCCAAGGCGGCGGAGATCTGCATGCAGGAGATGCCGGAGGAGTCCGCGCGCACGATGGCGCTGCGGGACCGGCTTCGGCGCGGCATCCAGGACAACCTCGAGGAGGTGAACCTCAACGGCTCCCCCGAGCACCGGCTGCCGGGCAACCTCAACCTCAGCTTCGCCTTCGTGGAAGGCGAGGCGATGATGATGGCCATCAAGGACGTGGCCGTTTCGAGCGGCTCGGCCTGCACGAGCGCCAGCCTCGAGCCAAGCTACGTCCTCAAGGCCATGGGAGTGGGCGACGAGCTCGCACATTCTTCCATTCGCTTCGGCATCGGACGCTTCACCACCGAAGAAGAAGTCGACTACGTCGCCAAGCTCGTGGTGGAGAAGGTCCGCAAGCTGCGGGAGATGTCCCCGCTCTACGAGATGTTCAAGGAAGGGATCGACCTGAAGTCGGTCTCGTGGGCCGCCCATTGATGGCCCTTCCGAACCCAATGACGTCCTGGCTTCGGCCTCGAAAAGGAACACGCGCTGCGCATCCGATCGACCCCCGAAGCATCGAAGTAACATAGAGGAAGCACCATGGCGTACAGCAACAAAGTCATCGATCACTACGAAAATCCTCGCAACGTCGGGTCGATGGACAAGAACGACGACAACGTCGGAACGGGGCTCGTGGGGGCTCCTGCCTGCGGTGACGTCATGCGCCTGCAGATCCGCGTAGATGACGACGGCAAGATCGCGGACGCGAAGTTCAAGACCTTCGGCTGCGGGTCTGCGATCGCTTCTTCGTCCCTGGCGACGGAGTGGCTCAAGGGGCGCACGCTCGAGGAGGCGACGAAGATCAAGAACATGGACATCGCGGAGGAGCTCAACCTCCCGCCCGTGAAGATCCACTGTTCGGTGCTCGCCGAGGACGCCATCAAGAGCGCGATCGACGACTTCCGTCGCAAGCAGCAGGCGAAGCGTGCGTTGCAAGGGGAGGACTTGCCGCCCGACCAGGAACCTGTGGAGGCGAAGGAGACGGCGCCGGCTCGACGGGAGGACGGGAAGCGCTCGCTGCCGGTCGTTTCGTCTCAGGCGGACCGATAAGGCGGAGCGTTAGGCGGAACGTTAGGCGGAGCGTTAGGCGGAGCGTCAAGCGGAGCGTTAAGCGGAGCGTTGAGCCGGACAACTCACGAGAATCTAGCCAGCAGGAACGAAACCATGACGGACGCCACCGTGACCACACCGCCGACGGGTGAAGGGACGCCATCCGAGGCCCAGGAGACGAAGAAGGTTCCGATTACCTTGACGCCGGCGGCGGTCGAGGCGGCCCGGGCCGCGCTTGCCAAGCGGGGGACGCCGCAATCGGCGATCCGGCTCGGCATCAAGGGGGGCGGGTGCAGCGGTTTCAGCTACGTCATTGAGTACGAAGACGAGGGGCCGCGGACCCGGGACCGGACCTTCGAGGTCGAGGGCGTGCGCATCGTGGTGGACAAGAAGAGCTTGATCTACTTGATGGGTACGGAGCTCGACTTCGAGAAGACGCTGATGAAGCAAGGGTTCAAGTTCAGGAACCCGAACGAAGCCACCTCCTGCAGCTGCGGGACCTCCTTCACGGTCAAGTAGTCTCCCCCGGTTTCGGGGTGCCCCTTCCGCCATGGATCCCTTCAAAACTCTCGAACTAGAACCTCGTTACGACCTCGACCTCGCCGCGGCGGAGCACCGCCACCGGGAGCTTTCCCGTGCGCTGCACCCCGACCGCTTCGTGGGGCGTCCCGCCTCCGAACGTCGGCTCGCGCTATCCCGCGCCATCGAGGTCAACGAGGCGTGGCGCAAGCTCCGGGACCCCGTGCGTCGCGCCGAAGCGCTCCTCGACCGCCTCGGCATCGAGACCGGCGAGACCTCCGGCGCGAAGGCGGACCCCGAACTGCTCATGGAGATGATGGAGCAGCGAGAGGCCCTCGCCGAGACCCGCGCCACCCGTGACGCCTCACGCCTCGCCGAGCTCACCTCCGCCATGCAACACCGCGAGAAGGCCGTCATCGCGTCGCTGTCGAGCGCCCTGTCCCGGGAACCGAGCGCCGCGATCCCTCACCTCGCCGAGCTTCGCTACGTTCGTCGCTTCCTCGAGGAAGCCAGCGCCGTGGAGGATGAGCTGCTGTGACCCTCATCGACATCTTCGACCCCAAGGCCGCCCCCAAACCCGTCGGCATCGACCTCGGCACCACCAACTCGCTCGTCGCTCACGTGGTCGACGGCAAACCGCGGTGCATCACGGACTGTGATGGCGATGCCTTGCTGCCGTCGGTGGTCCACTACGGGGAGCACGGGCAGGTGATCGTGGGCAAGGAGGCCATGCGGCTTGCGGCGACGCACCCGCGGGACACGATCGTGAGCGTCAAGCGCTTCGTGGGCCGGGGTGCGGACGACCCGGAGACGCGGAGGCTCGGGACCTATCGATTCGCCGAACCCGAGGGCGACGCGGACGGCAAGGTCATCAAGATGCACGTGCGAGACCGGCTGGTGAACCCGGTGGAGGTTTCGGCGGAGATCTTGAAACAGCTCAAGAAGAACGCGGAGGGGGAGCTTCGCAACGTGGGGGGCGCGGTCATCACCGTGCCCGCTTACTTCGACGATGCGCAGCGGCAAGCCACGAAGGACGCCGGGCGTCTGGCGGGTCTCGAGGTGTTGCGCTTGCTCAACGAGCCCACCGCAGCGGCCCTCGCCTACGGGCTCGACGGCCACAAGAATGGAACGTTCGCGGTCTACGACCTGGGCGGCGGGACCTTCGACATCACGATCCTACTGCTCGACGAAGGTGTGTTTCAGGTTCGCTCCACGGGGGGGGACAGTGCCCTCGGGGGCGACGACATGGACCGTGCGCTCGCGGAGGTGCTGCTGCGCGAGATGGGATTCCCCGAGGACGCGGGGCGTACGCCGGAGCTCGTTCGCATCGCCATCGACGCGGCGAGGCAGACGAAACACGCACTGACCGACCGCGACGTGGTGGAGGTCGAGTTGCCGGCCAAGGGCGGGGCGACCGTGTGTCCGCGCATCACGCGGGCGATGTTCGAGGAGCTGATCGTCCCGATCGTGGACAGGACGGGACCGGCGTGTCGTCGTGCGTTGAAGGACGCCGGGTTGAAGCCGGAAGAGCTCGACGGGGTGATTCTGGTGGGGGGATCGACGCGCGTGCCCGCGGTGCGTGCGTTCGTGAAGCGGGTGTTTGGCAAGGAGCCGCTGGGGGACATCGACCCGGACCAGGTGGTGGCGCTCGGTGCGGCGGTGCAAGCGGATCTGCTCGCGGGGGAGGGCAACGCGGACGACGTGTTGTTGCTCGACGTGCTTCCTCTGTCGCTGGGCATCGAGACGATGGGGGGCGTGGCGGAGAAGGTGTTGCCTCGCAACACGACGATCCCGGCGGGGGCGCGGCAGACGTTCACCACGTACGCGGACAACCAGACGGGGTTCGAGATTCACGTGGTGCAGGGGGAGCGAGAGCTCGCGAGCGACTGCCGTTCGCTGGCGCGCTTCACGCTGCGTGGCATCCCTCCGATGCCCGCGGGGCTTGCGCGGCTCGAGGTGAGCTTCGACGTGGACGCGGACGGGTTGCTCCACGTCTCGGCCCGGGAGATCAAGACGGGGATCGAGCAGAAGGTGGAGGTCAAGCCGAGCTACGGGCTGAACGACGAGCAGATCGAGGACATGCTTCTCGACGCGCTCGATCACGGGGAGGAAGACCTGGCGGCGCGCCGGCTCGCGGAGCAACGGGTGGAAGCCCAGCGCATGCTGATGGCGACGCGGCAGGGGCTCGAGGTGGATGGGGACCTGGTCAACGTGGTGGAGCGTGCGCACATTCTGGCGGCGATCGACGCGCTCGATGGGGCGGCGCAGGGGACGAAGGTGGCCGCGATCGAGAGCGGCATCGCGCAGCTGGACATGCTGACGAAGGATTGGGCGGGGCGTCGGATGGACCGCGCCATTGCCAAGGCCATTGGGGGCAAGGGCGTGGAAGACGTGGCGAGGTCGGTCGAGGGTGCCGGAGGCATCGAGGCCCACCTGGGCAGCGAGAGAGAGAAGGGATAGCGCACCATGGCGATCGTTCGGTATCGCAAGGACAACCTGGAGGTGGAGGTGCCGGTCGGGTCCTCGATCCTGCAGGCATCGAAGAAGTGCAACGCGCCCGAAGGCTATGCCTGCGGCGGCGTGTGCGCGTGCTCCACCTGTCATGTGTACGTTCACGTCGGAGCCGAGCTGCTCAGTGACATGGAGGACGAGGAGGACGACATCCTCGACAAGGCGTTCGACGTGCGAGAAAACTCGCGGCTGGGGTGTCAGGCGCGCATCATGACCGACGGAGTCATCGAGGTGGAGATCACGCCAGAGAGCCGAAAGGCGTGGGAGGACGAGCAGGGATGAAGTGGACGGACGCACAGCAGATCGCGGAGGCGTTGTTCGAGGCGCACCCGGACGTGAAGCCTCTCGAGGCACGGTTCACGGATCTACACCTCTGGGTGTGCGAGCTCGAAGACTTCGACGACGACCCGGACAAGTCTTCGGAGGGCCATCTCGAGGCGATCCAGATGGCGTGGCTCGACGAGTGGGAAGACTAAGGCCGGATCGCCTGCGCGACGCTCAAGGCGTCGGCCCGGCTTCGCGTCGCTCGCCCGCATCGGACGGGACTGGCGGCGTGCCGGCGTCCGCGCTCGGCGTTATCCCAGTGACCGGGTCCACCGGCAAGTCCACCGGCGGAGCGGCGGGCACTCGCAGTCGCAGCGCCTGCGCCAGAGCTTGACGGCTGTAGTCAATCGATTCTGCCAAGACCCTGGCCGCCTCCTGATCAGCGTGGAAGCCCATCGAGTTCTCGCTGCTGATGAAGTCCAGGCGCCACATGGCCTTTCTCTGAAGCACGAACAACGGTGCCAGTTGCTCCGCCGTTGCTCCCGCCGCCTGTGCCTCGCGGATCGCATCCAACATGTCCGTCATCGCCGTCGCCGCACGCTGCATCAGCGATTCGGTGCGCCCCTGGATCGTCTCGACTTTCTCCTTGAGCTCCGCTTCGTCGACGTTGTGGCAGGTTTGACAGGAACCGTTGATGTTGAGCAGCGGGCTGCGCACCCAGTGGCTGCTGACCTTCATCGCGCCCTGACGCTGATAAGGCATGTGGCAGTCCGCGCAGGACACACCACTGCGCGCGTGGATCCCCTGGCTCCACAGCTCGAACTCGGGATGCTGTGCCTTGTACGACGGCGCACCCGTCTCGCCGTGTTGATAGTCAGAGAACGCCGAGCCGTCGGGGAACTTGTGCTCGTCGTAGGTCTTCTCGATCTGCTCGGCGCGCAGCCCGTTTTTCCAAGGAAAGAACAAGGTCTCCTTGGAAGCACAGTAGTACTCCACGTGGCACTGGGCGCACACGAAGGTGCGCATCTCGCGGCGGTCAGCGTCGACGTTGGGGTCGTAGGTACCTTTGCGCCCTTGATCGCGCCATCGACCGATGCTCGGCAGGTGGGGGACGGGCTCGTCGCTCGCCGCCAGCGCGGCGATGCCAATGACGAAGCCGGGGCGCGTGACCCGGACCTGCAGGCTGTTGGGATCGTGGCAGTCAATGCAGCTCACGGGATGGGCCTCGCCTTCGCGAGCCTTGGGCTCTCCAGGTCCAGGGACTGGCGGTTCGCCCGGCTGATTCGCGGATGTGACGCTCTTCGGCGATGAGCCGCCGGGAAACATCGGCATGTGCTCCCCTGGCGTGCCGTCCGGCGTCCGCATGACCTCCGCGTGCACTTCGGCGTATCCCTTGGTGCTGACGATCCGGAACCCCTCCATCACGGAAGGCCAGTCGAAGGAGGCTCCCAGCGTCTCTGCGTCAGCCTTCTGGCCCTTGGCTTCCAAGCCGATGCGACGGTAGGTGGGTATGATGGACGCGTGGCAATGCATGCAGGCGCCACTCTGGCTTCGCTTGGTGACGCGCTCGGTGACCTCTTGGTCAAATAGCATGTACGCGTGTCCCCGCGCCTCTCGGTAGTCGATGCTGAACGCGTACCCCGCGTACAGGCGACGGAGCCACGGGTCGCTCTCCAGCTTGCTCGCCGGCATCGCGTTCGAACCGCCGTGCGTGGTCTCCACGTCGTCGACCGTGCGGCGGTAGCTGTCGAATTGATGGGGCCAGTTCATCCCCCAGGGGACCGGATCCGTACTCGTCTCGTTGACTTCCACCAGCCTCACGAAAGGGGTCCGCGCTTCCTGCCGGTGCTCGAAGATGGTCACGAGCAGGGCCGTGACCCCAAACGCGGCGAGCCCCGCCACGAGCAGCAGCGAGCCCATGACCACGAGGTGGCGTCGCGACGACCGCGATCCCGTTCCGGTCCTCGGGGGGGAGGGTGATTCGTCCTGCAGGGTTCGCGCGGAGGATGGACGATCGCCGTCTGCTGTTCGCTCCGAAGCCGGTCGATCGGCTTCCGATTTGTCACTCATTGCCTAAGCCCCATCCTTCCAGTGGTCAGATTTCTCATCGAAGCGCATGGCCGACGTCGCCGTGGCAGTCTTTGCACCACAGCATCTTGCCGTCGCGCTCGACCGGGAGCATCAGGTTGACGAGCTCGCGGTGGCACGAAACGCATGCGCCCTGGGTCACGCGCCGGTTGCGCGGTTTGATTTGGATCGGCTCGTGGAAGTTATCCAGGGTGAACGCGAGCGAGTGGAAGAATCCGTTGTCGGACTTCGTCACCCACTTGCCAACGAAGTCATGAGGCAAGTGGCAGTCGTTGCAGACCGCCACATGCCGATGGCTGGACTTCTGCCATGATTCGTGGTGGCCCTCCATCACGTGGCAGTTGGCGCATGCGGCCGGGTCGCTGCTCAGATAGCTCCAGCCTTTGCCGTAACCGAAGGTGAATGCGCCGACCCCACCGGCTACACCGAGCAGCGCAGCAAAAACCGGGGGCAGGACGCCAATGCGCTCGAAAGTACCCCACCACCCACGACGCGCTGCCGGCGGGGTGCTCTTCTCCCTCGCATGACTGCCTCCCCACGCCATCAAACCCCCGAGGGGCTGCAGCACCCCCGCTGTGCGAGCCAGTTCGCAACACTCATCACTGCCGTTTCTTACCACCGGAATCGTTCGGTCGCGAGCACGAACGTCCCCCTGCCAACCCCCGCTGGAAGGGTCCGTCGAGGGCAGGCGCCGCGCACGCTCCCATCCGGTCGCGCGTGCGCGTGCGCACTCGGCGTGGTCGTGCTCGTTCCGAGATCCGCTCGGAGACCTTGTTCGCGCACGTACACGAGCACGCGAACGTGAACGAACACGGCTTGTGAGGGAAACCGCCAAACCTTGAGGACCTCCCCGGCAAAGCCCGGGGTTCACCCCTGATCAATTGGGCCCGTATGAGCCCCCTCTACTCAGTCCCCCACTTCGTCTCGACGACCTTGCCCTTGATGTCGCGGCTCGCAGTCCCGACATCTTCCGCGGCTTCGCGTGCCGGTTGCGAGCTGAGGATGGCGCTCACGTGGCCGAAGGGGGTTCGTCGTCCCAGGGGCAGGAAGAAGAAGGCGTAGGCTGCAAGCAGCAGGACGAACAGCTCCAATACCGTGACGACGGTCTTCCGGATCATCGTGGGGCGACGGTACCAGGGGGGGTCGCGGGGGGACCAGTTTCGTGCGGGTCAGTCCACGCGCAGGTAGCCGCCGTCGATGAGCTTGAGCACCATCTGTGCGGTTTCGAGGTCGGACGCGGGGCTTCGGTTGAGGATCTGCTCGAAGTAGCCGAAGTTGTGGACGAGCTGGACGATGTCGAGCTCCGCGGGTTTCAGGTCGTGCAACGGCGGGTTCAGCGGGATGTCGATGTGCAAGCGACTCGTTAGCCTGGGGAGCCGGTCCTTGATCTGGTTGAGCTCATCCATCTGTCGCATGCCTTCCATCAGGACGGCCTGCACCGGCATGTCGAGAGGATGGTCGAAGGTGCGCTCGTCCGGGGGCTCGAGGTCGAACAGGCCGCTGGACCACGTGAGCATCCGGAAGACGCTCTTGAAGGGCGGGATCTCGTCGATGTCGTTGATGCTGGCGAAGTAGACGAGGCCTTTGCGCATGTAGATGCGACCGATGTCATCCTCCGTCCGGATGATGAGCACGCCGCTCTTCTTGGAGGTCCCGAGCAGCTGCAGCAGGTCGGGGAGGGGAATCTCCTCGATCGACCCGGACATGCTCCGAACCTGGCTGGTGCGTCGGTGGGCCGCGACGATTTCCATGTCTTTGCGCGCCTGCTCTTCGGTGGTGCGCCGCACGGATTCGGAGACGACGACCTTGAGGATCGAAGTGCCGATGAGGACGCGGTCGCCCTCGCGCAGCTTGGAGCGCTTGATCTTCTCGCCGTTGACGAAGGTGCCGTTGGTGGAGGCGAGGTCCTCGATGTAGATGTCCTCGCCCTGGAACGCGATCCGCGCGTGCTTGCGGGAGACCATGTCCTCGGCGAGCACCATGTCGAGATCGTTGGAACGGCCGACGTGGATCTCCTTGCCCGGAACCAAGGGGAACTCTCCGCCCTGGTACTTGCCCGAGATGAACCGCAGCGCCAGGGGACGACTCTGGACGGGTCCTTGGGGCGGGGGCGGGCCTTTGGAGACTGGGTTTTGCATGGTCGTGGTGACCGGAGTCAGGAGTATCGAGCCTGGTGAAACCTTAGTTCCCACGCTGGATGACGGTCAAGACTGCGTACGCAGCACCATACACCGGGATGGGACCCGGCGGCGAATTCCTGTCGCGGGCAAGTGCGACGAGGGCCGACGGATTTGACGAATCTACCGCACAATCCTTTCGAAATGCGAGGCTCAGGCCCCGTCCGGGTTCGATTCCGCGACCCTGCGGGGGAGGGGGGTCGAGGACCGGGGCTCACGGTGCACGTAGGCCGGCAGGACCACCAGAAACGCGCTACCTGCCCCCTGTTGGGACGTCACCTCGATGACGCCTCCCGCCTCCTGCGCGATTCTCTGGGAAATCGCGAGACCAAGCCCCGTGCCCTGGGGCTTGGTCGAGAAGAACGGCACGAAGAGGTTGTTCAGCGTCTCGGAGGAAATGCCCGGCCCCGTGTCCTTGATGACGATCTCCACCCACGACGCCACCGCCGGTCCCCGCCCCAAGCTCCTTTGATCCCCCTCTCGCATGCGCGTCGAGAGGGTCGCCACCCCGCCCCGCTCCCCCATCGCCTGCACCGCGTTCTGCACCAGGTTCATGATCACCTGGCGAAGCTGCTCCGCGTCGATGCGCACGGGCGCCAGATCGGTCCCCAGGTCGGTCTCCAAGCGGGTCCGGTCATTGCTCGAAGGACCAAGAATCTGGACCGTCCGCTTGACCACGGCGTTGACGTCCACGGGTGCGGGGTTGCCCTTGCGAGGCCGCGCATAGTCGAGCACCGACCCGACCACACGGTCCAGCCGGTCCACCTCCTCGATGATGATGTCCAGGAAGACCTGCGTGGAAGCGGGCCCGTCCCCGTCGTTGGCGGCATCGACCAGAAGCTGGGCCGCTCCTTTGATCGACCCGAGCGGGTTCTTGATCTCGTGCGCGAGCCCCGCCGCCATCTGCCCCAGCACCGCAAGCCGGTCACGCTCCTTCATGCGCGCATACGCACGCGTGTTCTCCACCACCACCCCGATCATCGACGCCAGCCCCTCGAACAACACAATCTCGTCGGAGCTGAACGCATCGCGCACCCGCTCGTCCCGCACCACCAGCAAGCCGATGACGTCGCCCGACCCCGGGCGAATTCCGAGAATCACCCCACTGTTCACGATGGGCCCCACGAGCTTCGCCGCCGTCAGCAGGGCCTCCCGCTGCGCCGCACTCTGGGCCTGCGGCGCCACATTCCATGTCGCATACGTGAAGTCGTCGACCACCACACTCCCTGCCTCTCGCAGACGCTCCAGCAAGGGACGCGCCGTCGCCACCTCGATGTGCTCCTCGGCCCCCAGACCGAAGCTCTGCCGCAAGGATAGCTCGCGGCCGTCGGGGTCGAGCAGGTACAAGGCCGCGGAGGTGGCGCGACGGCTTTCCTCGAGGGCGCCGATCACCGTGTGGCCCATCTCGTCGAGTTGCAGGATGTGAACGAGGCGCTGCTCGGTGTCGCGGATGATGCGCTCGAGCTCGTGGCGCTGGCGGAAGAAGACCACGTGAATCTGCTCTTCCACCTTGTTTCTTAGGGGTTCGAACAGCACGAGGATGGCGATGGCCGCGAGCACGGCGTTCAGATACATGGTGTCGAAGCCGACGTAGGTGACGAAGACGTAGAAGATGCCGGCGAGGCAGAAGGCGAGGGCGGTGGACACGACGAGTCGGCCGACCATCTCGTACAGGTCGATCAGCCGTTCGCGCTGCATGGACTCGGCGAGGGCGAAGAGGAAGACGACGGACAGGACGGCGCCGACGGGTGGGATGGCGGCGCCGATGAACCAGACGAAGTCGCCGATGCTGAAGAACAGGGCGAACGTACCGACGAGGACGAGGAGGCGGACGCGTTCGCGGACGGCGCGGGAGGGCGCCCTTCGCCCCTGGAAGGCGAGGCCCGCAAGGCCTGCGGCCACGAGGCCGAAGACGTAGAGGAAGATCATGGAGCGGACGACGGCGTGGGTCTGGTACTCGCTGACGGCCAGCACGAGCATGGGGATGCCGAGGACGACGGCGACGCGCAGGAGCTTGGAGCGCTCCCCGGCGGGGTGGGGCGCGATGGCTTCGAACAGGTGCAGGGCGAACTGGGGCAAGAGCACGGCGAGCACGGCCGTGAAGCGGTACCAGATGTCCGCCTGAAAGAAGCCGAACAGCGCCTGGGCCAGATACCAGAGCGCCATCGTTCCCGCGAAGGCCGACAGCAGGTAGTGCGCGCGGTTCTTTCGCGAGCGAAGCAGGATCGACACGGTGATGGCGATCGCGAAAGCCGCACACAGCATGATGGTGCGTGTGCGTAGATCCATCGGCCTTCAGCCCGCAGAAAGGGAAACGCTGGGATGGTCAGCGGTTGACGGTGGTCGAGGTGGTCTTCTGCTGGGTGCCGTCCCACGGGTCCGGCTGGGGCTTGTTCGGATCGGCGGACGTCGTCGACGTCTGCTGCGACCCCAAGGGGACCTGACCCGCAGCCGCCCTCAGGATGGCGGCTGCCGACTCGGAGTTCGAGTCGTCCTGTGGGTCCGTGCCCTCTCCGCTTGGCGCCCCCGTCCGGTCGGCACTCATGGCCTCCGTCACGGTACCGAGGTCTTCGCCCGCCTCTTCGTCGAGAGGTTCCACGAGACATCCCCCCAAGAACCAAGCGGACGCCACCAGCCCCATGATGAGCTTCCGATTCTTCATGACAGATCCTCCAACGAGCCTTCCAGCAGGGAGTACTGCTTGACGAGCTGGGACAAGCGAGGACGCTTCATTCCCAGCAGAGCCGCCGCGCGAGTGATGTTGCCATCCGAGTCGACCAGCGCCTGCCGGATGCACTCACGCTCGATGTTGCGTTTGAGATCCGACAGGCTGGTGCCCTGGGTCCGGATCTCGTCATAGGCGAGGCGCAAGGTCTCCGCGCCGGCCTCCCCTGCGGCCACCGGCAGAGGCGCGAGCGCCTCCACCGAGGGCTTCGACGACGTGGAAACGGCCTGCTCCGCACGTACGGGGACGTGCTCGAGCACCGTGTCCACGGCGATGTCTTCCGTTTCCGAAAACAGGCTTGCAGCGCGCAACACGTTGTCCAACTCGCGCACGTTGCCAGGCCATCGATGCCGATTCAGCACCGCGAGCACCTCCGGCGTCAAACGCTTGGGGCTCTCCGTCCGCTCCTGCCCGATCTGGTGGAGCAGATGCTGCGCGATCTCGCCCATGTCCGACAGCCGCTCCCGAAGGGCAGGCACCCGCAGCGTCACGCCGCTGAGCCGGTAGTACAGGTCCTCGCGGAACGTCCCCTCCGCCACCATCGCCGCCAAGTCACGATGCGTCGCGCATACCACGCGCACGTCCCCTCGCAGCGTGGTCCCACCGCCCACGCGCTCGAACGTCCCGTCCTGCAGCACCCGAAGCAACGCCACCTGCGTCTTGGGGGAGATGTCCCCGATCTCGTCCAGGAAAAGCGTTCCCCCATCGGCCATCTCGAAACGGCCCCTGCGACGCGCGGTGGCGCCCGTGAACGCACCCTTCTCGTGCCCAAACAGCTCCGACAACAGCAGCGTGTCCACCAGGGCCGCACAGTTGACCTTCACGAGCGGGCCGGCGCGACGATCGCTCTTGTTGTGTAGCGCTTCCGCGATCAACTCCTTGCCCGTGCCGCTCTCCCCGAGCACCAGCACCGGGGCGCCAGACCTCGCGACCTTCTCTACCGCCGCGAGCAAGCGCACCACGGTCGCATGCCGCCCCACGAAGCGCCCTCGCTCCGGTTGCTCCGCTCGCACCGGCAACGGTCGCTCCGTGTCCCGCACCGTCGGCTCCGACGCGGTCGCACCGATCGAGTCCTCCACGGCGCTGAGCCGCTGCATGTCCCGCCGCGCCAGGTACCGCGACCGCAAAGACGAAGGCAGCGCCTCCGCCACGTGATCCCGAACCCGCTTGGCCTCGTCGATGCACCGCCGCGCATCCTTGCACCGGCCATCGACGCGATGAAGCTCCGCCACCAGCACGTTCGCGTCGCGAAGCAGGTCCTCGTCGTTCGCTTGCCTCGCCGCGGCGAGCGCGTCGCTTGCCAATTCCCGCGCGTCCCTTCCTGCGGCCTGCGCAAGGCGCGCCTGCAGCAGCGCGACCTCGGCCCGCGCGAAGGGCTCGTCCGCATCGGATTCCGCTCGCTCGATCGCCCGCGCCGCGCGATCCACATCGCCATCGTCGAGCGCGATGCGCGCTTCGACCCGGTGACACTCCCCGATCATCGCACCATCGCTCGACCCGGCGACGTTGGAGAGGGCCACACCGATTTCCCGGCTCGCCTCGAAGGTATCCCCGTGCGCCAACCGAATCCGCGCCGCCACGAGCGCGAAGTGGGCCACGCGCGTGGGTGGCAACACGGGACGCAACGCCTGACGGCCGAAGGCCAAGGTCTGCTCGGCCTCCGCAAGCAACCCCAGACGGAGCCGCAACTCCGCCAGGTTCGTCACCACACGGGAGAGCCCCACCTTGTCCCCGAGCCTGCGTCGCGCGTCGATCGCCGCCTCCGAGAGACCCAAGGCCTCCGGGTAGTCGTGGCGCTCGATGGCCAGGACCGCGAGGTTCGACAAGGCAAAGGCCGCCGCGCGCTGATCGTGACGGTGCCTGGCATCCTCCAAGACCTGCTCGAGGATTCCGCGAGCGGCTTCTCCCTGCCCGCGAGATAGCAGCGCGATGGCCCGGTTCACGCGCGCCCGAAGCTGCGCCAACACCAACCCCGCCGCCGCCGCCGTGCTCTCGTTGCCCGCGAAGTGTGACTCCGCCTCGGTCCACGACGAACGCGCCAGCATGACCTTGCCCAGCGTGTTGCTCGCGTCCAAACGAATCGTCGCGCTCGTCGCCAGAACCGCTGCCTCCCGCGCGTGGCGGCTCGCCTGGTCCAGCTCTCCCACCGCATAGGCCACTTCCGCCATCTGCGCGAGGGCGCCCGCACGCTCGTCATCCGTCACCGACCGCGCGAACGCTCGCTCCAACGACACGCGTGCCGCCACCACGTCGCCTCGCGCGAGCTGCGCCCGCCCGAGCACGTAGTGCGCCTCGAAGGGGGCCGCCGTATCCCCTCCCCCCGCCACGTGCGCCAGCTCCAGCGACACGTCCACGTCGTCCCGATCCAACGCCAGCTCCGCCGCGAACAGCGCGCCCTTGCGCCTCTGCTCCACCGGCATTCGCCCTAGCGCCTTGCCCCACCCGTCCCACACCTCACGTCGCGCCAACGCGTCATCCAACGCGTGCAACGCTTGCGAGAGACACGCCTCCGCATGCTCCTTCTCCCCCGCACGCGCATACAGCACCCCGGCCCGCGCCAGCGCCCAGGGCTCCTGCGAAAACCTCGTCCGCAACGTGTCCGCCACCCGACGAAGGTCCTCCCCCGTCGGCTCCTGCTCCACCGCCGCCGCCAGCGGAGAAAGGCAGAAATGGCCCGCATGCTCCACCACGACGTCCAGCCCGAACAGCTCGTTCCACTGCGGCGCACTGCCCAGCGTGGCCTTCCACCGCGCCGGCCAAGACCTGCCCGTGAGTCGCAGCCGCGCGATCAGCCCACGCGCCTCGCTAGATAGTGAGTCCACGTCCGGCAGAGGAACGCTGTCCATCCGCCGCGAAGACCAGGACCACCACGCGTCGAGCTCCGCGATCGACTCGCACGTGGCTCGCGACGCCGCGTCCTGGACGATCGCACCCCACCATGTGTCGAAGTCTTCCTGGCTCCCGCGTACGTGAATCATCTCCCGCGCGCCAGGCCCCGTGGGACGTTCTCCCCACTGGATCATCACCACCAACGCAGGGGTCGACATCCGCTCCAACTCGCCCCACACCGCGTGATCCCACGTGCCCTCACGCACGTCCCCCATCACCACGATCACCCCTCGCCCGGACGCGTCGATCAACGCACGCGCTGCCTCGGAAGGTTCCGCAGGAACGCGCGCGACCCCAAGCTGCGCACAGGCGTCACGCCAGCACGAGTCCGCGTCCGTCGACACGCGCACCACGGTCCGCTGCGAAGCAACGCTGCGACGGATCACGTGGTGCTCGACCGCCGAGGCCACTTCCATGCTCGGCGTGCGGACGAGGATCACTCCCTCGGAGTCGGTCGCGCACACAAGTCCATCCACAGCCAGCAAGCCAGATGAAGCTTCCTCCCTCGGGGCGGGGAGCGCGCCAGCGGACCACATGTGCGATACCAAGATAGGCTAGCCTACGGCCGAGCCGGGGGGTGCGCAACCTGGGAATCCGAATGAGTGCGTTCTCAGAAGCGCCCAGACCAAGCCACCGTCCCCGGCCCCACACCGATCGATGTCTCGGCGGCGTCCCCCTCCTGCAACGTCACGTACAGGGTGACCCCCCCCGCCACCAACGCCGTCGCAGCCAATATGTCCGTTGCTAACGCGTAGTTGCTGGCCCGGTCGTGCGCCGCCACCAACGCGTCCTGCTTGGCCCCAGGGTCCGACCCCAGACTGTCGCGCTCCGCTCGGAAGTCGTTCTTGGCGGAAAGATGCAGTACGCCTGTTACCACGGCCCCCGCGGCCAACACGCCCGTCGCCGTCCACCCGATCCACGTCGGAGCCGGTTCTCGCCGCGGCTGCGCCGAAGGGACCACGACCGGCCGCGTGACCGCCGGTGCAGGTCGCGGGTCGGGCTGCGCCGGGTCCACGAGCGTGAGCTCTACCTCGACGGTCTCGCCTCCCACAGCGGCAATGACCTTGCCGGCAGGGATTCGTCCGGGATAGGTCACCTGCACGCGGTGCCGACCCGGATTGACCCATACCTGATCGGATAGCGGCGTCGTGCCCAGGACTACCTCGTTCACCGTGACCTCGGCGCCCTCGATGTTCGTATGGATCACGAGCTCCGCTACCTTGGTGCGCAGCCCGGCAAGCTCCTGCTCTGCACGCTTTCGCTTGGAGCCCGTCAGCTGATCGCCCCCGTCTTGCAGGTGGCGATGCAGCGATCGCATGGCCCCCGCAGGGTCCCCCAGCTCCTGGTAGACCTGCGCGATGTTGTACTCGATGCGGTAGCTCGGGGCGAGCTCGTACGCCTTCTGGAACTCCACCAGCGCCGACTCGTACGCGCGTTGACGGTAGAGCTGGATGGCGCGGTCGTACCGAACTCGCGCCTCCTTCACATCCGCTGCCGAGGGCTCCTCGGCTGCCACCTCGGCTGCCACCTCGGCTGCCACCGCGGCTGCCGCCGTGGCCCACAAGCCCACCATCAGCCCGAGGGCAACCGCTCGGCGCCAACCTACTTCTTCCATGGGTCGTCCAGATCGAGGGGACGTTGATCTCGCGAGCGTGTCGTCACCGGCGTGGGGGGAACGGCTGGTGCGGCCGTATCCGACGAACCCGACGCCGAGGCAGGAGGCAAATCGACGCGCAAGGTCACGTCCGCGGCAAACGTAACCCACACGGTTTTCGGCTCGTGCCCGGGTGCCTCCGCGCGAATCGCATGGCTTCGCTCATCCCGCGGGAAGCTCCCTCGATAGGGATTACCGTCCACAGCTTGCCCGTCGACGAAGATGCGCGCGAGCGGCGGGTCCGTCGCAATCGACACGTCGATCCTCGCGATATTCGCTTGGGAGGGCGCGTGCGCGGGGTCAGGATCAACAGACCGCAACGTCAGGGAAGCCACGCCGGCGGCCACGAGCCCGAGCACGACGACGGCGACGCCCAGGATGCCGGCTCTGCTGCGGGAGGTGATCGCGGACATGCTGGGCGAGGAGGTCACGACGGTGTCGGTTCTGCCCAGATGCCCGCCGCGCGCGATTGGAGCATCCTCGACCGTGGAGGCCAGGCGGTCAGGGGGTGTCGAGGCCGTTGCGGCAGGCTCCAGAACGGTGGAGGCCCGTCGGTCCGGGTGGCTCGAACCCAGCGCACCCCAAGGGCTGAGCTGGGGCAAGGCAGGGCTCGCGACGCCTTGTAGCAGCTCAGCCAGCTCGCGCTCGATGACCTTGCGCGTCGTCGCCCGCTTCTCCCGAAACAAGTCCACCACCACGCCTCCCACTTCACTGTGAGAGACGCGCACGTCCGACTCTTCGAGGAACGACTCGATGGCCTCGTGAAACTCGTCCGCCGTCGCGAACCGGTCCGCGGGTCGCAGCGCGAGCGCCTTCTCGCAGATCCGCACGAGCGTTTCGGGGACGCCCCTCGCGTTGGCTGCCACCGACGGCACATCCCCCGTCGCGAGGCGCGTGAGCACTTGATAGTCCACCAGGTCGTCCCACATCCTTCGGCCGGTCAGCGCCTCGTAGAGCATCACGCCGACCGAGAAGATGTCGCTGCGCCGGTCGACGGGCTCGCCCTTCGCCTGCTCGGGGGACAGGTAGGTGATCTTGCCTTTGATCACGCCGCTCGCGGTGTGAGAGGCGGTGATGCGCGCCTTGGCGATGCCGAAGTCCACGACCTTGGCGTGGCCCTCGTAGGACACAAGGATGTTGTGCGGGGTCACGTCGCGGTGGACGATGCACAAGGGGGTGCCGTCAAAGTCGCAGGCTTCGTGGGCGTGGTGCAGACCGCACAGGGCATCCGACAGGACGCGCAGGACGACGGCGAGGGGAACCTGGCCGCCTCTTTCGTGGGCAGCGCGACGGATGGCTTGTAGCGACTCGCCTTCGATGTACTCCATCGCGATGAAGGGAGCGCCGCAGTCCTGCTGGATCTCCACGGTGTGGACGATGTTCGGGTGGTCGAGGCGTGCGGCGAGACGAGCCTCGTCGAGGAACATGGTCTGGAAGTCCGGGTCCAGGGACAGGTTCGCCTTGAGGCGTTTGATGACGCGAAGCTTGACGAAGCCTGCGGGGCCGCGCACGACGGCCAGGTACACCTCTGCCATGCCGCCCTGCCCGAGCTCCGCGAGCAAGTCGTACGTCCCGATCGTTCGTGGACTGAGGTGGTGCGCAGATTCCATCGGCTTCCCACGGAGGGGAGCGAACCCAGGGACGACCTCGACCATCCGTGGCATCCCTGCGGTCACGTTACCGTAGCGAAATGGGTGAGGCAAGATGGCTCAGGCCACACCACGCGGTCGCACAGCGCTTACTTGTGCTTGACCCCTGGCGTTCGAGCGCAGCGAAAGCCGAGATAGTCCATGCGCACCTTCGGGATGCGCGTGTTGCGTGAGGTCGCGCGCAGATCCTCCAGCTCCTCCTCGAGGAAGCTCGCGCCCCGGTACACGATCTGTTCCTTGCTTCGCGGCTTGCTGTAGTCCGCGTTGTAGCCGTCCGACGTCCACTCCCAGACGTTGCCGGCCATGCCACGCAAGCCGAAGGGGCTGTCGACCGGCACCGAATCCACACGGCAGGTGCCCTTCTTCGACCGTTTGTAGCAGATGCCTTTCGGCGGATCGGCTTTGCCCCAGCCGAACACCCGCCCGTCCGTGCCTCGCGCGGCGTATTCCCACTCCTCCTCGGTGGGCAAGCGCTTGCCCACCGACGCGCAGTACGCCTTCGCCTGATCCCAGTCGAGGCAGTTCATCGGGTCGTCGTAGCGGTGCTCTTTGCCCCAGTTGCAGAAGCTGTCGTAGTCGGGGTACGTGCACTTCCCCTCGTTGAGACACGCCATGTACGACCGCAAGGTGACCTCGTGCACGTCGATCTCGAAGGCCTTTGCCGTCACCTTGCGCGGGGGCTTCTCGTCCTTCGCGCCTTCGTCGGATCCCATGGTGAAGCTGCCGGCGGGAATGAGCACCATCTCGTTCACGAGCGGCGTCGGCGTGGGCTTGGCCGCCGCGGGTGGGGCTTCCTCCGTCGGCTCAGGCTCGGGTGCCGCCGAGACCACCGGCGCCGGGTCGGCTACCGGCGCTTTCTTCTCGTCGTCACACCCGACCCCCACGCCCAATGCGGTTGCGATTGCGATCGCGCCGAGGATGCGCTGCTCGATCATCGTGCTTCTCCTTGCGAGGCTAGCGATGAGCGACCATAACGCTCCGCCTTGCGGGGGGCAACGATGCGAGAGGGTCTGCTGCCGATTCGAAAGCGACAGCCCATCCTTACGATGGTGATTTCGATCCGACCTCATGCAGTGCAATCGTGTTCGTACCGGCTCGGAACCACCATGTTCCGCGATCCATGACCCGCGTGGGAACGTCTACCCGTCAGCGCCGTTTCTGATGTCTTCACCCCAGCCGATTCATGGTTTCATCGCCCGTTGCGGCGCCCCCGTCCCTCCGGTAGGGTATCCCAGCCCTTCGGAACCCGCATGATTCGCCCGCCCGTCGTACCAAGCGCACGCCCTCGCTGCTCGCTGTCAGCGACCGGAGCCGTCGGGTTGGTGGGCCTCGTCTCGCTGGCCTGCTCCCTGACGATGGACGAGGCCGAGCAATGCGCGTCCAACGCCGACTGCGCTCGGTTCGACGACGCCACCTGCGACGTCTCGCGCAAGGTTTGCGTTCCGTCGAGCCTGCTCTCGTGCGCCGACTCTGCGGTCCCGCCGCCCGCCCCCTCGGTCAAGAACGCGGGGGACCAGTTCACGTTCGAGGTGGCCATCAACACGATGGACTTCGGTGAGTACGAGGAGCCACCCGCCTGGGCTTCCACCGGGTACAACCTCGATGGGGTGTGCACGACGCTCACGAGCGGGATCACGTGCGCGTCGCCGTCCTGGGCCGGTGGGGACACGTCCGACGGGCTCGGGGGACGGGACAACGGCGTGGGCAGGCTCATTGCCGAGCAGGTCAACATCATTGGGGCCAATGTGATTTCGTCCAAAGGCATCAACGACTACCTGCGGACGGGCCGGAGCTTGCCGATGGCGTTGCTGCGAATCATTGGCTATTCGGGCAAGCCGGACGATGAGCACTTGACGGTGGAGTGGTACGACCCCGGGGAGCGGACGACACCCGGGGAGGCGCCCTCCTGGGACGGGACGGACGGGTGGGCGGTGACGCCGGAGTCCGTGGACGGGTGGACAGGCCAGCCACCCGCCGGGGGCTTCTTCCCTTGGCCCTTTTCGGCAAGGTTCGCCGCGCGGGAAGCGTACATCAACAACTACACGCTGGTGGCGCGCTTCGACGAGGTGGTCACCGTCAACTTTTTGCAAGTCCCGACGCAGGTTCACAACGTGACGCTGACGGCCAAGATGGTGCAGGACCCGCTGAGCAAGGCCTGGCGGCTCGACCAGGGGATTCTCTCCGCGAGGCTGGAGGCGCGGACGTTTTTGGGGCTCGTTCCTGCCATCGTGAAGACGTTTGTGGGGGTCGACCTTTGCATGGATGACCCGCAGTACCCCAAGGTCAAACGCCTCGTCTGCGCCTTCGCGGACCTTCCGGCGGAGGGAAAGTCCGACCCGGCTGAGACCTGCTCCTTCATCTCCCTCGGGGCCCGCGTCACTGCCCTTCCCGTGCGGTTCACCGGCGTGGCGCCCAAGCCGGACGACCCTCCCGCCTGTCCCACGGAAACCGACCCCCTCCACGATTCCTGCGACACCGAGTAGTGCTGTGTTTCAATCGGGTGCCGTAGCCCGCTATCGATGTCCCAGGGTCACGAAGTGCGCCACCCACGTGTCTCGCGCCCCCAGCAGGGCAAGGGCCTCGTCGTCGAAGAACGCCCCCGCCGCACAGGCCCCTAACCCCTGCCCCATCGCAGACAGATAGGCGCGCTCCCCCAGCATCCCGACCTCCAGCCAGGCGTGCCGATAGCCACGAGCCCCCTGTTCGAGCACGGGCGATGTGCGCACCGTGAGCACGACCACGACGGCTGCTTGCCGCGCCATCTGCTGCGAGAGCATGGCAGACTCCGTGGCCGCCGCCAGGTCCCCGAGACGTCCGGGCTCGAGGCCATGTCGGCTTGCGTCGTAGCGATAGGACCCCTCCGTCAAGCCATCGACGCGGTTCGCGATGACCCAGACCTCCACGTGCGGTGACAACCGGGGTCCGGGGTCGACCATCGTGGAGAGCAAGGAGCCAAGCTCCTGCATCGTCATCGGCGATGCGGCGTAGTTGCGGACGCTCCTGCGCGAAGCCATCGCATCCCAGACCGAAACCCCCGACGGCACCCGCGCAGGCAACCCGATCCACCCTTCGGGGGGCGCCTTCGGTTCCTGTGCGTTCGCCCACCTCATCGACGTGGCCGCGTGGACAAGGCCAGTTGGGCCGAGGGGGTGATGCTCGCTGACCTTCCCGACCGCGACGAACTTTCGCGCGCTGTCCTGGGGTTGCGGGCCGAGCAGCAGCGGCATCACGGCGATGGGCGCCTCTTGCGAGGGGTCCAGGGACAGCGTTTGCGCCACAGCGCCGTCGTCGAACGCCGAGAGCATGGCTGCCGCAAGTCCCCGCTCCGCGGCCGCCACCCTCGCGTTTTCGATCAGGTGCCCCACGTCCGCGATGGCATAGCGGTAGGCGCGGTGGCCGTACTTGGCCCCGGTGCGAGCGAACACCGCGGTGACCACCAGCGTGGCAGGCGCCGAGGAGACGTGGCCGAGGGCGTCGTCCGTGGGCTCTGGGTTCGCGAGCCTCGTCAAAGCGTGGCTTCGGGGCTCGTAGTGATAGAGGCCCGGCTCGAGCCCCCCCACCCGGCGGACTGCCACGTAAACTTCAGCGGGAAACAGCGCCCCGCTCGAGGGCGCCGCGCGCAGGTCCAGCCCCCCTCGACGGTACGTGATTCCGGCACTGTGGTGCAGAATCAGCGAAAGGTCGTTGACGTCGATGGCCTCTCGACGCTCATGCGGCCCTTCGATGACTGCGGTGTCGACAGGCCGGGCAGGGGTAGGGGCGGCCACGGCGGGAAGGGGGACCCGTGGGAGAGAAGAGGGGTATTCCTTGTACGTGGGGGGCTTCTTCCAGGCGAGGGCGGGCGCCCGCGTCCAGGTGCCCACCCGCGATTCCGAGGAAATTTCGTGATACCAGCGGACGACGTCAGCTTTTTGCGTGGGAGTCTGCGCCGCGGTCGGAGGGCGCTGTGGGGCAGTCGCGCCGTAGTGCTTTCCCGCGGTGAATGCCCCGCACCCGACGGCGGCGAGCAGGAGTCCGAACAGGAGCCAGCGAGGCAGTGCCGGGGCGGGACGCGGGCCCCGTCGCCGCGGCGGACCGAGGAGCGTTCGCAGCGCGATGGGCGCGTTCCAGGCGACGTGAACGGTGACGAGCACGACGGCCGCGTAGCCGAAGAGGTAATGCGGCTCGAAGACGGGAAGCTGCTGTCGGGCGACCCAGAAGACGCCGAGCCCTGCGGTGATTGCGAAGTAGACCAGCAAGGCCAGGCTCACCACCACGCCGGTGAGATGGCGCGAGAGGGCGTGACCGGCCAGGCGTCGGACGATCAGGTATGCCAGGAGCAGCGCAAGGGGCGAGAAAATCCAAACGGCGTTGGACATGCCGCAGCGTAGCAGATGTCCGGTCCGAAACGGGCAGGCCCGACCTCCCTGATCCGGAGCGAAGCGACGGACTGAGAGAGTAACCTCTGGATCTTGCCTTTTCGAGGGGCGAGGCGGCCTGTCAACCATCAGGTGGGTGGCGCTCCTTCCCACGAGGCCGCTTCGGACGCACAACCGGCGCCACGCAGCGACCCACATCCGCACAAGCAACGAAACCATCTGCGGTTCTCTGCGGAATCTGCGGCAACCTCCGATGACTCCGGATTGGGGACCCGCCTCGCATTGCGTCCGGGGCGTCGACGTGGTGCCATGCCGGGCATGGACCGGTGGCCGGAGTCCCTGCGGAGCGCGCTCGTTGCCGTGGCGGAATGCGCCCTGCCCGCGGGAAGGCTCTTGCCGGCGGGGGGAGAAGGCACGGTTCGGAGGCTCGAGTCCGCCCTCGAACACGCTACCACCCCGGTCAGGGTGGCCGTGGGCGCGCTCGCCGGCCTCGCGCAGTTGCAGGCCCTGCGCGTGGGACGAAAGAACCTCGACGCGGTCCCCGCGACCCGTCGCCTCGCCCTGCTCGAGACCTGGCGCACAAGCCCTTCCCCCCACCAACGCAACGCCTTCCGCGCCCTCATGGTGGCCCTCAAGGGGGCTCACTACGCCGACCCCGCCCTCGTCGAGCGGTGCGGGCGCCGTCCCCTCCCAGGTCCCGTGCTCGAAAAGCCTCCTCGGTGGATGTCCCAGGTCGTCGACCTCGCGCAACCTGGCGCCGACGAATCCATCGAAGCCGACGTGGTCATCGTGGGTAGCGGTGCCGGAGGCGCGGCCGCAGCCCGCACCCTCGCCTCGAGAGGCCTCGCCGTCGTCATTCTCGAGGCCGGCAAACTCCTCGGACGCAACGACTACGCAGGGTCGGTGCTGGTCCGCTCCGCTGCCATCTACGCCTCTCTTGGGCTGCAGTACACCGTGGGAAACGCCTCGATTTTCCTGCCCACCGGCGAAGCGGTAGGCGGCACGACGACGATCAACGCCGGGACGTGCTTGCGTACGCCGCCCTGGATCCTTCGTCATTGGCGAGAGGAACAAGGGCTGCACTTCGGGCCTCAGGACCTCGACCCGTACTTCGAAAGGGTCGAATCATGGCTCGAGGTGGGCGTGCCCGATGCCAAGCTCCTCGGCGTCCCCGCCACGGTCATCGCGCAAGGCGCGGAGCGCGTCGGGATCGCCCACGGGCCGCTCATGCGCAACGCGCCCGGGTGCGACGGTCAGGCCGCTTGCTGCTTCGGATGCCCCACGGGCGCCAAGCGCTCTGCGGACATCGCGATGATCCCTGCCGCGCTCCAGTCGGGCGCCATGCTCTTCACCCACGCACGGGTTCACGAAATCAGGACCGAAGGCCGTGAGACCGTCGTTCGCGCCCGATCCGCGGAGGGACGGTCCGTGTCGGTTCGCGCCCGCTCGCTGGTCATGGCGGCAGGCGCGCTGCGCACACCTTCGTTGCTACGCGCGGCCGGGCTGCGCCACCCGATGCTCGGTCGCCAACTCACCATCCACCCTGCCGTCGGGGCCCTCGGTGTTTTCCCGTTTCACGTGGGCATGGACGCATGCGTTCCCCAGGGCTACGGGCTCGAAGGTCTTCGTGAACAGGGGCTGCTCTTCGAGACCGCGGGGCTCCCGTTCGAGGTCACCGCGATTTCCTTGCACGCCATCGGGCCCAGATACGTCGAGTGGCTCGAGCAATACCCTCACATGCTCGCCTTTGGCTTCAATGTACGGGACACCTCCCGGGGCCGCGTGCTCGGCCACGTCCGCGGTCTGCCGCTCGTTCGCTACGACGTGGGTGCTGCGGACATGACGCAGTTTTCGTTCGGCCTCCGCGTGCTGTTCGACGTGCTCTTCCAGGGCGGCGCCCACACGGTGCTGCCCGGAATCTACGGGATGGACGAGGTGTCCGCGCGTCAGGGGAGCCGCATTCTCGATGCCCGTTCGCTCGCTGCCTCCGACCTGGACCTGTCGGCGTACCACCCGATGGGCACCGCGCGCATGGGGGTGGATCCCGCGACCAGCGTGGTGGACGAGGTGGGGCGGGTGCGCGGCGCGAAGGAGTGGGTCGTGTGCGACGGGAGCGTGGTGCCGAGCTCGATCGGGGCCAACCCGCAGATGACGATCATGGCCCTCGCCATTCGTGCGGCGGAGGCGCTGGCGGCTCGGTTGGACGAATAGGGCAAAGGACCAGCGCGCGAGGCGGCGGGATGACCTAGCATGCGGTCATGAAGAGACGCGCTGCGTGTTGGGTCGTCGCCTTGGTTTCGATCGCCGCTTGCGGGGCGCCGCGGACCTCGTCTCAGCCCGTGGTTGTGGAGCCGGGGACTTCGAGCCCGGATGTGGTGGGTGCGCAGCCTCCGTTCAACCCCTCCACACAGCGGGTGGCTTGTGGCGGCACGCGTTCTTGCGACACGGTGACGGAACTGTGCTGTTCGCAGGGATCGGATACCTACGCTTGCGCCCCTCGACAGCCCCTGGCCGACGCTGCCGGAGTAGCCGCTCCGCCAACGTTGCCGGGGGGGCCACCGTCTGGAGATCTGTCGGGTCTCTTGCGGGCGAACATCGAGGCCTGCAAGCGGGTGCTCTCCAGCGATGCGGTGGATGGGGTCCTGCTCTGCGATGACTCGACGGACTGCCCCCAGGGTCAGGTTTGCTGTGGGCAATGGCTGTGGAGCGGTGCTGGGGCGAGAGTTTGTCTTCCTGGCTCCGCGACGGGGGATTCGGTGTGCGACTTCGGGGAGAGCTGCGTGGGGGAGACGTGTGTGACGCGTGGGACCCGCTGTGTCGACGGTGGTTGTCGTTTGGCGACCGCCAAGGTTCGTTGTGGGGGTGTGGTGTGCGGGGAGGATGCCCCGGTCTGCTGCTCACAGAACTTCCAGGCGCCCGCGTGCGCGCGGGACTGCAAGGCGCCTAACGAGGACGCGCGGGCCACCGTCTACGAGTGCTCTGGCTTGGCGAGTTGCGCTCCCGGGGAGTGGTGCAGCGGGCAGATGTTCTCTTCGCATTGCGGTCGGCTCACGGGGGAGACGATCCTGTGCGATTCGCCTTCGGAATGCCCGCCCAACTTCTGCCGCGGGAAGACGCCGTCCTGCGTGGACAACGAGCACGGGTTTCGGCGCTGCCATTGCGATTGATGGTCTGCGACTGTGCGCCCCGGCACAGCGCACGCCCTACTCCGCCTTCTTCATCACCCGCCGGAAGTTCGACCGATCCAGCCCACTCTGTCGCGCCGCCTCGGACACGTTGTCCCCCGTGCGTCGCATCACCTCCCGCACGTACGCCCGGTCGAACGCCGCGACCGCCTGCTTCTTCGCCTCCGGGTAGGGAAGCTCCAGCAGCGACGGGTCGAACGCGGTCTCTCGCGGTGCGGGGCCGGGCTCCAACACCACGGACGACGCCTGCTCCTCGCGGAGGAACGCGAGGTCCGACGGCACGATGACGTCGCCCCGCGAGAGCGCGACGGCCCGCCCCATCGCGTTCTCCAGCTCACGAACGTTGCCGGCCCAGCGGTGGTCTCGGAGCATCCGCATCGCTTCCGCGCTGATCCGCTCGAACTGCCGGCCCAGGCGCTGCGCGTGGCGCTGCAGGAAGTGATACGCCAGCAGCGGGACATCCTCCCGTCGCCGTCGCAGCGGGGGGACTCGCATCACCATCGCATTCAGGTGAAAGTACAGGTCCCGGCGCACGGTCCCCGCGTCCACCATCGGTTTCACCTCCACGCACGACGTCGCGAGGACGCGCACGTCCACCGTCCGCGTTTGCCCGGACGGTTCTGCGACTTCGCCGTGTTGCAGGAGGCGGGTGAGGCGTGCCTGGGACTCTGGCGGCAGCGCGGTGACGTCCGCGAGCAGGAGCGTGCCTCCGTCGGCGGCGAGCGCGAGGGGCATCGTGCGCGCCCCTGGGGGCGGGCCGAACAGCTCCCGGTTGATGCGGTCTGCGGGTACGGCGGCGCACTCGAACGCGACGAACGGTCCGGAAGCGCGACGCCCTTGCCGGTGGATCGCGCGGCCGAGCAGCTCCTTGCCGGTGCCGCTTTCACCCACGAGCAGGACGGGGGTCGTGACGACCGCGGCGGCGTGGGCCAGCTCGAAGACCGGATCCATGGCCCGGGAGGCGCCGACGATCTCCACCGCGGGGTCCTGCTGGTCCAGCTTGCGCTCGAGGCGTCGGGCCCGCTCGACCAGCATTTTTCGCTCGCAAGCGCGACGGGTGATCCGGGCGACTTGCTCGGGCGTGTCGAGCCCCCTGGGCAAGGTGAGGAACGCCCGGGAGGTCACGGATGTATCCGTATCGGGATTCTCATCGCCCAGCAGGATCATCTCCAGGCCCGGGCAGCAAGCGAAGAACCCTTCGAGCGGGTCGGGCTGCAGCTTCCGACCGAGGGCGTCGAGCACCACGACGTCGGCTGGGGTGTTGGCGAGCAGGGACAGGCCCACCGCCTCGTCTTCGGCCGTGAGCACCTCGTGCTCGTCGATGAGCGCGCGAGCCAGGGAGCGGCGTCGGGAGGCTTCCGCCGAAACGATCAACACGCGGGTAGGCCCCGTGGGGTACACGGAGGGCGTGGAGCGCGGTGCGGTGGGATGGCTGGAGAGGCTCACGGCTTGGATCGGGACGACGGGGGGGAGGAGTCACTCACGCTGCGCTCCCGCACGGGGGCGTCGGGACGGCGCACGACCGGGACGAGGTCCGGGGTGTAGACGGTTCCGTGCTGCTGGAACACGCAGACCCGGTCTCCTCCTTCGCGCTTGGCGTTCATGAGCGCAGTGTCCGCCGCGCGCAGCAGCGCCTCCTTCGTCTTGATATCCGGAGAGGGATACATGGCCACGCCCACCGTGACCGCCACGCGGCTCGAGACCCCGCCGGGCTCTGCCGCGAACACCCGGCCCCGCACCTCACGCCAGATCCGCTCCGCCACCGCCACCGAACCGGCCATGTGCGTCGACGGCAGGATCACCAGGAACTCCTCGCCCCCGTACCGCGCGACCACGTCCACCTCCCGCACGCAGCGCCGCAGGCTGTCCGCCACACCGCGGAGGATCGCGTCGCCGAGAGCCTGCCCCCCACGCTCGTTGTGCATGCGCAGGTTGTCCACGTCGATCACCACGCAGGCGAGGGGCTCGTGGTACCGCTCGGCACGCTTGAACTCTTCGCGCAGGCGCGTATGCAGGTACCGGAAGTTGTAGAGCCCCGTGAGCTCGTCGTACACGCTGAGCCGCTCGAGCTTCTGCCTCACGGACACGAGGTGGTCGTTGAGCCGCTTGATGCGCAGCATCGCCTCGATGCGCGCGATCATCTCCCGCTCCTCGAAGGGCTTGGTGATGTAGTCGTCCGCCCCGATCTTCAGGCCCTCGACCCGGCTGGCCGTGTCGGTCTTGACCGTGACCAACATCACCGGCACGAAGGCATCGCCCGTCACGCTCTTGATGATCCGGCACGCCTCGATTCCCCCAAGCCGGGGCATCAGGATGTCCAAGAGCACGAGGTCCACCCCACCCTGCCCCACGATCTCCACCGCCTCCTGGCCGTCGTTGGCCGGTGTGACCAGGTAGCCCGCTCGCGTGAGGATCGAGCAGATCGTGTCCCGCGTAACCCGGTCGTCGTCGGCCACCACGATGACGGGGGGACCGGCGGGCGGGTCGCTGGTGCGTGATTCGGAGGGCTTGTCGCGCGTCACGCCGGCAAGGTTGCGCGAACCGGGGCCGGGACGCAACCGGCCCCGGTCTCCCCTCCTCACCCACATGCGATCCGATTTTCCGGAGACACAATTCGCAGGCTGCGCTATTATTCCACTCTTCTTGAACCCAGGCCGTACCTGGAGCCCCCGCTCGGGAGGACGAAAGTCATGAATAGCGCCATGCGTTGGGTTGCCCCGCTGCTTCTTCCCCTTCCCCTTGCCATCGCTTGCTCGTCGGCGGACACCGAAAACGACCCCGCGGAGCCCGGCGACGACGAGTCCCAACTCTGGAACGAAGCCTACGAAGAGAACGCGTCGGGCAAGACCGACAGCGCGGGATGTTCGGGCGTGGTCCTTCCGGACCAGAGCGGCTTCAACAAGCGCATTGCCATCACGTTCGACGATGGCCCGCACCTCGACAACACGCCGCTGGTGCTCGACGTCCTGGCCGCGCACAACGCCACGGCCACGTTCTTCATCAACGGCAAGGCGGTGCGGACAGCCCAGCACCGTTCGCTGCTGACGAGCATGCACGAGGCGGGGCACATCATCGCCAACCATTCCCAGAACCACATGAACCTCAAGACGGTGTCGGCCTCGACCCTCAAGACGGAGATCGAGGGAACGCACCAGATCATGCTCGACCTCGGGGTCAAGCCCGCCTTCTTCCGCTTCCCCTACGGCTCCTCGTCCTGCGCCACGGCCGAGACGGTGCGGTCTTACGGCTACGCGATCACCGGCTGGCACATCGACTCCGCGGACTGGTGCTACGGCGCGGCGCGCGGCGGCGTAGGCTACTGTGACCCCGCTACCTTCCAGCACGTCCCCACCGCGTACCGCAGCGACATCGCCGGCTACGTGCTGAGCCAGGCGCGCTCCAAGGGCGGCGGCGTCCTGCTCTTCCACGACGTGCACGCGTACACCGCCGGTGTGCTCGACGGCATCCTCACCAAGCTCGAGAACGACGGCTTCACGTTCGTCGGTCTGGACGATGCCACGACCTTCCCACGCCTCAACGGGCAGAAGCCCGCGGCCACGCCGTTCATTGGGACGAAGTGCGAGGACCACGACGACTGCAGCTTCACGGACGCGACCGAAGCAGGGTTCTGCCAGACCTTCGAGGGCGGTGGGTACTGCTCGCTCGCGTGCAACGGCTACTGCCCCGACAAGGCAGGGATGGCGCCCACCTTCTGCGTGAGCCTCGACGGCAACTCCGGGCAGTGCGTGCCGAAGTCCAGCGTCGAGAATGGCTATTGCGCCGACCTGCCCGGGACGACCGCCCAGTCCATGGGCCGCTACATCGGCACGAGCACCGCATCGGCCACCTCCGCCGACGTCTGCGCCCCCTGATACGTCGGCGGATTTGAACCGACACGGGCTTGGGCTGACGCGGGTCTGCTTCGGGCACCTGTCGCGCAGCCAAGCTCCGCACCAGCCCCATCCCCTTCTGCGTTCTCTGCGTCTTCTGTGGTTTCTCTTCCGGCTCGGGCCCCATCCTCTTCCGTGGTCTCTGGTCTCAGGCGCGGCGGTGCCGCGCACACGCTGGACTCGACGGTGTCGAGTCCCTACGTCGGCGGATTTGTACCGACCCGGGCTCGGACTCGGACTCGGACTCGGACTCGGGCTGAGACTATCCGCGCAAGGGCCTAGAAAACACTAAACAGCTCTGCCTTCTGTGCCCTTTGCGACTTCTGTGGTTTCTCTTCCGGCTCGGCTCGACCTGCTTGCGACCTCGCCCGCACCGCTCACGGATTTTCGCTCGGGGGCCGAAGCATGCGCAGGTTCGGAGGAAGGCGGCGGGGCGGCCCGTCGGATGCTCCGGGAGGCGCCATGCGGAGTCCCTTGGGGCGCTCACGCGGCGGCTCGGCTGGAACCACGTTCGCAGGCGCCTCGGCGGAGATCGCCGGCTCCGCAGTCCCTTCCGGCTCTGCCTCCACGGTCGGCTCGTGCACGACGAGGTACACGAGCCCTCCGCCCACGAGCAAGGCGACTCCCAACGCCGTGACCCACAGCGGGGTCTTGGGCTCTTCCGGCAAGACCTCCTCGTGATGGGTCTCGCCATGGTCGGCAGGCGTGGCGGGGTCGTGGGAAGCAGAGTCGTGGGAAGCGGAGTCGTGGGCGTCGTGCGTCGTCATGTGTAGCTACAGATGCCCCAACCCTCGGGCTCGCGTCAACTGGCATCACGGCGCCGGGCCCCGCGGCAAAAATCGGTGCGGTTCCACCCTGCCCGTGCCATGGTTCGGGCTTGGCTGACCCCCCTTGCCTTCGTTGCGGAGCCTGCTGCCATCAGCGGCCGGGCACCATCCTGGTCACGCAGGAGGATGTCGCCGTGTGGCGTCGCGACGGGCAGGACCACCTGATCGAATCGCTGACCGAAGGGCACTTCGGCGAGATGGCGTTCGCGATCGGGCCGAACGGGGCCTGCATCCATCTGGGCCTGCCGGGGGCGCCCAACGACTGCTCCATCCACGCCCGCAGGGCTTCTGTGTGCCGCAACTTTCAGGCCGGATCCCCGCAATGCCAGGAGTTCATCCGGGACCGTGAGCGGATCGAGCGACGCAAGACGTTCCGCGATACGATCGCGGCTGCGGAGTCCTGGGAAGGACGTTCTACCGGGTGGGCGATGGGCTACGGGATCGACGGCGTGCGCCGGGCGTGGTGCCTCGAGGCAGTTCCGACTTCGCCCAGGGCACGAGGTGTACGATAGGTTGGCCCGATGACCGGTCGGACCTTTGCCATCGGTGACATCCACGGCGACCTCGTGCGCCTGCGCACCCTGCTGCCCCGCCTGCCGTCGCTGACCTCCGCGGATACCCTCGTCTTTCTCGGGGACTATGTCGATCGCGGGGACTCGTCCCGCGAGGTCGTTCACACGATGATGACGTTGACCCGGTACACGTCCGCGAAGGTCGTGTGTCTGCGGGGCAACCACGAGGACGCCTGGCTCGTGGTGCGCGAGCGCGGGTGGCCGGAGTTCGTCCTGCCGGAAGGCAACGGATGCTGGGACACCCTCCGCTCCTACACCGGCAAGCCGACCCCGGGCACTCTGCCCGTACGACCGGAGTGGGACGCCCTCGTCTCGGGCAGCTTCTTCCCCGAGGAACACGTCGCGTGGATGCGGTCCTTGCCGATTTGGTACGAGGACGAGCACGCCATCTACGTGCATGCGGGGCTGCCCATGGTCGACGGGCGATTCCCCCACCCGAAGGACCTCGCTGACCCTCGTCCCCTGCTCTGGCAGCGCAGCGAGGTGTTCTTCCGGCAGTACGAAGGCAAGCGCGTCGTGTGCGGCCACACGCCCACGGAGACCCTGCCGGATCTTTCGACCCACACACCGGAGGATCCGACGGACGCGTGGATGCGAAGCCCGGTCGTGGCGATCGACACGGGGTGTGGGAGGGGGGGATTTCTGACGGCGATCGAGCTGCCGTCGTTGCGGGTGTTCGAGTCGCGGTGAGGGCTGTCCGCCCTCACCACCCCGACACAGGCACGAGCCGTGATGTGTAGTAGATCCGCACGCGAGCCGCGTCCGTGCGAGGCCCCGACAGCACGAAGGGAATCACCTGTGTCGCACCCGCCGCGCGAATCTTCAGCGTGCCGCGCACCGGCGCGTCCCGCCCATCTCCTCGTCTCTCCAGCTCGACTCTTTGGCCGGGGGCGCGGAACGCGGGGGCGACGCCATCGTCGAGGTGGCCGCCGGCATCGGCGGCGGTTGAGCGTACGCTTCCGCCATGTCCGCCGCGGGCGCTGATTTCGCCCTTGAGTCCTTCTTCGCGCTACCGGCCCCGCCCAGCGCGAGGGGGCCCCCGGCCGAGTCCTCGTCGTCCGTCTCGTACTCGGTCGTGCCGTCAGCCCCGCTGCTCTCGCTCGCCTCTTCACCCGGCCCTCTGCTCGCGACGCGCGACACGCGCATCCGCTGGCATCATCGCTCGACGATGACGCCGTGGGCTTCGAACCGCCCGTGCCGCCGACACCGGCGTCGTCCGCGCTGCCCCCGGATCCCGACGTCCCCGAAGATCCGCCGGCTCCGCCCGCGGATCCGCCAGAACCCGACGAGCCTCCCGTCGCACCACCGCCGCTGCCCCCGCTGCCCCCGCTTCCACTCGCGCCGCCTGACCCACTCGTTCCTCCATCCGGTGGAGGCGAACCGGTCGTTCCCTTGATCCCTTCGCTGATCGTCCATCCAGGGTTCGTTCCGCTCCCCGCGTACGCGCCGCGGAACGTGAAGCCACCCTTCGACGTCCCGTTGAAGTCGCGGTCGTAGTCCGTGTCGCCCGCGAAGCTCGCGAGATCGATCCCCGTGCCCTCGCAAGCGCCGTCGAGCGGATAGAAGTCCATCTGGCCGAGCGTGGTGGAAGGCGCGTTCACGTACTGTGACGCGTTCGCGATCGCGTCGACGAGATTGTCGCGCTCGTCGTCGATCGAGCCGCTGATCGGCGTGTCGGCGAAGACCAGGTTGCCAACGACCGACGATCCTTGGTCCAGGGTGCCGGAGATGGAGATGCCGGTGCTCGCCGCGTAGATCGTGTTGTTGTAGACGTGCGCCATGCGCAGGGGCAGGTCGTGGTTCTGCAGGCGCAGCGCCGTGCCGGCGACATCCACGAACACGTTGTCGTGAATGCTCACGCGCCCCGAGGCTTGGACCAACGACTCACGCGGGTTGTGGAAGAACACGTTCCCGTAGATCTCGTATCGATCCTCGGAGCCCGCGCCGGTATCTGGGAACCCACCGACGAGCAGATTCGGACGGTCGCCGTCGGGGCTCGGGCGGTCGTTCTTGAGAAACACGTTGTGACGGATGAGGGTCACGCTCGGTCCCGTGGGCATGCCGGTCACACTGGCGCGAGGCTGCTGCCACTTGATCTGCACGTTGTAGCCCACGGTATCGCTGAACAGGTTGTTCTCGACCACGCCGGCCACGAACGGATCCGCGCCGTTCGAGTTCCCGAGGTACATGATGCGATGGATTCTGGTTCGTGGACCGCTGAACCCAACGCCACACTTGGAGACGCAATGGGCGATCCGCGAAGCATCGAGCCTACGAAGCTGTGCTTCGGGCACCGGAGCATCACGGGCGGAAAGAGACTATCGAAGTGCATGTCCGTCGTTCGTCCAGGATCGCCACCGGCCAGGTGGGTGGCGGCCACGAGCCCGGTCGCGCCGCGCTGGACTGCGGCGTGGTCAACCGCGATGGCGCAGATTCTTCGAACTCGTGGCTTCGACGTGCGGAAGGTGCGAGTCCGTGCTTAAGTGCCCGTGGTCATCGAATCATGTGGACCGCGTTCCTCGTCGTACTCGTGAGTCTTGCCGTCGTGGGCGGGCTGGTTCGGCTTCGTGATGCGTTGGCGCGTCCGGTGATCCTCGCCGAGGAGGTGGCGCTCGCGGTTGCGTGTGCCTTCGTCGCCGGCGGTGCGGTCTGGCTCCGGGCTGGGCTCACCGAATCGACCTTCCTCGGGTTCGGCGCTCCATGGACTTGGTTGACGGCTGCTCACTTCGCGGTCGCGGGATACGGTGCGCTCACGATCTCGGCGCTCTCCGCGCGGCTGATCCGTTCGGGGTGGTCGCGTCGGGTGATGCACGCCGTGCTCGTGCTGCATCCCATCACGTTCGCGTTCGTGGCGGCGGGGATCACCGGCCTGCCCTACGTGGACCGCATCGGCGCCGTGGGGTATCTCGTGCTCTTCGTGGTTCAAGTGGGGGCCGTGGGCGCGGCAGCGGTGCGGGCACCGGTCGGCGCACGTCACGCTGCTGGGCTCCCCCGCGCGGTCGGTGTGGGGATGCTGCTCGTTTCCCTCACGGTGCCCGTGGTGACCGTCCTTCCCGCGGTGGCGTGGGCGCTCGGCAGCCCGTTCTGGGATCTGGACGGCATGATTCGCTACCACGGAATCGCAAGTGCCTTGGGGCACGCGGTGCTGGGTCTGGCAGCGATGGCGATTCTGCGACCGCGGCCCGTCGTGGGGATACTGAGCGCACCCTTGTCGACGCTGCGCGCGCGGGGAAGGGTGGGGCCGGCGTTCTTCGAGGCGCACGCGCCAGCCGCGCCGGAGGCTCGAACCGGTCTCTCGAATGATCTCTCACGCTACGTGCGGGAGGGGTTCCAGGTCGCGGCCCTGCATCCCGAGATCAGAGCGTTCTACGAGCATACGAGGGACTTCGACCTCGACGTGGAAGGAAACTGGCACATCCCGTTTCGGTTTGGGGGGTGGCTCTGGGCCCGGGCGATCAGTCCGCGGTTGGGCCAGCTCGGACTGCCGTCCCCCCGCCAAACCCTGGAGAGCGCGGCGTTGGTGAGCCGTATCGTAGATGTCGATGACGCGCACGATGGGCGAACCCAAGTGCGCGGATGGGTGAGAACGTGGAGGGAGACCGGACGCGCCATCTATGTCGCGGCGTATGCCGAGCATGAGCGCGACGGTGTCCGCTACATGAATATCGCGTTTCCGTTGCCGGGTGCGTGCCTGACGTCGATTCTGCACCTGACGCGCGCGGGGCGAGAAGGGTTGCAGCTCACGAGCCGCCACCACGAGCACGTCGACGGAGATCAAGGGATCTATCTTGCGATAGGTGCGTCGCCGTACCGGTTGCCGATGGACGAGACGATCACGGTGATGCCCGCAACGGGCACTGCGCTGTCCGCGGGTCGCACGCTGGAGGCGCGACACGACATGTGGCTCTTGGGCTTGCGCTTTCTGACTCTGCACTATCGGATTCGGAGACGGTCACACTACGCCGATCTCCACCCGCCATTGCATCGAGCCGATTGAGACCACTTGCGCATGCCGAAGCGCGCGTGGTCCGGGTCCGCACCGTGGGCCACGCCGTCCCCCAGCTCTGCTGGGGAGGCTCGCAAGGTTTGACAATTCCGGGAGCCAGACGGCGCGGCTCTGCGGTCTCAAAGACCTCACCCCCCGCCCCTCTCCCGTACGCGTCCGCTGCGCGACCGCGGGAGAGGGGGGCCGGAGTCTCTCTTGCCCCTCTCCGGCGGCCGCTTGGGGCCGCTGAAAGGAGAGGGGCAGACCGCGCAGCGGGCGGGGTGAGGTGATTGGAAGCGCCGTCTCTCGGCTCGCCCGGTCTCGGGCCGACTTCGGGCCTCCCGGGAGCCGTGTTCCCCGGAGGTTCATGACCACGAGACAGCGGGCAGCCCAGACAATCCCTCCAAGGATAGCGAATCGCGGAGTCGATTGTCCGTCTGGTCCTGGAGGCGCTGCAACCGGCCGGCGTCGAGGTGGCATTGCGCGCACTGCAGGGACTCGAGCAGGAGCGGGTGAAGATCTCTGCCCACTGGGACCAGTGCATCGAGCGCGCCGAGTACGAAGCACATCTCGCGCGCCAGCGTTACGAGCAGGTCGACCCGGCCAACAGGCTGGTAGCTTCCGAGTTGGAGCGCAGGTGGAACGAGTCGCTCGAGGCTGTGAGCAGCGGTGGGCTCGAGGCAAGCCCAAGGCTATCAAGGACCTTGGTATCGCCGGTT
>CAZAWR010000055.1:59150-64401 GCA_964488865.1 uncultured Polyangiaceae bacterium | reverse complement strand
TCGTTGCTTGTGCGGATGTGGGTAGCTGCGTGGCGACGGGTTGTGCGTCCGAAGCACGCTGACCACGCCTCGTGGGAAGGAGCGCACCCACCTGATGGGTGGCAGACCGCCTCGCCATTCGTAGAGCATGATCCAGAGGTTGCCCTGGCCCGGACGGCCAGGGGGTCCCGTTCAGGCGACTTCGCGAATGGCGCCGATTGCCTTCCCCCGCAAGCGCGTGCTAGGTGGACGGGACATGTTTCGTCTTCCCCTGATGCACAAACCAAGATTGATAGCGTCCGTTCTGGGCTTGCTGGCGGTCCTGTCGTCGGGCTGTCGGGAAGATGCCTTGCAGCGGGGCCCGGGCGCGACGGGCGAACAGGCTGCCGGGTTGTCCCCCAAGCAAGCGTCCATGGTCCTTGCCAAGGTCGGGGATCACTCCATCACACTCGGCGAGTACGCCGCCACGCTCGAGCGCATGGACCAGTTCGACCGGTTGCGCTTCAAGACGCCCGAGCGTCGACGCGAGCTGCTCGAAGAGATGATCACGGTGGAGCTGCTAGCGAAGGAAGCGGAGCGACGTGGCCTGGACAAGGAGCCGCAGACGCAGGAGGCGCTTCGTCAGATCCTGCGCGACGCGTTGCTGCGCGATGCGAGGAAGGGCGCCCGGGGGCCAGCGGACTTCGGCAAGGACGAGGTGAAGGCGTACTACGACGCGCACAAGGAGCAGTACGTGGAGCCGGAGCGTCGCCGAGTGAGTCACGTGGTGGTGCAAGACCAGAAGAAGGCGGAGGAGCTGCTCGTCAAGGCCAAGGCGATCACGGACCTTGCGGTGTGGGGCAAGTTCATCGTCGAGCATTCGGACGAGTACAAGGGCAAGGAGTACGCGGGTCCGGTGGAGACGGCGGGGGACCTTGGGCTCGTGGGACCTCCTGGCGACCGACGAGGGGCGAACCCTCGGGTGGAGGAGCCGTTGCGGGCAGCGGTGTTCGAGGTTGTCAACACGGGTGACGTGGTCGATCGGGTGGTGGCGGATGGCAAAGGTTCGTTCCACCTGGTGCGCCTCATCGGCGTGACGAAGGCGCATGCGAGGTCCTTCGCGGAAGCGGAGCGCACGATTCGCATTTTGCTGGCCCAGCAGGAGGTTGCCGCGCGCGAGCAGCAGCTCGAGGAAGACCTGCGCAAGAAGTTCCCCATCACGATCGACGAAGCGGCGCTGGCGGAAGCCAAGGTCCCCACCCCGACAGTCCCGGAAGAGCCGCCTCCGGAGCCGAACCGTCCGGAGCCCGAGGGGCACGGGCATGACGATGGCCACGGACACGACCACTGACCCGTTCGAGCCGGACTGGCACGCGCAGCTTCGCGCAGCGATCCGAACGCATGCCGATCTAGACCGCGCCTTGCGCCTCACCGACGACGAACGGCGGGGTGTTCAGTGGGCCGAACAAGCGGGCATGCCGCTGCTCATTCCGCCCTACTACCTGTCGCTCGTCGACCCGACCGATCCCAGCTGTCCCATCCGTCGTCAATGCGTTCCCCAAGCGGCGGAGTCGCGACGCGTTCAGGGGGACCTTCGCGACCCTCTCGGCGAAGCGGCTCACGAGGTCGCGCCGAGACTGGTGCGGCGTTATCCCGACCGAGCCTTGTTGCTGGTCACGTCGACCTGTGCGGTTCATTGTCGCTTCTGCACGCGTGCGAGGATGGTCGGGGCGGAGGAGGGATACGTTTCTCTCGCTGCGTTGGAGCCCGCCTTTCAGTGGTTGGAGAGCCACCCGGAGGTTCGCGAGGTGTTGATCAGTGGGGGCGACCCGCTGGTGGCGTCGACCGGGCGTCTCGATGCGTTGCTCGGGCGAATTCGCCGCATCGCGAGCATTGAAGTTCTCCGGTTAGGGACGCGCGTGCCGGCGGTTTTGCCCATGCGGGTGGACGACGAGCTCGTGTCGATGCTTCGCACCCATCACCCGGTCTGGGTCATGACGCACTTCAATCACCCGCGGGAGCTGACGGATTGGTCTCGCGAAGCGTTGCGAAAGCTTGTGGATGGCGGGATGCCGGTGATGAACCAGACGGTGCTGCTGCGTGGCGTGAACGACGACGAAGAAGTCCTTGCGGCGCTGTTCCGGGGGCTCGTGCGGGAGCGGGTGCGACCGTACTACTTGTTGCACGCGGACGTGATGGAGGGCACGGGTCACCTGCGGACGTCGCTGGCTCGCAGCATCGAGATTCACGGGCGATTGCAGGGGAGGGTGTCGGGGCTGGCCGTACCGCGGTTGATGGTGGACACGCCTGGGGGCCGGGGGAAAGTGCCCGTGGGAGCGGCGACGGTGGTGTTGATGGCGCAGGGACGCACGGTGCTGCGCACGTATCGGGGCGAAGAGGTGACCGTGCTCGATCCGGAGGAGCCTTTGGGCTATCGGTGAGGGCAACGCATGGGCAATCGCGGAACCTCACGTCGCGGGTCGGGGGCATCGCTTTTCGAGGCGGCTGCGACGAAGGAAGTGGGGCAGGGGTCGCGGCCCTTGGCGGATCGGTTGCGGCCCCAGGACTTGGGCGAGGTGGTAGGGCAGCGACACTTGCTGGGACCGGGGCAGCCGCTCGAGCGAGCCATTTCCACCGACAAGGTTCCCTCGATGGTTCTGTGGGGACCTCCGGGCAGTGGCAAGACCACGGTGGCGCGGGTCATCGCGGCGCGCACGCGGGCGTATTTCGTGCCGTACTCGGCGGTGCTGGGCACGGTGCCTGAGCTGCGGATCCTGCTGCAGGAGTCGAAGGAGGCGCGACTGTACCATGCGCGCCGAACGCTGCTCTTCATCGATGAAATTCACCGATTCAACAAGGGTCAACAGGATGCCTTTTTGCCCTACGTGGAAGACGGCACGGTCACCCTGATCGGAGCGACGACGGAGAACCCTTCGTTTTCGGTGAATGCGGCCCTGCTTTCGCGGTGCAAGGTGTTCCGGCTCGAGGGACTGGATGAGCAGGCGGTGGTGACGCTGCTCGAGCGGGCGATGGGGGAAGCTGAACGCGGGCTGGGTGGTTTGGGGGTGGCGGTTGAGCCGCAGGCGCTGCTCGCGATCGCGCGGCTTTCCGACGGGGACGCTCGTCGCGCGCTCAACACGCTCGAGATGGTGGTGGATCAGCTCGATCCGGGAGCGTCCTTGACGGTGGAGGCGGTGGCGCGATCGAGCGAGCACCGGCCGCTCTTGTACGACAAGAGCGGGGACGAGCACTACAACGTGGTGAGCGCGCTCATCAAGTCGATGCGCGGATCGGACCCGGACGCGGCGATCTACTGGGCCATGCGCATGCTCGAGGCGGGGGACGACCCCCTGTTCGTCTTGCGCAGGCTCTTGATCTTCGCGAGCGAGGACATTGGCAACGCGGACCCACGTGCGCTGCAGGTCGTTGTCGCCGCGGATCAGTCGTTTCGCCGCATGGGGATGCCCGAGGGCTTGTACCCGATCGCCCAGGCCGTCCTTTACCTGGCGGTTGCGCCCAAGTCGAATGCCGTGGGCAACGCGTTCAAGCGAGCGAGGGCCGCGATTACCGAACACGGGAGCCTTCCCGTGCCCGACAAGCTACGCAATGCCCCCACCTCCCTGATGAAGTCGATGGGATACGGCAAGGACTATCGGTACCCTCACGACGAGGCGGGCCACCACGCGGCGGGTGAGACCTACCTGCCCGACGTGCTGGCCGACGAGACCTACTACGAGCCTTCGGACCAAGGGCTGGAGAAGGCGATTGGGGAGAGGCTGGAACGGCTGCGGCCTCCGAAACCGCAACGCTGAACGCGTGAACCGGACCGTGGGTGACTCCTCAAGAAGGCCCACAAGCTGGACCTTTTGACACCCCCGTTGTACCTTTTTTCTAATGAGCCCGTCGCATGAGGAATCGTCCGTTCGGCCGATTCTCTCCCTGGGGCGCTATGCGCTTTTCGGGGAACTTGCGACCGGCGGCATGGCGACGGTGCACTTCGGCCGGATGAGCAGTCTGGGTGGCTTCAATCGCACGGTGGCCATCAAGCGCATGCGGCGCGACATCGCCCGGGACCCCGAATTTGTCGCGATGTTTCTCGACGAAGCCCGGCTGACGTCACGCATCGAGCACCCCAACGTGGTAGCGACGCTCGACGTGGTGGCGGAGGCCGGAGAGGTCTTTCTCGTCATGGAATACGTGCGGGGCGAATCGCTGCAGCGGCTGCGGCGGGCAGCGAAGAGTCGTCGGGAAAAGGTCCCGGTGCCGGTGGCGATCAGCATCATGGGGCAGGTGCTGGCGGGGCTTCATGCGGCGCACGAAGCGGTGGGCGAGGCCGGCACGCCTCTCGGGATCGTGCACCGCGACGTCTCGCCGCAGAACATCATGGTGGGGGAGGATGGCATCTCCCGGATCACAGACTTCGGGATCGCGAAAGCGGAGAGCCGGCTGCAGGTCACCCACGACGGTCAGATGAAGGGCAAGTTGCCGTACATGGCGCCCGAGCAGCTGGGAAGCAGCGGGCGTACGCAGATCGATCGACGCGTGGACATTTTTTCTTCCGCGGTGGTGCTGTGGGAGCTTCTGGCGGGCAAGGGTCTGTTTCGTGCCGATCATCCTGGCGAGACCATCGCCAAGGTGCTGTCCGCGCCGATCCCGGCCCTGGCGCCCTACCGGTCGGACGTGACCCCGGCTTTGGATCGGGTGCTGCGCCGAGGGCTCTCTCGCAAGCCTGACCAGCGACCGCAGACCGCAGAGCAGTTCGCATGCGAGCTCGAGGAATCGATCGTGACGGGGCCTGCGTCGCCGCGGATCGTCTCGGCTTGGGTCGCCTCCCTGGCCGGAGACGTGCTTGCGAACCGTACGAAGTACGTGCGGGAGATGGAGTCCACGTCGTGGAACCTCGTGGAGGCTTCGGTTGTCGGCCCATCGCCCGCGGCGGTGGAGCTGGACCCTGAGCCAGACCTGTCGTCCGAGCCGAGCGACATGCCTCTGGTTCCGGCCCGTGACCTGGCTCCGCCTCCACCTCCGACGGAGGCAGGGCCCGCATCCCTCGAGGCGCCTCCCGTTCCGACGGCGAAGCCGCCCGCCAGGGCAATTCCGGCGCCCCCTCCCCCGGTTGCCCCCATTCCTCGCCCACCGCAGCCGTCGAGTGCCGCTGTGCCTCCCGCACAATCGCAGGTCGCGGGGCCTTTGCCTTCAGCTGTGGCCGGTGTTTCTTCCTCCGCGCCGTCGGAACCGGTCCCCGCAGACGATTCGTCGATGCCGTCCGTGTCTTCGATGCCGTCGATGCCGT
>CAZAWR010000055.1:0-59050 GCA_964488865.1 uncultured Polyangiaceae bacterium | reverse complement strand
CGATGCCGTCCGTGTCTTCGATGCCGTCGATGCCGTCCGTGTCTTCGATGCCGTCGATGCCGTCCGTGTCTTCGATGCCGTCCGTGTCTTCGATGCCGTCCGTGTCTTCGATGTCTTCGATGCCGTCCGTGTCTTCGATGCCATCGGCAGGTGGAACGGAACACGTCGATTCGATTCCTCCCCTTCCCAAGCGGAGGCTTCTGCCGTTCGTGTTGCTTGCGGCTGTGGTGGCCGGAACGGTGTTGCTCTTTGTCGTTGCGGTGGCGAGCTCTTCCTCATGGTTCCGGGGTTCGGCTGACCCGGTCGTGGCGCCGGAGGGAACGACGATCTCGTCTTCGCCGCTCGCGCCGAAGGTGGACCCTCCGGAGACGGAGCCTTCCGTCGAGCTTTCTGGGCCGCAAGACAAGGCCTCCGACGCTTCTGCTTCCGAAAATGACCAAAACGGTGGATCCTTGGAGGTGCGTACGATTGCTCCCCCTGTGACGGCGCCTCCGAGGGTACCGGTCCCAGGGACCAGGGCCGCGCCGTATCTCCCGGACCTCCCATGAAACCAACGCGCTCTTCGTTCTTCGCCCTTCTCTTTCTGTCCGTCTGTGGCTTGGCCGCTGCGCCTGCGATGGCCCAGGTGTCGCAAGCCACGCAGCAGGAGGCGGTGGCGAAGTACAAGCAGGGTCGAGCCCTCATCGAGAAGAAGGACTACGACGCGGCGCTTCGCGAGTTGACGGAGTCGTACGCGCTGCTCGACAGTCCCAACACGTTGCTCTTGATGGCCCACGCGGAGCGGGAGCTTGGGCGAGAGACCAAGGCGGCGGGGTTGTACGAGCAGGTCGTCAGGGACGCCAACGATAGGGTATCCAAGGGCGAAGAGCGATTTGGCAAGACGGCAGAAGACGCGCAAGGGTGGCTCGACCGTCTCTCGGAGCGGCTCGGAAAGATCACGGTGACGGTGGTCGAGGCGCCCCATGGAACGACGTTGCGGATCGATGGGGAGCCTGTGGGGGCGCCTGACGCCAAGGGGGGCACGATGAAGGTCGAGTCCCTGTGGTGGAAAGCGGGGACGGTTCGGGTCGAGGCAAGGGACCCGGACGGGCGAACCCAGGCGGTCACGGTGGAGATTCCCGCGGGAGGGGTGGCGACCACGTCGATCGACCTAGGCGATGAGGGCAAGGACGCGACGGAGCCGGGGCCGGTTGCGGCGGCCACTCTGGACACGGACGACAGGAGCGGCAAGTCGATCCCCACGGCGTCCTGGGTCACGGGAGGCATCGGTGTCGCCGGGCTCGCGGTGTTTGCCGTCTTTGGGTCCAGCGCCAAGAGCAAGGCTTCCGACCTCGACGCATGCTCGCCGCGCTGTCCCGAGTCCGAGCGCGACCTTGCCGATGCGGGCAAGCGCGATCAGATGATCGCGAACATCGGGCTGGCCGTGGGCGGCGTTGGCTTGCTCTCGGCCGCAGGGTTTTACATCTTCCAGCCAGACCCCAAGTCCGAGTCTGTGGATGTGGCCATCGTCCCCAACGGTGTGCTGGTACGAGGGACGTTTCACTGACCGTAAAAGGTCAGTTTTGCAGCGGACGTCGAGTTACGAAGAGCGTCTCTCTTCGTGCTCCGCTGTGTACGATGGTCCCTGTTTCATATCCGTTTTCGGATAGCATGTGCACGACCTGCTCCGTCGTGTGAAACCCAGCTGTCTTCTGGCCCCGAAGGCGGACCATCCATCGCTCCACCCGGTGCGTCCGTTCTTCCGCCCCTGATTGAACCGTGGTGCGCAAGAGAAGCACCGCCCCGGGGGCCAACCGGCGCGCGACATGCCGCAGCATCAAGCCGGGATCCCGCAGTTGGTGCAGCACGTCGATGCATAGCGCTGCGTCGAAACGGCCCTGCGCGAGTTCTTCGTCCCCGAACGTCAGGGCGTTCGCGACGCGGACGACGCCACGACGATCGAGCACGTGCCCGGCTACGCGCGCGCGACGGGGGGATAGGTCGAACGTTTCGAACTGGAGTCCTGGATGCAGCACTGCGAGCCAAACGTCGGGCAGCGCGTAGCCGCAGCCCACGTCGAGCACGGAGCCGGACGTGGGAGCATGTTCGTGCAGGGTCTGGAACAACGGGTCCAGGCGCATCTTTGCGGCGGCCCAGAACCGGATGGTTGGGGGCAGGTGTGCGTACCGGTCGAGGACGAGCTTCCGGTGCTCGGCTGCTCCCGCGGTGACGTGACCCTTCTGGACCCAGGGCTTGTCGAAGATGGGTCGGAGGGTGGCGAGCAGGCCGACCTGGAAGGCGGACGCGGCGGCAAGTCCCGCACCGATCGGTTCTAGCGATGGGACGCCTCCCAGTCGGGCGGCGAGGGAGGCGAACGCAACGGCCGCCGTGGCAGTCGGAATCACCCAGGGTCGCGAAGGACTCGGAAACGCTCGAACGAGAGCCAGAGACCCCGTCGTGGTGACCACCGCCACCAGGCATGCTCCTGTTGCGTCGCTTCCCATCAGGAGCGAGACGGTCACGGCTGCGCACGCCGGCACGGAAGCGAGCAGTGCCAGCGAAAGGTCCGCAAGGACGAGCAGCGCCGTCGTGAAGACTCCGCCGAGGATCACGAGCAAGAGGGACGTATCGACCGAGGCAATGATGGCCGACCGTAGGTCGACAGCAGGGTGCAAGCAAGCCAACGTGACGCCCGGGCCATGTCACGCTCGACGTGGATAGCGACCCGTCGTAAAGGGCTGCCCCGTGAGCCAAGAGCAAGAATTCACCTTCGACCCCGTTCCCCAAGTTTCCGCGGATCTGAAGCTCGACCCGCAATCCGTAGGCGCTGTCGTGCGCTTGCTTGCGGAAGGCGCGACGGTTCCGTTCATCGCTCGCTATCGGAAGGAGGCCACGGGAGGGCTCGAGGACGTGGCCATCGTGGCGATCCAGGAGCGAGCGACCTACGTCAAGGAGATCGAGGAGCGCCGGCAGGCCATCCTCAAGGAGATCGAGAAGCAGGGCAAGCTCACCGACGAGCTTCGCAAGACGATCGAAGCGTGCGCGGAGAAGGCTCGCCTCGAGGACCTGTACCTTCCCTACAAGCCGAAGCGCAGGACTCGCGCGACGATCGCGAAGGAGAAGGGGCTCGAGCCGCTCGCGGACCGGATCTGGGCGCAGGGCGACGACGGGAAGCCCATGGAGGCTGCCGTTGCGTTCGTCAGCGAGGAGAAAGGCGTGTCCGACGTCGAGGCTGCGCTGGCCGGGGCTCGCGACATCTGTGCGGAGCGCATCTCCGACGACGCGGACGTTCGCGCCATGGTGCGCGAGACGTACGTGAAGAGCGGCTTGGTCGTGGTGGGAAAGACCAAGGAGCACGCGGACGCGGTGACCAAGTTCGACATGTATGCGTCCTTCGAGGAGCCGGTGGCGACGATTCCTTCGCATCGTTTTCTTGCGATTCGTCGAGGGGAGCAGGAGGGGGTCTTGCGGTCGCAGCTGCGGATCGACGAGCAGGACGTGGGGGACCGGCTCGTGGCGCGGGTGAAGGTGCGCAGGGGCAACCCGTGGGGAGAGCAGCTGGAGCTCGCGGCGCGGGATGCGCTCAAGCGGCTCGTGATGCCGTCAGTGGAGAGCGACGTGCGGGTGGATCGGAAGTTGGAGGCGGACAAGGCGGCGGTGGAAGTCTTCGCGTTGAACCTGAGGCAGCTGTTGCTTTCGGCGCCCCTGGGAACGAAGACCGTGGTGGGGATCGACCCGGGGCAGCGCACCGGGTGCAAGGTCGCGGTGGTCGACGACACGGGCAAGATCATGGACCACACGGTGCTGTACCTGGTGCAGGGGGACCACGCGACGGCGAAGGCGCGGGAGTCGCTGCGGACGATCTGCAAGACGCACCGACCGGCCGCGATCGCGGTGGGCAACGGGACCCATGGGCGGGAGACGGAGGCCTTCGTTCGCGAGGTGCTTGCGTCGGAGGGGTTGACGGAAGTGTTCGCGGTTTCCGTGAGCGAGGCCGGGGCGAGCGTGTACTCGGCGTCGGAGATCGCGCGGCAGGAATTTCCGGAGCTGGACGTGACGGTGCGTGGAGCGATCAGCATTGCGCGGCGTTTGCAGGACCCGCTCGCGGAGCTCGTGAAGATCGACCCGAAGTCGATCGGGGTGGGGCAGTACCAGCACGACGTGCACCAGCCGATGCTGGCGCGCAAGCTGGACCAGGTGGTGGAGAGCTGCGTGAACCTGGTGGGGGTGGAGCTGAACACGGCGAGCGTGCCGTTGCTTTCGCGGGTGGCGGGGCTGAGCGCGACGGTGGCGAAGCGGATTGTGGCGCACCGGGACAAGAAGGGTGCGTTCCGGTCACGAACGGAGCTTCTCGAGGTGACGGGGGTGGGACCTCGCACGTACGAGCAGGCGGCGGGATTTTTGCGGATTCGAGGTGCGGAGCACCCGCTGGACGCGAGCGCGGTGCATCCCGAGCGTTACGGGCTGGTCGAGCAGATGGCGAAGGACCTTGGGGTTCCGCTACACACGCTGGTGGGCAACGCGGCTCTGGCGAGCAAGATCGACTGGCGAAAGTACGTGTCCGCGGACGTGGGCGAGCCGACATTGCGGGACATTCTCTCCGAGCTTGCGAAGCCGGGGCGCGACCCGCGTGAGTCTTTCGAGCCTCCGAAGTTCCGCGACGACGTGCGCACGATGGAGGACCTGGTCCTCGGCATGGAGCTCGAGGGTGTGGTGACGAACGTCACGGCGTTCGGTGCGTTCGTGGACGTGGGGGTGCACCAGGACGGTCTCGTGCACGTGTCGAAGCTGGCGGACCGGTTCGTGCGCGACCCGAACGAGGTGGTGAAGGTCGGGGACAAGATCATGGTTCGCGTGATGGAGGTCGACCTGGCGCGCAAGCGCATATCCCTGTCGGCGAAGAAGAACGACCGCCCGGAGGCGGGAGCGGGAAAGGCGCCGAGCGCACCGGAGCGCGGCAAGCAGGGGCAGCGGGCCCCGGCTCCTGCTCCTGCTCGCGACGACGGCAAGAAGTTCTCGAACAACCCGTTCGCGAAGCTGCTCAACAAGGGGTGAGCACCATCTTCACCTGAGCGTCGATCGCCCCTTGCCCTTTCCCTTGCGCGCGAGAGACCAAGGCGACGAGGGACCGGTGGTGCTCGTCGGCGGGATCGAAGGCGGGAAGCCGGACGCGGTCGAGCAAGGAGCCGACCTGCAGCTTCTCGGTGACGGCGTCGACATAGGCGCGGACGACGGTGCTTGACAGCAGGGCGCATAGAAAGAGCGCGGGCTCGAGGTGGTCGAAGGGAGCGAAGTAGACCTTGTGGTCGGGCACGATCACCTTGGGCGCGCAGTCGTCCGCGAGCGGGCTCGAGGAGGCGATGCCGGCCACGAGCGCTCTTGCGATTTCCGCCCACACGACCTTGTACCGGGCGAACGTGTAGTCGCCGACGTTGTAGACCGAGAAGAAAGGAGCGCGTGAGGCAGCGAGCATGCGCCGGTAGGTGGAGCGAGCCGAGAGCGCCCCGCCCGTTTCCTTCTCGACCCAGGTGAAGTGCGCGTGGGCCGCGGGGAAGATTTCGGCGAAGACCTGCTCGTCCGGGATGCGCGTTACGGTGCGGTTGGGGAGGAGGACAGCCATCGTCGGAGCATCGACGTGGAAGGGATGGATCTGCTTCGACCCCTTGAGCAAAGGGAAGACAAGCTCCTCCTCTACTTCGAAGGTGTGGACGGGAACGGTCTTTCCGCGAGAGGTGGCGTTGTTGGTGACCAGGAGCAAGCCGGGCCGTGAGCCGGGACCGAGGACGTGGACGAAGTACGCGCCGTTGAGATCGGTGGTGACGCCTTTTCTGCCTCGAACATGGGAGCAGGCGCCCTCAAGCAAGGAGAACTCATCGTTGGGGAAGCAAGCGACGGAGCGATTCTTGCCGACGAAGCGGGCGATGCAGCTTTTCGGTTGAAGCAGTTCGAGGGCTTGGGCGAGGGAAGCGTCTTCCGCGAGCCGGCGCGTGTGTTCGACCACGCGCGCGGGGATGCTGGCACGCTGCGGTTGCCCTTTGGTCCAGGTGAGAAGCGACGTGCGGTTGGTGGCGCCGGGGAAGACGCGAAGGGAACCGAAGTCCGTGACGTGATCGAGCCGCAGGGACGTGCCGTCGGTAAGGACGAAGCGTCGGAACGGGGCGGCCGAGGCGGAGCGCAGCAGGGAGCTGGGCATCACGAGGGCGGCTCTGGCTTCGCTACGCAGGTGCTCGTCGAACATGCGGTAGGCGCAGACGGCGGAGAGGTCGAGCTCGCTGCCGCCGTGGAAGGACGCTGGGGGGACGAGGCCGTAGTGGTGGGCTGCATTGGCGACACGGGACCGGGTTTTCGGTGCGAGCTCGGAGAAGCGGATCCAGGGTGGGTTTCCGACGACGATGTCGTGGGGTTCGAAGGGGGAAGGGTCGAACAGATCGGAGACGCGGATGTCCGGTTCGAAAGGTTGGCCGGGCTCGAGGAGGTCGGCGACGGCGCAGAGGCAAGCGACGCGAGCGCCGAGCACGGCGAGGGGGTGGATGTCTGCGCCGGAGAGGCGGCTGGCGTTTTCGGTCAGGCGAGAGGGGTCGTTGCGGAGGGCGAGTGTGGCACCGGCGAGGAAGGCGCCTGCGCCGCAGGTGGGGTCGACGAGGCGAGCGGCGGGGGAGGGCCAGCCGACTTGGTCGAGGGCGAGGTGAACGAGCCAGGCTGGGGTGTAGAAGGCGCCGAGGGGATGAAGGGTGGTTGCGGGGACAAGGGCGGGGAGCATGCGGGAGGGGAGGAAGGCTGCTGATGCAGGGGACTCCAAGTGCAGCGAGGAGAGGAACTCGCGGGTGACGGTGGCTGGGGAGGGGTGGTCTTCGATCAGGGTGCGGGGCAAGCCCTCGAGCAGGCGCGGGCATCCGGCGTGGGTGAGGGCGCGGACGACGAGGTCGAAGCCCCATGCGTTGGAGGGCAAGCTGTCGACGTGTCGAGCGTGCAGGGCGAGGGAGACCCAAGCGATGGCGAGGGTCGATTCGGAGAGGTCGAGCGAGTTCGCCACGGCGTTTACCGTAGGGCGAGTTGGCTACGAACGGGGGTTAAGTTGGGGAACGAAACGCGTGGGATCAGAGGCAGCCCTTGCACTCGTTGTAGGCCGCGCCCATGCAACCGACGCAGGCCGGTGCGGTTACGCCCTCCCAGCAGATGGTCGAGCAAAGAGCAACGACGCCTTCGCACTTCAGCCAGTTCCAGGCGCCGCAGCTGGCGGAGGAGCCAGACTTCTGCTTGATCTGGGCGAGGTGCACCAGGTTTCCCGCGATGGAAGCTCGGCTGTCTCCCATTCCTGCCCAGACGCCGACCGTGTGATACGTGCGAGGAGCCAAGGTCTTCGAGAACATGGTGCCCACGCTCCTCACATGGATGTTGAACGTTGCGTTGCCCGAAGCGGCCGCATTCATCCCTGTGGCACGCAGAAGGCTACTCACGATGTAGGGCCCGGTTGCGCTAGGTACATTGGTTTGGCAGTAGCGAGAAACGCCACCCACGCAGAAGTTGTCGTTGAACCACAGCGCATCGCAGGCTGGGCTTGTGTAGACCCCTGGCTTGCAGGGGACCGGAATGTTCCAGTTCTTGTGAGCGTCCTCGCCAACGGGTTGCCCGACGATGGGAATCATGTCGTCTTCCGCCGCGAAGGCCTCGGTGTCGGTTGACTCGTCGGGAGAGAACTGGGCCCGATTCTGCTCATCGAAATCGTCAGCGATGCGCAGGGCCTCCGGGACTTCTGCTGCGCTTCCCGCCAGACGCAGGTAGATCTCGCTGGGCTTCAACCCATCCAACACCCCGCTCTCGAAGTACGGCGCGTGATGGTCGATTGACCCTCGCTCGACGATGATCACTCCTCCGCTCGGGTGGCTGACAAACTCGATCTCCTGTCCCGACTCGAGTGCGAACTTCTGGACCGAGGTCCACTCGGTCGCGTCGGTTGGGATGGCGGAGGGAGCCTCTTCCGCCACCTGGGGGTCGAACGTCTGCTGGTCGCCGGTCTCCACAGCGCATGCAGAGAGGACAACGAAAGAGGCAAGGGCGAAGGAACAGATTCGGCAAGTGTTCATGGCTGTCTCCTGTCAACGAAGAGGTTGGTTCTCGGGCTTTCGGGCCCGATTAACCCCTGTTCGGCCACGCACCGAATCAGTTTCGTGAAAAACACCAACGGAGATGGGATTCTCGCGTTGCATGGTAACAATTTGATATTACATGGTTTTTTGATTCGTGTTCGCCGTTTGAATCGTGAAATTCAACAGCGTGCGGACGGTCAGCCCGGGTTTGGAACCGACGCGGGGAGGGAGATCGCGGGGTGGGAACCGTTCCGCTGGGTCAGGCGGGAATCAGAGCTGGAAGGAGCCGCGGACGCCGAGGATGAGCCACTGGTGGAAGGCCTTGTCCTCGATGGAGCTCTCGAAGCCTGTGGGCTCCGGATCGGCGCTCCGGGAGCTGTACTGGCCCATGGTGAAGGAGAGGAATGGGCCCACTGCGAGTCCTTCGGACACCGGGAAGTCGCCGCCACCCTGAATGCCGAACTCCAGACCGTTCGACCCACCCGAGCCAGACACTCCTCCGGCTTCGAACTTGGACTTCGCCATCTCGTAGCCCACGAGGAGGCCCAACCACGGGTCGAACCCTTCCCCGGGCATCAGATGGTACTGCCCCTGCAAGCCCACGCGGATGTCGCTCGCGGAACAGTCGACACCATCCGGGCAGGCGTCGTCAGCCAACTGGACAAGACCGTACGAGAAGTAGAGTCCCGCCATGAGGCTGTCGTCGATGCGATAGCCGGCATCGATCCAGATCGGGATCTGGCTCTTGACGCCGTCGCTCATCTTCGCGTCCTTTTCGGCGTCACCCATCGGGATGCCGTAGCCGAGGCGGGCGCCGAGCTCGAGGCCTTCCGCCGCCGCACTTCCCGCCACCGCCGTCACTGCCGCGAACGCGATACACGCAACCGTGAACTTCTTCATTTCGATCACCTTTCTAGAGAACAGGACCTTGCCCGTTAAGCAACCAACCCCGTCTACGTTGCCTCGGGCGAAAAAATTCCCACCCTTGCTTTGCTGGTCCGCCCTAGCGCGGACCGGCGGCCGAGGGCATGGAGTCTGCACAACCTCATGGCAAGAGGTAGCGTAAGGGCAGTTGGGGCGAGGTTCCAAATTCCTGGCACCGTTCGTACGGACGTTGGGTGACGACTCCCGGGATCTCGCGTGACGGGTTGGTGCCAAATCGCTCACGGATCCGCTTGACGGAATTCGCGGGCAAAGGTAGCGCAAGCAACGGAAACGAAGCGCGTTTCCCCCCCAGCGCGGCTGCGGCCCCCGATCCGGCTGCCAGCGCCCCACGGGGACGAGGTCGGGAAGCTACGTCCCAGGAAGGAAGCCCGGTCCGTCATGACGATCAGCCTTATAGCCAAGAAAATTGGCCAATCCGCCACGCTCAAGCTCAACGAGACGGCGGCCATTCTTCGTGCGAAAGGTGACCCGGTCATTCACCTCGGAGGCGGGGAGCCCAAGACCAAGGCACCTCTCGACGCCGTGGTCAACGCCGCGGCCATGCTCCGCTCCGCCGAGGTCCGCTATACCCCGCCGGATGGTACTCCCGCCCTCAAGAAGGCCATCATCCGCTACACCGAGGACTGGTACGGGAAGGTCGTCGCTCCGGAGAACGTCATGGCTTCTTCCGGCGCAAAACAGGCCATCATGGTCGCTCTGCAGGCGATCCTGAACCCCAACGACGAGGTCGTTTTCCCCGCTCCCTACTGGGTCAGCTATCCCGATATGGTCAGGCTTGTGGGCGCCGTCCCCGTCCCCGTCGTCCCCGAGGACGGGACCTTCACCCCGCGCATCCAGGACATCGAGCGCGTCGTCGGCTCCTATACCAAGTGCATCATCATCAACAGCCCCAACAACCCCTCCGGCGCCGTCTACCCGAAGGAGTTCATCGCGGACATCGTCCAGTTCTGCGAAAAGCGCGGGCTGTACCTCATCATGGACGACATCTACCACCGGCTTCTCTTCCACGGCGCCCGGCCCATCAACTGCCACGACTTTGCCAAGGACCACGGCGAGTCCTCGAAGCTCATCATCATCAACGGCGTGTCCAAGCAATACGCCATGACCGGCTTCCGCATCGGCTGGGCCGTCGCCAACAAGAACCTCATCGGGGTCATGACCAACATCCAGGGTCACCAGACCTCCGGCCCCTCCGCCCTGCTGCAGCACGCCGCCGTCGGCGCCATCAACGGCTTGCAGTCCTGCGTGGACTCGCTGCGCACCACCCTCGAGAACAACCGCAACGTCATGATGCAGCTGCTCCACTCCTTCAAGGGCGTCCGCATCATCGAGCCGGGCGGCACCTTCTACTGCTTCCCGGACTTCAGCGCCTACGACAAGAACTCCGTCCGTCTCGCCGAGCTCTTGCTCGAGAAGGTCCAGGTCGTCACCGTCCCCGGCAAGGAGTTCGGCCTCGACGGCCACCTGCGCCTCTCGTACTGCGGCAGCATCAGCGAAATCAAGAAGGGCATCGAGCGCATGAAGTGGGCCCTCGACCCCGACGCCCCCAACGAGCTGTACATCGGCGCGCGCAAGCTGGTGAGGGATTGGTCATGAGCAAGTACCTCGAATTCGACACCCCCGGAACGAAGCAGGCCGCCGACCTCAAGAGCGAGTACGGCCTCGCCAACCACGGCTTCGAGCACCTCGATCGCGTCTTCTGGAACCTGCCCGTCCCCGCCCTCTACGAGGAAGCCACCTTCCGAAAGGAAGGTCATGTCTCCCACGGCGGACCGCTCGTCATCAAGACCGGCAAGTGGACCGCTCGCGCCGCTCAGGACAAGTACGTCGTCAAGGAACCCACCTCCGAGGACAACATCTGGTGGGGCGAGTACAACCGCCCGATGACGTCGGAGAAGTTCGACGCCCTGTACGCGCGGGTCCAGGCCTATCTGCAGGACGAGGAGCTCTTCGTACAGGACTGCTACGTCGGTTCCGACCCCGAATACAAGATGCCCATCCGGGTCATCACCGAGCATGCGTGGCAGAGCCTCTTCGCCCGCAACATGTTCATCCCCATCGACAACCAGGACGAACTCAAGCGCCACGTCCCGGACTTCACCGTCCTGGCCGTCCCCGGCTTCTTCACCGACCCCCGCGTCGACGGCACCCGCACGGACACCGCCATCATCATCAACTTCGCGCGACGCATGGCGCTCGTCTGCAACAGCCAGTACGGCGGCGAGATCAAGAAGTCGGTGTTCACCGTGATGAACTACCTGTTGCCCCTGCGCGAGGTGCTCACGATGCACTGCTCCGCGAACGTGGGCAAGGACGGCGACGTGGCCTTGTTCTTCGGCCTGTCGGGCACCGGCAAGACCACGCTGTCCGCGGACCCGCGCCGCCAGCTCATCGGTGACGACGAGCACGGGTGGAGCGACAACGGCGTGTTCAACTTCGAGGGTGGCTGCTACGCGAAGGTCATCCGGTTGTCCTCCGAGCACGAGCCCCAGATCCACGACTGCACCCACCGCTTCGGCACGATCCTCGAGAACGTGGTGCTCGACCGCACGACCCGCCACATCGACCTCGACGACGACATCATGACGGAGAACACCCGCGCGGCGTACCCGCTCGACTTCATCCCCAATGTGGTGAAGGGCGGCATGGCGCAGTCGCACCCGAAGAACATCATCCTGCTGACCTGCGATGCCCAAGGCGTGATGCCCCCGATCGCGAAGCTCTCGCCCGAACAGGCGCTCTACCACTTCATCTCCGGGTACACGTCGAAGATCGCTGGCACGGAGATCGGTCTCGGGATCGAGCCCGAGATCGCGTTCAGCGCATGCTTCGGCGCGCCGTTCATGGTGCACCACCCCTTCACCTACGCGAACATGCTCAAGCAGCGCATGGTCCGTTTCGGCGCGCAGTGCTGGCTCGTGAACACGGGCTGGGTGGGGGGCAACTTCTGGACGGGCAAGCGCATCTCCATTCGCCACACGCGCAACCTGCTCAACGCCGCCCTCGAGGGGAAGCTGAACGACATGCCCTTCCGCAAGGACAAGCTCTTCGGCTTCGAGGTGCCCAACGTTTGCCCCGAGGTTCCCGACAGCGTGCTCGACCCCTCCAGCTCCTGGGGCGACAAGGACGAGTACTGGCGGAAGTACGACGCCCTGGTGGCGCGCTACATCGAGAACTTCAAGCTCTTTGCCGACGGTTGCCCGCCCGAGGTGGTGTCCGCGGGACCCAGGCGCCTGCGGGACATCTGAGCCGCTCGCTGCGGTGCCCCTCTCATCTTTCGCCATTTCGTCCCGCCTTGGGTACACTCGCCCCGCTGGTGAGGTTCCATGGCGAAGATCCCCCCTGCTGTCGACTCCGACTCCGACGACGTCGCGTGGGCGTTGCAGACGGCTGCCACGCTCGTCGACCGGGGCGAGGCCCAGGACGCGTTGGCCTGGCTTCGCCGGGCCGCGCAGGCCGCGGCGGACGTGGACGATGCACGGTCCCTCGAGCTCGCCCGCGCCGCCGCTGACTTCGCCGAGACCCTCGCTCCGACCATGCTGGTCGAACGACTCTCCGTCGACGTGGACGTGGACATGGCCACCATGCGCTCTTCCTACGTGCGCTCCTCCTCGGAGGCGGACCCCGAGGACGAGGTCGTGACGAGCGCTCCGCCCCTCGCGCTGCTCGACCGCCTGCGCACACTTCGCGCGGGCTCCGCGGACCCGCCGGATGCCGACGTCGCGCCGCCGCCGGTTCCCCCGATCGTCGAGCCCACCCTTTCGTCGGAAGCCGACGTGCAAGGAGCGACCGAGGCTCCACGGGCGACACCGCCTGCGGTTCCCCTGCCGCCGGTTCCGCACCCACCGGTGCATGGGCAGGGCATCGCCGGCTCCGCCTCCACCACGCTCGACCTCGACCCAACCGAGCCCGCGGAGGATGCCTCCGCCTTGGTTATTTCGGGCGCCGTCGAGCCTTCCTACGACTCCTTGATCGAGCTCGAGCCTGTCAGCTTGGACCCTGCGTCCCTCGCTCGGCCGGTCGCGCCCAAGGCGCCTCCACCGCCCAAACTCCGCCCTCCTCCTCCTCCGGTTCCGTCGCCGGCGCCTGTCCCGCCCCCAAGCCCATCCGAGCTTGCCGCGCCGACCGCACCCGAACCGCCGATCCCGCCCGAGCAGGAGTTCGTCGTGCCTCCGCCGCCTCCCCCTGCGGTCGAGCGCGGGTTGCGTCGTCGCAACCCTTCCCGGCTTCCGAAGCCCGGCACGAAGCCTCCCCCTCTGCGTTTCGACGAACCGCTCGTCCCCGAGGACGACTCCCTGACCTTGTCTCCGCCCGCTGGGCTGGTCCGGCCTCCCACCCCGGTGCCTCCCAGCGCGGAGGTCCCCGAGGAAAGCAAGCTCGACCTGTCGGGTGCGGATGCTTTCGCAGACATGCCCGACGACACCCGCATGGAATTCGAACGACAGGCAGAGTTGCACGAGCTGCACACCGACGAAGAAGTGTCCGGGTTTGCGCTGGCGTGGGTCGAGAGAGGCGAGCTTGCTGTCATGTCGCTCGTGAGCGACATCCCCGCAGTTTGCCTGAAGCCCGGTCAGGTGTTGCGAAGTCGCGGCACCGTCGACGAGCGTGTCCCCATGCGTCTCGTCTGCAACTCCGAAACCGCGCGTGTGGCCACGTGGTCCGAGGACGCGGTCGCGGTGAGCTTCGAGGCCCTCCCGTGGGTCGAGGAAGACTTGCGAGCGGAGGCCGACCGGACGCACGCCCTCATCGGTGTGACGCTCGGACCCCTGGGCGAAGCGTTCGGTCCGGCGCTGCTCGAGGAGATCACGTCGCGCCTGCAGCCCAGGCACTTCATGGAGGGGGAGACCGTGGTGTCCGCGGGCGAGGGCCTGCCTGGCCTTTTGATCCTGGGGGTCGGTGTGCTCGATGTGGTCGACGCCGAGGGCGCAGCGGCTTCGTCTCTGGATGTGGGGACGATCCTGTTTCCCGGCTCACTGCTGTCGATGGGCGACGCTCCGTCGACGGTTCGGGCGGGACGCGGAGGGGCAGTGGTGTTGATGGTGGAGCGCACCGCCGCGCAGGAGATGATCATGACGTTTCCTCCCCTGCTCGAGCAACTCACGCGAGGTTGAGCTCTACTTCTCGAAGCACCGCTGGCCGCAAGCTTTGAACGCTGCGTCGCATCCCTGGCGGCACTCCGTTTCGTTCTTCGCCTCACAGGTCTTGATGCACGGTTGCCAGCGCGTGAAGCACGCCAGAATGCAGGGTTGGGCCGCGGGTTGCTTGCCCGAGGTCAGCGTGTCGAGCAACTCGACGGCATCAGGCGCGGTGCTCGTGGGCGGTTTGCCGTTCTGCACGTGCGGGGGCGGGGCGAAGGGGCTGGTCGGCGGCGGTGCGGCCACGGGTTCGCTTGCCGCCAGGTCCGACCGCGGCGCTTCGACCATTTCTGCGCCGGGGTTCTCGATCCGCGTCGTCAGCTCTCGCTGGCGTCGCAACGCATACTCGAGACGATCGCGGGTCTGCCCGTACGTGTAGAACCGGGTCCATTCCCTCCAGCACTCGCGTCGCTGGGTGAGGGGGATGCCGGGCTCCTCGTCCAGGCGGTAGCAATGCTCGAACCGGACTTCCCCTTCGTAGACCGCCTGGTAGCTCGCGCCGCAACCCGAAAGGACGAGGGCAGCGAGGCCAGCCGAGACGGCAACCCGCCACCATCCGTGGTATGTCCGGCCCTGCCCAGGAGAAAGTCCCATGCGAACAACAGGGTGCGATCGTCGGGCTTTGGACGCAAGCGAGAGTTGTGCGCCCGTCCGGCTCGGGGCTGCAGAGTTGCCACGGTTGGGGTGGGTTTGGGTAGTACGGGAGGTGACAGGCGCCTTGCGAGAGCTTCATCTCGCCGGACTTGCCGGACAGGACGTTCCCGGGGAGGCGCAGGACCTCGATGAAGACCTGCGGGAGGCGCTCGATTTGTACGAGCAAGGCTCCGATGCCGCATTGTGGGCGTTGCCGCTGGCGCCCGCTGGCACGTCGTTCGGTGCCCTTGTTCGTGAGGCGATGAGGGCGATCCCACGCGGAGAGGTACGAACGTACGGCCAGCTTGCCATGGCGGTGGCCACCCCTGGCGCCGCACGAGCGGTCGGGCGGGCGTGCGCGACGAACCCGCTGCCTTTGGTGGTGCCCTGTCACCGGGTGGTGGCTTCGGCGGGACCGGGGGGGTTCGGTCCGGGGCTCGACGCCAAGCGGCTGTTGTGGTCCCTGGAGGGGATGGTCGTTGCCATGCGTGCGGGTTTTCGCTAACTCCTCCGCCGTGTTCACTGGGCTCGTCGAGGACATGGGTCGGTTGCTCTCCCGCACGTCGCGAGGACCGGGCGCTCGGCTGCGCGTGGCGACGGGTCTTTCCCCGCTGGTGCTGGGGGAGTCGATTGCGGTCATGGGGGTGTGCCTGACGGTGCAGAAGATCCTCGACGGGGCGTTCGAGGCGGATGCATCGGGAGAGACGGTGACGCGCAGCACGCTTGGGCGACTGCCCACGGGGCACCGGTTGCACCTGGAGCGCGCGGTCGCGGTGGGGGGAAGGCTTGGGGGTCACATCGTCGCGGGTCACGTGGATGGTCTGGGCCGTCTGGTGGAGAGAAGAACCCTGGGCGAGGCCGTGGACCTTGCGTTCGCGTACGAAGGTCCGCTGGCGCCGTTCCTCGCCGAGAAGGGGTCTGTTGCGGTGGACGGCGTGAGCCTCACGGTCAACGCAGTCGACGCGCGGGCGTTTCACGTGGCCGTGATTCCCCACACCCAGGACATGACCTTGCTGGCGGACATGCCCGTGGGAACCGAGGTGAATCTCGAGGCGGACGTGCTGGCGAGGTACGTGGCGCGCTGGCTCGAGGTGGGCCGATCGACGGGCGGCCCAGGTGGATCGTCGGACGAAAGCCTGCTGTCCCGACTCGCCTCGTCGGGATACCTGTGAGCGTGCTTGGCACGCAGAGCCGAAGGAACCCATGACTTCACGCAAGTTGATGATCGACCCTGAGCTGCTTCAGCGTGTGCACCGTGCCCTGGACGAGATCCGGGCGGGCCGCATGGTCATCCTGGTGGACGACGAGGATCGCGAGAACGAGGGTGACCTGACGATGGCGGCGGAGTTGATCACGCCGGAGACGGTCAACTTCATGGCCATGCACGGGCGCGGTCTGATCTGCGTGACGTTGACGGAGGACCAGATCGAGCGACTGCGGTTGCCGATGATGGCGGCTCCTGGTCACGCGGGGCCCCCCCTGGGGACGGCGTTCACGGTGTCCATCGAGGCGCGGCACGGGGTGACCACGGGCATCAGCGCGGCGGACCGGGCGCAAACGATTCGGGTGTCGGCACGGCCCGACGCGCGCCCGGACGACATTGTGTCTCCCGGGCACATCTTCCCCTTGCGTGCGCGCAAGGGCGGGGTCCTCGTGCGAACCGGCCAGACGGAGGGCTCGGTCGACCTCGCTCGTCTCGCGGGTCTCACGCCTGCCGGTGTCATCTGCGAGATCATGAAGGACGACGGGACCATGGCGCGCATGCCGGACCTGGAGGTCTTCGCAGAGAAGCACGGGCTCATCATCGTGAGCATCGCGGATCTGATCCAGTACCGGACCCAGACTGAGCGACTGGTGCACCGCGTGTCCGAAGGCACGCTTTCGATCGACGAGACCAAGTCGGACTGGAAGGCCTTCGTGTACGAGACCGCGGTCGACCAGCAGCAATTTCTCGCCTTGGTGAAGGGGGACCCGCGCAAGTCCCAGGACGCGGTGTTGTGCCGTGTCCACCGGGGGGCCACGATCGGCGACGTATTCAGCTCGACGGACTCGGAGGGGGGTCACAATCTGCGCAAGGCGCTCCGGCGGATCGAGGAGGCGGGGTGCGGCGTGGTGCTGTACTTGCCGGCGCGTGGTGACATCCTTCGTGAGTTCAAGAGCTACCAGGGCGAAGAGAAGCCGGAGGACAAGTCCAAGGACACGCCGCTTCGCGAGTTCGGTCTTGGGGCGCAAGTCCTGGCCGACCTCGGCCTGAACAGGATCAAGGTGCTGACCGACAACCCCAGGAAGATTGCGGGCATCGCCGGCTACGGCCTCGAGGTCGTGGACAGCGCCCCCATCCGTTGACGCAGATCAGAGGAACGACATGCAAGACAAGCCCAGGTCCATCGAGGGGGCCCTTCTCGTCCCCCAAGGCGCTCGCTTCGCCATCGTCGCCAGCCGTTTCAACAGCTTCATTGTCGAGCGGTTGATCGAGGGCGCCGTCGACGCCCTGCAGCGCCACGGCTGCGAGCCGGCCAACATCTCCGTGGTCCGCGTTCCGGGCGCTTGGGAGATGCCTCCCGTGGTCCGGCGCATCGTCGAGTCCGGCAAGGTCGACGGCGTGGTAGCCGTGGGAACGGTCATTCGCGGCTCCACCCCGCACTTCGACTACATCGCGTCGGAGGTCTCCAAGGGCCTCGCCCACACCGGTCTCGACAACCCCAAGGTCCCCATTGCTTTCGGCGTCCTCACCACGGACACGATCGAGCAGGCCGTGGAGCGTGCGGGCACCAAGGCGGGCAACAAGGGGTTCGACGCGGCCATGAGCGTCATCGAGATGGTGGCCCTTCGCCACTGCCTCGACGACGCGGGGCTCTGAGTTTCCCTCGCCCGTGACGAGGCGAGCCTGGGAGGTGGCGCACCGGTTTGAAGGTGCTTACGTTCCTCGACGCCCATGATTCCGCTGCGAGACAGACTCCCGACCCGGACCGCTCCCGTGGTCAACTATGTGCTGCTCGCCCTCAACGCACTCGCCTTTCTCTGGCAGATCGCGTCCGAGGAGGTCGGGTACACGGCGCTTGTCGTCGACTGGGGGTTCGTCCCCGCGCGCTTCATCGCCAACCCGGTTGGGCAACTCGTGACCGTCTTCGCGTCGATGTTCCTGCACGGCGGGTGGCTGCACATTGGCGGCAACATGCTTTTCCTGTGGGTCTTCGGTGACAACGTGGAGGACGCACTCGGACACGGTCGCTACGCCTTGTTCTACCTGTGCGGCGGGTTCCTTGCTGCCCTCGCCCAGTTGATGGTCGACCCCACGTCCACCGTGCCCATGGTCGGCGCCTCCGGGGCGATCGCGGCGGTCCTCGCAGGCTATGTGAGCCTGTTCCCCAAGGCTCGCGTCCTCGTGCTCTTCCCCGTGCTGGTCATCTTTCTGTTCTTCGAGTTCCCTGCTTGGCTCGTCGTGCTCGAGTGGTTCGTCCTCAACGTCGTGCAGGGAATGGCCGCCCTCGGAAGTCAAGATGGCGGAGGCGTCGCCTGGTTCGCCCACATCGGTGGCTTCCTCGCCGGCCTCGTCCTCGTACGGATCGGCATGATCGGCCGCGATCGCATTCCCTACGAGCCCTGGCACGGCTTCCGTGCCGACAGACCCTCCCGCAGAACGCCGCGCGTCGTCTATCGTCGACCTCCCGGTCCCTGGCACTGAACCGAAGTGGCCAACGTCCCACGTGCTCAGAACCCGGGGTCGCGGATCTTGGGAACCGTTCCCGGCGCGACAGGCGCGGTGGGAGCGACCGTCGTGGTCGACGCGACCGTTGGGGGCGGTGCGGTGGTGCCCGGTTGGGTCGGCTCCGGCGGGGTCTTCGGCTCGGGTGCCCCCGTCGTTCGTGGCTGGGTGGTCGACGCGGGATCGGTAGCGGCCGGCAGCGAATCGACCGAAATGTTGGAGCCCGCGTCGGCATCCGATGCCGCGGGGGCGACTGTGGCCGAAGGCAACGCGGTGGGCACGGAGAGCGTGGGGGCTGGCTCGGTTGCCGCTGTGGCGGACGGGATGGAGCGCTGCTCGATCATCATGGGCCGAAGCCAGAGCACGACGATCGCTGAGGCGGCGGCGAGCACCAGCAACCCGATTCCCCCCACCGCAAGGAGCACCACCATGAGCGGTGACGAGCGCTTCTCGGGGGCCGTGGAACTACTGACCGCCGGGGCGCGGCCATCGCGCCGGGTGACGTCCGAGTCGTTGGATGCGGACGACGTCTCGACCGGGGGCGGCGTGGGACCCCCGAGGCCCTGGAGCGTCGAGGGGCTGCGCATCCGGTCGGACGGTCGATTCGCGGGATTCTCTGCGGCTCGTAGGTCGGCGTCGGAGAGCGACGACCGCAGGGCTGTGGCGCGAGCCTCGAGCTTTTCGGCGAGCAGGGTGCGCGTAAAGGAGGCTACCTCCGCGTCCCCGACCTTGTGCACGTCCGGGACCGCCGCTTCCAGGGCACGCGCCATGGCCGAGGAGCTCTTGAAGCGCTTGTCGCGGTCCTTGGCGATCGACATCATCACGACCTGCTCGAGCGCGTCCGGGTACCCGTCCACGAGGGTCGAAGGCGCCTCCGCCTCCTCAGACGACACGATGCTGTGCAGGGTCGCCATGTCGTTCTTGCCCCGGAACGGGTGCCTCGACGTCGTCAAGACGTAGAGCATGACGCCGAGGGAGAAGATGTCGGCGCGTCGATCGATGTCGACCCCGTGGATCTGCTCCGGCGCCATGTACGCTGGCTTGCCCTTGAGCGTTCCGGTCCCCGTGGCGGCGGAGGAGAGCGTGCTGGCCTTGGCGACGCCGAAGTCCACGACCTTGGGAACGCCGTCGCGGGTGACGAGGATGTTCTGGGGAGAGATGTCACGATGGACGAGCCCGACCGATTGGTCTGCATCGTCACGGGTTTCGTGGGCCGCGTGCAGTCCTTCGCAGGCGCCGATGAGGATGCGAGCAGCGATCGGGTAGGGCAGGCCGCTTCCCTCGGGTAGCTCGCGAAGAAACGCACTCAATGGCTCGCCGTCGATCCACTCCATCACCTGGAAAAGCAAGCCGCCTTCTTCGCCCAGGTCGAGGACCTGCACGACGTTGGGATGGCGGATGCGCGCGGCCAGGGCGGCCTCGTCCAGGAACATCTGCTCGAATCGAGCGTCGTCGGACAGGGACGGGAGGATGGTCTTGATGGCCACGACCCGCTGGAAGCCTCGGGTGCCTTTGAGCCTGGCAGCCCAGACGGAGGCCATGCCTCCCTGAGCCACCGGCATCAGAAGCTCGTAACGGCCCAGAAATCGGCCTACATGAAGCTCGTTGAGGGTCTGCATCCGTGTCGGTCGGCTGCGGCGTCGTGCCACATCCCAGCAGGTTCAGATACGCAGAATCATCTGTACCCTTCCCGAAGACCATACGCCAGCATCCCGCTGCATGGCGAGGCCGTCGAGCGACGATGCCCCCCGGTAAGTGAAAAGTAGCGAAACGGAATGTGTCCATGGGCGACAGAAGGGCATCTCGATCAACGGGGCAACCTGCGCGCGGGAAGGCCGGTGTGACTTTGACGACAGCGAGGATGCGTGCCAGATCCGACGGTGCCCCTGGCCATGAAAGACGATAACTTCACCCATTCGAAGCCCCCGCTCGATCCCCCGACGCTGGCGCTGAGCCGTGCCGTGCCGCTCGACCTGGTGGACATGGCATCCCAGATCCAGCAGGCGGACCAGATGCTGGGGTGCGTGACCACCAACAAGCTTCGGGTGATCGCGGAACAGATCCGGTCCCTGCAACAGCGAGCCCGCGAGATTCTCGAAGAAGCACGGCAGGACAGCGACCTGCATCGCGCCGAGTGCCGGTTTCGCAAGCGCCCCGGCCAGGTCTACCACCTGTACCGTCGGTCCGACGACACGACGTACTTCTCGATGCTCTCGCCCCAAGACTGGCGCGGCTCGCCACCGGACCCGTTCGTCGGGTCCTACCGTCTCGAGCTAGACATGTCGTTCACGCCCCTTGACGAGGTGGCGAAGCGCGACGCGCAGGACGATGTGTTGCATCGTCTGCTCTGCGCTTCCGAGGAAGCTTGACGGTTTTCCGCTCGCTCGCCAGGCTGACGTTGTGCCTCCCCCTGCTCTCAGCTATCCCTTGGGGTCGTGACCACGGAGCAATCACCCGAGACGACCGACGAGACGCAGGAGGCGTTTTCGTCCGAGAGCCTCGAGGGGCGCATCGTGGCCGAGCGCTATCGCGTGCAGAAGCTGCTCGGAGAGGGCGGGATGGGTGCGGTGTACCGCGCCGAGCACATCCACATGCGCAAGATTGTTGCGCTCAAAGTGCTGCACCCGGAGATGTGCAGCGTGACCGAGGTGGTGGCCCGGTTCGAGCGGGAAGCCGTCGCGGCCGGCCGGATCGAGCACCCGAACGTAGCGACCGCCACGGACTTCGGTCGGCTCGAGGACGGTTCCTTCTTCCTCGTACTCGAGTACGCGGCGGGGCGAGACCTGCGCGCCTTGATCAACGCTGTCGGCGCGCTCGACCTGGCGCGCTGCGTCCACATCGCGCGCCAGGTCGCTGAAGCCCTCGGCGCTGCTCACGCCCTGTCCATCGTCCACCGCGACCTCAAACCCGACAACGTCATGCTCGTCGAGCGCGACGGGGACCCGGACTTCGTCAAGGTGCTGGACTTCGGCATCGCGAAGGTAACTTTCGGGGACTTGGCGGACCAGCCCGCACTCACGAGAACCGGAGCGGTCTTCGGAACCCCCGACTACATGTCCCCGGAGCAGGCGCTAGGTCAGCCCGTCGATCATCGCAGTGACCTGTACGCGCTCGGAATCCTGATGTTCGAGATGCTTACCGGAACCACCCCGTTCGAGCACGACGATCCCACGATGGTGCTCGCGCACCAGATCACGGCACCTCCTCCCCCGTTGCCCGAGCACGTCCCCGCTCCGCTGGCCTCCCTCGTCATGTCCCTGCTCGCCAAGGACGTCCAGCAACGTCCTCAGACCGCCGCCGAGGTCGTGCAGGCCCTCGACCAGATCCGTCGGGATGCGGCTGGCGAAGCGCCTCGGTCCGTCTCGATGCACGACGCCCCCCGGTCCGCCTCGATGCACGACGCCCCCCGGTCCGTCTCGATGCACGACGCGCCAGCCTCGGGGTTCGTGGCCACGGCTCTCGCCATCCTGCCCCCGAAGGAAGCCCAAGAGGAGGTCGCAGCGGTCTCCGTGCCCCAAGCCTCTGCTCGCCTCGCCCTCGGTGAGCGCGGCGCCAGTCCCCTCGTCGCTCTCGGTCGCGACGCGCAGCAGGTGATGGACAAGGTCGTCCCGCTGCTCCGCAAGCCCGTGATCATTGGCACGACGAAGGTGCCCACGTGGTGGATCGCAGCTGCGGTCGGTGGTCTCGCGGTGCTGTTTCTGCTTTTCGGGACCGTGGTCAGCGTGGCGGCGATCGCTTCGAGCGACCCGGTGCCCGTCGCCTCCTCCGGCGTGATTCCTGCCCTGAGTTTGAGCCCCGCGGTCGCTCCGGGCACGTCACGTCCTGTGGCGACCTCCGAGATCGAGCGCATCGAGCAGACGCCGGTCTACAAGCGCAACATTGACGACTGGGTGACCCTGGCGCGCGGCTACGCGTCGCTGAATCGGCACCGCGATAGCGCCCTGGCGTACCGGTCCGTGCTTCAGCTCGAGCGTTCGAGGCGAAACGACCCCCAGTTGCTCACGGACCTTCGGCGGGCGGCCATGGATCCGGACGCGTACTCCCTGGTTGTGAACCTTGCGGAAGGGCGTGCCGGTCTTGGGGAGACCGGTATCGACCTGCTCTGGGACGTTTGGAACGACCTGCGGTCGACAGACCAGGAGGCCCAGGCCGAAGCCGCGCTCAAGAAACTCGTGATCCTCAGCCGCCGCGCGTCCAAGCCCTTGCGCGTGGCGATCGAACTCAACGCCACGGACCGCTGCGAGAAGCTCGCCGAGGTGGTGAGCCGCGCAGAGAAAGGGGCAGACCGTCGCTCGCTCGCTCGCCTGGAGCTCATCGACGCCAAGAGCCAGTGCACGGAGGATGGGTGCTTCCCGTGTCTGAGGGGATCGCAGAGTCTCGCCCGCGCAAAGTCCCGCGCGAAGTCCCGTGCGGCCCCTGCGATGAGCAAGGGATATCGCTAGCACCTCGTTTCACTCGAATCGATGGTGTCTCGTGGTCGTGCTCGATCTGGCTGCCTGGTCATGTGTCGCCAGCAGGGGTTGGCTTCAGCGACCGCTCCGGCAAATCGCTCCTGACGGGTTGCACGCGCATGGCGAACAAGCAACGCTGCAACACGTGGTGAGCCCCCATCGCACGACGACATCCTGCTTGTTACTCCTTTTGGCGACGACCCTGGGGTGCGGCGCGGGGAAGGACCGCAAGCCTCCCGGCGTTCCGCCCTCCCCCACCTCCGTGACGCGCGAGGAGCCGGGTGGCGACGCGAGCAACCCCCACAAGGCAGCGCTCGACCGGCTCGTCACCGAGCCGTGGGGCTGGCGCAACGACAAACAGGATGTCTTCCACTTCCCGCTCAGCGACTGGCCGAACTGGCGACGCGTGCGCTTCTGGGGCCTGCCCGCGTTCGTGGGCTTTCGCTATGGCGACGCACATCGCGCCGTGTCGGGGCTGTGGGTGCGTCGCTTGCTTCCAGACGATCCCGAGCAGCTCGAGGTCTGTCTCGACCGGATGCAAGCCTGGGGCAAGCCCATCGCTTCTGCCTACCAGACCACCTTCACGATGGGTCCGAGGTCCTTCGCGTCATGGAAGTCCAAGGACGACGTGCTCGTGCAGTCCGTCGACGCCGAGGTGTCGGCGTTGTTCTCCCACCGAACCTACCGGGCCGTCGTCGGCGTGTCGTTCGCTTGGCCTCGGGTGTGCGTGCTGTACGGGTATGCATTTCGCGTGGACGGCGAGGACGACTTCGCGGCGCAGGTCCGTGATCGGTACGCGCGAGAAGCCTTCTCGCGCTTGACGGTGAGAGACCCGCTGCGCTCCCCCGACGGGGTACAGGAGTTACCTCTGCTGGTGGATGACGGGAGCGACGACCTGGGCGCTGCCCTCAGTCGTTGACGCGAGCCCAGGCATTGCCGATGACCACTTCGTCGCGCTCCTGGACCCGGGTTTGAAAGACCACGCGATCCTGGACTCGCCACATCTCGGTGACGAGGGTGTCACCGGGCCAGACGGGCCGTCGGAACTGGCCGTGCAGGAAGCTCAGCCGGTCTGCATTCCCATCGCACGCGGCGGCAACGATCGCGCGGGCCGAGAACCCCAGGGTAGCAAGACCGTGGAGGATGGGGCCCCGCTCGAATCCCGCCTTGGCCGCGACGTCCGGGTCTGCATGCAAGGGGTTCGTGTCTCCGCTCAGTCGATAGAGCAAGGCTTGCTCGGGTAGCGTCTTCTGCTCGATCCGGAAGTCCGGTTCCCGATCCGACGGCGACTTGCCTTCCTCGGACCTGGGTGGCGGCTCGCCGCCGAAGCCCCCCGCGCCGCGCACAATGATCGCCCACTCCGTCTCGAACACCGGCGTGCCGTCGTCCAGCTGGCTGTGCGTGCGTACCACGAGCTGGGCGAACTTCTTGAGGTCGTACAACGCCACGATCTCTCCATGGGTTCTGAGCGCCCCTTCGGCTGGCAGCTTGCCCAGCACCCGCACGGCCTGCCCGCCATGCACGACCATCGAAAGCGGCACCCCCGCGTGCTTCATGCACGCGAATGCTTGGGAGATGGCCGGTACCACCGCGAACGTCGGGTAGGACCGGGGGCCCCGGCCCTCATAGAGGTAGTCGAGCTCGCTTGCCTGTGCTCCGATACCCAGTGCATACAATGCTAGCTGCTGCCAGCCGTACCGCAGCACCGTCGGCTCGCTCTTCCAACCCACCGTGGACACGTCGATCGTCATGGTCTTCTCCCCATCCAAGCGTTCCTTCCACGCCTATCGGACCACGTTGATCGCGTCAACGTGGGTGTGCTCGCTGCTCGCGGGATGCGAAGAAAGGAGCCCGGCTACGGTGGCCTCTGCCCCCGCGGTCGAAAGCTCCGCAGCGGTCCCTTCCGTCAAGCCCTCCCCGCGGCCATCCGCTCCGCTCGCGCTGGCTTCGGCCATGCCTGACCCATCGTCGTCCACCGCATTGTCCACCGCATTGTCCACCGCATCGTCCACCGCATCGTCCACCGCATCGTCCACCGCCTCGCCGAAAGGCTCCGCCCCTGCCGTCTCGCCTGCCCTTTCCGTCGACCTGGGTGCTCCCGAAATCGACCTCGGACCGCCCGTGCCCGCGGTGCTCGGGGGCCGCATGATGGTAGCCAAGACCAAGAGCGAAGAGCTCATCGTGTCGCGGATGAAGGACGGCTCCTTCGAGCCCATCACTGCATCGCAGGACGACGTTTCTCCCTGGCCCGTGGCCTTGGCCGCGGGTTCCAAGACCCATGCGTACTGGGTTTCGCACGGCCAGGTCGTGCGACGCGAAGTTCTGCCCGACGGTAAGGTCGGCCCGAAGACCGTGGTGGCCGCGGACGCGGCGCTGAGCTCTCCCGTCGTCGCAGCCCGGTCGTCGGGGCATGTGGAGCGCGACGTGGTCCTGTACATCGGGAGCAAGATGAGCGCGCAGGGGGAGCGCACGGCGCGGCTGTGGGTGGAGGGACACGAAACGCGCCCTGTGAGCCGAGAGGCCGGAGGCGCTACGTCCATCGCGTTGGTGCACCTGGGAGCGACACGGTTCGCCTTGTTCACGCTGGATGGCCGGCTCGCCATGAGCCCCGTTCACGCCATCTCTCTGGAGCTCGATGGGGAAGGCAACCCGGACCTGGGAGAAGACCGCGTGGTGCACGTGGCCGGTCCCGCGGAACGGCAGACCGCTCTGACCGGCGTGCTCGTCGGACGGGGCCCCGTCGCGTTGCTTCCCATCTCCAAAACCTCCACGGACTTCGGTTTGCTCGTGCTCCGCGTCGGCTACGAGGACGACCCGCCGCGGTGGGTGGACTACCCGAACGGCTTGGACCCGGCACCCCTGGTCGCCGCCACCGTTTGTGGCAAACCCACCGTCGCGTTCGTGCGACCCAACGCTCCCACGGCCGGCTCCGCCCGCGTGCTCGAGGTGGGCCAGCTCGATGCACAAGCCGAACTCCGAGACAGGAAAATCCTCGCCACCGCCCCGGCCATCCCTCACGTCTCCCTCTGGGGCGATGCGTCCTCGGGTTGGGTCGTCTACGCCACCGAACAAGGCCTTCGCGGTCGACGGCTGGAATGCAAGTAGGATGGACGGCAGCGGACTCATCGCGGCGGTCGTGGCGGAGCTGGAGCGAGGCGACGTCGACCTGCGTGCGATTGGCCTGGGCTGGGCGAGGGCGGCCCCCGTGGTCGCCATCGTCCCGGCGTTCGGGCTGCGCGCACTGCCCGCTCCGGTTCGCGCGATGATGGGGCTTGCCATGGCCGCGTGCATCGCTCCCGCGATTCGCCCTGAAGCGTCGCAGGACCCTTGGGCATGGGGGCTCGTCATGGCCGTGTTGCATGGGCTCCCCATCGCGATCGCGGCGGCCATCCCGCTGTGGGCCGCCACCATGGCGGGTGGCGCGATCGACGCCGTACGAAGCTCCGGCGACACCACGACCATGCCCCCCGTCGAGGGCAAGCCCACCTTGTTCGGTGTGCCCATGGCCTTGCTCGCCTCCACGATCTTCCTGTCCACAGGCGGGCCCGCCCGCGTCGTCGAAGCCCTCGCTCGCCCAGCTCTCGCTCCCGACCTCGCCCTCGTTCGCGCCGCCTTCGACCTCGCTGCCGGCATCCAAATCGCCGTCGCCGTCGCAGCACCCGTTCTCGCTGCCTCCGTCGTCGTCGAGGTGTCCACCGCTCTCATCGCACGTGCCGCTTCCCCGGCGCAGATCCATTCCTTGCTCGCCCCTCTCCGCTCCTTCGCTATCCTTGCCGTCGCCGCGCTCACCCTGGACCGCATGATCCGCGTCATCGCCCTGTGGGTCGACAGGAGCCCAGGATGACAGTTGGGTGCAGATCCCATTTTACGCAACCCATTGTGATGGGTGGCCGAAGAGAACTGGTGAGCCGGGAACCGGGAACCGGGAAGGATGAATGGGGCAGAGAACGGGTGAGCGGACACCCGGGAACGGGAAGGATGAATGGGGCTTGGTTCATGGCTGGAAGGAGGAACGATGAAGGGCAACGATATTGCCCAACGGTTGTTGTCATAGGGTGTCGGTGTGATGCGACTGATGGGGAAGTTCTCGAAGGACACCTGGGACCTGCGTACCAAGCCAACTTCTCCATTCCCAGCTCCCGGTTCCCGGTTCACCAGTTCCCCTCCAAGGCCCGTGCAAAGTGGTGTCTGCACCCATGACAGTTTGCCCCGCCCTCGACCTGTGGGTCCGCCCCGACGAGCAATGCGTCGCGCTCACCGCAGGCTTTCGGTTGCTCCAGCGGTATCGGGGGCACCGATACTCGGTGGATGACATGCTCGTGGCACAGGTCGCGGGCACGCGGGTCGGACGACCCAACCGCGTCCTCGACCTCGGGTGCGGTCTGGGCTCCGTCCTGCTCATGCTGGCCTGGCGATTTCCCCAAGCCCAGTTCGTCGGCCTCGAAGCGCAGCCCGAGCACGTCTTCTTGGCTCGTCGCAACGTGCTGCTCAATGGTTGTGAGTCGCGCGCGACCGTGGTGGCCGGCGACCTCCGCGACGCCCCCCTCGGCGTGGAGGAGCACGGCCCGTTCGACCTGGTCACGGCCACGCCCCCCTACTTCGACCCTCGGGCGGCGACGGTTTGTTCCGACCCGCAGAGAGCCCACGCGCAATGGGAACTGCGTGGCGGGATCGAGGACTACGCCCTTGCCGCATCAAAGGTGCTGTCCGACGAGGGATGCTTCGTGACGTGCTCTGCTGCAACTCCGGAGGATCGAACCCCAAGGGCTTTGGAGCGAGCGGGCCTGCACCCGATCTGGCATCGTGAGGTGTTGCCTCGTCTGGACAAGCCCCCCTTCCTTTCTCTCTGGATTGCCGCCCGCAGTGCGACGGCTGCCATGGTTCTCCCACCGCCGCTCGTGCTCCGGCAATTGGATGGCGCCAGGACGGCCGAGCACATCGAGATCCGGGAGTGGTTCGGAATTCCGTGCTCGTCCAGGTGACCTTCGACCGGCCGACCCGAATGTAAGGAAGTGGGACGTGCACCGTTACCTGTGCTGAATGTGCCTTGCCAACCGAAGCTGGGAAGGCACCGACTCCTTCCCGCGTAGAAACGAGAAGAACATGCCCACCGAATGGATTGCCCTTGCCTGTGCCGCTCTCCTCGTCGGCTCCCCCTCGTTCGCAGGGCTTTCCATCCCGCAACCGGCTGAGGATTCGCCAGCGTCCGGGCTTGCATCGGAGGACGAGGGCGACGACGACGACACGGATGACGACGACACGGACGACGACGACACGGACGACGACGACACGGATGACGACGACACGGACGACGACGACGAGGACGACGACGAGGACGACGAGGACGAGGAGTGAGGCGTTGCTCGGGGTGGTTACCTGAGAGCTTGTGGGATCCCGCGCAGGGTGCTTCGGACGGCGGCTCGCAACGCAGCCATTTCGTTGTCTGACGCTGCGTTGATGTCGTCTTCCGCGCGTGCTCGGCCTCGCAGGACGGCGACGAGGGCCCCGTTCTTTTTTTGCAGCGTGGCAGACACGAGGCAGGACGACTGGGCACGGCTTCCGGTGCGCTGGGTGTCTAGCCGCAGAAGGGAAGCCGACAGGACGAGGTCTTCCTGGCCGGACCTCTCGATGTCGATGTGTCGGAGTTGCCGCAGGACCTCCGACCGGAAGATCCCGGGCACGTCGACGTTCTTGCGGGAAACCTTGGTAGTCACCTCGACGGAGGCGATGGGGGAAGCCTTGGCGTGGGACGGGAGCGTGTGCGAGAGCGCGGCGCCGATCAGGAGGAAAGCCGCAGTCTGGAGCTGTCGGCGCAGAGGAAGACCCATGCTGCCAGGGATAACCGAGACGCCGTCCTGGGCCAAATTCGGCTACCTGGGGCGTCTTGCCCGTGACGCGGACAAAAAAGAAGCAGCGTCGGGGACGGGGGGGGGGTACATCACTCCGACGCTGCAGCTAAGCGATGCAGCAGGAAGCGCGCCAGGTGTAGAAACTAATAAATACGGATGTTTATGACACCAGTGTGACGATGTCATTCCGTTTGTGAAGGGAACGTTTTCACAAGTGAATGAGGCGAAGCCTCACTTGGGCTTGACGTCGGTGGGGCTGGGGGGACGCCCGCCGGGGGCGCCGCCGGTGCCGGTGGGCTTTTTGCCGCCATCCAGGAGCTGGAAGCGGGGAAGCCGGATCCGGGAGCCGTCGGTCTTGGTGGCGGCGTCCGTGGGGGCCGCGTCCTTGGCGGCATCGACTGCCGCGTCCTTGACGGCGGCATCGACACCTGCGTCCAAGATGACTTCCTTGCGCTTGGAGTAGCGGGATTCGATCCATCCGGGGCAGAGCTTGCCGACGCCGCAGGGGTAGTCGATGCAGTACCAGGTGCCCTTGGCCCCCAGCAGGTTCACCCAGGTGCCCGGGATGATGGTGCTCTCCTTGTTCGACTCGAGGCTCGGCTCCTTGTAGATCTGCAGGTTGCGCAGCGCCGTGACGGTGCCGGACTCGGGGCGTTCTGCCGCCGCGCACTTGGTCTTCCACTCCGGGTCGGCGTTGGCGAGCACAGGAGCCGCGGCGTCCGCCTCTGCCGGGGCGGTCGTTTCTGCGGGCGGGATAGGATCCGTCGTCGGCTCTTCCTTGTTGTCCTTGCAGCACGCGGCCACGGCAAGGAGGCTCACGGTGACCGCGGATCCGACCAGCAGCCTTCGCGTCCAGATATGGTTAAGACTCATCGAGCTTCCTCCTTCAGGGGCACCGACCGTACCACGACATCGATCCCGTTGGCATCTTTCAAGTGCGGGCCTACCTGGACGCAACCCGCCCCGCTGGACCGCCGTGCTTTCGGTCACGAGACCAGCAACGCCGTCACAGCCCAGGTGGGGTGGCGGCTGCCACGCCAGGATGGCTGCGGATGCACTCTGCCACCCGGGCACCGAGCTTGGTGTGGAACTCGTCGGGAAGCTTCGGCACGCCCATCACCGACACCCCAATGCGATCCCAGGCCACGCTGCCGGCGGGCGTGAAGCTCATCCAAACCCACAACGCGCTGCCCCGGATGTACGCGAACGGCACCCCGCCCCCACGTCCGTCGAACCAACCGCGCGAGTCGTGGCTGTTCATCCGGTTGTCCCCCATCATGAAGGTCTCGCCTTCCTTCACCATGAACGGGCCCTGTAGCTCTCCGCACACGCCCTCCCCGCACCCCTGGCCCGGAGCGCAGTCGGCGTCCAGACGGCACGCCACCCGCTCGCCACGGCTCATCATCGTATGGTCGAAGAACGTGGGGTACGCCTCCTCCCCGAGGTACTCCACGAACAGCTCGCCCGTGTGGCGGGCAAACTCGCCCTCCCCTTCCAGGTACGAGAATTCGCCCACCCGACACCGTGGCGCCAGCCAGCCATTGATCCGCGGCCGACCGTCGATCGCCTCGATGCGATCTCCCGGGATTCCCACCACGCGCTTGATGAAGTCTTGGTCCGGCTGTTCCGGGAACTGGAACACGATCACCTCCCCGCGGCCCGGAGGCATCCGGTGAAACAAGCGCGTCTGGGTGAACGGCAGCATGGGTCCGTACGCGAACTTGTTGACGAAGATATGGTCGCCTACCGCGAGCGTCGGCACCATCGAACGGCTCGGGATCTTGAACGCCTCGACGACGAACGCCCGCAGCAGCAGTGCCACCACGACGGCGATCAGGATCGACTCGCCGTACTCGCGGAGCTCACCCTTGCGCCATCGCGAAAGGGTTGCTTCCACGGACTCCTCGGCCTTCACCAGGGCTTCCTCGAAGCGGGTGCGGTCGAAGGTCTCCGCTTCCATGGCTTCGCGCAGGGACGACAGGCTCTCCTCGAGCCTCTTGCGCTCTTCCGCGGGTACGGACCGCTCCAGCGCCTTGTGGTGCCGACGCTCGAGCCGCCCTGCTTCGTCGAGCAGCCCTTGCGCTTGCTCGAAGCGCTTGCGGACGGACACAGGGACGTCACGTCGTCCGCCGACACCGACCTGAGCAGCGAGAGGCAGGACGTGGCGCTGGCTCCACACGAGCATCTCGAAGGCGGTGAACAGAACGATGGCGACCGGGACGGGCTGGTCCGCGACAATGGACTGCAGAAGGCGCAGCGGACCGACGGCGGCGGCGGCGTCACTGGGGGAAAGGAGCCAGACCGTCATGCCGGCGAGCAGCGCCGGCACGAGGAAGAACCAGGTTGCCCAGTAGACGAAGCGGAGGAGGGGATTGGCAGTCACGATGAAAAGCGCTCGAAGGAGAACGCCCCCCTTCTATACCCGCGTCCCGGCCCGGGGCAACCGGGCGCGGATGAATTCGTGGGGTTCGCTCGCGAAAACGTTGGCTCAGGGCCGGTCACCCATCTGCACCAGGTAGTTGACCTTGGAGGTCAGTGCCCGGCTCGGGTCGAAGGGGGTGGGGATCTTCCCCGGCGGCTGAACCATGCCGGCCGAAGCGGAGTTGTCCAACACGACGTAGTAGGCGCCCTGCGGCACACGGACCCACCCTTCGAAGAAGCCCGAGGGAGGGGTTTGCCCCGCCTGGATGATCTGCGCCCCGACCGGCGGTCCCGACGGTGGCGACGCGTTCTGGTACTGAACCCTCCACGCGTAACCCACGTCCTTGGACACCACGAACACATCGATGGGCGGTCCCGACACCTGCATCTTGAGGTACAGGGCCCGGTCTTTCGCATCGACTTCGTAGGGACCAAGGAAGTCCTGCTGCAACCCCCGGATCTCCGAGGTCTCGTTCGCGAAGGTGAACCGATCGCTGCCCTCCACGTCCCACGGGTGCACCGGGCGTTGCCCGACCGCCAAGCGCCCAAGAGAAAAGTCGTCCTGGTCGTCTTCCCGGATGACCGTGAAGCCCTTGGCCAGCTGGCCCGCCACAAACGACTTGGCCAACTGCCCCGCGAACCACTCCATCGGGTACAGGCTCAGCGCCGCGTTCGTCACCGCCTGCTCCACGTGCGTGATGCGGAACTGCGGCGAAGGCGTGTCCACCACGTCGAACCACACGTAGATCGTGTCCCCATCCTTGTGAAAGTCGGGCTTGTACTCGACCGCGACGGAACACTCGAAGCCCATCTTCTGCGTGGCGGGGGTCCATCCATATCCGTTTCCGGTTAGCCAGAGGCTGAGCGTCTTGCGGTCCTCGTTGAGCGCGGACTGGCACGTCTGCGGGTAGAACCGCCCCACGGCCGGTGGGAAGCCCGGAACCGGCACGGGAACGCTCAAAAGAGCCCCACGTTTGGTCATCTCGGCGCAGACGCTGTTCGCGCCGAAGTGGGCGAACACCTGCCACCTCAGCCAGGGGCTGCTGTTGATGACACTATCCGTACAAGGACACCCCACCGCCGACACGGCCAGCGAGCCGGCGAGGAGAAGCAGACCAGCAAATGGTTTCGAGCTCACGGCGCCTCACCTACCTGAACGACCACGTTGACGAGAGCAGCGGGCGGGACCGTGCCCACCGCAGGGGGCGTGGCCGACCCGACCACCGATGAGTTGTCCAGCACCACGTAATAGTGACCCCTTCGCACCGGCACGGTCTTCTGCCACTGCGTCCCCTTGGGAACCACGTCGGTCATGAGCGGCGGCATCGGCGGTTGGGGAACCCCCGGTGCCTTGACGAACAGGTCCAACCACTGATCCCCCATGCCCTTGTCCACCACCATCACGTCCACCGCCGTGGTCCCGTCGATCGACATCGTCAAAAACAAAGCCCCGTCGCTGTCGTCGACGTGGAAGGGTCCGAGGAAGTCGAGCTGGTTGCCCCGGACCTCCGTGCGCTCGTTCATCATCGTCACGTGGTCGCCATCCCGTACCTCGTAAGGCTTGACCGGACGTTGCCCCTTTTCCACCATGCCCACGGAGAAGTCCACCGACCCATTGGAGTCCCGGATGACGGTGAAGCCTCGCTGCAGCTGGCTTTCCATGACCTGGGGGGCCGCCGCGTTGGCAATCGGGGAGACGACGGCGCCGACCGCGCCGCCCTGCTCGATCATCGTCACCTTCGTCTCCTTGGAGGCGACCATGCGGGTGCGGAAATACGCGTACATGGTGGAGCCGTCCATCAAGAAGTCCTGGTTGTACTGGATCGCCGCGCTCGCCGCGAAGGCCACGCGCAGGGACGCGTTCGTCCAGCCGTAGCCAATGCCCTCGATTTGCACAAAAACGTCCCCGCTCTCGAGCTCGTGGTGGTTGCACGACCGGGCGTAAAACCTGCCGATGACCGGATCCTCGTCGCGCATCCGCAAGGGGGCTCCCCGGTGGGTCAGCTCCTTGCAAAACTCCTCCAGGCCGAAGCGCAGGATCGCGCGTCGCAAGGACCGGTTGCCCGGGTCGTTCATCACCCCCGGCATCACGCCGATGGACGCCTGGCCACCTTGCACACAGCCGCTGCAACCCCCGAGCGACAGCGCGAGCGTCAGCCCTACCAGGAGCAAGAGAATCGGAGCGGAAGTGACGGAGCGAAGCATGACCCGTACGATACCTCGATATGGGGGTGCGACGTTGCCGGAACCGGGATTGTTCACTGGCATGTCCTTCCTGGGGTAAAAATGGCCGCCAGCCGGGGCCGTCGGGCGGGGACGCAGCCCCAAGAATCTCGAGGGCGCGACTCAGATCTTGCGAAAGACTTGCCTTTTTCTCACGTCCAACGGCACATCATCGTCTCGGAGTCGAACCATGCACACCCGTTCCGTAGCAGCCGTGGTCACCTTCCTCTCACTCACCGCAGGCGCATCCGTTGCCCACGCCCAGGCCGGAGGGTCCTGGGGCTGGAGCACGGACGGCGGACCCCAGGGCAATACGTACGGCCAGGGGTACACAACCCCCCCCGCGATGGCGCCCCCAGCGTCGCGGTCCAACGAGTCGAGCGAGCTCGAGATCGGGTCGCTGTACGGTGTGGCCGCTGCCTACGGCGTGGGGATGGGCATCTGGATCGACGCGGAAACCGGGCTGGACGACCCGGGCCTGCAGTTCATCCCGCCGATCGTTCTTGGCGTGGCCGCCCCCGTGGGCGTGTTCTTCCTCGACGACCCGCCGATGCCACGCGGGATGCCCGCCGCCATCGCGTCGGGCATGGTGATCGGGGCGGGAGAAGGTCTCGGCATCTGGTCGTACCAGTTCACCACCGCCACCGAGGAAGACGCATGGGGGTTTCGGGGTCTGTCCCGCGCCATGACCTTCGGCGGCGCCGTCGGCGGCGGGGCCGGCTATGCCATGGCCTACTTCCAGGAACCATCCCCCAAGTCCTCCGTCTTGATGGGAAGCGCCGTCATCTGGGGCTCCGTCGTCGGAAGCATGATCGGCTACGGCTCGACCGAAGCCGGGCTCGAGTACGGGCAGGCGAACGAAGGCGCCGCGTTGGGTGGCCTCGTCGGCTACAACGTGGGCCTTGGCGCAGCCGCGGGGCTCTCCGCCGTGTACGTCCCCGCCTGGGAGAGCATCGGGTGGATGTGGATCGGTGGCGGCATCGGTGCGGCGGCCGGACTGCCCGTCTACCTGGCCTACGCCGGCAGCGACAAGCCCGCCAAGCGCGGGCTCATCTTCCAGGGCCTCACCACCACCCTCGGCATCGTGGCGGGCGGCATCTTCTCCTCCCGTCTCTCCGACGCGTACGCCGAGAACACGATCGAGGAAGGTCCCAAGCTCGCCGAGATCACCGGCTTCGGCCTGATGCCCGTCGACGGTGGCGCGGGACTGCAGGTCATGGGGACCCTGTTCTGAGATTCCTGTCCGAAAAGGGATAGTCGACGAGATGGTCGCTCCTGGTGCTCCCTCCGATGCGGGAAAGCAGCGAGGCCCGCGCGTTCTCTTCGTCTCCAAGGCCGTGGCCCCACCGTTTCGCGACGGCGCTGCCTGTCTCGTTCGCGACCTGTCCCAGGCCCTCCGCTTCGCGGCTCCCACCGTCCTGACCACCGAGGACGCTCCCGCCTTCGAGCCTTCGGTCCGGATGGACCGCTTCTACCGAAAGCCCAGCCGCTACGCCCCTGCTCTGGCCGACAACGTACGGGTCCTTCACCACCTCTTGCGCGATCGGGACCACGACATCTGGCACTTCGTCTTCGCCCCGAACCCGCTCTCCTCCCACGCGGGCCGGCTCGTGCGCGCGATCCGTCGTCGCCCCGTGGTGCAAACCGTGGCCTCTCGGCCGCTCCGGTTCGAAGCTGCACGCACGCTGCTCTTCGGAGACCGTGTCGTCGCCCTGTCGAACCACACGGCGGACCGATTGGTGCGACACGGCGCACCGAGCCAACGCATCACGGTGATTCCTCCGCCAGCGGTTGATCTGTCCCGCAGCGAGGACCAGCAACGCGATGCCCGCGCGCAAGCGGGGATCGACCCGGAGGCCCCGCTCCTCCTGTACGCAGGAGACCTGGAGTTTTCCTCGGGTGCGCGGACCATGGCGGAGGCGGCGCCCATCGTGTTGCGCGCGGCGCCCGACGCCATCCTCGCGTTCGCTTGCCGGGCCAAGACACCCAAAGCCGTCGAGCGACGGGACGAACTGGCGGCTCAGCTCAGGCCCCTGGGCGACCGGGTCCGCTTCCTCGGCGAGGTGCGTGACCTTCCGGCCCTGACGGCGTCGGCTTGTGCGTTGCCCTTCCCGGTCGATGACCTGTACGGGAAGGTGGACCATCCCTACGTGGTGCTGGAAGGCGCGTTGTTGCAGGTCCCGGTGATCGTACCGGAGGGGGGTTCCCTGGAGGAGATCCACGGGATTCCGACGATGCGAGCGGGAGACATACGGGCATTGGCGAGCTGGTGCGTGGACATGGTGCGGGACGCGGATGCACGGCGTCAGGTGGGAGCGGCCCTTCGCAAGGCTGTCCTCTCCCAGCACGACCCCAGAGCCGTGGCAGCCCAGGTGGAAGCGATCTACGACGACCTCCTCCGCTGATCCCACGTGGCAATACAGAACGCAGGAAGAGGCGGATCGAGCGCCACCATCACTTCGGACGACCTGCCTCGCCTCGCAATCGCCCACGTTTGACCTCGAGTCGCAGGATCCGCCCGTCACGCTCGACGGTGAGCGCCACGGTCGACCCGATGGGTCCGACCAGGGCCTCGTGCACCTGCTCGGCGTTCATCGGACGCACGTCTCGCCCGTCGATGAGCAGGATTCGATCCCCGGGTTGGAGTCCTGCGCTCGCGGCCTCCATGTTCGGGGGAACCTCTCGGATGGTGACCTGGCCGGTTGCGTTGTGCTTGCTGAGAACCGCCCCGATCGAGCCTGTGGATGGGCCGCAGGCAAGGAGCAGGGGAAGGAGGATCGGAAGGAGACGAGCCATGTCACTGCCCGGGGTCGGTGCAACGCCCATGCATCACGGTAGCTCGTCACGCGTGTGTTGGCCGCAGATTCTGCAGAGGGCTTTGGTGCTCCTACGCGTCGGTGTCGGGGTTCGCGTCTTGTGCGCCGTCTTGTGCGCCGTCATGGTCGGCGGCATCGGCAGGGGGGGACAGGGGGGTGGTGGGTCGCACGCAGACGCCGCCGCGGCAGGTGTAGCCCTGATCGCAATCCGACGCGTGATCGGTCCGGCACCCGGGGGTTGGCTCGGACCCCAGCACGCAGGCGGGCAACAGGCCCGAGACGATCAGGACGACGGAGCGTGCAAGCATCGGACGGAGTCTAGCCCCAATTCAAGCACTGCTCGAAGAACGTGCTTGGGTTTGGGGCTATCCGAGCTGAAGGCGAGGCGTTTCGGGGTGAGCCGCGGTGAGCGCGGCGAGGGGGTTTTTCGAAAGCCCCCTTAGAAAAACCTAGACCCAAAGCAGCGCGGAGCGCTTGATTTGGGTCTAGCAGGGTGCGGTGGCGGGGGATCACTCGGCCGCGGGGGCTTGCTTTGGGGCCGAGGGAGCGTTGCTGGTCTCCTGTCGCTCCGGCCACAGGGGCGTCCACACGGGCTGCAGCTTGCGTCGCTTTCGGTAGTCCTCTTCCCAGGCTGAGATGCGAACGGCGGCGTAGGACAGCAGCAGGGAGAGGGCGATGCCGGCGACGATGTCGATGACGTAATGCCATCGCAGGAACATGGTCGCGATGATGATGTTGGCGGCGAAGAAGGCGGTCGGGATCCAGACGTACTTGTACGGGCTGGTCTTGCGATGGCGGAAGGCGAACAGGAAGCAGGTGAAGGGGCCGGCGGTGTGCAGGGAAGGGAAGATGTCCTTGTGGGCACCCGCGCTGTTGACGGCCTCGAGCACGCGCTCGTACCAGAAACCCATGGGAAGGGGGTTGGTGAATTCGCTCGCGAGGAACTTGTACGGGCCATAGCCGGGAACGACCATGTACAGCACATGGGCAACGCAATACACGCCCATGAAGGCGATGGCGAAGTCGGCGAACATGCGCATGCGTCGCCCGAAGAAGAGCAGGGGCAGGACGAAGGCTGAGATGAGGAAGAAGTAGCTGAAGTAGAAGAAGGCGAACCACTCGGTGGTGCGCGGGGTGACGAACCGGTCCATCGCTAGGGCTGGCTCGAAGCCGAACAGTCGCAGGTCGAGGGCGTAGAGTTCGGCGTCGAGGGCACCGGTGTTGACCACCGGCAGCAAGCCCTGCAGCATGAAGTACGAGATCAACACGACGCCCAGCATGCCGATGCGATACAGGCCGGTGGCGAACAGTCCCTTGCCAGCGAGTCCGCCCCGGACGCCGAGCACGGTGACGACGAGCAGGGCGGCGAGTCCAAAGAGGCGCTGCAAGTTCATGGTTCGCTCGGGGGAATTCGGAGCGATCCAGACGGCGCCTAGGAGGATGGCGACGTATACGATGACGAACCAGTCTTGAACGGCGAGCTCCGTGACCAGGCGCTTGGCCCAGGTTCGTGCCGCGGACAGGTCGAGGCCCTTGGGAAGACCTCCCTTGGTCAGGAAACGCTCCAGGAACATCTGTCTGCTAGGACCATTCATCGCGCAGACCTCGGAGAGGAATCACGAATGTTCGAGTGTCGACCAGCGCGCTGACAGGGAGCCGCGAAGAGGCTTTCGCACAAACCCAGCCTCGTGGGAAAACCTCTACGCACACACGGGGACTCCCGATAGCGATCAGGAAGCCACGTGTCCGCATACACGCAAGCGGATGACTCCTCTGCCAGACCGTACACGAATAGCGCATGCAAAGCGTCGGCCATCCCGACCCAGCTTGGCTCGCAGCTTCGCCTCCTCGAGCCCCGGCGGGTCCAGCAGGTGTTCCCCTTGTTCGACCCATACTCCACACGTCCCGCACGTGGCAGCACGGCACGAAAAGACGACGGGCGCCTGGGCCGCATCGCACAGGTCCATCAACCTCTCGTCTCCGACCGTGTCGACCCCAAACACCCGCTCCGACGGAAGGACGATCTTCACCGTAGGCATCAGCGCTCCGCACGGGACAGCACGACCAAGTGCTCCCGCCGCGGCTGGTTCGCGAACGCACGGTGCGAGGGCCCGTGGAAGTGGGGCCGGGCCTGGGATGCCGTGGCGACCCACGGGAGCCCCGCGCGATCGCCGCAACGGCGCACCAACGGGTCCGCCCAGACCGGGTTGGACCCGACCACCGAGTCCGCGATGAGCATGGCTACTTTCGCGTCGGGCACGAGCTTGGGCCGAAGAGACGCTAGTACGCGGGTCAGGTCGTCCTGGAAGCGACGCACGGCATCGGTGTGGTGCAGGGGAGCCAGGTGCCTTCGCGCACCGATTTCGTCCCGTTGCATTTCGTCCATCGGCATGTCGAGCCATCGCAAGCGCAGTCGGTGGTGCTCGACGTAATCGTAGGTGCCTGCGTACGGCGGGGAGGACAGGACGAAGTGGATCGAGCCGTCGGGCACGTGGTCGAGCCGTCGTGCGTCGCCTTGCTGGATCTTGGCGACAGGAGCGCGCGGGGGCAGCATCCTGCGGAAGGAGTCGATGCGTTGTGCGAGCTCGTCGGCCTTTTTTTCGAACAGGGCGATCGTGAACCCGGCGGCAAGGCGCCGGGGGACCGAGGAGGTCGACGTGTCACCGGGCTGACGGCTGACCTTGACGAGGATGGCGGAGAACACGAGGCGAAGAGCGTCGCGGACGAACTCCCCATGCACTTGGCCGAGTCCGTCGCGCAGGCCATCGAGCTCGAGCAGCACGTGCGGGTCGAACAGCTGCACGTCTTCTGCGGGGTAGCGTCTCGTGGCGCCGCGTTTCTCCCTTCTGCGGGAGTCGGCGTGCTGTGCGACCTTGCCCGCGGTCGACAAGATGAATTGGAGCTCTTGTGGGGTGGCCGCCCGCGACTTGAGCCGGGCCAGGAGAACGGCCAGGGGGTTGAGGTCGACGCCCCAGCTCTGCCGGGCTGCGAGTCGGGACTCGACGAGCACGGTCCCGCTGCCGCAGAAAGGATCGAGGACGGTGCCCCCGGTCGGGCTCATCAGCTCGATGGCTCTTCGCGCGAGGGTTGGGTGCATGCGCGCGGGGTAGGCGTGAAAGCCATGGACGTGGGCACGGGCGCCGTCTGCGTCCATGTCGCCGCCCATGATGGTGGCGAGTCGTACGGCGACCTCTTCGAGCCCTTGGGTTTCGACGGGTCCGCCGAGATGGGACAGCGCCCGTCGATGGCCGGACTTCGGTGGGCGACCTCGTTCGCGGGATGGCGGGGGCCGCTTCACTGGACCGCCTTTTTCGACTCGTCCTGCTCTTGGTCCGCGGGCACTTCGACCTCTTCTGTCGGTGGTGGTTCGGGGAGGGCGACGCGCAAGGGGGTGCGCATGGACAGGGCGAGCTCGCCGTCGTCGGTGATGTCGGTGGTGACGTCGTGGTTGGCGCCGAGCTTGGCGAGCAGCGAGCGAGCCTGGTCTTCCTCGATGCCGAAGGCTTCCACGAGCTCGTCGGATCGCACGGAGCCTTTTTCGGACGCGAGCAGCTTGGCCGTTTCGACCCACGCCTGATCGAGGGATGCGAGGGCCTGTTCGTGGCGCTGTTGGCCTTTCATCCACGCGACAGCGGCGAACACGAGGGGGGTGGCCGTGACGAGGCCGCCGGCGAGGAGAGGAAACATGGACGGACTTGCGATGAGGGCGACGCCGACGAGCAACAGGACAGCGAAGGCGCCGAAAGCGGCGGCAAGGCCCGCGGCGATGCGCCAGGCGGCGCGGGAGGATCTTGCGCTGCGTGTGGTTCGAAGGGCGGCGAGAGCAGCTTTGGAGGGTGGGAGACCTCGGGGGGTCGGAACGCGAGGAGCGCCGCAGGCCGGGCATACGAGCCGCATCTCGGGGTGGGGCTGAGGCTGCGCCACCACACCGCAGAAGGGGCAGGCGTGTCGCTTGTCCTGGGTGGCGCCGCACGACGCACAGCGCTCGTCGTCTGGGGCCATGTTCGCCCCGCATACCGAGCACGCGGACTGTCCTGTGGGTTCGTGGTGAGAGGTCATGGGCTTCCTTCGCTGCACTCGTAGCGCTTTGGATGCGCGAAGCCAACCACGGGAGTCCTCGTCTTACCAATCGCGTTTGACCGCACGTCCCGTTCGCGCATAACCTTAATGACTCGCCAGCTTCAGGAGGTCTTCTTCGATGCTTCCCGCCCCGTCCTGCGCATTCCGGTTCTGGATCGTGCCCGCGCTTGCCTGGACAGCGGGTTCCTTCGCTGCTTGTGCCACGGGATCCCCGGAGGACAGTGCGAAGCCGCCGCCCGCGGACGGAGGGTTTTCCGGCGCGGACGGCGGCGCCGATGACGGGGCGGATGGCAACGTCGGGGGCTCCGGTGGCTCCGGTGGGACCAACACCGGCGGCACCGGCGGCACCGGCGGGACGCCCCCGCCCGGATCGCAGTGCGAAACCTGCTCGGACGACGCTCCCTGCGACGAGGGGTTCACATGTGTGACTTCGCCCGTCGGACACCCTTTCTGTGCCGGGGACTGCGACGGCAGCGCGTGCCCAGCAGGGGGCTACGAGTGCGTGGACCTTGCCGGCTACGACGACGGCGCTAGCGGCCAGGGTTGTGTGCCGACCGACGGTGAGTCGTGTGCTTGCACCTCTGCGCTTGAAGGACAGGGCCGTCCCTGCTCCAACACGAACACGCTCGGGACGTGCCCGGGCGAGGAGAAGTGTACGTCGGGTTCGTGGGGCGGGTGCGACGCGCCAGCGGCGGAAGCGGAGATCTGCGACGGGGCGGACAACAACTGCAACGGGTCTGTCGACATGGATGAGCCCGGAATGACGGGCAACGATCTGTGTGCGGCGGGCTCCGCGCCGCCGCATTCGGGGTTCACGTGCGTGGGAGGCAAGTGTGAGCTTGCGGGGTGCGATCCGGGGTGGGCGCGCTATCCTGCGAACCTTCCGGTCACGGCGGGGTGTGCGTGCCCGGTGGACACGGGGGACGTCGATCCCGCCACGAACGGCGAATGCACGACGGCGACCAGCGTGGGCGACCTGCCGGACGAAGGCGGTTCTCCGTTGTTGATCGAAGGGACGTTGCACTCGGACACGGACGAGGACTGGTACGCGATCAACGCGGTCGACAAGAACCAGGTTCCGGCGTTCAACACGTACCGTGTGCACATCGAGTTCCTGCAGCCCAACGGCAACCCCGGAGACGAGTACCTCTTCGACGTGATTCGGGGCACGGTGGCGGAGCCTTGCTCGGCCGCGAAGACGTCGCTGACGAGCTACGACTGGTGCGCGGACAGCACGACGACGCCGGCGCAACCCGCGGATGACGATCAGGGGGCGCCGTACCGTTTGCGGGTGTACCGCAACCCGGCGGCGACGGGCACGTGCAACGCTTACAAGATTCGGGTGACGAACGGAGGATCGGGTGCGTGTCCTGCGGCCGATGCCTGCGGGGCGACGTAGAAGGGCGGGTGGTCAGCGCAGCAGGGATCGCGCGATGACGGTGCGCTGGATCTCGCTCGTGCCTTCGTAGATGGTGGTGACCCGGCAGTCGCGCAAGTGGCGCTCGACGGCGTAGTCCTTGGTGTAGCCGTAGCCACCGTGCATCTGGACGCAGCGGTTGCAGACGCGCACGGACATTTCGCTGGAGAACACCTTGGCCATGGAGGCTTCCTGGGAGAAGGGTTGTTTGGCCTCCTTGAGCGAGGCGGCGCGCAGGGTGAGCAAGCGAGCGGCGTCGAGTTCGGTGCGTGAATCGGCGAGCTGCCACTGGATGGCCTGGAAGTCCGCGATGGGGCGGTCGAACTGCTTGCGCTCCTTGACGTAGGCGACAGTTTCCTCGAGGGCGGCGGTGGCGATGCCGATGGCCTGGGACGAGATGCCGAGGCGTCCGCCGTCGAGGGCCATCATGGCGATGCGAAAGCCGCGGTTCTCTTCGCCAAGCAGGGCGGTGGCGGGGACGCGGCAATCCTCGAAGGTGAGCGAGACGGTGGTGGACCCGCGCAGTCCCATCTTCTCTTCGTGCTTGCCGACGGAGAAGCCCGGGGCGCCGGGTTCGACCAGGAAGCAGGAGATGCCGCGGGTGCCGGGGAGCTTGTCGCGGTCGCCGGTTCGGGCCCAAAGCACGAACACGCCAGCGCGGTCTCCGGTGGAGATCCACATCTTCTCGCCGTTGAGGATCCAGCTGTCGCCGTCGCGTGTGGCGGTGGTGCGCATGGCGCCGGGGTCGCTGCCGGCGCATCCTTCGGACAGGGCGAAGGAGCCGGCGATGAACTCGCCGGAGGTGAGCTTGGGCACGTACCGGTTGCGTTGCTCTTCGGTCCCGAAGTTGGTGATCACCTCCCCGACCATGTTGGTGACGGACATCGCGACGGCGGTGGAGGCGCAGGCGCGAGAGATTTCCATCATGGCGAGGACGTAGGCGACGACACCGGCTTCGGCGCCGCCGAGAGACTCGGGGATGTTGACGCCCATGAGGCCCAGCTCGGCGAGCTCTCCGAGGATGTCGGCGGGAAAGCGAGATTCCCGATCGATCTCCGCGGCCACGGGTAGGATGCGACGCTGGGCGAAGTCGCGTGCCGTTTGCTGGATGAGTTTTTGGGTTTCGTTGAGCTCGAAGTGCATGAGCTCCGTCGTAGTACGGGCGGCGTGAGAATCGCAACCGGTGGGGGGAGAAATCACAGCAGGCGCGAGGTGGATGCGCGCCGGGCCACGGTTGCTTACTTGGGCACGGGGACCGGGGTGGTCTCGGCCGCGTTGGCAGGTTCCACCGACCATTGGAAGTTGTCGACGAGCACGGTGGAGTCCAGGATGTGGTCGCCTGTGTCCCAGATGGCAAAGCGCAGGCTGATGACCGAGCCGGGTTCGACCGGCGCCTTGGTCTGCAGCCATCCGGTGGCGGCGTGGGGACCACTGCGGGCCGTCTCGTCGAAGCCGGTTCCGTCGAGCAACGAAGGGCCGAGGGGACACGAGAAGGTCTTGCCTCCGGCCGTCTGTGGCGAGCACACCTGCAGCAGGCTGTTGTTCACGCTGATGGGGTTGCCGTCCTGGTCGAAGGAGATGTTGCCGTCGGGCAGGTTGGCCGGCTTGGGGGTGAGCATCGTCACGAAGAAGTCGTTGAAGGTGCTGCAGATGAAGCTGGGGAATTCGTAGGTGTAGAAGTTGAAGTTGAACGAGAAGGAGCGAGCGTTGGTGGGCACGCGGAGCTCGAGCTCGAGAGCTGCGTGGTCGTTGCAGTCCTCGCCCGCGGTGGAGACATCCGGGCAGGCGGGCGAATCTTTCGGGAAGCCGGGCGGCGCGCTGCCTTCCGTTCCCATGTCCGCGTCCTCGGGGGACTGGAACCCAGGGTGGTTGGGGGCGCGTGCCGTGCCCGAGGACAGGACCAGCATCGACATGCCCTCCTGCACGATCGCAGCACCGAAGCGAGGGACCAAGCCGTGCGAAAGGTTGTTCATCCCCGAAGTGCCGTCCGCCTTGACGTACTTCGCGGAGATGACCCCCCACGTCTTGTCCTTGCCCTGCGCTGCCGCCGTGGTCGTGCGGCACAACCCCAGGGACCGCGCGGCGTTCCTCGCGTCCGTGTCCGCGATGTCGAAACCCTTGTCGCAATCGATCAGCTCGTTGTCGATGGTGCCGTCGCAGTCCTCATCGACCCCTACGCCCCCATCGACGCCGCCGACCATGTCGAAGGCGCCTGGGTTGGCGTTTGCGTCGCAGTCGTTGCAGTCGCCCTGGTTGACCGAGAACCCGTCCTTGTCGAAGTCCTCGTCGGGGTCGGTGGTGCAGGAAGAGACGCCCGTGGCGTCGGGGTCGTTGATGACGGAGGCGTCCCACCCCGGGCCGGTTTCTTCCTGGGGCACGGAGCTGTCGCCGCCCGGTGCCGGGTCGACGTTGCCGGCGTCTGGGGCTCCGACCGAGCCCCCTGTCCCGCCGTTGTCGAAGAGTTTCTCGTTGTTGGTGGATGCGGAACAACCCACGAGCACGGTGAGGGCAGCAAGCCCAGCCATGCGGGTCCAAGGTGTGTCGTACATGCGTACCTCCAGGCGGGACGAAGCCATGGCAAGTGGGGGTCGAGGGAACTACTTGGGCGGTGGGCGCACGGTGCCGGTCTGTCCTTCCTCGACGTCCCACTCGATGTTGTCGAGCAAGACGGTGGAGTCGAGGATTTCGTCGCCCATGTCCCAGATGGCGAAGCGCAAGGTGACCTCTTCGCCTGGGACGACGGCGGTGTTGGTCTGGAGCCAGCCGGTGGCGGCGTGGTCCTCGAAGCCGGTGCCGGAGAGTTCGCCGGCGCCGAGGGGGCAGGAGAAGAACTTGCCGCCGTGGGTTCCTGGCGTGCAGACCTCGAGGAAGCCGTTGTTGACGGAGACGGGGTTGCCCTGCTTGTCGAAGGAGACGTTGCGGTTGGGCGGGGTGTTGGGGTGCTGGTTGAAGAGCAGCGCCACGAAGAAGTCGTTGTACTCGGTGCAGATGAACACCGGGTACTCGTAGGTGTAGAAGTCGAAGTCGAAGGAGAGGGACTTGGCGTTGGACGGGACCCGGATGCGCAGCTCGAGCGCCATGGGGTCGTTCGCGATGGGGGTGTCGTCGATGTCCGTGCCGGGGCAAGCCGCAGTGGAGGGCGTGGGGAAGCCCGAGGGGGTTGCGCTCTTCGTGCACATGTAGGCCTCGGCTGGGGAGTCGCCGTTGGTGCCTTCGCGGGCCACGCCCGAGGACAAGACGACCATGGACTCTCCCTGCCGCGGCGTCACGGTGCCGAACTTGGGAAGCACGCCGTGAGACAGCGGATTGGGCGGGGACCCGGGCCCGCCGGGCCCCGTGCAGCTGGCCCACGGGTCATCAGGCTGTCCCGACTGCACCGAACCGTCCGCGAAGACGTAGGCGGCGCTGATCACGCCCCACGTCTTCTGGGCTCCCGTCACGCCAGCCGAGGTGAAGCGGCAGAGCCCGAGGGAACGAGCCGCGTCCAGCGGGTTGGACCCGTCGATGGGCAGCCCCGTGTCGCACCCAAAGGGCTCGTCATCCGCGACGCCGTTGCAGTCTTCGTCGATGTTGTTGCTGAAGAAGTCGTACGCGCCCGGGTTCATCCTGGCGGAGCAGTCATTGCAGTCCCCGTCGGCGATCGTGTAGCCGTCGCCGTCGGAATCGCCGTTCGGGTCGCTCGCGCTGCAGGGCGGGTCGATGTCGGTGCCTCCTCCGGCGCCGCCCGTGGCGAAGAACCCGCCCGAGCCGCCGTTTTCGCCGCCACCTCCGCTGCCGCTGCTTCCGCCCGTTCCGTCCCCGAACGGGTTGTCGCTGCTGGCCGAACAGGCCGCCAAAGCCAAGAAAAGCCCACACCATACCCCTACGGGGGCAACGAGCCAGCGCGCCTTCGTCATGTGGTCTCCGATCCGGTAAGCGCACGCATTCCTAAGCGTCGCAACCCTCGGAGCCTAGCGCTTCTCGGAGGACTTGTCACATGGACGCGCACATTTGACTAGGTTCGAGACAGGTCCGGCGTTGTCGCGCGAAGCGAGACATGTCTTCTCGCCTTCAGACATGGTTTTTCGCCCTTGGGCACGGCCTTGCCGTGCCTGACGCTAGGCGCGACGTTGTCGCGCCGCCACGGGTGCGGATGTGTACCGTACCCGAGAGCACGGCGTTACAAGTCCGCTTCCGTGACGACTCGGCGACGCCGAGTCCAGTTCGCGCACGGCACAGCCGTGCCAAGCGCAACCCAATCCAAGACGGACTGTTACTTCATGGATCTTGCGCTCGGACCCGCGAGGTCATCCGCGATCTTTGCCGCGGGCGAGGTGTCCTCCCATGGGAACCCGTCGCGGCCGAAGTGACCGTAGGCAGCCGTCGCCTTGTAGATGGGTCGCAGGAGGTCGAGGCGCTCGATGATTGCCTTGGGGCGCATGTCGAAGTGCTCCGACAGGTATCCCGCGAGCTTGTCGTCGTCCACCGAGCCCGTGCCGAAGGTGTCGACGTAGACGCCGACGGGCTTGGCGACGCCGATCGCGTAGGCGATCTGCACTTCGCAGCGGCGGGCGAGCTTGGAGGCGACGACGTTCTTGGCGAGGTAGCGTGCGAAGTAACAGGCGGACCGATCGACCTTGGAGGGGTCCTTGCCGCTGAAGGCGCCGCCGCCGTGTCGGCCCATGCCGCCGTACGTGTCGACGATGATCTTGCGTCCGGTGAGGCCGGCGTCCCCCTTGGGGCCGCCGATGACGAACCGTCCGGTGGGGTTGATATGGAACTTGGTGTTCTTGTCGATGAGGTTGGCAGGCAGGACCTTGTCGATGACTTCGGCCTTGATGCCTTCGACGATCTGCTGCTGGGTGACGTCGTCGCGGTGCTGGGAGCTGATCACGACCGCCTCGACGCGAGTGACCTTGTAGCCGTCGTACTCGAGGGTGACCTGGCTCTTGCCGTCGGGCCGGAGGAAGTCGAGGACGTTGGCTTTGCGAACTTCGGCGAGCCTGCGCGCGAGCTTGTGGGCGTAGGAGATGGGGGCGGGCATGAGCTCGGGAGTTTCGTCGCAGGCGAAGCCGAACATGAGGCCTTGGTCGCCGGCGCCTTGGTCCTTGTCGGTACCCTCGTCGACGCCCATGGCGATGTCGGGAGACTGCTGCTCGATGGCGGTGAGCACGGCGCAGGTTTCCCAGTCGAATCCCATGCCGGAGCTCTGATAGCCGATCTCCCTGATGGTCTCGCGAACGACCTTGGGCATGTCGACCCAAGCGGAGGTCGTGATTTCGCCGGCGACGACGACCATGCCGGTTTTGGTGAGGGTCTCGCAGGCCACGCGCGCGGTGCGGTCCTGCTTCAGGATGTCATCGAGGATGGCGTCGGAGATCTGGTCGCAGATCTTGTCGGGATGGCCTTCGGTGACGGACTCGGATGTGAAGTGTCGGTTCGGCATGGCGTTCCTGTGGACTGAATGTGCTGCGGTAATCGAGGCCGAACCCCCGAGGCTCGGCGCCCTCTACCTAGCGCCCGTCCAAGGTACCGTCAACCGGTGGCTGGGAAGGGCGGTTACGCGTTCGCGGTGCTTCGCCATTTACGCAGAAGAGCGAGGATTTCGAACGCCTCCCGGGGGTCCTTGATCCGGTCGACGAGGACGGTGTCGATCCGCCCCACCTTTACTTCGATTCGGAGCTCCAGGTTGAGCATGTCGGACACCAGGGCGGCCGCGTCGCCAGCGCGCGAAGCGGAGTACGCCGTGAGCTGGTTGAGCTTGCCCACCGCGCCCAGGATATCCATCACGTTGGGGTCGCTGGCGAGCTTGACCACCGGCTCGCCTACGTCCGCCAGGTCGATGGTGGCGTTCGGCAACCGGAGCTTGCCGTCGGCCAGCGTGAGAAGCGGGGAAGCGCCGACCGGGGCAATTGTCAGGCCCTCGCGCTCAATGATCTCGAACTGAGGGGGCTTGCGTTCCGCTAGGGCATCGCCGAGGGAGCCGCCGGACGCGAGGATCGTGGCGGTGCGACAATACGAGCAGAGGACGAAACCCCGACGTCGTGCTTCGTCGTCCACGGTACGGCTTGCCCCGCATCCTTCGCACGCGATCGTCTCGCTCTGCGACGTCTCGGTTTGCGCGGCATCGTGACCTAGCTCGCCCCTGACGCCGCGGTTTGCGAGGCCGAGGGCTGCCTCCAACCTCTCCTCCACGTAGAGCGCGTGCTCGAGCCGTGCGATCGGGCCGAGAAGCTGTACGCGGCTGGCGTCGTTGCGCAGGGCGCACACCCAGTACACCTCCTCGTGGGTCCCTTTCTGTCGTTGCAGCTCGTCGAGCTGGCCGCCCATGGCTCCGAAGTTCGGGTTGAACTCGGTGGTGTAGATCTGGGCGACGTCGCTCACGGGGATCTTAGAGAGGCGGACGCCGGATCGGAGGACGGAGCCGGACAGGACGACGGGAGGGGGGAAGCGTCGGAGCTTGGCGGTGAGGGCGACGGTGAGGAAGAAGGCGAAGAAGCCGATGATGGGGACCAGGAACCAAGGCAGGTCGCGGCCTGACGCGGCGTAGCCTGCGCCGAGGGCGGCGACGAGTCCACAGAGCAGCTCTCGTCCGTGAGCGGAGGGGGCGCCTGTGGCCGCGCGGGCTGTCAGGGAGAGGAGGTTCGGGCCTTCGCGGACGCGGACGCCGTCGGGGACCGTGGCGGGCGTGTCGTGAGTGGGGGCAAGTCCGTCTTGGTTGACCCGGTGGATGGTCCCGCAGCTTCGGCAACGGGTGAAGCCCTTGCGGAGGGAGCCGGCATCCGGATCGGTTGGGGCGCCGCACACGGTGCAGGTGAGTGTCAACTCTCCCAAGGGCCCTCCATGGCAGCGGGCACAAATCTCCGTCACCACCCTTCGTGGTTGCGGCCCGCGGCCCCCAGCTTCCCGACGCCTACTTCTTCGTCACGGCGGGCGGCGCCTGCTTCTTGACAGCGTCGTCCTTCTTGCGCTTCTTCTGCGCGTCGTCTTGCTTCTTGTTCTTGTCCTTCGACTTCGGAGACTTGTCACCCATCGCTACGAAATACCACGACTCGACGGGGTCAGGTGGGGTTCTTTTCGTGCTTGTTTGTTGGCCGGGTTGGTGAGGCCGCCGGTTGGTGAGGCCGCCGGTTGGTGAGGCCGCCGGTTGGTGGGGCCGCCGGTTGGTGAGGCCGCCGGTTGGTGGGGCCGCCGGTTGAAACCGACGGCTACGTTCACCGGTTGGACACCTCTCAAAGCCCGCTCCGCGGGCTCTCGTGTGGAGTCGGGCGGTGGCATTGGCGCCGACGCAACGAAGGACGCGGTCCCGCCCGTTCGGTACCACGCTGCCAATCGTCCCCAACGGGAGCCCGCACGCAGCCACCCACCTCCGCACAACCAACCAAACCACCCTGGGGAATCTGCGGCCAACTCGGACGGCTCCGGATCCGAGCCGTCCGGTCGGGGTTGCGAATGGTTGCCCAAGGCACTACGGTTCGGCTGGATTTCTCATGCCGATTCACGATCCCCACTCCTTCGCCGATACGCGCCAAGGCCGCATCCGACACATCGACTTCGACTTGGAGGTGAGCTTCGAGACGCGCACATTGCGCGGCGTCGGGCACTACACCTTCGAGGCGCCAGCCGCGGGAAGCCTGTTCCTCGACACGCGAGACATTTTTGTCGAGCGGGTCTTCTCCGAAGGCGAGGACCTCGCGTGGTCCGTCGACGCAGAAGACCGCGTCAAGGGCAAGCGGCTTCACATCCAGAACCCGGGCGCGCTCTCCAAGATCAGCATCGCGTTCGAGACGTCGCGCGAGGCGACGGCGCTCGGGTGGCTCGACCCGCCGCAGACCGCGGGGGGCAAGCACCCGTTCCTTCTGAGCCAGTGCCAGGCGATCCATGCGCGGAGCATGATCCCTTGCCAGGACTCCCCGTCCGTGCGGTTCACGTACGCGGCGCGCGTGAAGGTTGCGGCACCCTTGACCGCGGCCATGTCTGCCGACCGCACCAAGGTGGAGCAGGAAGGCGCGTTCCACATCTGCCACTTCGAGATGCCCCAGGCGATCCCCTCGTACCTGTTCGCCCTCGCCGTCGGGAATCTCGCCTTCCAGCGGATCGGCAAACGCTGTGGTGTGTTCGCCGAGCCCGAGGTCCTCGAGGCCGCCGCCTGGGAGTTCGCCGACACCGAGCGCTTCATCGACGAGGCCGAGAAGCTGTTCGGCCCGTACCTGTGGGAAACCTTCAACATGCTCATCCTGCCCCCGTCGTTCCCGTACGGCGGCATGGAGAACCCACGGCTCACCTTCCTCACACCAACTCTCATCGTCGGCGATCGGTCCATGGTCAACGTGGTCGCGCACGAGCTCGCGCACTCCTGGACCGGCAACCTCGTGACCAACGCCACGTGGGAAGACTTCTGGCTCAACGAAGGGTGGACCGTCTACGCCGAGCGTCGCATCCTCGAAGCGATCGAGGGCGAGCCCTTCGCGCAGCTGCAGGCCGCGGTGCGCCGCAAGAGCATGATGGAAGACATGCGCGTGTTCGGCATGGACTCGGACCCGACCAAGCTCAAGTTCTCTCAGGAAGGCATCGACCCGGACGAGGTCTTCTCGACGATCCCTTACGAGAAGGGCTGCTCCTTCCTGTCCGTCGTCGAGCACAAGGTGGGCCGGGACCGCTTCAATGGGCTCATTCGCAAGTACATCGAGACGTTCCAGTTCCAGTCCCTGACCACGCAGGACTTCCTCTCGTTCCTTCGGGAAGAGCTTCCCGGGATCGACGAGAAGGTCGACATCCAGAAGTGGGTATTCGAGGCGGGGTTCCCGGAGGATGCGCTCGAGCCGTCGTCGCACTTGTTGGACGACGTGTACGGGCGATTGAAGGCGTACGAGGGCGGGACGCTGCCGAGGCTGGAGGACGTGGCGGGCTGGAAGGCGTCGCAGATCGAGATTTTCCTGAAGGGGATTCCGCGGACGATTCCGACGGAGCATTGCGCGTACTTCTGCGAGCTGTTTGGGCTGGACAAGAGCCGCAACCGCAACCACTTGACGGACTACTACGTGGTGGCGATCCGCAGCGGTTACGAGCCGGTGCTGGCGGACGTGGAGCGTTTGCTCTCGAGCGTGGGACGGATGCTGTACCTCAAGCCGCTGTACCGTGCGCTCGTGGAGACGGAGTGGAGCCGCAAGCACGCGCGGGAGCTGTTCGATCGTCATCGAGGCGCGTACCATCCGATCGCGGTGGGAGCGATCGAGCGCGTCCTGGTAACCGGCGGCGTGTGAGTTGATCGTCGCGGGGGTCTTCGTCGGTGGGAAGGCGCGCCGCATGGGCGGCGTGCCGAAGGGGTTGATCCCGCACCCGACGGAGCCCGGGTCCGTGGTGGAGCACGTGGTGCGGGAGGCCTGCGCGGTGGGAGCTGAGCCGTTGCTGGTGGGAGAGGCCTCGGCCTACGCGTCGCTTGGGCTGGCGAGTGTGGGGGATGCCATGGCGGAGGTGGGGCCGGCGGGAGGGCTGCTGGCGCTGTTTCGATACGCACAAGGAGGGATTGTGCTGGCGCTTGCGTGTGACCTTCCGCACGTGCCTGCGAAGCTGCTCGAGGAGTTGGTCGAGGGGGTTCGTGGGGGGGCGGCGGCGATGGTGCCGCGGCGCGGAGACAAGCTCGAGCCGTTGTGTGCGGCGTACCGGGCGGATGCGATGCGGGTGCACGTGGAGACGTGCCTGGGGCAGGGGATCCGAAGCTTGCACCGGATGGCGAGGGCGGCCGGGGCCGTGGAACTCGAGCTTGTCGGGGACCGCGCGCGCTGGCTCGACGACTGGGACACGCCCGAGGATGTCGGATGCGGGGCGCCTGAGACATGGAAGCGCGATCGTGATCGCTAGGTCTTTCTAAGGGGGCTTTGCGAAAGCCCCCTCGCCGCGCTCACCGCGGCTCACCCCAAAACGCCTCGCCTTCGGCTCGGATAGCCCCAAATCAAGCACTGGTCTTCGAACAGCGCTTGATTCGGGCTAGACTGCTCGAAGGATGCCCAAGGCTTCGAGGATCTGCGCGTCGTGTGGCTCGGAGTACGAGCCGGACGCGCTGTTCTGTCCGAAGGACGGGACGCCCCTGGGCAACTCGCGCACGGTGCCTGGTGAGGACCCCTACCTGGGGCTGGTGATTGGCGACCAGATCGAGCTGCGCCAGCTCGTCGGGATCGGCTCGATGGGGCGTGTGTACCGCGCATTCCAGCGGGGCGTGGAGCGGGACGTCGCCGTGAAGATGCTTCATCGCGAGCTGTCCGCGAACCAGACGCTCGTGACGAGGTTCTTGCGGGAGGCCAGGATCTCGAGCCGCCTGAGTCACCCGAACGTCGTGCAGGTCGTGATGGCTGGGCAGCTTCCGTCGCAGGCGGGGGACGCGCCCATCGGAGGCGAGCTGTACATCGTGATGGAGTATCTCGATGGCATCTCGCTGATGTCGGCGCTCGCGGCGTCGAACGGTGTGATGCCCCTGCCGCGGGCGTTGCACGTGACGCTGCAGATCTGCGATGCGGTAGGGGAGGCGCATGCGCAAGGCATCGTGCACCGGGACGTGAAGCCCGAGAACGTGATGCTGGTGCGTCGGGGCGACGACCCGGACTACGTGAAGGTGCTGGACTTCGGGATTGCGCGGCTGGACTGGGGGGAGGAGTCGTTCGCGACGCAGGCGGGGTTGATCTTCGGGACGGCGCGGTACATTTCGCCGGAGGGGTCGCAGGGGCAGCCGGTGTCGCCGCCCGCGGACGTGTATGCGATCGCGACGATCCTGTACCAGTGTTTGTCGGGGCGCACGCCGTTCGATGCGGACTCTTCGGTGGGGCTCTTGATGCAACATGCGTACGAGCCGCCGCCACCGTTGCTGGGCGTGCCGCGGGCGAGCTATGTGCCGCCCCAGCTTGCGGCGGCGGTGATGCGCAACCTGGCGAAGTCTGCCGCGGATCGATCGCCAGATGCGCGAAGCTTCGGTCGGGAACTGGTGGAGGCCGCGCGAGCGGGCGGTTTGTCCCCTGACGATCTCGTCCCCCGGTCGACCTTGCTCGGACATCGCGGTGTGCATGCGTCGTTCACGTCGATCCAGCGCACCAAGCAGATGCAGCTGTCGGCGGAGACGGCGTCGGCGATCGGAGCGAGGGGGGCGCCCGCTGTTGCCGAGGCCTCGGAGCCGGGGGAAGTCGTGGCGGCAAACGCCGTGGCGACGCCTCTGCCCGGCGCGCCCGACGCTACGATCCCTGGGGCGCCCTCGATCCCCGACGCGGTGAGCACGCCCGACCCCGTGCGTACGTCGGTTCCTCGTTCTCGCGCGTCCGGCGTCGAGCCCACGCTCGATGACGACGACTCCCCCGTGGTGGTGCGTCGCACGCGTGCGCGCCTCGCGATGTTCGTGGCGGCGTGTTTTCTCGGCGGTGCCGCGCTGGCGTCGGTGGGGGCGCATCAGTTGGGGTTTCTAGGGCGATCGCGCGTGTCCTATGTGGAGAGGGCGAACCGCGCGATGATCAACCAGCAGTGGGACACGCCCCCTGGGGAGAACGTGAGAGACATCACCCAGGAGGGGTTGACGAGGAACCCGGGCGACGAAGCGTTGCGCGACGTGCGTCGTCGTGCTGCGGACGAGTTGGTGAAGGCGGCGCTTGGCCGCAAGTACGCGGGGGACATCGAGGGGGCGTTGCGTCACGCGAGGCTGGCGAGCGAGCTGGCGCCCGAAAGCACCACGGCCCAGCACCTCGTTCGCGAGCTGGAAGGGCTCGCTGGAGATGCGGGTTCCGTTCAGGTCGAGCCGATGGTGGAGGCGGAAGGCGGCACGAGCGTTCCTCGGAGTTCAGCGTCGCGTCGGACCTCCCCGGGGGCTTCCGCGTTCAACCCACCTGCTCCTGGGTCGTCCGCGCCGGCGACGGGTGAGCCCTCCGTGGCCGACTCGGCAGGCTCTTCGTCGGTGCCGGCCCCCACCACCACGGGAGGGCGATGGTTGTGAAGACCGGGGTTCGAACCGGGTTTTTCGGGTTGCCCTTTGCGGCGGGGGGCATCGTGTTTCTCTGGGCCTCGGTGTCGATGGGGCAGCCATCGGGGGCGAGGGCGGCGGCTTCGGCCCCGCAGCTGGAGAACCCTTACACGGTAGCGGAGTTCGGAGTGGGCATCCTGGCCTTGCCCACCACGGATATCTGCCTGGCGCAGCCTGACACGTGCACCAAGGGGGATGTGACGCCCTACGCGTGGGTCTGGATGCTCTACCGGGCGACGAACGAGTTCGCGATCGGCGCGGGCACCAGCCTCGCTCGTCCCTTCTCCGGGGATACGACCGAGCAGACGTCGGAGATCGAGCGGACCCACCTCCGGCAGTACATGATGATCGACGTGACGGGCCGGTACTACGGGCTCAAGCTGCCGAACGTGGAGGGGTGGCTGGGGATGACGCTTGGGGGCGCGGTCATCAGTGACCAGTACAAGACGGAGGGGGAGACGTCGGACGCGGTGATTCTTGGACCTTCGGGGGTGGTGGTGCGAACCGAGGGGGTGTCGGCGGGGATCGCGGCGGGGCTGGGGTGGAATTTCGCGCCCAACTGGACGCTGGAGTCCTCGTTCCGGTCGGCGTGGTGGTTCTTGCCGAGCGAGCGAGCGTGCGGGACGACGGGGGACTGTGCGTCGCTCTCGGAGGACGTGGCTATGTTCAGCCTGGGGGTTGGCGTGGGCTATCGGATATCAATGTAGCGAGTACACGCTTCTGCGAATTTGTAGAGCTGTCATCTCGCGGTCCCCTTCGGTTCCCCGTGTCGCGATCGCTGAGAACCATCGTCCGGTTGTCCACAGCGCGCGGTGCGTGAACAAGGTTCCGAACGGGTCGCAGCCACGAGGAAGCGCCGTCCGCCAAGGCAGCGAATCGCGCCGATACCCTTCCGCCGCGCGGTCGGCTGGGGTGGGACGGGCATCTTCGCCACCGATACCAGGCCGGGACTCGTGGCGGCCGGAACGAGTGCGGACAATCGGCGTGTATCCGTTCGACTTGCGTGGAGCGAGCCTCGAATTGCGGGTACGCTTCGCAACATGGTCCATCGATCCACTTCGCGACAGGCTGTTGCATGGGGCGTGTTGGTGAGCGCGGCGCTCGGTCTTGGTTGTGCAGCGGATGCCGAGTCGGAGCCGGCTGCAGGGGGCAGCGGGGGTTCTGCGGGCTCGGGCGGAGGTGCGGGGACCAGCGGGTCGGCCGGCGAGGCCGGAAGTGGCGCAACGGGTGGGACCGGTGCGACCGGGGGAACCGGCGGTACGGGCGGCGCGGGCGCGACCGGGGGAACAGGCGGCACGGGTGCGACCGGAGGTACGGGCGGCACGGGGGGAACCGGACTGACGGGCGGATCCGGCGGCGGCGGGGCATCCGGACCGGACGCCACCATCCAGGTGGGAGCGCCCGATCGCTTCCTGCTCATCGGGACGGTGGTCACACCCGACACGGCGTTCGAGGGTCAGGTGCTCGTGGAGGGCGACACGCTCACCTGTGTGAAGCCAGGAACGGACTGTGCGAGCGAGGGAGGGGCGCAAGGCGCCACCGTGATCGACACGAACGGCGTCATCGCTCCAGGGTTGATCGACACGCACAACCACATCCTGTTCGACATCTTCGGCAACGAGCACTGGATTCCCAGCCTCCCGTCGACGTGCACGACGGCCGACGACTGCGCGGCCTCGAGCTATTGCTCGAACAACAAGTGCAACTGCGTGGGCGGCACGTGCAAGTACAAGAACCATGATCAGTGGCCGAACGAGAGCGAATACGGCGTGATGATGGACTACAAGCAGTGCCTCGAGGACGCGTCCCAAGGCAAGCCCGTGTGGTGCCCGCAGACCTACGACGGCGACGGCAAGGTCAAGTGCGAGATGAACAAGTGGGGCGAGCTCAAGGGCCTCGTGGCGGGGACCACGTCCATCGTGGGTTTGCCGGGGACGTCTCTGTCGTGTTTCTCGTCGTTGTCTCGGTCGATCGACGTGTCGCAGAACGGGTTGCCGGGCGACAAGATCCAGACGAGCGCGACCTTCCCGCCTTCGACCAGCGCGGCGGACGGTGTCTGTGAGAACTTCTCGAGCGCCTCCACGGAGGCGTACCTCATTCACTGTGGCGAAGGGGTGGACCAGACGGCGCTCAACGAGTTCTCGACGCTGTACTCGGTGACGACGGTGGATGGGTGCCTGTACGCGCCAGAGACGGCGATCACACACGGGACGTCGTTCACGCCGTCGGAGTACCAGACGATGGCGGCCGCGGGGATGAAGCTGACGTGGTCGCCGGCATCGAACGTGGCGCTGTACGGGCAGACGAACGACTTGCCGGCGGCGATCGCGGCGGGTCTGACGATCAGCCTGGCGCCGGATTGGTCGATGGGCGGGAGCCGCAACATGCTCGAGGAGATGCGGTTCGCCAACTGGTGGGACGACCAGAACTACGGGAACGTGTTGAGCACGAAGGACATCGTGGAGATGTCGACGTCGAACGCGGCCGCGGTGGTTGCGCTGTCGAACACGATTGGGCGGTTGTCTCCCGGGCTCAAAGCGGACCTCATCGTGGTGGGTGGAGATCGGACCGTGCCGTACGACGCGATCGTGTCGGCGTGGCCGAGCACGGTTCGGCTGGTGATGGTCGGGGGCAAGGTGCTGTTCGGGGACGATCAGCTCGAGGCGGCAGGGCCGTCGAATCCGGGGTGTGAAGGGCTCGACGTGTGCGGTCGTGCGAAGTTCCTTTGCGCGGCGGAGGCCAGCTCGCAGGACAAGCTGAACCAGACGATGGCGGAGATCCGCGACGGGTTGAATACGGCGTTGCTCGATCTCGACTCGATCCCGGTGCTCCCAGCATCATCGTGCACGCCGGCGTGCGGTGCGAACGAGGAGTGCTACGAGCGTACGGTGTTCCCGGTGGTGGATGCGAGCCTTTGTCCTGGCGCTTGTGCGGCGGGTGAGAAGTGTTTCCAGAGGGCGCAATCGGGAAGCAGCATGTACGCGTGTCTGCCGGTGAACGCGTGCTCGCCAAAGCGGGGCAAGAAGTTCCACCCGGTGACGCCGATGTTCGCGTGCCCGTGACCCTTCGGGAGCCTTGTCAGAAGGGGCAGTCCGAAAGGGCCGGGTGCACCGCGGCGTGGAAGTGCGCGGCGACGTGGGCTCTCGGCTTGTCGATGCACCGGACGGGGCAGCCCGCGCAGACCTCGCGTTGGAAAGCATCCAGGGTCGAGACGAGGTAGCCTGCGACCTCTTCGGCGGTGACGGGGCTCAGGGCGAGGAGGTCTTGCACCTGGCCTCGCACCTGGCGTGCGACCTGGGCCAAGTCGATCGGCTTCTTCTTGCCGATGCGTCCGTCGACGAACGCGGTGGCGACGGCGGCGGCAGCGGCCAGGTGGGTGTCGCGGGGAAGAGGGGTGGGGTCGACGTTGGCCATGGTGTCGCCGAGGGTCACGTAGGCGATCTGGGTGAAGTCGAGGCGCGCGAGGTCGCGGCCTTTCGGGGTCAGCGCGTCGTCGAACAGGGACTGGCGGATGAGGTTGCGCAGTTCGAGGTCGGACAGGCCGGTGGGCTCGCTCAGGGGCAGGAGGAAGGCCTTTTCGAGCATGCCCAGCACCAGGGGGCTGGAGGCTGCGCGCTTCTCGGTCATGCGTACGAGACCTGCGCACAGAGCAGCTTCGTCGCGTTCACCGCGGACGCGGTGCCACATGGCCATGTGCCGAGCCATGGCAACGAGGCGGTTTCGTCGTTTGCTGCGGCGAGCCCAGAGGGCAGCGGCTTCGCGGATCCACGCGTCGTCCATGCCGTGAGAGGGCGGGGGCAGGACGTGGAGCGCCTCCAGGTCCGATTGGGTGAGGATCCAGATGCGGGCGTGCTCGGGTCGTGCCATCAGGGCGCGCGCCTGGTCGGGGGCGACGTCCCACGCGGGGGGGATTTCGGGCTCGGGCTTGCGCTTGCGCCGTGTGGCGCGCCGTAGCAGGGCCATGGCCGGCTCGGCGTCGCGAGGGGCCTTCTTCCCCCGCTCGTCCATGCGGCGGATCGCGTCGTCGACCAGCCGGGCCCCCTCCTGCAGCGGCAAGGGGGCGAAGCCGCCGCCCGAGCGATCGAGGTCTTCGAGGATCTCTTGCAGGTCTTGCGGGGTCTGGCGCAGCAGCACGAACCCACCCCGGATCTCGGCATCCGCGCGGATGCAAATGTTCGCGACCGACACCGAGCCGTCGGGGTTGTCGATGCAACCCAGCACGATGAAGTCTCCGAGGTGATCGCAGCTCGAGACGTACGCTCGCCCGTCTGGGGCCTCACGCGAGACCGACGGGTCGATCGCTCTCGTCCCCATGCGCAGCAGGGCGGCCTGGAGGCTGCGTCGTGTGCCGGGCTCTTTCTCTGCGTCGCGCAGGGACCGCACGAGCTCGAGGCCCTCCGGAGAGGACTCCTGCACGAGCGCTTCGAGCATGCCGCGGTGGAGCGAGCGGATGCGGCCCCGCTGCAAGGCAGGCCCGTAGGCGGAGACTGCCCCGGTGCCCACGCGCTTGCGGTGCACTTCGAGTCGGTCGAACGTCATGCCCTGGGTGCCGCCGTCGAGCCCTTCGAGGGCGATGGCGAGCTGCTCGCCCGCGCGGGGGTCAGCTTGCGCCCACACGAGCATGTCGACGAAGGGGACGTCCATGATCGCGACGCGATCCTCGAACGGGAGCCTGGCCATGAGCCCTTCTGCGAGGTCCGGGTCCTCGGTGGCGAGCAGTCCGCAGGCGTAGGCCCGCACCCTGTGGCTCTGCCCGCCATCCAGGATGATCTCCGCCATGGCGGGGCGTTGCTCGTGCACGCCGAGGTGACCGAAGATCGCCATGAACAGCTCGGTTTCCTGGTCGGTCGGGTCGGACATGCGCAAGCGTTCGACGAGAACCTGCCTTGCATCCGCCGGATTGACCCCGCGAAGGCGCAGCGGGATTTCCCCTTCCTGGACCGGTGGGCGCGCGAACAGATCGTCGATCGCGGACCGCGCGAGATCGGGTCCGGATCGCTTCAGCTCGGGGGGACGCGCGCGCGATCGAGAAGGCACGGGGCCATCGTATCATCCATGGTCGGGGCCGTGTGCGGGGAGGATCGCGACCGTCGGGGGCAGAAACCACCGAAGGCGCGGAGGGGCACAGGAAGAAAATGGGAAGAGGTGGAGTGCTGCGCCAGAGTGGGAAGGGGGCGTCCTCCAAGAGCGAGGGAAGGAGAAGGGAGCGGTTGGGATCGGGCGGGGAGCGGTCCATTCCCGAGGGTCAAGCTGAGGACCAAAAACGGGCCGGGGAACTAGCTAGTCCCAAACCAAGCACTTCGGGGTGCTGTTTGAGGGAATTTATCTGAAAAG